>DATIKM010000083.1:0-14038 GCA_035477595.1 Chthonomonadales bacterium
TCGCCGCCGTGGCGGACGCCCTGCGGTAACGCCGGAGCGGCGGCGCTGCCCGGCCGCTGGAGTGACCTCCCAACTGCTGGGGGCGCTCGATGACATGGATGGCGGCGCCGCAGCAGGAGGTCGCGGCATTCGGCGAGCGCGTGGGGTCGAGCGGATGGCCCTGTTCGGCCCCGTGCCGCGAGACGCCTTTGGCCCGGAGAGCGACGTCGACGTGCGCGGGCGGTTCGCGCCAGGCGCCAGGCGCTCGTTGTTCGACGTGGCATCCAGGCGCCAGGCGCCGACCGCCCTGTCCGGTAGGGAGGTCGATCCGCTCTCGTGGCGGGCGATCGAGACGGGCCGGAACCCGTACCGGAGCGCCGCCATCCTGAGCACGGCACAGGTCATCTATGGATCGCGACCAGGCCAGTCTGCGCGACAGTGCGGAGGGCGCCGATGCCCCTCTGCAGATCGTGTGGCAGACGGAGAGGGGCGATCTGCCGGCGCTTCTGGATGCAGCACGGGCTGCGCTGCAGGACGCTGAAGGTTGATCGCTCCTGCCGCACGAAGGGGTGCGGGACGATCGGGCATGGCTGCTGTGCCTGCTGGTCATGGAGGCGAACGGTGTTGACGACCTATCGCAACGGACGGGTGCGGAAGCTGGCGGAGAGCCTGCGCCGGCATGGCGTGCCTGAGGAGACCGCCGCCGCGGTTCTCGAGGGCGGGGAGGCGCTCCCCGGCACGCCGCGCCCGGAGATCACGACCGCCTGGATGCGCGGCGCCATGGAGCGCATGGACGCCCTGCTCGACTCCGACACCCGACGGGACGTGCGCGAGGCCTGCGCCTGCTGCCTCGGCGGCAAGCGACTCCAGCTCAGCCGGGCCATCGCGCGGGATCATGCCACCTTCGAGGATCGGCTCGCGGCGGCGAACCGAACGCCCTTCGTCTTCGGCCACAGCGTCACGCAGGAGCCGGACGGACGGGTGCTCGTGTGCTTCGCCCCGGAGGGGCTGCCCGAGTACAGGTGCGTCTGCCTCCGCGGCGCTAAGGAGCCGATCTCGCCCACCTACTGCCAGTGCTGCGGCGGGCACATCAAGCACCACCTGCAGATCGCTCTGGGTCGGAAGCTCGAGTGCGAGGTGCGTTCCAGCGCGCTCGCGAGCGGGGGGCGGGAGGTCTGCTCGTTCCGGTACCGCGTTCTCGGCTGAGGCGAGCGGCTCAGTCTTACTTCGGGGCGAACGAGGTCCCGCAGGCGCAGGAGCGTCGGGCGTTCGGGTTCGACCAGCGCCAGCCGCCGTCCATCAGGTTGCGCAGATCATGGTCGAGGGTAGCGCCCGCCAGATGCCGCGCGCTGCGCGGGTCCACCGCGCCGCGCACACCCTCCGCCTCGAACCGGAGGTCGCGCTCGCGCCGCCCGGTCTCCGTGGCGCTCACGTACGAGAGCCCGGTGCACCCTCCGCCGCGCACGCCCAGGCGCACCCATCTGTCCGGGAGCCCCTTGCGCTCCGGGAGGAGGCCCATCCGCAGAGCGGCGCTGGGCGTCACTGTCACCACCAGCGCGTCCGGCGCCAACGTTGCCTCGGAGTTCGTCATCGCCTCTCGCATCAGAAGAAGCCCAGCTCGAGCCGGGCGGCCTCGGACATGCGCTCCGGCGTCCACGGTGGGTCCCACACCACGTCGACCCTCACATCCGTCACTCCGCTGACCCGGCGCGCCCTCTCCGCGATCTCCGCGGGCATCGACTGCGCCGCGGGGCAGGCCGGCGAGGTGAGGGTCATGGATATGGTGACCGCGCCATCGTCAGCCACGTCCACGCCGTAGATGAGGCCCAGCTCGTAGACGTTCACGGGAATCTCGGGATCAAAGACGGTGCGGATCGCCTCGATCACCGCGCCCTCGATCATCAACTTCTGAAACGGCTTCGCGCCCACGTTCCGACTCCCCGCCATGCCATTCCGGCCGGCTCAGTCGCCCAACGCCGCTACTCCGTGCTAACCGGCGTCTTCGCCTGTTCTATGGCGGCTCGCAGCGTGTGCCACGCGAGACTCGCGCACTTCACGCGCGCGGGGAACTCGCATACGCCCGAGAACGCCGCCAGCTTGCCGAGCTTGTCCACGTCCGGCAGCATGCCGGGCTCGGCGGTCACCATCTGGTGGAACCCCTGGAAGAGCCCCTCGACCTCGCACACGGTGCGGCCCCTCACGGCCTCGGTCATCATGGAGGCGGAGGCCTTGGAGATGGCGCAGCCCGCGCCCTCGAAGCGCGCGTCCTCGATGAGGTCACCGCTCACCTGTAGATAGATGGTGATCTGGTCGCCGCAGAGGGGGTTGTGGCCCTCGGCGCGGCGAGCGCTGCCCGTGAGCCTCCCGAAGTTCCGCGGCTGCTTGTTGTGGTCCAGGATGATCTCCTGGTACAGCTCGCGCAGGTCCGACATCAGCCCATGACCTCCCGCACTTTGCCGAGGGCGCGGATGAAGGCGTCCACCTCGACGCGCGTGTTGTACAGCGCGAACGACGCGCGCGCCGTCGCGGGCACGCCCAGCCGGCGCATGAGCGGTTGGCAGCAGTGGTGGCCGGTGCGAACCGCGACCCCTTCGGAGTCGAGGATGGTCCCGATGTCGTGCGGGTGCACGCTCTCCATGACGAACGAGAGCACCGACGCCTTCCCGGGCGCCGTGCCGGTTATCCGCACGCCGGGCACGTCGCCAATCGCCGCCGTGGCGTAGTCGATCAGGTCCTGCTCATGCGCGGCGATGGCAGGGTACCCGATGGACTCCACGTAGTCGATGGCGGCGCCGAGCCCGATCGCGCCCGCGATGTGCGGCGTGCCGGCCTCGAACTTGGCCGGGAGCGTGTTGTAGGTGGTGCGCTCGAAGGAGACCTGCTCGATCATGTCGCCGCCGCCCTGCCACGGGGGCATCTGGTCGAGCAGCTCCTCGCGGCCCCACAGCGCGCCGATGCCAGTGGGTCCGAAGAGCTTGTGTCCCGAGAGCGCGTAGAAGTCGCACCCCAGGGCGCGCACGTCTGGCCGCAGGTGCGGCGCGGCCTGCGCGCCGTCCACCATGACCTTCGCGCCGGCGGCGTGCGCCAGCTCGCAGATGCGCCCAATGGAGTTCACCGTGCCCAGAGCGTTGGAGACGTGGACCACCGAGACGAGCCGCGTCCGCTCGTTCAGCAGCGCCTCGAAGGCGTCCATCCGGAGGGCGCCGCGGTCGTCGATGGGCGCCACGCGGATGCGCGCGCCGACCTGCTCGCACAGCATCTGCCAGGGGACGATGTTGGAATGGTGCTCCATCTCGGTGAGCACGATCTCGTCGCCCTGGCCCACGAAGCGCCGCCCGAACGAGGCTGCCACCAGGTTCACCGCCTCCGTGGTGCCCCGCGTGAAGATCACCTCATGGAGGTGCGGGGCGTTCAGGAGGCGCTGCACGCCCCGGCGCGCTCGCTCGTACTGCTCCGTCGCCGTCTGGCTCAGCAGGTGGACGCCGCGATGGATGTTGGCGTTTCCGTCCTCGTAGTAGCGGCGCAGCGTGTCGATTACCGCGCGGGGCTTCTGAGTGGTGGCGGCGTTGTCTAGGTAGACGAGCGGCTTGCCGCGCACCGTGCGCGACAGGATTGGGAAGTCCGCGCGCACACGCTCGACGTCGAGCGCCGCCACGGGCCTTGCATCGGCGCGCGCATCCTCACGCGTTCCAACCATCGCCATCCCCTTTCCGCTCCCTACCCACACCGCGGCGGTCGCCCACCCAGGTGTCCCATCCCGTCGGCCTCCGGCGCTCCTGCTATGCGGAGACGCGGCCGGCCGCGCCCACGCATGGCTTCCGCGCCTACCTGGGCAGACGCTCCACGAGCATCTCGTCCAGCCGCTCGCGCACCGCCTCGATCGGGATGCGGTCCAGCACGTCCGCCGCGAACGAGTGGATGAGCAACGCCCGCGCCTCCTCGGCGGGGATGCCGCGCGAGCGCAGGTAGAACATCGCGTCGCGATCGAGCTGGCCCACCGTGGCGCCGTGCGTGCACTTCACGTCGTCCGCGAAGATCTCCAACTGCGGCTTAGTCTGGATCTGCGCCTCATCCGAGAGAAGCAGGGACTGGTTCGTCTGCTTCGCGTCGGTCTTCTGCGCGTCCGGCCGCACGTAGACCTTGCCGTTGAAGACGCCCCGGCCGCGCCCGCTCAGGATGCCCTTGTAGAGCTCGTGACTGCTGCAGTGAGCGCGCGCGTGGTCGATGGCCGTATGGTTGTCCACCAGCCGGTCGCCGTCCGCGAGATAGGCGCCGTTGAGCGTGCATTCGGCGCCCTCGCCGTCGAGCACCACGCCAACGTCGTTGCGCGTGATCGCGCCGCCGAAGGTGACCGAGTGCGACGAGAAGGTCGCGCCCCGCTCCAGGCGCGCGCCGAGGCTCGCCATGTGATAGGCTGCCGCCGACTCGTTCTGGGCGCGCACGTGGTCCACCACGGCGGAGGCACCCAGCGCGATCTCGGTGACGGCATTCGTGAGGTAGACGGCGCCTTCAGGACCCGTGTAGCCCTCCACGACCCGCGCCTGCGCCGCCTCACCCGCCACGACGAGAGTCCGCGGGTGCATGGCCACGGTTCCCTCACCGCTCGCCACATGCACGATCTCGATCGGCCGCTCCGCCAGCGCGCCCCGCGGAAGGACCACACAGGCGCCGTCCTCCCAGAGCGCCGCGTTGAGCGCGGCGAAGGGATGGTTCTCGTGCCGGACGATCTGCGCCACCCAGAGCGCGGCCACCTCCGGGTCCTCATCCACCAGCGATCGCAGGCTTCCGGCTCGCGCGCCGACGGGCAGACCCTCCAGCCGCGAGTGCCGCGGCGAGTAGCGGCCGTCCACCAGCACCAGCCGCGCGCCTCCGAGGCCGAACGCCGCGGAATCGACCAGCCTGGGCGCGACGGCGTCCGGGTCGGTGCGAGGCGGCGCGAACGCCCTCGACGCGATAGCGTGCACCGGCGTGAAGCGCCACTCCTCGAGGTCGGAGGTCGGAAAGCCCATCTCCACGAACCGCCGCCAGGCGACGTCGCGCACGCGGTCCAGCCACGTGAGGTCGGCGGTCCGGTCGCTGGCCCGCGCGTCGAACGCGGCGCGCCAGCCGGCCAGAGCATCGGTGGTCGTCGTCATGGCGCCGCCTCAGGCGCCCACGAGGCTGCGCGCCTCGTCGCCGATCCAGCCGTAGCCCTGCTCCTCGAGCTGGAGTGCCAGCTCCTTGCCGCCGGACTTCACGATGCGGCCGTCGTGAAGCACGTGCACGAAGTCGGGCACGATGTGGTTGAGCAGGCGCTGGTAGTGGGTGACCACCACGAAGGCCCGATCGGGGCTGCGCAGGGCGTTGACGCCGTTCGCCACGATCCTGAGCGCGTCGATGTCGAGGCCGGAGTCGGTCTCGTCCAGCAGCGCAAGCCGCGGCTCCAGCACCGCCATGTGGAATATCTCGTTCCGCTTCTTCTCGCCGCCGGAGAACCCCTCGTTCACCGGCCGGCTGAACATGCTGTCGTCTATCTCGAGGTCCTTCATCCTGCGTCGCACCATCTGCAGGAACTCGATGGCGTCCACTTCAGGCTGGCCGCGGTGCTTACGAATGGCGTTCAGCGCCGCCTTGAGGAAGTAGGAGTTGCGCACGCCCGGGATCTCCACCGGGTACTGGAAGGCCATGAAGACGCCCTCGCACGCGCGCTCCTCGACGGACATCTCCAGCAGATCGCGCCCGTCGTACTCGACCGATCCGCCCGTCACCTCGTAGTCGTCGTGGCCCGCCACCACCCGGGCGAGCGTGCTCTTCCCGGAGCCGTTGGGCCCCATGATGGCGTGCACCTCGCCTGCATTCACCGTCAGGTCGACGCCGCGCAGTATCTCGTTGCCACCCACGCTGGCGTGCAAACCGCTTATCACAAGCATCGGTCCCATTCCCTCGCTCCTCCGTCTCGCCCGCTCCTGGGGGGGCGCCGCCGCCCGGCCGTCGCTCCCCCGCGGACCCGCCATGCTCCGGCCGCGCCGCTAGCCGACGCTGCCCTCCAGACTCACGCTCAGCAACTTCTGGGCCTCCACCGCGAACTCCATGGGCAGCTCGCGGAAGACCTCCTTGCAGAAGCCGGAGACGATCAGGTTCACCGAGTCCTCCAGCGACAGCCCCCGCTGGCGGCAGTAGAAGAGCTGGTCCTCGCCGATCTTGCTCGTGGAGGCCTCGTGCTCCACCTGCGCCGTCGGGTTCCGCACGTCGATGTAGGGGAACGTGTGCGCGCCGCACCGGTCGCCGATGAGCAGCGAGTCGCACTGGCTGTAGTTGCGCGCGCCTTGCGCGCCCCGGTTCACACGCACCAGGCCCCGGTAGGTGTTCTGCCCGTGCCCGGCGGAGATGCCCTTCGACACGACGGTGCTTCGCGTGTTCTTGCCGATGTGCACCATCTTCGTGCCCGTGTCCGCCTGCTGCCAGTTGTTCGTAACCGCCACCGAGTAGAACTCGCCCACGGAGTTGTCGCCCTGGAGGATGCAGCTCGGGTACTTCCACGTGATGGCCGACCCGGTCTCCACCTGCGTCCACGTGATCTTGGAGTTGTCGCCGGCGCACCTGCCGCGCTTCGTCACGAAGTTGTAGATGCCGCCCTTGCCGTCCCGGTCGCCGGGGTACCAGTTCTGCACCGTGGAGTACTTGATGGTGGCATCCTTGAGCGCCACGAGCTCGACCACAGCGGCGTGGAGCTGGTTCTCGTCGCGGCGCGGGGCGGTGCACCCCTCCAGATAGCTCACGGTGGCGCCCTCATCCGCGATGAGGAGCGTGCGCTCGAACTGACCGGTGTCCTTCGCGTTGATGCGGAAGTAGGTGGAGAGCTCCATCGGGCAGCGCACGCCCTTCGGGATGTAGCAGAAGGAGCCGTCGCTGAACACGGCGGAGTTGAGCGCGGCATAGTAGTTGTCCGCGTAGGGCACGACGGTGCCGAGATGCTGGCGCACCAGCTCAGGATGCTCCTGCACTGCATCCGAAAACGAGCCGAAAATGATCCCCAGCTCGCGCAGCTTATGCCTGAAGGTGGTGGCGACGGACACGCTGTCGAAGACGGCGTCGACCGCGACGCCGGCGAGCCACTTCTGCTCCTCCAGCGGGATGCCGAGCTTCTCGAACGTCTCCCGTATCTTGGGATCGACCTCATCCATGCTCTTCGGGCCGTCGCCAGCCTTCTTGGGCGCCGCGTAGTAGTGGATGCCCTGGAAGTCGACCGGCGGGTAGTGGACGTTGTGCCACTTCGGCTCGTCCATCGTCAGCCACTTGCGGAAGGCCCTCAGGCGCCACTCGAGCAGCCACTCCGGCTCGTTCTTGCGCGCCGAGATGAGGCGGACGATCTCCTCGTTCAGGCCCTTCGGGACCTTGTCGGCCTCGATGTCGGTAACGAACCCGTAGCGGTACTCCTGCCCAGCCAGGCGCTCGATGGTCTCGGTATGGGTGCTCATGGATGGTGCGGGTTCCCTTCAGGCGCGCCGTCGCGCGCTGTGGGCCGGAGAGCCGACGCTCCGATTGTGGCGCGCGCGGGAAGCGCATCGACGGTCTGCGGCGGCTGCCCGTTGATCTCGGAGAGCGTGATGTTGGCCAGCAGATGGTGCACGCGGGCGTTGACGGAGGCGAGCGGCATCCGGATGGTGCACTTGGTGTGCTGCTCGCACCCGTGGTCGTCGCGCTTCATGCACGGCACGAGCGCGGGGGCGCGCCCCTCTACGGCGGCGATGACGGCTCCGACGCTGATGTCGTCCGGGATGCGGGCCATCACGTAGCCGCCGGTCGGCCCGGGTGCGGAAGCAAGCATGCCTGCCCTCGCCAGCTTCTGCAGGATCTTGCTGAGTAGCTCGACCGGCATGTCGTGCTCCTCCGCGATCTCGCGAGCGCGCACGGCTCTTCCCTCCTCCGCGCGTGCGAGGTACGAGAGCGCGAGGAGCGCGTAATCGGTCCGCTTGCTCAGTCCCAGCATGGCCGGCCTCCCTGTCTCTCAGACCCATACGGTCGCAGACCGCGAATGTCTCCGACTCATTCGGTCGGTAATAGCGTACCCCAGAACCGGAGCGCGAGCGGGTGGCGGCCATCGAACGGATGCATCGCCACCCTCGCCGGTGTCGGTCGGGCGCGTGGCCCCGCCCGGCGCGGGCAGCGCGGCGCGTCTCCGCCCGGCCCGGGCAGCTCTGCGGTGCGCGGCGGTGGCGCTGGCCTACGCCTCCGGCCCGGCGCAGGAGTCGGCTGGCCGGCCGCCGAACCGCTTCCGGCCCGGCGTGCGCCGGGACGACTCCGTGGGAGCGCGCCCCATGCCTGGACCCCTCCAGCCGCTCGCATTCAGGCCTCTTCCGCTCGGCGCGGTGCGCCCGCGAGGGTGGCTTCTCAACCAGCTCCGCATCCAGGCGAACGGGCTGACCGGCCACCTCGAGGAGTACTGGCCGGACCTCGGGCCCGACAACATGTGGCTCGGCGGCGCCACCGAGGGGTGGGAGCGCGGTCCGTACTACCTCGACGGGCTCGTGCCTCTGGCGCACTTGCTCGACGACCCCGAGCTGAAGCGGCGCGCCCAGCGCTGGGTCGACTCCATGCTGGCGATGCGCGACGCATCCGGCTGGCTCGGCCCCGTCCAGGCGCCCGGACACATGGCGTACGACCAGTGGCCCGTCACCATCGCGCTGAAGGCGCTTGCCCAGCACGGCGAGGCCACCGGCGATCCGCGCGCGATGGACGCCACCGTCGCCTTCGCACGCTACCTACGCGAGACGCTCGCAGCGCGTCCGCTCTTCGAGTGGGGCAAGTTCCGCTGGCAGGACCTCGTCCTATGCCTCCACGGCGCGTTCGAGCGCACGGGATTCGAGTGGCTCCTCGACGTCGCCCGCGTCGTCCGCGAACAGGGCTACGACTGGCGCGAGCACTTCGAGCGGTTCGTCCACACCGCCAAGACGCCGCCCGAGGATTGCCGCCTCGAGACGCACGTGGTGAACAGCGCCATGGCAGTCAAGGCGGGAGGCGTCTGGTGGCGCCAGAGCGGCGACGAGCGCGATCGCCTCTGGGTTGTGCGCACGCTGCAGGCGCTCTACGCGCACCATGGCCAGGCCAACGGGATGTTCAGCGGCGATGAGCACTACGCCGGCCTCAACCCGTCCCAGGGCGCTGAGCTGTGCGCCGTGGTGGAGATGATGTTCTCGCTGGAGTGCCTGCTCTCGATTCTGGGCGAGGCGGCGCACGCGGACCGGCTCGAGCGCATCGCCTACAACGCGCTTCCCGGCGCCTTCACGCCCGACATGTGGGCTCACCAGTACGACCAGCAGGTGAACCAGGTGGTCTGCAACGTGGCGCCGCGCGACTGGACGAACGGGCCGGACGCCAACATCTTCGGCCTCGAGCCCAACTTCGGCTGCTGCACTGCCAACCTGCACCAGGGCTGGCCCAAGCTCGCCAGGTCGCTCTGGATGGCGACGCCGGACGGCGGTCTCGCTGCCGTGGCGTGGGCGCCCTGCGAGGTGCGCTCCACGGTGCGCGGTGGCGTGCGCGTGGAGACCGTGGTCGAGACGGAGTACCCCTTCCGCGGCGACGTGCGGGTGGAGGTGCGGCCGGATGCGCCCGCGCGCTTCCCGTTGCTCCTCCGGATTCCGGCCTGGGCCGAAGGGGCGAGCATCCGGTGCGCCGGCCTCAGCCTGCTGGCCGGCCCTGGCGGGTTCCACCGGATCGAGCGGGAGTGGCGCGCCGGCGACGTGGTGGAAGTGGCGCTGCCCATGCGCCCCCGCGTCGAGCGCGGCTGGCGCGGCGCGGCCACCGTGCTGCGCGGGCCGCTCGTCTTCTCGTTGCGCGTCGGCGAGGAGTTCCGCCTGCTCAAAGGCGAGCCGCCTCGCGCGGACTGGGAGGTCCACCCCACGACGCCGTGGAACGTCGCGCTCCTTCTCGACGGCGCGATGGAGGTGTCGGAGGCGCCGGTTGGTCCCGTCCCGTTCGACCCGACCGCGGCGCCCGTAGCGCTCCGCGCGCGCGGCCGGCGGCTGCCGGAGTGGGGCATGGAGGGCGCCTCCGCCGCGCCTCCGCCCCAGAGCCCGGTGATCTCCACCGAGGCGCTCGAAGACCTCGAGCTGATCCCCTACGGGAGCGCTCACCTCCGGGTAACGGCGTTCCCAGTGCTGGACGGATGAGGGGCGCCGCCCCGCGGAGCGCGTCGGCCGCCGGCGCCTACCCCGCGCCGCCAGGCGTGACCGGCTGTCCGCGCCGCGGGATGGAGATGTGCGTCATGCGCGCGGGCGTCGGGTTGCCGGCCAGGTGATAACGGAACGCGAACGCGTCCAGCACGGTCTCGGTGGGCTCGCCGAGCGTCAACTCCTGGCCATCCGGGCCGGTGATACGCGGCATCGCGCGCGGGCGCGCTCCATTCCCGCCCAGTGACGGCGGCGCAGGCCCGCCCTCTTGCGTCTCCATGATCATCACCGCTGCCCGCTGCTCGCCGCCGTTGCCGCCACTGAAAGTGAGCTGGCGCGCCGGGCTCGCGCGCAGGCTGAAGCCGCCCGCGGCGATCTCCGCCTGGGTTGCGCCGAGCGGCTGCGCCCCTCCCATGATGGGCGAGGGCGCCTGCAGCGCCGCTGCGAAGGCCCGCGCCTGCTGCAGCGACATGCCGGCCACAGGCACGATCTGCCCTGCCGCCGCCGCGTTGCGCTGCGGCCCCGCGAGCAGTGCCCAGAAGCGCAGGTCGAACCGCGACCCGAACAGGCCGCCGGGCGCGCTCACCGGGGGAACGGCGACGTCGCGCATGTAGGCGGCCCAGTACCGGTCAAGGGAGCGGAGCTGCGGATCGGTGACAGCGCGCGCGAGTGCGGCGTAGTCGTTCAGACCCGCCGCGGCGGCCGACGCAACCTTCTCCCGCCACGGCGCGAGCACGCTCTCCGGCGCCTCTGACAGCCGGTCATCGAAGTAGGTGGCGCTGCGCAGCCGGATGACGCCGTCCTCAAAGGACCACCCGTACCGCAGCGAGACGCGCGCCGACTCAAGCAGCTCGAGCGCAGAGCGCCTGCCCGCGACCGAGGCGACGTGGACCCGCGCGCGCACGAAGCTGTCGGAAAGCACGCTCAGTCCGGTGGCTGCGTGCAGCGCCTCCAGCGCGTCGCCGAGAGTCCGCGTTCCGGCGATGCTCACGCCGCCGAGGGGCGACGGGGCTGTGCCGGCGCCGACGGGCGGCGCATCCAGAGCGAGCAGGACCTCCCGCGCAAGCTCGGGACTGTCCGCGCCGCGCACGGCCGCGGCGTCCCGCGCGAGCGCGCCGACCGAAGGCGACCATACGACCGGCCGAACCTCGCGCGCGCCGCCCTGCTCGCGGACGCTGGTGAGAGCCACCTCCAGCCGCAGCGCCGCGTCCGGCTCATGCATCCGCGCCGCCCGGCCGAGGCCCGCCTCGAGCGGCCCGGCCAGCTTCAGCGTGGCGATCGCGGCCACCGGCGGGAGCTCGGCGGGACGCTCCGGAAGGGCGGGCGGGTCGCCATCGCCGGCAGTCACCGTGACGCTTCGCATCGCCATGCCGCCCCGCGCGGCCGCCGCCGCGCGGTGCACTTCAGCCTGGAGCGCGGGCGGCAGGGAGTCCATGCGCAGCTCCGCGCCCGAGCGCAACGCGCGCCGCTGCGACGCAGAGATGCCTCCGAAGACCGCCGCGGCCGCGCGGCCGCCGGGCCGGCGCAGGTCCTCGATGGCAGCCCGCTCCTCCACCAGCCCTTCCAGCTCGCTGTCCGAGCGAGGCGCCTGCGCGAGGACGCCCGCGATCTCGGTGCGGCGGCGGTCGAGCTCGGCATCGGAGCGGGAGGCAAGCCGCGCGAGCGCTGCCATGCGCTGCTCTATGGCCGCCATAGCCCCGTCCCGGGCGCGCTGCCGGAGCGCCGCCTCGCGCCTCCTCGCCCCTTCGGTCTGCTCGAGGCGGAAGCCGCCCTCCCGCGGCGACCATTCGAGATCGAAATGCGCGGCGATCATCGCCATGGCCTCGTGCGCGGGGCGCGCGCCGAGGAATGCGGTCACCTTGTCGTCCGCCACGCGGCGGTCCACCGTGAGGACGGCTCCGGTCTCCCTCCCGAGCTGGCGCACCACCGCTGTGAGAGGGGTGTCCTTCACGGCGAGGTTAACGGTCCGTGCGAGGCGCGTGTCACCGGCGAGCACGTCCTCCGGCGCGGCCGGTGCGGCGCCGGGCAAGCCAAAGGCGAGACCGAAGGTGGCGAGCGCGGCAGGAATCCATCGGGTCATCACTGCGCTCCTCCGCGAGGCGCTCTGGCGGTCCCGTCGCCGGACGGCGGGGGCCCCTAGAGATGATACGGGTCGACGCCCGCCGATTCGCGACGGGGCGGGCGCCCCCAACACATGGTACGGCGAGACTTCGCGCATGCGGAGCGGTTCACCTCCCGTGCGGCAATGATCGAGGGTCGACCAGACCCAGCGCGCCGCGTGGTGTCCGTCGCCGGTGACCGCGCCCCCTGACCCCCGCCCCCAGACGGGGGTGGGGGAGCCTGGCTGCCCGGCTCGGTCGGTACGTCGTAGCGCGTAGGGCGCAAAGGCGGAGGACATGGAGGGCGGTCAGAACCACCCCGAGTGCCGTTTGGGCATTGAAGCGAGGCGTTCGGATGGTTGCGTCAGGCTGGAAGCCTGACCCACCAGGGCAAGAGCGAGCCCGAGTGCCGTTCAGGCATTCAAACGGCCGCCGCTGCCGGCAACCACGCGGCGGGCAAGTGCAGGGCGCTCAGGTCGGTGCCGGCCAGGTCGGCTGCCTCGAGGCGCAGACAAGGGCGCGCCCTCGCCCCGATTGGCCGAAGTGCCGGTCTGGCCGCGCAACCCGCAGGAAAGACGCCGCTCCAGCGCCAAGATGCGTGTGCAGCCGCACCGCTCAGGTGCGAGTGCAGCCGCACCGCCTGTCGCCCGCGAAGCCGGTAACTCAGTTGGTGCAGACTTCCGGCCTGGTGGGTCAGGCTTCCAGCCTGACAGAGCAGGACTCCAACCCAGTGGCTCAGGCCTCTAGCCTGACGGGTCAGGCCTCCATCCCAGTGGGTCAGGCTTCTAGCCTGACAGATCAGGCGCGCCGCTAAGAGGGATGCACATGATAGAGGCGCCTACCCAACCCCGGCGCCTCTGGGAGGGTCCAACCATGATCGCCAGCCAGCCAACGATGGAGGATCGGGTGGTGCGACTGGAGCGGGAGAACCGGCGCCTCAAGCTTCTCGGCGTCGTCGCTCTCGTCGCCGTCGTCGCTGTGGCGACGATGGGCATGGCAGCTGCGCCGCAGGTGATCAGGGCGCAGGAGTTCGTCCTGGTGGACGCGGCGGAGAAGACCCGCGCCGGGCTGGCCCTGTGCCCCGACGGGACGCCGCACCTGTCCCTCAGGAACCGGGACGAGAAGGGCGGCGCCTCGCTGCTCCTGGACACCGACGGGTCGCCGCACCTGGCCCTCGCGGATCGGGAAGGGAAGACCCGCGCCTCGCTACGCCTGCGCTCCGACGGGTCGCCGGACCTGGTCCTCCGGGACCGGGACGAGAAGGGCGGCGCCTCGCTGGGCCTGGACCCCGACGGGTCGCCGGGCCTGGTCTTCGCGGATCGGGAAGGGAAGAGCCGCGCCTTGCTGGGCCTGACCCCCGATGGGAGGCCGTCCCTGTTCCTCCTGGACCGGGACGAGAAGGGCGGCGCCTCGCTGGGCCTGCTCCCCGACGGGGCGCCGTACCTGGTCTTCACGGATCGGCAAGGTCGCCCCCTCTTCGCTGCACCATAGGCGGAGCTCCCTCTTGCGGCTGGGGGCGCGCGGCCTCGACCCCGCGATAGCCCCCGGCCGCCGGCGCCGCTCCCTTGAACCAAATGCAGGCTCCCAGACCACGTCCCAGTCTGCATACCGCGCCGCCGGCCTCCGGAGCGCCAGGCTCAGGGGCGCGCGCAGGCCAGCCACTGGGGGCCCCAGAACCTCTCTGCCTCGCCACCTGCCACTTTGCGCATCCTCTGCCTTCGTGATATTCTCTCTTCTAGCAACCTAGTACGGCGTTCCTGGGCGGCCGCGCTGAGCGTGCTAAGGAGCCGGAGCCGTGCCCAATCCGAG
>DATIKM010000084.1:0-3115 GCA_035477595.1 Chthonomonadales bacterium
CACTGCGCGGCGGGTAGATCATTGCGACCAGCAGCGCACCGAAACCGAGGCCCGCCGCCAGGCTGGTCAGGTCCACCGGGATCGGGTGGATCGTGGCTGCCACCCCGACGATGAAGAGCCCGTTGAAGATGTTGCTCCCCACGACGGTGCCCAGCGCAATCTCCTGGTGGCCGCGCAGGCGCGCGAGCACCACGGTGGCGAGTTCCGGCGTGGAGGTACCCACTGCTACCACAGTTGCGCCGATCACGAACGGGTCCAGCCCCGCCCGCGTGGCGATCGCCACGGCGCCCATCACGATAAGCCGCCCGGCGACTACGAGGAACAGGAGGCCGACGGCGGAAAGCACGATTGCCATGCCGATTGGGACGCCGAGGACCTCGTCGGTGGCGTCGCGAGCGCGCCGAGCCGCGACAGCAGTGAAGCCAAGCCAGGCAATGAAGAGCCCGAGCATCGCCACGGCGTCGACCCGCGAGATCGTGCCGTCGAGTGCGATCAGAACCGTGAAGATGGGGACGAGCAGGGCGACCGGGAAGTCGCGCTGCAGGCCATCGCGAGGCGCCCACAGCGGCGCGATCAGGATCCCCATCGCCAGCACGACGCCCACGTTCACCACGTTGCTGCCGACGGCGTCGCCCAAGGCGACGGCGGGCGCGCCCTTCAGGGCTGCGCTGATCGAGACGGAGAGCTCCGGGCTGCTCGTGGCGAAGGCGGAGACCGTAGCGCCCACGATGCCGGGTGGAACGCGCGCGCCGCGCGCGATGCCGACAGCCCCGCGCAGAAACGCCTCACCGCCGATGGCGGCGCATGCGACGCCCGCCAGCAGCCAAATCCAGTCCATAGGCTCGATAGTCCTTCCGGTAGAGATGCGGAGTCGAGACTCCCATCGAGTTGCCGCCTGGCTGGAGCCCGCAGGGCATCCTGCCCGGTCGGAAGGCCGCCAGCGCCGGCGTCAGCAGGCGACGTAGTTGACGGCCAGGCCGCCCTGCGAGGTCTCCTTATACTTGCGCTTCATGTCGGCGCCCGTCTGCCGCATGGTTGCGATGACCGCGTCCAGCGACACGTGGTGCCTTCCATCGCCGTGGAGCGCCATCCGCGCCGCGTTGATCGCCTTCACCGCGCCCATCGCGTTGCGCTCGATGCACGGGATCTGCACCAGCCCGCCCACGGGGTCGCAGGTGAGACCCAGGTTGTGCTCCATCGCGATCTCGGCTGCGTTCTCCACCTGTGCCGGCGTGCCTCCGAGGGCCTCGGCAAGGCCAGCAGCGGCCATCGAGCAGGCTACCCCAACCTCGCCCTGGCAGCCCACCTCGGCGCCGGAAATGGAGGCGTTCTCCTTGTAGAGGATGCCCACCGCGCCAGCAGCCAGCAGGAACCGCACTACCCCCTCGTCGTCGGAGCCCGCGCAGAACCGGTCGTAGTAGTGAAGCGCCGCCGGCACGATGCCCGCCGACCCGTTTGTGGGCGCGGTGACGACCCTGCCGCCGGCGGCGTTCTCCTCGTTCACCGCGAGCGCGTAGAGGTCTACCCAGTCGAGGACGGCGAGCGGGTCGCTCAACGAGCGCTCCGGTCGGGAGGTCAGGTCCCGATAGAGCGCCGGAGCGCGCCGGCGCAGCCTGAGGCCGCCCGGCAGCTCGCCGCCGCGGGCGCAGCCTGCGCGCACGCACGCCTGCATCGCGGCCCAGATGCGCGACAGCCGCGCCCGCACCTCGGCCTCGGGCCGGCGCTCCCGCTCGTTGGCGAGGACCACCTCGCTCACCCGCAACCCGGAGCGCTCGCACACGGCCAGCAGGTCGGCCCCGCTCGCGAAGGGGTACGGCACGCACACGTCGTCCGATCGGATCCGGCCGGATGCCTCCTCCCCACTCACCACGAAGCCGCCGCCCAGGGAGTAGTACACGGCCTCCGTCAGCGTGCGACCGGACGTGTCCATCGCGCGGAAGCGCATGCCGTTCGGGTGCAGCGGAAGCGCGCCGCGGCGATGGAAGACCAGATGCTCGCGCTCGTCGAAGGCGATAGGCTGTCGCCCCAGAAGCGAGATCGCCCGGCACTCCCGCACGCGCGCCATGCGGAGGTCCGTCGTCGAGGGGTCTAGCCCCTCGGGCGTCTCGCCCTCGAGGCCGAGGACCACCGCGCGATCGCTTCCGTGCCCGCGCCCAGTGAGGCCCAGCGAGCCGTACAGCTCGACTGCAACCGCCCTCGCGGCGCTAAGGGCTCCGCTTCGATCGAGCCCCTCGGCAAAGAGGCGAGCCGCCCGCATGGGGCCGATGGTGTGGGAGCTGGAGGGACCAATGCCGATGGTGAAGAGGTCGAAGACGCTGAGGGTCATAGGGCCCGGTGCGATGGTGGCCATGCCATATCCGCGCGACAGCGGCGCGGCATGCGCCCCGCGTGGGAGCCGCGCTGCCAGGGAGGATTGTACCCCGCGCAGCGGCGCCGAGCGACGGGCGACCGGGCATCGAGCGCCGGCGGGCCCAGCCCGTGGGCCTCGTGCCGACGCGCTTGCGCCAGGGAGCGCTCCGAGGCGGGGCCGCGCTCGCGCCGCGACTGGAAGGCGACGGACGGCTGCCTGCGCCGCGACTGGAGGTGACAGGCGGCTTCCTGCGCTGCGACTGGAGGCGACAGGCGGCCGCCTGCGGCGCGACTGGAGGCGACGGACGGCTGCCTGCGCTGCGACTGGAGGTGCCGAGCTTCCGTAACGCCGCTTGTGTGGTTCGATGGTCGCCCTTACGCATGCGCGGAGCAGGCCGGCGGGCTTATCTGCAAGCGCACCGTGGTCTTCGTGACGGCGTTCATGGCAGCGCGATGACGCGGGTCGGCGTCGAACGCGGCGCGCCAGCGGTCGATGTCGGCGGGCGCGATGGGCGCAGGCCGCTCGACGACTGTGGCGCCTCCTCGCCTGGCGCCTCACGGGCTCTGTTGCAGGATCACCGCCAGATAGGCCACGTAGACCGCCAGCAGGAGCGCACCGCGCGAACGCAGCAGCATTCCACTGCGCGGCGGGTAGATCATTGCGACCAGCAGCGCACCGAAACCGAGGCCCGCCGCCAGGCTGGTCAGGTCCACCGGGATCGGGTGGATCGTGGCTGCCACCCCGACGATGAAGAGCCCGTTGAAG
>DATIKM010000085.1:0-45363 GCA_035477595.1 Chthonomonadales bacterium
AGGGGGCTGCCGACGGCGCCGAAGCGGCCGGGCCGGCTCACCGCCTCGGCGTTGTTCAGGTCGGAGAAGGCCACCCGTGGCGCCAGCGCGTTGTAGGAGGCGGTGTAGTGGCCCTCCGGCTCCCCCGTCAGCCGGACGCCCCCCGGTGGCCGTGGGCCGGCGTGGCAGCCCACGCACCGTCGGTCGAGCACGGGCTGGACGAGCAGCGGGTAGCTGAAGGGTCGCGACCCGTCCGGCCCGGGGCGCAGCGTGGAGGGCGGGCGCGTCTTCGCCAGGGGCCTGCGTGCGCCCGGCGAGAGGGCGCGCGGCTCGTGGCAGCCCACGCACGACGCGCGCTCGCCGGGCTGAAGGTAGGTCCCACTCCGCATCACCTGGACAGCCATGTTGCGGCGATCAAGCGCCTGGAAGGCAACCTGGACCCTGGACGGCACGCGGAACGCGGCGGACCCGTCGGCCTCCACCGGCACGGTGCCGAGCACCTGCACGCCCGGAGCGCCCGAGGGCAACCCGATCGGCGGCCTGTCCATGCCGGGTGTGGTTTTCGGGAGAACCTGCAGCACTCGGATCGCCTTCACGGTGCCGCGCTCCACCCCGGTCAGGCCTGCGTAGACGTCCTGCATGACGAACACGCCCTCGCGACCGCCCTCCATCGTGAATCGCGGAGACAGCACCGGCGGCCGCTGCCGCGGGCGCAACGGGACCGGCCACAGGCTGGAGATGTTGGGGTCGCGGTGGAGCAACTCCCTGTTGCCGTGGGCGTCCGCGAGGTAGAGGCCGAACATGTTCGGGGGGTTCGCGCCGGGCTCACCGATCAGCGTGTCGTAGCTGTAGGCGACGAGGAAGCGCGTCTCGGAGAGCGGGTACGGGCTGCGGTAGCAGTGGCCGGGCCAGCGCTCCGACTCGGGGGTGGTGTGCGGCCTCGTGCCAGGCATCGGGTAGTGCCAGTTGGGGGAGAGCACGGTCTCGCTCTCCGGGAAGGGGGCATCGGGCGTCAGGCGGCGGATGGGCGCCGGTCCGTCCACGCCCTTGGAGACGTCCACCAGCACGATGGAGCCGGCCGTCATGGCGTGGTGGGCGCCTGCGGTCGCCATCACGCGGTGCGAGCCGGGTACCGGGCGCGCCTCCCAGAGACCTATCGGGTTGAAGGTGTTGTTGCCGTAGTAGGCCGCCGCGCCGGTGCCGTCCGGGTGGGTGGTCCAGAGGTGCTGGTAGAAGACCGGGTGGCGGTTCACGTAGTCCCAGCGCGTGTAGATGATCCGCCCGTCGTGGAGCACGGCGGGGTCCCACTCGTTCGTCTCGTGGAACGAAAGGGTGCGCGGCTGGGAGCCGTCGGCCTCCGCGAGCGCGAGCGTGTAGGTCTCGCAGCCTGGGTAGCCGCATCGGTGCCAGCCGCCGCGCCGGGTCGAGATGAACACGATCTGTCCGTTGGGCAGGAAGCGCGGCGAGAAGTCGTCGTAGGCTCCCCGGGTCAGTCGGCGCAGGCCGGAGCCGTCCGCGCCGACCGAATAGAGGCTGTAGAAGCGGCCCGCCTGTCCCCGGAGGCGGTCTGCCGGGACGCGGTCCGTGGGGCAGAACGCGAAGAGCACTCGCCGCCCGTCCCACGACACCTCCGGGTGCATGAAACTCCCGGCCGGGAGCGCGGACTGGACGAGCGGGCGGGCGTTCATCGAGACGCCTGGCCGATCCAGCACGAACACGCCGCCGCCCGGGCGGGCGTACCGGCCGTAATATTGCGTGAGCTGATGGCTGAACACGCCCGGCGCCTGCTTCACGAAGACCAGCGGGCCGACCTCGCGCTCGATGCCAGCCAACATCCGCTCCCGCCGCACCCACCGCACGCGAAGGTAGAGCCTCTCCCACTCCGCGTCAGGCGCGCGCCTCGCCCGGAGTTGCGCCGCCTCGCGCACGAAGGTCTGCCAGAGCGCCAGATCGCCCGCCCGCCCGCGCTCGGCCGAGAGCCGGCGCCCGCGCGCGATGGAGCGCGCCACGGCGTCGGCGTAGCTGACCGGCCTGCGCTCCGTGCCGATGCCGTCCTGCATCCGCCAATCCCACTCGATCATCGCGCGCTGGAGGGCCGGCCGCGGGTTTGGCCACGTCGGTATGTTCCCCTCTCCCCAGTCGTGCGACTCGTTCCCGAGCCGCGCCTCGACGGAGCGTCCGCCGCTCTGCAGCGTCAGGGCGCGCAGTCGCACCGCCGCCTCGCCCTCGCGGCCGCGGATGCGCAGCGTGAGCGGCGCATCGCCGGCAGGCGCCTCCGCGTCGATGCGTAGCGTCGCGCCGCGCTCGGCGGGACCCAGGGAGCGCCGTGCAGAAACGCCGAACGCCTCGAGGCGGGCCTCCGCCGCGCCGGCGCCCTCGAGCTCGACCCGGGCGGTCGCGCGCAGCTCGCCGCCCCGCGTGAGGACCGGGAGGCGCAGCGCCACCTCCTCGCCCGGCCGCACCACCGCGAGGAGGGCGCTGGGAGACCGCCAGACGGCGGCCTGCGGCCCCCTGGCGCCGCCCAGAAGCGACATGCCGCCGCTCGGAGCGGAGGGGCGAGCGACGGCCCCGTTGAGCAGCACCTGCGCCGTACCGGCGGCAAGCGCGCGCTCCGCGAGCAGCTCCACCTCGGCCAGGCCGCAGGTCTGGAAGTCGTTGTAGGAGGTCAGGACGACCACGCGAAGCCAGCGCGTGCGTTCGCGCACGTCGAGCTCGGCCCGCGCCTCGCTGTCGTCCGCGAGCGTACCAGTGGCCACGCGCCGCCAGGCCGCGCCGTCCTCAGACACCTCGATGGCGAAGTCGCGCGTGCGGTACATGTTGCCGTCCCAGCGGGCCTGGTGGAGCACCACGCGCCGGATCTCCTCGGCCGCCGGGAGCTCGAAGGTGAGGGCGCAGGGCAGGCGGGTCTGGTCGCGGGAGTACCAGTTCCCCTCGCCGCGTGTGAGGCGTCCGTCGGCGGCGTTGGCGCCCGCGTGCCGGTCGCTGAACTGGGTGTCGGCCGTGACGCGCGTGCCCGAGGCGGTGAGCGCCACGTTGACGAGCGGCGGCTCGTTCAACTGGGCACTGGCCCATGCCAGAACCAGCAACATCAGCACCGTCAGGCGCAGCGGCAGGTCCATGGTCATCACGTGTCTCCCCAGCCAACCGGCTGGCCCGGCGGCCTGTCGCCCCGGCGCCAGGCCTTCCGGCCGCTTTCGCAGCCGGTGGCGACGCGGTCCCGCGGGCATCGAGCCCGGTCGGCTCGATGCATGTCATGCGGGCAGACGCCAACCCGCCTTCTTGCCGCCGCCGAGCCCATGGTGGACGACGGGGGCGATCCGCCGCACGGGAGAGCAGTTCCGCGGCGGCCCGCATTGATCCTGCCGACACGGGTTCGGCATCGCGGGCCGCGGGTCGGCTCGGGCTCGCGCAGGAAAGCGCGGTGCGCCCGATGAACTCGCATCCCGGCAGCTCGCAGCGCCGCGCCTGTCCAACCTCCAGCGATGACTGCACCCGCGCGCCCAACCCGCGTCGATCACGCCACCAGGCCGCCCATCCTCACGTGGGTCGTCTGCCTCCTGTGCGTGGCGCTCACGGCTGCGTCGCACCTCTTCGCCGCCCGGATGCTCCCGCCGTACGAGTGGGCGGGGCTGGGCCGCCTGTCGCTCGACGCCATATGGGGTGGGCAGGCGACCGGTCTGCTCATCTCCGTGTTCTTTCACGGCAGCCCCGAGTCTGTGGGCAGCAGCGTGGTCCACATCGCGTTCAACCTGCTCTGGCTGTTCGCGCTCGGGCGCCTGCTCGAGGAGACGCTGCACCCTCTCGCCTGGATAGCCTTCTTCGTGAGCGCCGCCGTGGTGTCCGCCGGGACGCAGATCGCAGTGTCGCAGACCCTTTCGGTGGGCGCATCGGGCGTAGTCTACGCGATGTTCGGTCTGCTGTGGGCTGGCAGGGCGCGCTTCCCGGACTGGCGCATCGTGGCGAACCGGCGCAACTTGATCTGGCTTCTCGGGTGGGGCGCCTTCTGCGTGGTGGTGAGCTGGGCGGGGCTCCTCCACGTGGCCAACGCCGCCCACTTCAGCGGCCTGCTGTACGGGCTGGCGCTGGGCTGGCTGTTCCTGGAGCGCCGCCGTGTCGCGGCCTCGTGGGCAATCCTGGTGTGCCTCGCATTCCTGACGGTGTGCTCGGTGCGCTGGATGCCGTGGTCGCCGCGCTGGGTAGACTGGAAGGGCGCCAGATCGCTGTCGCGCGGCGCGATCGACGAAGCGGTTCGCTGGAGGCGCCACGCGCTGCGCCTCGGGGCCGATCCGGTTGCCGTGTGGCTGGACATCCGCGCGATGGAGGCCGCGCGGGCCAACCGTCGCGGGGTGGAGGAAGCCGAGGCGCGCCTGCAGGCCCTGCTGGGCCGGACTCCGCCGCGCACCCCGCCCAACGAGCCGCGAGACGATGCAGGCATCGCGCCATCGGATGGATAATAGATCGGGTCAGCGTCGCGCCGGTCTGGTGCGCGCCGTCACCATGGTGTCGGGCCGGCCCCCGTCCGCGCCCGTCAAGGAGCGATCATAGATGCAGAAGAGACTGACGCGCCGCGACTTCCTCAAGGGCTCGGCGGTGGCGGCGGGCGCGGTTGCGGGAGCCCCCTACGCTCTATCGCAGGAAGCCCGGAGGGACACGCTCGGCGTAGCCGTCATCGGCGCAGGCGGCATGGGTGGTTTCAGCGTCGACATGGCGTGCCGCGAGCGCGTCGTGGCAGTCTGCGACGTGGACGAGAACCATCTCGCACATGCCATGAGGACCATCGCCGAGCGCCTGCCGAACGCCCCGCCGCCCCAGACCTTTCACGACTACCGGCGCATGTACGACGCGATGGCGAGGAACATCGACGTCGTGCTCATCTCCACGCCGGACCATCAGCACGCGACCCCCGCCATGCGGGCCATCGAGCTCCGCAAGGCCACGTTCGTCCAGAAGCCGCTCGGCTACAACATCCAGGAGTGCCGCGAGCTGGCGCGGGCCGCACGCTCAAGGCGGGTTCTCACGCAGATGGGCAACCAGGGCCACTTCGGCGACGCGATACGCCGGGCCTGCGAACTCATCTGGGACGGCGCCATCGGTGAGGTGACCGAGACCCACACGATCCTCGGCCGCAACTTCGGGGGCGTGGGCGGCCGTCCGGCCTCCAAGCCCGTGCCCGCGCACGTCCACTGGGACGAGTGGATCGGCCCGGCGGCGGTGCGGGACTTCCACGACGGCCTGCACCCGTTCGGCTGGCGCGACTGGCGCGAGTTCGGCACCGGCACCATTGGCGACATGGCATGCCACAACCTGGACGTGCTGTACTGGGCGCTCAAGATTCAGGAAGCGCCCCGCATCTCGGTGGAGTGCCTCGGCACCAACGGCGGCAGCGCCGAGATGTTCCCCCAGAACAACATCGTGCGCTACGACATCCCGGCACGCGCCAACATGGGCCCGCTCAAGGTCTTCGTGTACGACCATGTGGGCCTCAAGCCCCCGATCATGGCGGAGGCGGAGAGGGAGCACGAGATCAAGTTCTCCGAGTGCACGCTCTTCGTGGGCAGCAGAGGCCGGATGTGGACGACCGGGACCGCGGGCAACGTGATGCTCCTGCCGCTAGACCGGCACGCGGAGTACCAGACCCCGGCGCGCACGCTCCCTCGTGCGCACGGCGGCCCGATCGAGGACCTGTACCACGTCATCAGGAACGGCGGCACCCCGTGCTCGAACTTCCCGGACTCCGCGGGTCCGCTCACCGAGTTCGCGCTGCTCGGCTACCTCGCGCAGAACGCCGGCGTGGGCAAGAAGCTCGAGTGGGACGTGCCGGGGATGCGGTGCACGAACGACGCCAGCGCCAACCGCTGGGTGCGGCGGCGCTACCGCCGAGGTTGGGGGCTGTAGGCGCGTTCGCCGTCGTTTGGCGAGCGGCTCGGAGATGCGGCGCCCATGATCTGGCCCGTGCTGCTCGCGGCACTGGAGGTGGGAGCGCCGCCTGACGTCTCCCGGCCCGTTGCGCTGACGGTCCGGCCCGCCGTCGCGCAGTGCAGGCGCTGGGAGCGGATCGAGCTGGTCATCGAAGGGGTTCCGCCCGTGCGGAACCCCTTCGACACTGATGAGGTGGACCTGACCGTCGAGATCACGGGGCCCGGGGCCCGCCGTACCGTCGTACCGGCCTGCTGGGTGCAGCCCTTCGAACGCGCGCGTCGCCCCCGCGCGGGCCGCACGGCAGACTGGCTCCACCCTCGGGGCGACGGCGTCTGGCGCGCGTGGTACGCCCCGCCAGCCGTCGGGCGGTACACCGCCGTCGCGCGCCTTCGCGGCCGCGTCGGAACGGCCGTCTCTCCACGCGTCGCCTTCCGCTGCATCCCCTCACCGCGGCGCGGCTACCTCCGCGTGTCGCCCTCAAACCCGCGCTATCTGGCGTTCGAGGACGGCACGCCCTTCTTCGCGGTAGGCCAGAACGTCGCGTTTGTGAAAGACCTGGCCGACACGGCACGCATCTTCGGGCGCCTCGGCGCGGCCGGAGCGAACTTCGCGCGGATCTGGACCTGCAGCGAGGACTGGGGCATGGCGCTGGAGGCGCGCAAGAGCGCGTTCGGCAGGTCGTGGGACTGGAGGCCGCCCTTTGTGCCGGAACCGGGCGATGCAGGGGGCCGGCTCTGCGTGCGCCTCGCGGGCGCGGCGGGCGCCGAGGTCCGCATTGACCCCTCGCATCCCGTCGCGCTGGAGCCGGGCCGGCGCTACACGTTGCGGTGCGAGGTGCGCACGGAAGGCGCGGCGCGCGTCAGCGTGGCGGTCTTCGGTGAGGCGCTCGGTGAGAGCGTCTCGAGTCCGGGCGACTGGACCGCGCTGGAGCGGACCTTCGTTGCTCCGCAGAGCGCGTGGTGGTTGGAGGGGGCCGCGCTGCGGCTGGAGGTGCAGGGGGAGGCGTTCGTGCGCGGCATCTCGCTGACCACCGAGGGCACGCGCTGGAACCTGCTCTGGGAAGCCGACCCCAACCGGCCCGCGACCGGCATCGTCAGCCAGGTAGACGCGGCGCTGCTCGACGCGGTCGTCGAGGCGGCCGAACGGTCTGGCATCTACCTGATGCTCTGCCTGCTCACCCGCGACCTCTACATGGAGCGGCTCCGGGACCCGGAGAGCGCGGCCTACGAGGCGGCCATCCGGGACGCGAAGCGGCTGGTGCGCTACGCGGTGGCCCGCTGGGGGGCCTCGACGCACGTGGCGGTCTGGCAGTACTGGAACGAGCTGGACCCCGGCGTGCCTGCGGAGCGCTTCTACCGCGAGGTGGGCGCCGCGCTGTCGCGGTACGACCCCTGGCGCCGGCCGCGCACCACGAGCGCCTGGGCGCCCAACCCACGCGACTGGGCCAGTCCGGACATCGACGTCGCCTGCCTGCACCACTACCTGAGGCCGGTGGACGGGGCCCTCTTCGCGGACGAGACCGCCGCCGTCCTGGAGCGCGCCCGCCTTCTGCTTCAGGGCAGCCCCGGCAAGCCTGCCCTGCTGGCGGAGTTCGGGCTGGCGGACGACCAGTGGCGCCCTCATCCGATCGCCGAGCGTGACGTCGACTGGATCCACCTGCGCCGCGCCATCTGGGCTTCGGCGCTCTCCGGGCTGGCGGGCACGGTGATGCCGTGGTGGTGGGAGAGGCTCGACGAGCGCAACGCCTACGGAATCTACCGCGGCATTGCCGCCTTCCTGCGCGACGCGCCGTTCGGGCGCCCGGACTTCGGGCCGGCCGAGGCGCTCACCTCGGACACGGCGCTCCGGGCGGTCTGCCTGGCGGGCGGCGGCGAGGCGCGTCTGTGGCTCGCCGACTCGCGCGCCACCTGGCGCCGGCGCGCCGTGGAGGGAGCGGAGGCGGCGGAGGTGCGGGGCGCAGTCGTAACCCTGCCTTCGATGCCGGCGGGGCGATACCGCGTGCGGTGGGTGCGCACGGAAGACGGCGCCACGCTCTCGGAGACGGAGGCGAGGGCCGGAGCTGCCGGGCTGCGGCTCGAGGCGCCTCCGTTTCGCGGCGACATCGCGTGTGTGGTGAAGCGCCTGCCGTAGGCGCGCTCGGCAGGCACGGAGGCTTCTCGGCGCGCCATCGGGCGACGCAGGCATCTGGCTTGCCGGCGCATAACGGCGGAGAGGCGCGCCGCGCGGCTCGGGCGCGCGGTATCCGCCGTCGGGGTGGGGGCGGCGGCAATCCGCCCCCGCCAAGGAGCGACATGCGATGCAGGAGTGGCTAACGCGCCGCGACTTCCTGGTCGGCTCGGCGCTGGTTGCGGGCGTGGCGGACATGGGCGCGGTGGGCGACGCCAGGACGGACAACACCGCGGCCTTTCAACGCGCACTCGATGAGGCAGGCAAGGCAGGCGGCGGCGTCGTGCATGTGCCAGCCGGCCACTACCGCCTGGACGGAACGCTGCGCATCCCGGAGGCGGTCACGCTGCAGGGCACCTACCGCGTGCCGCCTACCGCCATCAGCAAGCGAGAGCAGGACCTCAAGGGCTCCACCCTGTTCGCGTATGCAGGGCGCGGTCAGCCAGACAGCCCGCCCTTCATCACGCTGGCGGGGAACAACTGCGCCGTCCGCGGGTTCGTGATCGCCTACCCCGAGTGGCGGCAGGAGGACGTGCCCCCGGTTCCTTACCCGCCGTGCATCCAGTCGATGGATACGCTGAACGTGGGCGTGGAGGAGTGCTGCCTGCTGAACCCCTACGAGGGCATCAAGCTCGTCCGCGCCCACCGGCATCTGCTCCGCAACCTGACCGGCTACCCGATCCGGCGGGGCATCTACGTGGATGAGTGCTACGACATCGGGCGCATCGAGAACATCCACTTCTGGCCGTTTGGCGTGTCATACGACCCGAACAACCCCTACTGCAAGTGGATCAACACGGAGGGCGCTTTCATCGAGCTGGGGCGCACGGACTGGCACTACGTGCTGAACACCTTCTGCTTCGGCTACGGGATCGGCTACCACTTCTCGGAGACGAGGACCGGCAGCACCAACGGCAACTTCCTCGGGCTGGGAGCCGACTCTTGCCAGCGGGCGGTCGTCGTCGACCAGTGCCAGCCGCCGGGCCTGCTGATAACGAACGGGGAGTTCGTGGGCCGCTGGTCGTCGACCGATGCCGTCTGCGTCGAGGTCGGGCCGAGGGTGGAAGGAAAGGTCAGCCTGGTCAACTGCTCGTTCTGGGGTCCGATCGACCGTTGCGTGTGGATGCGCAGCCCGCACGGCCAGTTCACGGCGAACGCCTGCAACTTCGTGCACTGGGACATCAGGGGCCGCCGGGCGCCCGCCATCCAGATCGACGCCGGTCGGGCCATGGTGCAAGGATCGACGTTCGGCGACGGCGACCTCCATGTGCGGGTTGGCCCGAGGGCAATCTCCGCCATTCTGATGGGCAACCAGGCGACCAGCGGCTTCATGGTCGACAACCTTGCGGGCGCCCGGACGCAGATGCTGGCGAACGAGGGAAGCCCCGTCGCGTGGACGCGCGCGGCGCGCGCGCACTACGTCGTCACGGTCGGCGCGCAGGGCGACGGGGTGTACCTACGAGGCTGGCATGCGCGGCAGACCATGACGGTAGGTGGCAGGCCGCGGACGTACCGGTGGTCGATGGCAGAGAGCGAGATGCTCCTGCCGGTGAACCCGGACCGAGCCTACGACCTGGAGATCACGCTCTCGGCGCCGGAGCACGCCCTCTCGGCCACGGCAGGCGTCTACCTCGGCCGGGACCGGATCGTGGCCTTCACGAGGGCGGGCGAGCAGACCCTCCGGGGCCGGATCCCGGCCCAGAAGGGCGACCGCGCGGCGCTCAGGTTGCGCTGTCAGGGCTGGGTCCCGCGACAGCGGATCGCGAGCTCGCAGGACGACCGCACGCTCGGCGTTCAGGCTTTCTCAATCCGCATGAGGGCTACCGGCGCGCCCGCCACGGCGTTCAACGCGAACACTGGCCAGTGACGGCCACGAGGCAGCGACGCGCGGCTCCCCTGCACGCTCACCGCCCGGCGGCAGGCGATGCCGTGCGGATTGCCGGGCGGCACGATCCGGCGTGTGGCGGAACGCGCCGGCGCGTAGACCGGCCCTGCGCGGCGCGCCAGGGCCCATTCCGTGACACCGGGGCGCGCCCGCACTCGTAAGGGGTGCGTCAGATCCCCGCGCCGGAGGCCGCCGTGCCAATCATCGAGACGCACAACCTCACGAAGATCTGGGCGAACCGCGTCATCGCGCTGAACGGCGTGAACCTGACCGTGGAGCCAGGGCGCGTGTTCGGCCTCCTGGGGCCCAACGGTGCGGGCAAGACGACGCTGCTGAAGCTGCTGCTGGGCCTGCAGATGCCGACGGCCGGCACCGCGCGCGTGTTCGGCCAGCGCGTGACGCCGAACGCGTCGGGCATCCGCCAGCGCGTCGGCTATCTGCCCACGAACCCGCGCTTCCCTCCCACGATGACGCCGATCACGTACCTCGACCTGGTGGGTCAGCTCTTCGGCATGGGGAAGCAGGAGCGCAAGCCGCGGCTGGCATCGCTCATCCGCGCGGTGGACCTGCTCGGGGCGGCGTCGCGCCAGATCCGGGGGTTCAGCACCGGCATGACCACGCGCCTGGGGATCGCCGCATCGTTGATGAACGATCCCGAGCTGCTGCTCTGGGACGAGCCGACCGCCGGCCTCGACCCCGCCGGGCGCAAGTATACGCTTGACCTCATACGCGAGCTTGGGCGCACGAAGACCATCGTCGTGTCATCCCACATCCTATCGGACATCGACCGGGTGGCGGAGGACGTCGGCGTGCTCCACGACGGTAAGCTGATCTACTGCGGCTCGGTGCGCGATCTCAAGCGGACGCTGGCGCGCAACGACGTGGACCTCGAGGTGGACGGCGACGACGCGCTACTCGATCGCTGGGTCGGGTCGGTGTCGCGGCTGCCGGCCGTCCTGCGGTGCGAGCGAACCGGCGACGCAGTGAACGTGCTGTTCGAGCCGGGCGCCCCGCTGGCGACGACCATGGGCGCGATCTTGGTCTCCGCGAGCGAGATGGGTGTGACGGTGCATTCCGTGGTCACCACGAAGGGGCAGACGGAGGAGGCCTTCCTGCGCCTCCTGGAGGTGGACCAGTCCCATGGCTTCCAACGCGCGTATGGCGGGGCTCCGCCGGTCGCTAATGGCGTGGGCGGCGCTGCTGAAGGCTGACATCGTGGCCCTGAGCCGGTCATGGGTGTTCCGCGGCTGGCTCATTGCGCTCGCGCTGACGATGTTCTTCGGGCTGACGGCAGCGCTGGCGGCGGGGCGCGGCGGTGCGGTGCCCGCCTCCGTCCTCACCACGATGCACCTCAGCGGATTCCTCGTGGTGTGGAGCATGGTGGTCATCGTGCTCTCCGCCGGCGCGGTGTCACTGGAAGCAGATATGGTCTCGGACGGCATCCTGAGCCGGGCGTGCACGCGCACGCAGTACATCATGGCCAAGCTGGTGTGCCGCGCCGGCGCAGTGCTGCTTGTCTTCGGGGTCACGTCAGGTATTGCCGGGTACGCAGCGTGGCGCTACGCGGTGGCTGACGTCACGCCGGCGACGCTGGCCGCCGGCATCCTCGTGGTGGGCTTGGCGATGCTCATGCTCGTGTCGCTTGGGGTCCTCCTAAGCGTGGCCCTCAACAACGCGGTGGTCGCCATCATCGGGCTGCTGCTGCTGTGGTACGTCGCCTCGCCGGTGATGGCGTTTCTGGGCGCCGAGCACCTTTCGCCGGCGGCGCTCGGGCGCGACCTTCCTGCGCTGCTTCGCGACCGCAACGCGCCGCAGGTGGTGCAGGCGGTGGCAACGCCCTCGAGCGTGACCGTGACGTTCTCCAAGAGACTCGATGCGCGCACGGCGGAGGCGCCAAGCGGCATCTCGGTGGAGGGCTCGGAGAGCGGGCTGGCAACCCCCGGTACGGCGGTCTACGATGCCGACCGGCGGGCCATCCTGCTGGGAGGGCTGGATCTGAAGCCCGGGGAGACCGTCACCGTGACGGCGTCCGGCGTGACGGACGTGGGCGGCAACCCGGTGAGTCCTGCCTCCGACAGCGTGACCGCAACGGTGCCGGCCCAGCCGGGCGAGGAGCCCGGGAAGCGCACGGCGCAGGCCGCTGCCGACCCAGACGCCACGACCGCCGATCCAGACGCCACGACCACCGAGCCGGCCGGT
The DNA here is from genome assembly GCA_035477595.1 of Chthonomonadales bacterium. Taxonomy (GTDB): domain Bacteria; phylum Armatimonadota; class Chthonomonadetes; order Chthonomonadales; family CAJBBX01; genus DATIKM01. The sequence goes on from DATIKM010000085.1 coordinate 12,149, forward strand.
ACGACACCGGCGCCCGGGCCGCGTGCCGACAGAACGCTTCCCTCCGCACGCGCGGGTGACCGCCAGGCGCCGCGCGTGTTGCAGGTGACGGCCGCCGCGACGGCCGTGCGCGTGGTCTTCAACGAGAGGCTGGACCGCGAGAGCGCCGAGATCGTTGACAACTATGTCGTGGAGAGCCCGCCGGGCACGACCCGTAATCCCCGCTCCGCGACCTGGGAGCCCACCTCGCGCACCGTCACGCTTGCGGGGGTCGACCTGCCAGAGGGCGAGACGGTGCAGGTAACGGTAAGGGGCGTGACCGACGAGGCGGGCAACGCCATCGGGCGGCGCGGCAACTCCGGGCGCTGGGTGGAGGTGACCATCTGGAAGTACGTGCTGGGCTTCCTGGCGCCCACCATCGTCTTCTCCGTGCTGGCGGTCGCCTGGTTCTCGCGCCGGGACCTGTAGGTCAGCGCGGGGGCCTCCTCGCCGGGCGTTCCGCAGGGCGGCGCGCCTGTCTGGCGCGCAGGGCGGCGACTGCGGCCCGGGCGCGCGCCTGCTCCGCTTGGTGCTCGTCGAAGAGCGCCTGACGCGCCGCGTCCGCCGCGCTGAGCCGCCAGCCCGGCATGTCCTCGCGAGGCCGCTCCGCAAGCCGCCGCGATCCCCGGCGGATGATCTCAACGGCCTCCTGCCACCGCGCGTCGCCCGGACCGCCCAGCCCAGCGAGGCAGGGGCTCAATTCCGGTCGGGTGAAGCTCACGGGCGACCCTCGCATCTCCGACTCCACGGTGCCCAGCCCCACGCCCGTCAGCTCGGCGAGCCGGCGCAGCTCGGGCGGCGTGAGCGGCGAGCGGCCGAAGGCGTGCGCCGGGAACGCAGTGGAGTAGGACCCGTAGTAAGGTGCGTTCAGGTCGATCCAGGTGACGATGCGGTCGAGCGACTCCGCATCGAGGCGCACGCCGTTGTGCTCCCCGCGGACCGTGTCCACCAGTCGGCTGCGGTGCGACCCCCAGGAGTACGGAGGCAGCACCTCCGGCGGCCCGTCGTCGACCGCCTTGACGAGCGCCTTGGGAGCGCCCGGCGCATCGGGGATCCACCTCACGGGGGACCGCCGGCGGAGCTCCACGTAGGAGGCGTTGAACGCGAGCCCGACGTCGCCCGCCAGGTTGAGTGCGGCGCCTGCGGGCTTGCCGTGGTCATGGCACGGTAGGCAGTGGCGGTCGAGGACGGGCTGCACCTCCGTGAGGTAGTTGAAGTCGCGCTCGGGGCCGTACCATGCCTTCAGCCGGCTGGCGGGGCGGCGTAGCGCGGACGCAACGCGGTGCGCCGATGGCGCCGACCCGCGGTTGGCATGGCACCCGCTGCAGGTAGCGGTCTCGCCAGGGCGCACCATGGTCCCGCTCCGCATGCTCTGGACCATCATGCCGTTCGCGTCGAGAAGCTGGAAGTAGACGAACCGGTCCGGCGGGCAGGCGAAGTGCGCGCTGCCGTCCGGTTCAACGGGCGCCGTGCCAAGGATGCGCTTGTTGTTCGTGCTGTTCCAGTTCATGGCGGGCGCCTGCGTGGCGTCGATGTTCCAGGCCTCCGCCGACCAGTGGACCTTCGGCGGTGCCTCCACGACCCGAACCGACCTCACGGTTCCGCGGGGCACGCGCTCCATCCCGTAGCCCTGGTAGACATCGGCGATGATGAACGTGCCCTCCCGAGCGGTGAGGTCGATGCGGCTCGGTATTGCGGGCGGGATGGGCCGCGGCGCGAGCGGCATCGGGTCGTAGCAGCCGGGCCCCTCGACGTGCAGCAGTACCTCGTTGCCGAAGACGTCCAGCAGGAAGAGCCCCATGCGCTCGCCCTCCACCTGCCGCGAGCAGAGGTAGTAGCGGGCCGATAGCGGGAACGGGTCCTCGTACTTCACCGGCAGCGCGACGAGGTTGTCGATCTGGCCGGCGGCCGTGTGCTGACTGAGCCCATCCTGGTAGTCCCGGCGGTTGGTCAGGTAGCGACGGGTGTCTGCCGGCCAGCAGTGCACGATGGGGCGCGTTCCCTCCATACCTCTGCCCGGGTCCACGACCGCGATGGCGCCCCACGGCCGGTCGTGGCACGCTGCGAACGTCGCGACGATCCACTGCGTGCCCGGCACCGCCCGCGCGTCGAGCATCCCTCCGGGCGTCCACGAGTTGTGGCCGTAGTGGAGCACGTGGTTGGTCCCGTCCAGGTTCGCGGTCCAGAGGCCGAATGCCGGCCCGAAGTGCTTGTCGACGTACTCCCATCGGTAATAGAGCAGGCGACCGTCCGGCAGGACTGTAGGGTGTCCCTCGAAGAGCGTGTTGCGGCCGATCTGCTCGATCGGGCGGCCGGCGCGGTGCAGGCGGAAGAGGTTCGCCTGGATGTGGCGGTTGCACTGACAGACCTTGGGCTCGCGGGTGGAGCTGAACACGATGTCGCCGTCGGGCAGGTAGGCAGGATCGATGTCCGAGAGGCGCGTCCCGGAGGTGAGGGCCCGCAGGCCGCTCCCGTCGGGCGAGACCTCGTAGAGGTGGAAGTGGTCGTCGGGCGAGCGGCGCATGGAGAAGACTATCTTCCGGGCGTCCCAGCGCACGTCGGGGTCCCGCACGATGCCGCGCGGTGCGGACACCAGTGTCCGCACCACGCCGCCGCGCCCGAAGTCGATCGTCTTGAGGGCGGAGCCGAACCGGAAGCTTGCTGCGTTGATCTCACCGACCTGGAACATCGTTTCGGTGTTGTGGTGGTCGGGCGCGTACTGCGGGCGGACGACGAAGACGATAGGCTGCTCGGAGACGAGGGGGTTCGCGATCAGCGCTGTTCGGCGCGCTCGCTCGAAGCGCTCCATCAGATGCTCGGCTGCGCCAGGCGTCGCCGAGACGGCCTCGCGGGCGATCGCATCGAGCCGCGCGGCGTGTGCGTCGCCGTCGCGGTAGCGCCGCCCGAAGGTTCGCCGCAGGTCGTTGACGGCCGCGCGCGCCTTCGGCATCTCGTCCGCCAGCCGTGCGAGCGCGGCGCGCCCGGCGCGCTCGCGCGGCTCCTGCTGCCGCCGAGCGAAGTGCGCGCTGGTTGCGGCCTCGTCGAGCGCTCCCTCGGCGACGAAGTCGTCGAGCGTGATGTGACCCCACCCGCCGGTGTTGCGGTCGACCATGCGCAGAAAGACGCGCTTGCCCACCCAGCGCGTCACGTCCCACACGACGGTCTGCATCGCCTCGGTGTCCGCGCCGCGCGCCTTGAGCGCCTCCTCGCCGTCCAGCGTGCAGAGGGCCACGTAGGTGTCGTCGCGCCGGCCGCCGCCGACGAGCAGGCGCGCCGTTGGCCCTCGCAGCACGAAAACCGGCGACTCGATCACGCCTGTCTGGCGGTCGTCCGGCGCGTTGCCGGCAACGGAGAGAGTGCTCAGCAGGTAGCGGCCCTGCTTGTTGTAGCGGGTGGTCGGGTCGTTATGGAAGAAGTCACGGTCGCAGATCGGCCGCGCGAAGGCGCCCTCGACGATGCGCCACCCCTGCAGGTTGCCAGTCTCGAAGTCGAACTGCACGAGACTGGCCTCGTCGGGACGGCCCGTGGAGAGGCACACACTGCCGATTAGCAGCGTGGCAGTGGCCGCGAGGGCGACTGCCCTCGCGGCGATCTGGGGGCGCGCTCTGGCGCGTGCGAAGTGGAGCGACGCGAGCATGACGCCGGGCCTCCGTGGCGCCGAAGGGCGCGTGCGCCGGACCTTTCGATCCAACGCGCCGTGAGTCCTGCGGCCGGAGCGGGCCGGCATCGATCCGGCGCCGGACGCGGGGTTGCCGGGCCTACCCGGCCGGGTCTTCTGGAAGAGCGGCGACGATCAGGATGTCGATGTTCCGGAGGGCGCCGAAGAGATCGGCGATGATCGAGCCGCGCAGCGCCTGGGCGAGTCGGGACCGCGACGAGTGCCCAACCACGATCTGGGTGATGCGGTTCTCACGGGCGTACCGGATCAGCTCCGCGGAGATTCTGCCGTGCAGGGTGACGACCGGCACGCGCAGGCGCTCGGCGAGGGCGAAGCTGTCCCTCAGCTCGGACGCCTCCTTCGCGCCGGGCGGCCGGCTCTCCACGTAGACGGCGACCACCTCGCCCTCCAGGCGCTGAGCGATCCGCCAGCCCCGCCGTATGAGGCGGAGCGAAGGGCGCGACGGGCCGATGCACACCATGACGCGGTCCTGCGTCGCCCACGCCTGGTCGATGTGTCGCTCGCGGCGGTAGGAGGCAACGTCCTCGTCCACCTCGTGCGCCACCTCGCGCAGCGCGATCTCGCGCAGCGCGTGTAGGTTCCCCTCCCGGAACCAGTTCCGAAGGGCGAGGGGCACCTTGTCGTGCGAGTAGATGTCGCCGCGCTCGAGCCGATTGATCAGCGCCCTCGGCGTGGCGTCCACCATCTCGATCTCATCGGCCTGGCCGACAACGTGGTCCGGCACCGTCTCGCGCACCCAGATGCCCGTGATGCCGTGGACGGTGTCATTGAGGCTCTCCAGATGCTGCACATTGAGCGTGGAGAGCACGCTGATCCCGGCGTCGAGCAGCGCCTGCACATCCTGCCACCGCTTCTCGCGCTCGGAGCCGGGGGCGTTCGTGTGCGCCAGCTCGTCGACGAGGGCGTACTGCGGGCCGCGCCGGATGACGGCCTCCACGTCCATCTCCTCGAGGACGGAGCCGCGGTACTCGATCCTCTTGCGCGGCACGATCTCCAGGTCGCCGACCAAGTCGGCAGTGCCCTGCCGCCCGTGCGTCTCCACGTAGGCGATCACGACGTCCTGCCCGCGCCGCCGGCGCCTGTGCGCTTCGGAGAGCATCTCGTAGGTCTTGCCGACACCCGCCGCATAGCCCAGGAAGACCTTCAGCCGGCCGTGGCCCCGCTGCCTCTCCATCCGGGTGACTCGCTCGAGCACCTCCTCGGGCGATGGCCGCCGCTCGTCGTCCGCCATGGTATCAGCCACCCTCATTCGCGGCCATGACCTCCTCGATCCAGCGGCGCTGCGCGGACGTGAGGTCGTCGACCCGCATCGGCTCGTCGGACGGGAAGTCCCTGTGCTGCCAGACGTGGTTCGCGACGACCGACTCGCAGAACGCAACCCAGAACTGCTCGCCGCCGGGCAGCGTCTCGCGGTCGGCCTGGGCCTTGACGAGCTCCTGCACGTAGGTCGGCACCAGCACGGTGCAGGCGCGCCGTTCCCCCAGCGGGCTCACCACGTCGAAGGTGCACCGGTAGCCCTCCTCTGTGGATGCACCGGGCGAACCGGTGTGCTCGATCAGGTAGCCGTTCAGCGTTGTCATTGCGTAGGTGATGGGGGTGGCCTCGACCGGGGCCGGGAACCTGCTGCGTCCCTTCGCGAGCGCCGCGCTCACGGCGCCGCGCAGCACATCGGCGGTGAACGGCTTACGCAGGAAGTCGGACGCGCCCAGCTTCATCGCCTGGACGGCCAGGTCCACGGTGCCGAATGCAGTGATCACCACCACCCTCGCTTCGGGGTCGCGCGCCCGGATCTCGTGCAGCACCTCCAGGCCCGCGCGGCCGGGCATGCGTTGGTCGAGCAGCACAAGGTCCCAGGCGGCTCCGCTCCCGAAGTGGCGCAGCCCATCGTCGCCGTCGATGGCGGTCTCCACGACGTAACCCACGTGCTCGAGCGCCAGCCGGATCATCATGCGGATGTTGCGCTCGTCGTCGATCACCAGGATGCGCGTCATGTCACTTGTCCTCTCTCATCGCCCCACGGCAGTCGGACCGTGAAGACGCTGCCGCGACCGAGCTCGCTCTGCACGTCGATCCGACCGCGGTGAGCCCTCACGATGGTTTGCGCGATGGACAGCCCCAGCCCCGCGCCGCCTCGCGTTGCGCCCGGCACCTGCACGAACCGTTCGAAGATGCGTGGCACGTAGTCGGGCGGTATCCCCTCGCCCGTGTCCGAGACGCGCAGGACGAGGTGACCTTCGTCCCTGCGGCAGTCGATGGTCACCGCGCCCCCCGATGGCGTGTGCCGGATTCCATTGCTGAGCAGATTCGTGAGCACCCTGACCATCTGGCCGCGATCGGCCCAACCGGGTCCGAGACCCTCCTCCACATGGCGCTCGAGGCGCACGCCGCCTGCCTGCGCCTCGCCGGCGACGCTCGCGACGGAGGCGTCGACGAGATCGCCCGCGCACACGGGCTCGAACCGCGGCGGTGTCACACCGGCCTCCAGCCGGCTCACGTCCAGCAGGTCGCGCATCAGCCTTTCGAGCCGCTGGAGGTCCTCCTTCTGGGCAGCCACCACGTCTCGCTGAACGTCCGAGAGAGAGCCGGCGGCGCCTTCCTCCAGCGCCTGCACGGAAAGGAGCAGGGAGGTCACGGGCGTGCGCAGCTCATGGGAGGCCACCGCGATGAACTCCCCCTTGAGGCGATCGAGCTGGCGGAGGTTCGTCATGTCCTCCAACACCACGACGGATCCGAGTAGCGAGCCGTCTTCGTCGTGCATAGGCGTCGCCCGCAGTCGGTAAGCGTGCGCGAGGGCGCCGGCCTGCAGCTCGAAGATCGCCTCTTGGTCCTCGGCGGCCGAGACCCGTCGCTGATGGATGGCCCTCGCGACCGCCTCGACGATTCGCGTTTCGGCCACGACGGCCTCGACCGGCTGGCCCGCGGCTTCCTGCGCAAGACCGAACAGACCCTCGGCGGCCCGGTTCAGGTGCACGACGTTGCCGCGCGCGTCGGTGACCAGCACGGGGTCGTAGAGGCTGTCGATCGCGGCGTCCGACATCCGCTCCGCTCGTCTGAGCCGCTCCTCCTCCGCGCGGCGCGCCTCGAGCAGCTTCCGCGACATCCGGTTGAACGAGCTGGCAAGGACGCCGACCTCGTCGGTGCGATCGACCTCGATCCTCTGGTGGAGATGCCCTCGGCCGATCTCCTCAGCGTGCAGAGCCAGGCTTCTCAGCGGGGCAAGGGCGCCGCCAACCGCGCTCAAGACGAAAGGCACCGCCAGGACGAGGACGCCCACGGTGGCGCCCATACCCATCCACGAGGCGCGAAACGCCTCGTCGCGCGCGACGAGGTCCGCGCGTACGATCGCGGTCTGGTTGAGGTCCAGGACATCCTGGCACCGACGCTTCAGATCCGCGAAGGCCGGCTCCAGCACGCGGAGGTAGCGTTGCCGGGCCTCCGCCAGGGCGACCGGGGGCCGTGCGTGCAACAGGCTCTCCACCTTCGCGCGGTAGTCCGCGAAACGCCGCCCGATATCGTCGGCGATCTCGCGCTCGCCCGGTTCCGTGATGTTGTTCGCCGCGACCTGGTACGCGCCTTCGAACCGGGCGCGGTGGTCCACATACTGGCTGCGCGCCCGGTCGTTCTCGCCTGCCAGAACGAGCGCTGCGGCGCTGTCGATTCGCTCGAGCGCGTCCTTCATGTCCTGGGCGGCCTTCACGCTCTGGTAGTTGTCGCGCAGGATGCGGTCGATTGACGTGCCGAGCCGCCGGAAGCTTACGGTGGCGCCGCCCATCACCAGAAGCATGAGGAACAACAGCGCCACGTGGCTCGCAAGAAGCTGCGTTCTGAGGTTGCGCACCTTCCGCCTCCAGAGCGGCGTCAGCGACGGGCGGCCTCGGCTCCGTCCAGCGCCAGGTTGAGCAACAGCACGTTGACCCGCGGCTCACCGAGCAGGCCCATCTGCCGCGGCTCAGTGTGCCGCTCCACGAGCCCGCGAACCTCCCGGACAGGCCTGCCGCGCGCACGCGCCACGCGAGTCGCCTGCAGCATGGCGTTCGCCGGGCTGATGTGCGGGTCGAGGCCGCTGGCGGAGCGCGTCACGGCGTCCGCCGGGAGTGGTGCATCGGGACCGAGACCGTTGATCTCGCGGAACGCCCGTGCGAGCTGCGCGATCCCGTCGAAGCCCTCGTCGATCGCCGGTGTGGCCGGATCGTCCTCCGCTCCATACAGCAGCTTCCGTGACGTGGGGCCCAGGTTGGTTCCGCCGGATGCGCCCGTGTCGTAGCCGGCGCCAGCGGCGGAGGGCCGCGGGTGGAAGTACCGATCACCGCGGAAGGGCTGCCCGATGAGCTCCGAGCCCACCACGCGTCCGCCGGCCTCGACGAGGCTTCCGCGCGCCTGCCGCGGGAACAGGAGGCTGGCCACCGCCGTGATCGCAAGCGGAAAGAGAAGGCCGGTCAGGACGCTGAAGGCGACCACGGAGGCCACCGCGGGCCGAATCTGGATGAGCATTGACCTCCTCCTCACGCCAGATGCAGCAAGACGAGCAGACGGTCGAGCGCCCAGATACAGGGGAAGGGCGCCAGCAGGCCGCCCAGGCCGTAGACGAACAGGTTGCGGCGCAGCAGGGCCGCCCCTCCCATCGGCCGGTACGGCACCCCGCGCAGGGCGAGCGGCACGAGGGCGACCACGATGAGCGCGTTGAAGATCACGGCAGCGAGAACGGCCGACTGGGGGTTGGTTAGCCGCATCACATTGAGCGCCCCCAGCTCCGGGTAAGTCGCCGCGAACATGGCGGGGATGATGGCGAAATACTTGGCCACGTCGTTCGCGATGCTGAACGTCGTCAGCGCGCCCCGTGTCATCAGAAGCTGCTTGCCGATCACCACGATCTCAATGAGCTTGGTGGGGTTGCTGTCGAGGTCAACCATGTTGCCGGCCTCTTTGGCGGGTTGCGTGCCGCTGTGCATGGCCACTCCCACATCCGCCTGGGCGAGCGCAGGCGCATCGTTCGTGCCGTCGCCGGTCATGGCGACGAGCCTGCCGCTGGCCTGCTCCTCGCGGATCAGGCGCATCTTGTTCTCGGGGGTGGCCTCGGCGAGGAAGTCGTCCACGCCGGCCTCTTCCGCGATCGCTTTGGCGGTCAGCGGGTTGTCGCCAGTGATCATCACGGTGCGGATGCCCATCGCCTTGAGCTGCCGGAATCGCTCGCGCATGCCGCCCTTCACGATGTCCTTGAGGTGGATGGCGCCAAGGGCCTGGTCGTTCCGGCAGACGACCAGGGGTGTGCCACCCGCCTCGGCGATGCGTGCCACGATGGCGCCCAGCTCCGGCGGCATCGCTCCGCCTTGCTCGCAGAGGTAGCGCCCGACGGCTTCGCTGGCGCCCTTGCGGATGCGGAACCCGTCGAGGTCCACGCCGCTCATCCGCGTCTGCGCCGTGAAGGGAATGAACACGGCGTCGGAGGCGGCCAGCTCGCGACCCCTCAGGCCGTAGCGCTCCTTGGCAAGCACCACGATGGAGCGGCCCTCGGGCGTCTCGTCGGCGAGCGAGGAGAGCTGTGCGGCGCTCGCGAGCTCATCCACGCTGACGCCGTCGACCGGCACGAACTCGACGGCCTGTCGATTCCCGAGCGTGATGGTGCCGGTCTTGTCGAGGAGCAGCGTGCTGACGTCGCCTGCGGCCTCCACCGCCTTGCCGGACATCGCCAGCACGTTGTGCTGCATCACGCGGTCCATGCCCGCGATGCCGATCGCGGAGAGCAGGCCCCCGATTGTGGTTGGGATCAGACACACCAGCAGGGAGATCAGCACCGCCACACTGGGAGGCGACCCCGCACCGGCCGATCGAACGCTGTAGAGCGCGTAGGGGAGCAGCGTGACCGTCGCAAGCAAGAAGACGATGGTCAGGCCCGCGAGCAGGATGTTGAGCGCGATCTCGTTCGGGGTCTTCTGACGTGTTGCACCCTCGACCAGCGCGATCATGCGGTCGATGAAGGTCTCGCCCTGCCCCGCGGTGATCCGGACGACGATGCGGTCTGAGAGGACTTTGGTGCCGCCCGTGACGGCACTGCGGTCTCCACCGCTCTCGCGGATCACGGGTGCGCTCTCGCCCGTGATCGCCGACTCGTCCACCGACGCGATGCCCTCGACGATCTCCCCGTCCCCGGGAATGGTATCGCCGGCCTCGCAGACGACCAGGTCGCCCTTGCGGAGCACGGCCGCGGGCACGCGCTCCTCCAACGCGTCGTCCGGCCGCCCGCGTGGCAGCCGGCGCGCGGTGGTCTCAGTGCGCGTTCTGCGGAGCGCGTCCGCCTGCGCCTTGCCGCGACCCTCCGCCATCGCCTCGGCGAAGTTGGCGAAGAGCACGGTGAGCCAGAGCCAGAGCGCTATCTGCCCCGTGAAGAGCGCGTCGGGCGCACCGGCGGCAAGGCCGCGCACGAACAGCAGGGTGGCCATGACGCTGCCGATCTCGACGACGAACATGACGGGGTTGCGCGCGACGACGCGCGGGTCCAGCTTGCGGAACGCGTCGGCCCATGCGCGCCGGATGATGCTGCGCTGGAACAGCGACCTGGGCGCATAGCGCGGCCGCCCATGGACCGGTGACGGGTCCCCGGGCGTCTGCAGAAGGGCCTCCCGCTCGACCTGCATGTCCCCTTGCGTCCTCCGCGGCGGGGCGCTCAATGGAGCCGGCCCGCGTGCATCTGCAGATGCTCAACCACCGGCCCCAGCGCGAGCGCCGGCAGGTAGGTCAACGCGCCCACGACAAGCACCACGCCCACCAGGAGCGCCACGAAGGTACCGGTGTCCGTTGGGAAGGTGCCCGCCGACACGGGGACGTGTCCCTTGGCCGCGAGGCTGCCAGCCATGGCGAGGATCGGCGCCAGAACGAGGAACCGGCCCGCGAGCATGGCCAGCCCGAGCGTCAGATTGTAGAAGGGCGTGTTGGTCGTGAGGCCGGCGAAGGCGGATCCGTTGTTGCCGCTGGCGGAGGCGTAGGCGTACAGGATCGATGTCAGTCCGCGCGGCCCCGCGTTGTTCACGTTGTTGCAGGTGGCGCCTAGCAGCCTGTCGGCGCTCCCGTAGGCGCCGCCGGGCCACCGGTTCCAGGCGGCCGCCGGCTCGCCGGGCGTCGAGGGGAAGTGCATGGTGGCGGCGAGTGCGGAGAAGCCGAGGGTGCACACCGCCAGCACGAGCACGGCGAGCATCGCCATCTTCACCTCGTACTGCCCGATCTTCTTACCCAGGTACTCCGGCGTTCGGCCGACCATCAGGCCCGCGATGAAGACGGCGAGCACCGCGAAGAGGAGCATGCCGTAGAGGCCAGAGCCCACGCCGCCGAAGATGACCTGCCCGCTCACGATGTTCGCGAGGGCGACCATGCCCCCCAGCGGCATCAGGCTCTCGTGCATGGCGTTCACCGCGCCGCAGGACGCTGCCGTCGTCACGGAGACGAAGAGGGCCGAGCTAGCGATGCCGAAGCGCGTCTCCTTTCCCTCCATGCTGCCACCCGGCTGACCTGACGTTGCCTCTCGCATCACGTGGTGCTGCGCCACCTGGGGGTTGCCCGCCTGCTCGGCGCCGTATAGGACGAGCGCACCGCCCACGAAGAGCGCCGCCATCGCCGCGAACAGCGCCCACCCCTGGCGCGCGTTGCCCACCATGCGCCCGAACGTGTGTGTCAGCGCGCCGGGGATGGCGAAGATGGCAAGCATCTGCAGCCAGTTGCTGAGGGGCGTAGGGTTCTCGTAGGGGTGCGCGGAGTTCGCGCTGAAGAAACCTCCTCCGTTGGTCCCCAGGAGCTTCACGGCCACCTGCGAGGCGACGGGCCCCAGCCTGAGGGGCTGCGAGGACCCCTCCAAGGTAGTGGCAGTCGCGCTGGGCGCCAGTGTCTGCGGGACGCCCTGCCACACGAGCAGGAGCGCGCCCACCGTGCAGAGCGGGAGCAGGACGTAGAGCGTGGCGCGGGTCGCGTCGACCCAGAAGTTGCCAAGGCCGCTGGCTGATCCGCGCGAGAACCCGCGGACGACCGCGATGGCCACCGCGATGCCGCAAGCGGCCGACATCCAGTTGTGGATGGCGAGCGAGAACATGTTGCTGAAGGTTGACACCGTCGCCTCGGGCGCGTAGGACTGCCAGTTTGTGTTGGTGGCGAAGGAGGCCGCCGTGTTGAACGCCAGGTCCGGAGGCATCTGATCCGGCCCCAGGCCGTGGGGGTTCAGCGGCAGGACGCCCTGTAGGCGCAGGAGCGCATAGGTAAGGAGCAGGCCGGCGGCGCTGAACCACATCACGGAGGCCGCGTAGGTGGTCCAGCGCATGTCGTGGCTCTCGTCGACCCCGAGGAGGCGGTAGAACAACCGCTCCAGCGGGCGGAGCGCCGGGTGTAGCGGCGTGCGCTCCCCCGCGAAGACGCGGGCCATGTAGGCGCCCAGGGGCCACGCGATCAGGGCGACCATGGCCACGTAGAGGAGGATCTGCAGCACGCCGGCGACCGTCATCGGGCCCTCCCTGGCTAGAAGCGCTCGGGTCTCAGGAGCGCCACGAGCAGATAGGCGAGCAGAAGCGCGGCGACCGCTCCGCCCAGGACGTAGTCCGACATCGCTTTCACCTCAGAGCTTCCCGCAGCCGCGCAGGCCCGCCAGGCAATGCGCGGGGAAGAGCAGCACGATCACCACACATAGCGCGTCCTGCACCCCGGCGGCCTACCCCCAACGGGCCGCGCCACGAGCGGCGCGGCTCCCCCAAAACCAAGAGGAGGCCGGAAACCGCGTCCACCGACGAGCCTTCGCGGCCCGCCGGCATCGCGGCTTCCGGCCTCCCCTGCAACGGGCCACGCTCCCGGGAGCGCTGCCCTTCGCCCTGGCAACCGGTATGAGCAAGACTGGCGACTACCGGCACGCATTACGCCGGCGCCGACCCGATCGTTTCACTCCCGGCGCATCGATCGACCGGCGCACCTTTATCCGCGCGCGAGCCGGCGCTCGGGTTCGTCCTCCAGCACGTAGACCTCGATCAGTTCGGAGGCTGGCGCGTCGACGTCGCCGTAGCTACGCAGTACCCGACTCCCCACGATCCGCGACAGCACATCCTCGATCTCGGCATGGTTGATGCTGCGCAGCTCCTGACGCGCGCTGCGGACCAGCCGCTGGCCGTCCTCCGATACTGCCAGATGGGCCTCGATGGGGGTCAGGATGCCCGTACAGCGCACCACGAGCAGGTTCGCGACGAGGTGCGCCCGCGCATCCGCAGGACCCCGGCCCTGCTGCTCGCGATGGAACCGCACGACCGCCGCAGCGGCCTCCGCTTCGATCTGCCCCTTCGTTCGCGCCGCTTCGGTCATCGGTGCCTGCTTGCCGACGGAGTGGGTCATGCCCGTCTGCGCGCAGAATAGCAGTCCCGACGGGGAGACGTCAACCGCCCCGATCAGGCCAGCCGGGCGCCGCGCCGGGCCCTCGAGGACGGGTACCATGGCAGCATGCACCGCCCGGAGCCCAGCCCCAACCCCGCACCCTCCGCCACCGTGACGGTCCGCGTGCGCTATGCCGAGACGGACCAGATGGGCGTGGCGTACTACGCGAACCATCTCGTCTGGTTCGAGGTGGCGCGCGGCGCGCTCTGTCGCGAGCTGGGGATGCCCTATGGCGACCTGGAGCGCGATCGCGGCCTCCTGATGCCCGTGGTGGAAGCGCGCGTCCGGTATCTGGCGCCGGTCCGCTACGACGACGAGATCGCGGTCCGCGTGGTTGTCGCGGAGCGCCGCAGGCGCACCATCCGCTTCTCCTATCGCATCTCGCGGAATGGGGACGCCGTCGCCGAGGGGGAGACGCTCCACATGGCGGTCGGGCACGATGGCCGGCCACGAGCGTTCCCGCCCGACATCGCCTCCCGCCTCGATGGCAACGGGGCCTGACCTCCCCCGTCACCGCGCGTCAGAACTCCCAGTCCGGCTGTGGCTGCGGCAGCCCCAATGCCCGGTCCAGCGCCTCCAGCAGGCCCTCTGGACCGCGAAGGTGGTCCGTCGCCGCGAGGCCGGTGGCGGGCTGAACGCCGAGCCAGAGGCGCGTGAACGCCCCCACCGTGGCTTCGAGCATGGGCAGCGAGGCGTGGGCAGCGGGTTCGGCGCTCGACTCCGGCCCGAGGGTCACCATCCAGTCGCCCCCGCACCCGCGCCACGCCTCCCCGGGGTCCAGGTGCTCCGCGATCGGGTCCTCAAGCCGCAGGTGGAAGCGCACGGGGTTCCCGTGCAGGTGGGTTGCGGCCATGCAGGCCGGCACGTCACAGATGCGCGCCTGCCAGTAGGCGTCGCAGCGCATCCGGGCGGCGAACTTGCCTTCGTCGGTCACCTGCCGGTGCTTGAAAGGCTGTGCGAGGAGATCCTGAAGCTGGATGCCCGGAGGCTCCCGGAACGAGACAAGCCGCACCTGGTCGCCCAGCGTGCGGAGCACCCCTAGCAGCTCGAGGAGCTGCTCGCGCGTCTGGAAGAAGAGTTCCAGATGATAGGGGCCGTGATCCATCTGCTTGGGCAGAACCCAGACGAGGTGAGACAGGGCGTCGCCGGGCCCGTCGCGGAATCCGAGGCCAAACGCGTTCTCGTCGTAGCGCATCTCCATGCGCGTGGTCTCGGAGAGTGTCAGGTTGACGCCGCCGTGCCGACGCAGCCGGCGGAGACGCGCGGCATGGACCATCTCCCAGTCATCCCGCGTGACGCGGCGGGGCGAGCGGCTGGGCACGGGGACGCGGAGATGGGCGGGGTCGAATGCGATCGACCGGACGTAGGCGCCGGTGCCGAAACCGACGCGGTTGTAGAAGCCCTGCTCGAACATGCCGAGCAGCGCGAGCCTGGCCCCTCCGGCCGCGTCATGGGCCACGGCCGCAGCGGTCAAGCGCTGCGCAAGCCCGCGCCGGCGGGCAACGTGACTGGTGGTGACGCAGGCGACGCAGGCGCCCTCGATGCCGCGTTGCTGGTGGAGCATCTCGGCGGGCGTGGTCGCCACGACGCACTCGGCAGCGCCGTCGACCTCCGCCACGAGCGTGCGCGTCCGCTCAAGGAAGCGGTCGAGGTCCTCCTCCATGCCTTTACTGAGCCAGCCGACCTCGTGCCAGATGCGGCGTGTGGCCAGGCGGTCGCGGTCGGGATCGTAGGGTCGAAGAACCATGTCGCTCATCCTGGGGTGCGAGTTGGCCCGCCAGTAATCCGCAGGAATCGGCCGGCGCACCGGAGAACTGCCGCAGCGCCCGCGCCGCCGTGCGGTGGGCGCGCCGCGCCGCTCCAGCCCCTATCTCGCGGCGGCCCTCCGGCGCCAAGCACGGTCGCGTATGTGGCAACGGCCGGGAGGAGCGCCGCTTGACCTACCTCGAAGCGATCGTGCTGGGCGTCATCCAGGGCGCCACCGAGTGGTTGCCCATCAGCAGCACCGCCCACCTGCGGGTGGTACCCGCGCTCCTCGGATGGAAGGACCCCGGCTCGGCATTCACTGCGGTATCGCAACTCGGCACGGTGCTCGCGGCTCTCGTCTACTTCCGCCGCGACATCGCGGACATCGTGCTCGGCTTCGCTACGAGGTTCGACGCCGATGAGCGCCCGGGCAGGCGCCTTCTCCTCCCGATCGTTGCGGGCACCATCCCCGTCATCATCACCGGCTACCTGCTGCGGGACTACATCTCGGGGCCGTTCCGGAGCCTCTGGGTGGTCGCCAGCAGCCTGATCGTCTTCGCGCTCGTGCTGGCCTACGCCGAGAAGCGGCGCTCCGCTCGCCGCGGCATCAGCACGGTCACCGTGATGGACGGGATGGCTGTGGGGATAGGGCAGACGTTCTCCCTCATCCCCGGCGCCTCGCGCTCGGGCACCACGATCACGGCCGCCCTGCTGATGGGGCTGGAGCGCTCAGCGGCCGCGCGCTTCAGCTTCATCCTGAGCCTGCCGGCCATCACGGCGGCGGGATTCTTCGAGTTCTGGCGCGAGCGCGAGGCCATCCTGTCGGATGCGCAGTTCGGCCCAACCGTCGTGGCAACCGTCGTCGCCTTCATCGTCGGTTGGGCCACCATCTACTGGCTCATCGGCTTCCTGCGGACGCGTTCGACCTTCGTGTTCATCTGGTACCGCATCGCGCTGGGCATGCTGATCCTCGCCCTGGTGGCGGGAGGCCGTGTGCCAGCCACCGACGACGCGCGGGCGCCGGCGCCCGTGGCCGCTGCACCCGTGGCCGCCGCGCCCGCGCGCTGATCTGCCCGCGAGACCTCTCAGGCGTCGGGCAACTGGAGGACGGCGCCCTTGCTGGCGCTGGTGACCATGCGGCAGTAGCGGCCGAGCCACCCGGTGACGATCTTCGGCGCCGGCCTCACCCAGGCCGCGCGACGGCTCGCCAACTCGGCGTCGTCGACCAGCAGCGCAAGGGCGCGGTTGGGCACGTCGATGAGGATTCGGTCGCCGTTGCGCACCAGCGCGATTGGCCCGCCCTCGGCCGCCTCCGGACTCACGTGGCCCACGCAGGTGCCCGCCGTGCCGCCGCTGAAGCGCCCGTCGGTGACCATGGCGACGTGTGGGCCCAACCCCTGCCCCCGGATCATCGAGGTGGGCGCCAGCATCTCCGGCATGCCGGGACCGCCTCGCGGTCCCTCGTAGCGAAGCACGAGCACCTGGCCCGCCTTCACCTCGCGCCGCTCGAGCGCGGCCACGCACTCGTCCTGCGACTCGTAGACCACGGCTTCGCCCTCGAAGGTCAGGCACTCCGGCGCGACGCCGGCGCTCTTGATCACCGCTCCCTCCGGCGCCAGGTTGCCGAAGAGCATGGCGAGCCCGCCGTCCTTGCTGAAGGCTCGATCTACGGAGCGGATGATGTCGGGGTCGCGCGAGGCGGCGCCCGCGATGTTCTCACCGAGGGTGCGACCCGTCACCGTTGGCCGGTCGAGGTGCAGCGCGCCCGGTACCTGAGCAATGGCGGCGAGGATGGCGGAGACGCCGCCCGCGCGGTCCACGTCCTCGATGTGCACCTCGGGCCGCGTGGGCGAGACCTTGCAGACGCAGGGCACAAGGGCGGAGACTCTGTTCATGCGCTCGAGCGGATAGTCGATCCCTGCCTCTCGGGCCAGCGCGATGGTATGGAGCACCGTGTTGGTGGAGCCGCCCATGGCCATGTCCAGTGCGAATGCATTGTCGATGGTCTCGGCGTTCACGATGTCGCGCGGCTTCAGGTCCATCTCCAGCAAGCGCAGGACCTGGCGCGCGGCTGCGCGGGCGAGATCCCGGCGCCGCGGGTCCTCCGCCAGGATGGTGCCGTTGCCGGGCAGCGCAAGGCCGATCGCCTCCAGGAGGCAGTTCATCGAGTTAGCGGTAAACATGCCGGCGCAACACCCGCAGCCCGGGCAGCAGTTGTCCTCCAACACCTTGAGATCGGCGGCCGTGATCTGTCCGGCCTGGAGCCGCCCCACGCCCTCGAAGATGGTGATCAGATCACCCTTTGTGCCATCGGGCATCCTGCCGGCGCGCATCGGCCCGCCGGTGATGAAGATGGCGGGGATGTTGAGGCGCAGCGCCGCCATCGCCATGCCGGGGGTGATCTTGTCGCAGTTGGGGATGCAGATCAGCGCGTCGAAGCAGTGAGCCAGCGCCATCGTCTCGACGGCGTCGGCTATCAACTCGCGGCTCGGGAGCGAGTAGCGCATGCCGACGTGGCCCATCGCGATGCCATCGTCCACGGCGATGGTGTTGAACTCGAAGGGCACGCCTCCCGCCTCGCGCACGGCCTCCTTGACCACCTCAGCGAAGCGGTTCAGATGGATGTGGCCGGGCACGATGTCGGTATAAGAGTTGGAGACGCCAATGAAGGGCTTCTCGATGTCGGCGTCGGTGAGGCCACAGGCCTTCAGCAGCCCGCGGTGGGCAGCTCGGTCGTGCCCGCGCTTCACAGTGTCGGATCTCAACCCCTCGCTCCTTCCTGAACACGCCGCACGGCGTCGCGCGGCGCCTACGCTACGCGCAGTCCGACGTCCGCCACGGCGGCGCGCAGCTCGCGCAGCACTTCGTCGAACTGCTGGATGCTCTCGAACCCTATCACCATGGCGTCCATCGTGCCGGTGGACACCGCGAACCGCACGGACTCGCGGATGCGCTCCCCGCGGTCCTCTCCGCGGACGGCGCGCCCCTCCGCGAGGATCTTCATCCCGAGCACACCCTTGCCCGCGGCGCGCATCCGCTCGAGCACCGGTCTCACCAGCTCCGGGGCGCGGGCCGCCGGCTCGCCTGGCTTCTCATCCATCATACGTCCCCACGGGTTGAGCCGCGCCAGATTGACCTGCACCCAGGGGTCAGCGGCGGCCGCCTCGAGCGCCTGGAAGGAGTGGCACGAGCACCCGTGGGCTCGGATGGTCCGCCTGCTCCGCGCCTCCTCCAGCACCTCCATCACGCCGCGATAGCGGACGTTCCAGTCCGGCTCGGTGACGACGTGCATGAGCACGATGTCGATCATATCGACGCCGAGCTCCTGTCGGAAGCGGTCGATATCGGCCCGCACCTCGTCCGCCTGGCGGTGCGCCGTCTTCGTCAGGAGGACGTAACGGTGGCGCGGCACGCCCTTCAGCGCCTCGCGTAGGTAGGAGTGCGAGCCGTACATGTCGGCGCAGTCGAACAGGCGCACCCCGTTGTCGAGCGCGTGCCGCACGAGCGCGGTGAACTGCTGCTGTCCGAGCCGGGTCTGGTTCGACTGCTTGTTCCAGCCGCGGGTCCCGGTGCCGATGCCCAGGAGCGATGTGCGGATGCCGGTCCTGCCGAGGCGCACCGTCGTCGGCCACCGTCGGACGCGCCGCTCCTGTGGCGCGACGCCCGCAAGCGCGACGCCTCCGGCCGCGGCGGCCGCGCGCTCGACGAACTCGCGGCGGTTCATGTCGTTCATGGCGCTCACCTCCTGGGTAGCGGCATGGCCGCCCATCAGCGGCGATTGATGGGCACGTACTTAATGTCCGTGGGCCCTTCGTAATCCCCCCGCGGCCGGATGAGCCTGTTGTCGGCCCACTGCTCGAGGATGTGAGCCGTCCACCCCACGACGCGGCTGATGGCGAAGATGGGTGTGAACAGCTCGGTGGACAGCCCCATGGCGTGATAGCATACGCCCGAATACAGGTCTACGTTCGGATGGACGCAGGTGTTCTCCACCACAACACGCTCGACCTCGCGCGCCACATCGTAGAGGCGGGTGTCGCCGGACAGCGCAGCGACGCGCTCGGCGTAGCGGCGTAGGATGGTGGCGCGCGGGTCCTCCGTGCGATAGACGCGATGTCCGAACCCCGGCACGCGCTTCTTCTTCTGCAGCATGTCCTTGATGCGCGCCTCGGCGAGCTTGGGATCGCCGATGTCGAGGAAGAGCTTCACCGCAGCCTCGTTGGCGCCGCCGTGGAGCGGTCCCTTCAGCGCGCCGATGGCAGCGGTGACGGCGGAGTACATGTCCGACATGGTGGCTGCGACCACGCGCGCCGCGAAGGTAGATGCGTTGAGCTCGTGATCGGCGTGTAGCACGAGCGCCACGTCGAAGGCGTTCACCCACTCGGGGTCCGGATCCGTTCCGAAGCGCGTGTAGAGGAAGTTGTGGGCGATGCTGCGGCCGGGCTTGGGGTGGACGGGCTCCTGGCCGAGCCGCAGGCGCTGGTGCGCGGACACGAGCTGCGGCAATCGCTCCGTCAGGCGTATGGCCTTGCGGATACATGCGTCCAACCGCGTGTTGCCGCTGTCGGGGTCCCAGTGCCCGAGCGACGAGATCGCCGTCCGCAGGACCTCCATCGGCGTGGCCGCCTTCGGAAACATGCGGAGGATCATCGTCGTCTCGACGGGCAGCTCCATGCTGCCGGTGAACCCGTCGAGGAACGCGTCGAACTCGATGCGTCCAGGGAGGCGCCCGAACCACAGGAGGTAGGCTACCTCCTCGAAGTTGCTCTGCTCGGCCAGCTCCGCGACGTCGTAACCCCTATAGACGAGCCGGCCCTTCTCCCCGTCGATGAAGCAGATGCCGGTCTTGCCGGCGACGACGTCCTCAAGTCCCGCGGAGTGGTTCGGCCCTGCCGCCGCGTGCTCGCATGCGTCGGCGGCCCGTCTCACCCCCTTGCTGCTCGATGCGCTCACGAGTCACCCCTTCCTCCCCCGGAGACCCGTGCGGGTCGCCGGAGCGGTCACGGCCGCGCAACCGCTGGCCGCCCCCATGAGCGGCCACACGTACGCCACCAGCACGGGGCATCCTCGCCTCGGCATCGGTCCATCGCCTATAGTATGGCACGCGCCGCGCCGACGCGTTCTGACGGACGCCGCACGCACGAGCGTTGTTCACCGTAACTTAACATGCCGATAACCGGCTCTTAACACCTCGCGCGTAAGCTGGCCGTCGAGAGCATCCGGACGCGTGCCAGCGTGCGCAGGAAGGAACATCCATTGTCGCCTCGGCCCCTGGCGTACCTGTCTCTGGCGACCGTCGTCGCCGCCGTAACCGCTTCCGCCGTTGTAGCCGTCCCACGTCCCCCAAGCGTCACTCCGGATCGGATCGTGCTCACCTGGCGCGGCGACCCGCGCACCACGCAGGCAGTGACCTGGCGCACGGACGCCAGCGTCTCCGCGCCCGTGGTGCAGGTCGCGCCCGCTCCAGAGGGGCCGACGTTCGCGTCCGAGCCGCGCACCATCAGCGCGACGTCGCAGGACCTGGCCCTCGCTACCGGAGTGGCGCGCTACCACAGCGCCGACATGGATGGCCTGGAGCCCGGGAAGCGGTACGTCTACCGGGTGGGCGATGGCACGAACTGGTCGCCGTGGTTCGACTTCCGGACGGCGAGCGAGCGGCCGGAGCGCTTCACGTTCCTCTACTTCGGCGACACGCAGAACCAGATCCGCTCCGTCGCCACACGCGTGGCTCGCCAGGCGCTGGCGACGGCGCCCGACGCCAGGTTCGCGATCCACGCGGGCGACCTGATCAACCGCGCCAACTCCGACAGCGAGTGGGAGGAGTGGCACGACGTCTACGCCCCGGTGCACACGTCTATCCCGTGCATCCCGAGCATTGGCAACCACGAGTACGAGAGGGGCGCCACAGCCGACGCGCCGCGCACGCTGAGCAACCACTGGCGGCCGCAGTTCAGCCTGCCGGAGAACGGACCTGCCGGGCTGGAGGAGACCGCCTACTACATCGACTTCCAGGGCGTCCGCATCATCTCGCTGAACTGCATGGAGAGGCAGGCTGAGCAGGCCGAGTGGCTTCGCGGCGTCCTCGCCAACAACCCGAACCGCTGGACCGTGGTCACCTTCCATTTCCCGATCTACTCGATCGCCCGGGGCCGTGACAACGCGCAACTGCGCGAGCTCTGGAGACCCGTGCTGCTCGAAGGGAAGGTGGACCTCGTGCTCCAGGGCCACGACCACATCTACGGGCGCGGCCAGCCGGACGCGAGCGCCGCGGGTCCGGGGCCGGTCTACGTCGTGTCCGTTGCCGGGGCCAAGCAGTACGACATGGCGGACCGGTCCTGGGCGCGCCGGGTCGGGCAGGACCTCAAGCTCTTCCAGACGATCACCGTTGACGGGCGCAGGCTGCGGTACGAAGCGCGGACCGCCACCGGCGCGCTCTACGACGCGTTCGAGCTTCGGAAGTCGGCCCGCGGCGCGACCACGTTGCGCGATCTGGTGCCAGCCGGGCGCCCGGAGCAGCTCCGGCCGACCGCGGCAGTCGCGAGGTAGTCGCGGCGCGGCCGCATCGGACGCAGTGGCGAAGGGGAGGTCGCTGCGGCGTCACACACCGCCGCTCCGCAGTGGGCGGCAGGAGGTGACGATCTGATGTCGCGCAGAGGCTTCACACTCATCGAGCTACTCGTCGTGATCGCGACCATCGCGATACTGTCGGCGATTCTGTTCCCGGTGTTTTCCCAGGCGCGCGCCCAGGCCCGACGAACGGTCTGCGTCTCGAACCTGAAGCAGAACGCGCTCGCGACGATGATGTACGCGCAGGACCATGACGAGACGTTCCCGCCACGCTTCGGGGGCGCTGGCCGCGGGTTCAGCCCGTGGGCCGTCACTATCCAGCCCTACATCAGGAACCGGCAGCTCGTAGGGTGCCCCGACATGAGGCCGGAGCTGGAGCGCAGCGTGTTCATGGGAACCTTCGGCTGGGTCGGCTACGGGATGAACAGGCACCTGTGGAGGGACGCGGGCACCCCGATGGCCACGCTTGCCTCCGTGCCGACACCGACGCAGACCGCGATGCTGGCCGACAGCACCTTCGACGACTTCACAGCGCGCCCCCGCCGGCGGGCCCGTATCGCCTTCGCGAACACGCCAGTGGGCAGCCCGTACACCGTGACGTGCGACGTCGTACGAACGCGGCATGGTGGGGGCAACGGGCTTGACCTATCAGTCGGCGGGTCCAGCGTGGCCTTCGCCGACGGGCACGTGAGGTACCTGACTGCATCGCACATCGTCTACCGCCTGGGCATCAACCCGGAGGCGGTGGATCCGGGCGACCCGCTCTTCTTCGACGGCGCGACGAGGGACGTGTTCTGCGTCGGAGGGCCAATCGTCGGCCCATAGGCAATCGGCGCACCGTGGTCGCGCGGCGGCCCGCACCGGTCCTGCACCGGGCGGGCCGTTTGCGCATGTCGGGCGCTGCTCGCTCGGCGCGGTCGAGGATGCCTGCCGCGTTCCCGCGTGTTGGCAGCGGAGCAAGCAACGGGAGGCGTCTCTCTGTCGCACAGGCGCTGGCTGTGGGATAATGGCGCGACGGAGGGATGGCACACCATGCTCACGGAAGCGGCCGACCTGTGCGGGCGCGACCCGCGACTGGCGTCGAGGACGACCGTCGTCGTGGCGATGAGCGGCGGAGTGGACAGCGCCGTCACCGCGGCGCTCCTGGCGCGAGCCGGCCACGACGTGATCGGGGTCACGCTGCAGGTCTGGCCCGAGGATGCATCCGGAGGTCGGTCGGTCGGGTGCTGCTCGCTCAGCGCCGTCGAGGATGCCCGCCGCGCCGCCAACCGCATCGGAGTCCCGCACTACGTGCTGAACTTTCGCGAGCGATTTGGCCGCTCCGTGATCGACCACTTCGTGAGCGAGTATTCGCGGGGCCGTACGCCCAACCCGTGTGTGGAGTGCAACCGCTCCGTGAAGTTCGACGAGCTACTCCGGCAGGCGGGCGTGCTGGGCGCAGGGCTGCTCGCCACCGGGCACTACGCGCGCATCGGGCACGACGCCGACGGCCGGTGGAGGTTGCGCTGCGCGCTCGACGGCGGCAAGGACCAGTCCTACGTGCTCTACATGCTCACGCAGGAGCAGCTTGCGCGCACTGTCATGCCGCTCGGGGATGTCGCCAGCAAGCGCGAGACGCGCCGGATCGCGGAGGAGCTCGGGCTCGCCGTGGCGGACAAGCCCGACAGCCAGGAGGTCTGCTTCGTGTCCCGCGAGGGCTATGGACCCTTCCTTGCCCAACACGCGCCGGGCACGCTGCGCCCGGGGCGCGTGGTCCACGTTGACGGGCGCGACCTCGGGGGGCACGAGGGGATAGCGTTCTACACCGTGGGCCAGCGCCGCCGGCTTCCCGCCACCAAGGGGCCGCCCCTCTACGTGGTGCGGATCGATCCGGAGACGGACACCGTGGTCGTGGGCGCCGACGGAGATCTCTATGAGCGGGAGTTCGTCGCGGCCAACCTGAACTGGATTGCGGCGCCGGCGCTGGTCGGTCAGCTTGCGGTCCGGACACGCATTCGCTATAATGCGCCGGCATCGCCCGGCCTGATCGAGCCTGTGCGCGAGGGCGCGGCGGCCCGCTGCCGTTTCAGGGAGCCTCAGCGCGCGATCACGCCCGGCCAGGCTGCCGTGTTCTACCAGGACGACGAGGTGCTTGGCGGCGGGACTATCGAGTCAGTCGGGCCGTAGCCCAAGGAGGCGAGAGTTGGCGGCCGAGTGGGTGCTCGTGGGCTTGGTGGGCTTGCTCGCGCTTGAGATGCTCTTCATCGCCATTGCGGTCGCCGTCGTTGGTGCGCGAGTGGGTCGCTCCCTGGCGGAGGTGCGCGAGGGGCTCTCGGAGTTCCAGCGGGAAGCGGTGATCACGCTGCAGCAGGTGCACGACGCGACGGCACGGGTGGAGACGCTCGCCCAGACGCTCGACAAGACCGTGACCGAGCAGATCCGTCCGCTGGCGACCTCGGCCCGCGCTACTGTGGACCAGGCCCAGGCGGTCACCACGGCCCTCGCCGGTAGCGTTGGAGCGCTCCGGAGGGTCGCCGGCGCCGTCGAGTCGGTGGCCACGCCGGCGGCGGCCGTCCCCGCGGTCGCCAAACTCGCGGGCAGCGGCGCGGGCCGCCTCACCCTCGCAGCGACGATCGCTGGCATCGCGCTGCAGACGCTTATCTTGCCCGCCTTTCGCGGGAAGACCAAGCGCGGCCGCTGACGCATCGTCTCGCCCGCGGGTAGCCGCCCTCGGGCCCCGCGCACCGGTCCGCTGTCTGCAGAACAAGGAGGCTTCGATGGACAACCATGACAACGAGAAGGGCGTGATGCTCAGCGTGCTCGCAGGCATCGGGATCGGCGTGCTTGTGGGCGCGGTCGCCGGACTGCTGCTGGCCCCGCGTCCCGGCACCCAGACGCGGGAGTCCCTCGGGACGACCCTGAAGGATCTGGGCACGAAGATTGGCGACCTCAGCCAGGAGGTCGCGTCCAAGGTAAAGACGGCCGTTGAGCATGGGCGCGACGCGGTGGAGGAGTGCCTGGAGAAGAAGGGCACCGAGGGAAGCGGGCCAGCCGCGACCTGATCGCGGGGGCAGTCGCCTGGCGTGCTCGCAGCCTCGCGCGACGGCGGGCACGCCCTGGCATACGGCGCCGGCCGGCGGGAGCGGTTAGCGGGGCCTGACCCCGTCAGCTCCGGGAGCGGTCGAGCATGCAGTGGTACGCCGTCGCCGTGGTTGCGGTCGCCGCCTACACCGGCGCCATTCTGTGCCTTGCGGACCTCGCACGCCGCGACGTCTCGCCCTGGCTGAAGGTGGCCTGGGTGGCGATCGTGCTGGCCTTCCCCATCGTCGGCCCCATCGCGTACGGCCTGGTGGGCAACGGCGTGCTCGCCCTCACGGCGTGGCGGCGCGCGGCAGGCTCCGTCGCGTTCGTCGCGCTTGCTGCCCTCGTGCTGTGGTTCGTGCGCGACATCGTCACCCCCTTCCTCATCGCGTTCTTCCTGGCCGCGCTGCTCGATCCCGCCGTGCGCAAGCTGCAACGACGGGGCGTTTCCCGCGGCCGCGCGGTTGCCAGCATCTTCCTGCTCACGTTTCTCGCGCTCGCGCTGGCTGGCTGGGGAGTGGGGCCGCGCGCGCTTGGGCAGATGCGCGACTTCGCCAACAACGTGGGGACCTATGCCAGCAGCCTGTCCGAGGCGGCTGATCGGTTCCATGCGGCGCATGAGCGGGCGTTCCGCGGGCTGGGGCTGCGTGAGCGCCCCTCCGCGATGCTCACCGACGGCTCCGGGCCGGTAGCCACCGCAGTCCAGCAGGTGCTGGACAACCTGAAGAACGCGATTCTGGGCTTCGCGAGCCAGGTGATCTGGCTGGTCATCATCCCGCTCGCGCTCTTCTACTTCCTGCTGGAGTACCCCCTGCTGTACAACCGCGTCATCGCCTTCGTGCCTGACGAGGGCCGCCACCACGTCGAGCGGATCAGCCGCGACATCGTCGACGTGTTCAGCGACTACATCCGCAGCCTGGCCATCGTCTGCGTGCTCTACGGGGTGGCGTTCATGGGCCTCTTCGCCGTGCTCGGGCTGCGCTACGCGCTGTTCCTGGGCTCCGCGGCGGGTGTGCTCTATGCAGTGCCGTACGTTGGCCCCGCAATCACTCTGGTGGGGTCCTTGCTCATCGCCGTCACCATGGAGAAGCCCATCGGTGCGGTGGCGCTGGTTGCGGTCTCGGGCGCAGCGCTCCACGTCCTGTTCGACTACGTGGTGACCCCGCGCGTGGTCGGCGGCTCGGTGGGCTTGCATCCCGTGGTGAACATCTTCGCGCTGATGGCCGGCGCGACCCTGTTCGGCGTGTGGGGCATGCTCCTGGCGGTGCCGGTTGCAGCCTCGATCCGCCGCGTGCTGCTGCACTTCTACCCGCGCCTGGGGCGCGGCGACCCGGAGTCGCCGCCCGCCGCGGACTCGCTCGCTCCCGCGGGCGCCTCTCCGTGACGTGCCGCTGTCCTCGGGTAGAATGGGCGCGGGATCACCCTCGCGCGGCAAACCGTACAGCCATGAGCATCCAGCTTCTACCGCAGCATCTACAGGACGCGTCGGAGACCGGCGCCGACCACAGCATCGTCGTCGTGTTCAACAACAGCCACAACACGTTCGACGAGGTGATCGGCATATTGATGCGCGCCACGGGGTGCTCGCTCCACGAGGCCCATATGGAGACGTGGGAGGTGCACCACCTGGGCAAGTCGGTTGTGCACCATGGCAGCGCCGAGGAGTGCGAGCGAGTCGCCTCCGTGATCCGGACGATCGGCATCACGGTCGAGGTGCGCGCCGAGTAGCCGTATGC
The DNA here is from genome assembly GCA_035477595.1 of Chthonomonadales bacterium. Taxonomy (GTDB): domain Bacteria; phylum Armatimonadota; class Chthonomonadetes; order Chthonomonadales; family CAJBBX01; genus DATIKM01. The sequence goes on from DATIKM010000085.1 coordinate 38,345, forward strand.
GGGCGGCCTATTTGCGCAGGATGTTCTCGTGCCGCAACGCGGGCATCTGGGCGCCGGCCGTTCCACCCATCGCTCTTCCAGCCGTGCGGTGCACCACCGTCGCATCCGTCTCCACGCGTTCCCGCAGCATCTCGCCTGCGCGCGTCCGCTCCACGCGACCTCTGGCCACTGCGGCCCTCAGGAACGCGTCCGCCCCGCTTGCCGTCATGGGCGCGCGCCCCCCGGCGCCCTCCGACGCGACCTCCGCGGCGTCGGTCGCATAGCCCCGGAGCAGCCGCGGCCACATCTTGCGGAAGAGCGCCGAGTCGCTGAAGACGTCGGCGCCGACCACCCGGTTGTTGACCGCCACGACGACGCCCACCAGCTTCGGGTCGCGGCCCAGGGCGCCCAGAAGGGCCTCTTCGGCGGCCCGCACCGTCTGACTCAACCCGCCGGCGGAGGACTGGACCACCTGCCGGTATGTGCCGGTGGAGGACTCGGCGCCGAACCGCCGGTTCCTGGCCGCAACGGCCGCCCAGACGCGGTCCTGAGCGACGCCCACGTCCACGCCGCCCGGAGGCTCGGCGCCGCGCCGCGCCCTCTGCGTCGGGGAGGGGGCTGGCCGCGATGCCGCGAAGCCGCCCTCCTGCGCGTGGAGGCGCACCTCCTTCTGGGCCACGGCGCTGGCGGCCTGGTCGAAGTCACCCGTCCCGGACCAGCGGCCGTGCTCCACGCAGAACACCGTGACGCCCATCGCCTTCGTGCGCGGCGGCACGATCGTGTTCTGTCCAACGCAGCGGTCCTGCTTGCCGCCCAGCACGACCTCGCCGCCCAGGATGTAGATGGGGCGGTCGCCGTGGTTGTCAATGAGCACCCGATTCACATCGCCGTCGCGCCCCGACTCGCGCACTTTCGCGACGCCGGCGCGGAGCGCCTCATCGAGTGTGAAGACGCGGGCGCTGGCCGTGGCGCGTGGATCGTAGACGGGGATGACGGTGAGGTTGCCGAAGGTCCTGGGCGCCCCAAGCGTGCGGGAGAGCGGCGGTGATGAGGGTGTGCGCGCCTGCTGGGCCAGTGCGGCCGATGCGGCAAGTGCCGCGAGGAGCGCGAGCGCGGCTCTGATGGCCGACATGGGGACCTCCTGCGGGCGGGCCTTCGTGGCGTGGTGGGCCCGCGCCGCTCTGCAGTCCCGTTAGTCGTCGAGGGGCGTGCGAGGGTTCATCGCGGGAGCCTCGTCGCCGGCATTCCGCTCCAGCAGGCCTGCCGCGAACGCGCCCCACCGGTTGTGTGGGTGACGCGCCGCGACGCGCAGGTTCCACGAGCCTGCATGGGGCTGGCCTACCACGAGGAGCATGACCCCGAGCTTGGCGTGCGTCTCCACGAGCTTCGGCGTGTCGGGGTCGCGAAGCGCCATCTCGTAGGGGTAGTCTGCCGCCGGCCGCCCGCCGCGACGCACGTGCGCGTCGGCCGCCGCACTAAGGGCGGAGGCGGCCCCCGGCGCGGCGCGCACCAGGATGAGCACCTCAGCGAGCGCTTCGTCGAGGCGGTCCTGCTCCGCGAGGGCGTACGCCAGCATGATGCGCACATGCGATTGCTGCGGATCCGCATGGACCGCCTGTCGGAGCAGGCGCTCGGCCTGCCGGAAGTCGCGCAGCTCGTACGCGTTGAGGGCGCGCTGAAAGTGGCCCTGGTGGGCAGCCTGCAGGGGCGCCCGCGCGGGCAGTTGGCTGCTGCGTTGCAGGGCCGGCCACAGCACCGCAGAGAGGGCGCCGAGTGCCGCGAGCGTTGCGGTCGCGGCCACCACGGCCCGCGCGGCCCGGCCGGGAGCGAACGGCTTCATCCGGCTCTCGACCAGCGGGACGGCCAGGGCGCTGGCCCACCGCTCCGCCGCCTGCCTGGCCGACTGCGCGTCGTCGGTCTCCAGCAGCTTGGGTCTGCCTGGCAGTCCCTCCGCGATGACTGACCATCGGGTCCAGCGGAGGCCCGCAAGATCGACGCGCCGTTCTGCGTGGAGCCGGAGCGGCCCGATCTCCGAGACCGGCCCGCGCCGCGTCCGGTGCAGCCATCGCCAGCCGCGCCGGAGGGTGTAGACGCGGGTCTCGGCATCGGCAGCCAGATGCACGCGCCACCATGACGCGCCGGCCGCCGTGACGAGCAGCAGCGCGCAGAGCACGCCCGCGACGAGGCGCTCCGACGGCCCGAGCAGCCCGCCGGCGCCGGCTGCCGCGCCCAGGAGCAGCGCAACCAGAACGGCGCCCTGCGCCAGATGGCGCGAGGTCGGCGACGACCCGAAACGCAGCGCTCCGGGCGGGGCGTTGGGAATCGGGACCATGGACAGATGAACCTCGGTGGCCGCTGCTGGCGGCCTATCCTCCTATACGCTGGCGGCCTTACGCGGGTTACCTCCGTCGGCCCTGGCGCGGCGCAGCGGACCACCCCTGCTCGAGGCGCCGGCGTAGCTCCTCCGGGTCGTTGGGCAGCAGCAGGATCCGGCCGCGCCACACGTGCTCGGCGCCGGGCTCGATGGAGGCAGGATCCCCAGGTCCCGCGTGGAGACAGGGGATGCGCGTGTTCGACATCAGCATCGGTTGGCGCGCGCCCCACTCGATCGCCACCAGGCGCGTTCCGTCCTCGCTGACCCGCGCAATGACCGGGCGATCCGCGAGCTGATCGACCACCCACCAGCCGTCCGCGTAGTCCATGGGTCCCCGGTACGCTTCGCCCGGGCCGCGCACGCGCATCAGTATCCACGGGTCGCGGCCCTTGCTGGCGGGCGTGGGCGTGGTCTGCGCCAGGTTCAGGAAAGCGCCGTCGACCCATGCCCGGATCGGCTCGAGGGTGTTGCGCTCGCCGAAGTCGGGGGACTCCGTGAGGACGAGGCACATCTGGCAGTTCGCGCTGCTGATGGCCTTGCCTGTACGGTTGCGGACCCGGAACTCCAGCACTACCTCATCGGTCGCAGGCCTCGCGAGCGCGGAAAACTCGACGCCCTCGGGCGTCCGGTGGCTATAGCGCAGAGACCCGTTGCGCCGGTCCTGTTGCCAGACGGGCCACGGGTTCGGCACGCTGAGCGGGGGCATGTCGGAGCGCACGTGGTCGATGAAGTGGAGTCCCATCGAGCTGGCAAGCGTCTCGGGCATGCGCAGCTCGATGCGTCCGCGCATCCACGGCGCGCGAATGCGGAACCCGAGGATTCCGGTCCGCCCGGGCGCCGGGGCAGGCACGGGCTCGATCACGAGGCGCTCGGGGTGCGCCGGCAGGGCCGCGGGCGCCGACAGGGCCAGCAGAAGGGGCAGCATCGTTCAGCCTCCATGGGGCGCCGCGGAGGGCGTCACCGGTATCCAGATCTCGAACTGGCTATCGCGATGGGGCCGGAACGCAGGACCATACGCCTCGACCGGCATGGTGTCAGCGGTCTCGTCGGCCACGTAGCCGTGAGACCCCAGCCATCGCTCGTTGATGTGAGCGTAGGCGCCCGCGATGTCGCCGAGGTTGCCGTGCACCGTAAACACCGCGTACCGTTGCGCTCGCATCCGCAGGGCGCGGCACCCCTGGGGCAATGCCGCGCCGTCCTCCACTTCCACGCCCGCGAGGTACCCGCTCGGTCGGCGCTCCGCGCCCTGGCCGGAGCCATGGATGACGCCGTAGAGAGCCCCACCGCGCGAGGCTGCGGCCAGGCCGGGCATCAGGAGACAGAGCACGTAGAAGGCGGAGGGCACGCAATCCCAGCCCTCGCGCTCGGGATCGAACACGACACCGGCCACCGTCATGGCGGGCTTCTCTACGATCGTTGGCGGACCCACGATCCCACGAGGCGCCGACGGCGCGTCCGAGGACGCGTCCGACAGCGTGACCATCGGCAGGAACAGCATGGCCTCTCTCCTGGTTGGCGCGCCGCACGCGCGCCGGGCCCGAGCACAGTTGGCCTTGCGTGCGCGTTGCTCCTGCGCCCTCGGCGCCGTGGTACGATCTGTGGGAGGAGCCACGGCATGCGGGCGGACCGCGACCTCGACTTCCACGGGCACACGCGCGAGCAGATGCGCCAAGAGCTTGACCGCCTCTGGGGGTCCGGCGCATGGAGCGGGCTCCAGCGCGTGCGCGTGATCCACGGGCGTGGCACGGCGCTGTGGCGCGAGCTCCATCGCTGGTGCCGGGAGAAAGGGCTCGAGTTCGAGCGGGAGCCTCACGGCGGCTCCACTCTGGTGATGGTCGCCAGACCCGATGCCCATGGCAGCAAGGGGCCGCTCAACCGGCCGCTGGCGGGGCTCGCCGTGCTGCTTCCCGACCTCCAGCCAGACGCGCCCGCCCCCAGGGCGCGCCGGCAGCCGCCCCCGCCGACGCCAGAGCCTCCTGCCGCCGGATCGCCGCCCACAGTGGACGACCGCACCGCCTTCGAGCATGCGGTCCGCGAGATAGAACGGCAGGATCCTCGGGTCGTGCGCAAGCGCAAGGGCGCCCGCTAGCGCTCCACGGTGGCCAGCCCGCCCGCCACCGCGTTGAGCACCCGGCGCCGGAGGCGCATCACCCCGTCGTTGCCCTCCGGCATCAGGACCCGGTTCGTCAGGAGCGCCACCGCCAGGCCCGCCTCCTCCCAGCACGAGAGCAGCGTCCCCGTGAAGCCGGTGTGCCCAAAGACGCCTCCCTTCCAGAGATCGCCGCACGGGAGCATCGGGTTGGGAGGGGTGAACCAGCCGATCGAGTGGCCGCCCAGCTCCGCCCCGATCTGGGAGCGGCGCGCCAGGCGGAGCGTCGCCTCCCCGAGCACCGGCTCGCATCCCGGCGGTGCGTGGCCGAGCATCGCCGCGCCGAACGCGGCCACGTCCTGCGCGCTACCGAAGAGCCCCGCGTGCCCGGCGATGCCGCCCATGGCGTGCGCGTTGGCGTCGTGCACCTCGCCCCGGAGTGTGGCGCCAGGCCGCATCGGGCAGTGGGCTGTGGGAGCGATGCCGGCGCGCTCATCCTCCGGCGGCAGGTAGGTCGTGCGATCGAGCCCGAGCGGTGCAAGGAGCCGCCTGCGCAGGTAGGCCTCCAGCGGCTCCCGGGCCGCCCGGGCGACGGCTGCTCCCAGAAGGACGTAGCCGAGATCGCTGTAGAGGTAGGCAGCGCCGGGAGCGCTCGCGAGCGGCGTCCGGAGGATGCTCTGCACGAAGGCCTCCGCGCCGCGCCGCGACTCGTACAGCGGCAGCCATGCGGGCAGGCCCGACGTGTGCGTCGCGAGGTGGTGGAAGGTCGCGTTCGCGAGCGCGGTGGGCGGCGCTTCGGGGAAGGCCGCACGCACCGGGTCCCGCAGGGAGAGGACGCCGTCCTCCACGAGCGCGAGGAGCGCAGCCGCTGTGTACGGCTTCGTCAGCGAGGCCACGTCGAACGGCGTGTCGATCGAGGCGGGAACGCCCGGCGCCGTCTGGCCCACAGCGAAAGCATGCTCGATGCGGCCGCGCACCGAGATGCACAGGGTCGCGGCGCCGCACACGCCGTCGGCCGCCGCCTCGGCGAGGAGTCGGTCGGCTATGTCGAGCGCGCGCGGACGGATCGAGTGCCCGATCGACGGCATGGTGCAAGCGCCCCGTGGCGGCACCTGCCGGCTCGCGCTGGCGAGCGCCGCGTGATGCGGAGAGCCCGGGTGGCTCAGCGGTACTCCATCATGAACAGGACGAGCGCCGTGTGGAGCCGCTTCTGCCATGCCAGCGTGGCGCGCCGCAGACGGTCCGGCTCCTTCGCGAGCGCGGCGTGCAGGACGCTGCACACGGCGACCGACAGCCAGCCCATGAGCGCCACGATGAGCCGGCGCGGGACCACCACGCTCGGGTCGCCTCCCAGGGGTGTGTGCGTGCGGCCCACGGAAGCCAGGAACCGCGCATAGTCCGCATCGTCTCTGCCCGAGGCGACGGTGGTCATCCAGGCCAGGAACCGCTTCTTGTGGACGTGCAGGTAGGGCTCGTCGAGCGTCCCGTCCGGTCGGGTGAAAAACTGCGCGGTCTCCGCGAACGCCACAAACTGATCGAACGCGGCGTCCACAAGGCCATCGATGTGCGGGCCGATGAGCGGTGCGGACTCGCGCACGGCAGCCGCGTCGTCCTCCGTCCAGTCCAGGAACCCGCAGGCGAAGGCCCAGGTGCGGAGTACAAGCGGGTCGGGCGGGTGCGCAGCGGCGTTCTGCTCGCGAGCCGCACCCGACGGCTGGGTGGCGGCGCCCATGCCGCCATTGTCGGCACATCCCTGGCCACAGGCCACTTCAGGGTCGCTCATCGCATGTCCCGCGCAAATCCCATGTCGCGACGTCGCCCTCCGGAGCGGCTGTTGCGCGGTACGGTGTGCGACGCCCGTCGCCGCGAGTCCTGCCCGCGCAGGACTCCGCGGTCGCGCGGCCGAAGTCGCGCGCGATGAACTGGCGGCCATCGCCGGCCGCGAGGGAGGCCCACCATGCTCGCGCACTCCGCCGTGCCGCTCGCACCGGTCCGTGGGGCCCCGTTCGACGCCGCGCCTTTCGGGTTGCAGCTTCCGGGCGAGACCGGCGTCCTCTGGGAGGACCCGCGAGAGGTCCACCGCGTCGTAGCACGGTTCCGGGAGGGCGCGACGCTACCACCAGGCCTGCGCCTGGAGTACTGGGGCTCAAGGTGGCCAGGACAGAGACTGCCCAAGGACCGGGAGCCGGGCGGTGGCAGCGTGGGCTGGTGGGAGCTGGGCAACTGGTACCACGGTGGCTGGCGCACAGCCGACGCGGCGGTGGCGGTGGAGGGCGCGATGGTGACCTTCAGCTTCCGCCCGGTGAACGCGAAGGAGTTCACGGGCGAGCGGCGCTATCCGGCGCGCTTCCGCTACACCCTCAAGCTGCGGCTCGTGGCCGACGGCCCCCTGCCCGCGATCGAGGGGCTGGAGGCCCACACCGACTCCGTCTGGGTAGAGCGCGGGCTGCGCATCGTGTGGCGCATCGCGCCGCGGTCCCGCGTTCGCGCCGATGCGTTCAACGGCTTCGTGCAGGCGCTGGAGGCGGAGGATCAGCGCGCCCACCGGCTCCAGGTGCTCGCGGCCGGGAACGCCGA
>DATIKM010000086.1:0-13261 GCA_035477595.1 Chthonomonadales bacterium
CCCGCATGAAACCCGAGCACGTTGTGGGCTTCCGCCTGCAGCCCAAGCAGGCCATGCTCGCCGGCAACCTGGCCGACCCTGCCTATGTGGCCGCGCTCGTCGCCAGCGGCAACGCCTTTGCGGCTCTGGTGGACGGGCGCGCTGTCGCCTTCGGCGGCTGCCTGGAGTTGTGGCAAGATCGAGCCTATGCGTGGATGCTGATCGGCGAGGATGCGGGGCCGCATTTCTTCACCATCGTGCGCGCCGTGGCGGGCTACCTGCAGGCGGCTCCTTGGCGGCGCATCGAGGCTGCGGTGGCGTCGGATTTCCGGCAGGGGCACCGGCTCATCAAGATGTTGGGTTTTGAATTTGAAGGGCGCATGCGGGCTTTCTCGCCCGACGGCGTCGATCACGATTTGTATGCGAGGGTGAAATAATGGCCGCTCCAGTAACACTTATGCTCATCGCGGGGGCCACGCAGGCCATCGGCGCCATCGCAGCCGGCAACGCCCAGGCGGCGCAGTACAACGCCCAGGCCCAGGCCGCAGCCTACAACGCCAACATCCAGCGCCAGCAATCCTCCGCCGTGGCGCAGCAGACCTCCGCCCGCGAGGACCTACAGCGCAGGCAGGCCCGGCAGATCATCGGCCGGCAGGTGGCCGCCGGCGCCGAATCCGGCGTCAACATCACCACGGGCTCGGCCTCCGACCTGCTCCGCCAGTCGCTCTACGACGCCGAAATGGACGCGCTCAACATCCGCTACGAGGGCGAGATCAACCGGGTCGGGCTGTTGAACCAGGCCAGCTTGTCGGACTGGGAGGGGCAGGTGGCGAAGAAGAACTCCAAGACCGCCCAGCGCGCAGGCTACCTGAACGCCGCCGTATCGCTCACGGGCGCCGCTGCCGGCGCCTACGGCATGAGGGGCGCTGCCGCCGGAGGCTCGTCAAGCAGTTTCAGCCTCTCCAACGGATCGACGGGCCTTGGCCTGCGTCAAGGTGGCGGCACCGGACTAAGAGTGGGCGGCGGCACAGGCCTGCGCTACTGAGAGGACACGCATGGCACGCATACCAATCTACGAGCAGCGCACGGCACCCAGCGGCATCGGCGTCACGCCCCGAGCCAACCCGGCGCAGGTTTCCCAAGCAATGGGCGGCGCCATCCAGAACGCGGGCCAGATGCTCGGCGGCGTGGCGCAGGACATGTTCCGCAGGCAGGAGGCCGAGCGCGAGCAGATGCGCCGGGATCAGGAGCAGACGCTCGAGGACCGCGGCGCGCTCGAGGCGGCTAACATGCTGTCTCGCGGCGAGGCGTTCTGGCACGAGACCGTGTCGACCCGTTCGCGCGAGTGGAAGCCCGGCGATCCCGACCTGCGCGAATCCATCGGCGCCGAGTTCGAGGAGTGGCTCACCCAGACCACCGCGGCCCTGCCCACCGACCGCGCCCGGCGCTACTTCCAGACGCAGGCGTTTTCGATGCGTTCGCGCATGGACCGCGACCTGTTCAACGTGCAGGAGCAGCGCACGGTCAACGTCTTGTCGCAGGCCACGCAGGAGGGCATGGACGCGGACTACGAAACCATCTACCGCGACCCGTCACGGCGCGCAGAGGTGATCTCCCGTCGCCTTGCGGTGATTGCCGCGCAGGGCCGCATCCCGCTTGAGCGGCGCATGGAGATCGGCCAGAAGTTCGTGCAGGACGCGAACATGGCCGCCGAGCGCTCGGAACTGGAGCGCGACCCTGGCGGCTACTTCCAACGGCGCTTTGGCACCATGCCGTCGTCTCCCGTGCCCGGCGAGGGTGGTTCTGCCGGTTTCGATTCCGCCATCGCGCGCGTCCTGAAGATCGAGGGCGGCTTTGCCGAGAGCGACGGCAACACAGGCGCGCCGGTGAACTTCGGCATCAACCAGCGGGCCAACCCAGACATCGACGTCCGCAACCTGACCCGCGAGCAGGCCATCGAGATCTACCGCGAGCGCTACTGGAACGCCATCAACGGCGATACCTTGGCGCCCGAACTGCAGGGCACCGCGCTCGATGCCGCCGTGAATCAAGGGCCTGCCAATGCCCGCCGGTGGATTACCGAGTCTGGCGGCGACGTGGGCCGCTTCAACGAACTGCGCCGCGCCCACTACGAGCGCTTGCTGGCCCGTCCCGAGTTCGCTCGGTTCCGCCGCACTTGGATGGAACGCTTGGAGTTCTATGAGAAGCAGGCCCAGGGCACGCTGTCCGCCGCCGAGGATGCGGTCGAGGTCACGGCGCCAGAATCATTCACGCAGCTGCCCTATCAGGAGCGCGAGAGACTGCGCCGCGAGGTCGACCAGCGCCTGCGCCAGGACACGGCCGCCGCTGCCCAGGCCCTGCGCGGCCGCCTGCAGGATTCCACGGCGATGGCGCGCGACGGCATTCCCGACCCACAGCCTTTGACGGCCGATGCGTTCGCCGTGCTCGGCGCCGACGGTCCTGCCGCGTTTGACGACTACCGCCGCACCCAGATCATGGCCTTTGACGTGGCGTCCATGCAGACTGCGTCCAACCGCAACCTTGAGGCCGTGGCGGCCGGTGACCTGAGTCGTGCGGTTCCTGGCGCGGGCTATGCAGCCGAGGACCAGCGCGACGAAATCCGCAGGCAGGCCGCTGCCCAGTTGCTTCGCCAGCGCGAAACCGATCCGGCCGGCTTCGTGGCGCGCTCCGTGCCCAGCGTCGGTCAGGCCGCGCAGGCGGTGTTCAACCCAAACCTATCGCCCGAGGATCGCGCTGCCGCCACGCAGGAGCTCGCCCGCCAGACCCTGGCCGCCCAGCAGGTGCTCGGCATTGCCGAGCCCCGCGTGCTCACGTCTGCCGCCACCGAGGACCTGGCGCGCCGCATCAGCCGGGCAACGCGTCCCGAGGATGCCGCCGCCCTGGTGGCCGCGCTGGAGTCGGAGTACGGGCCGCAGTATTTTCCGCGCGTAATGAACGAGCTGATGGCCGCCGGCAAGCTCTCGCCGGCGCTGATGATCATCCCCAACCTCCCCAATGCCGGCGCGCGCGAGATCGTCTCGGCTCTCTCCGCCATGAAGATGGACGATCTGAAGGTCGGCATCGATTCCACCGCACAGCGCGACGTGCGCGAGAACGCCGTGAGCTTTGCGTCCGAGCTCGCCCGCACCCTGCCGCCCACCTCCGGGTCCGGCGCTGCCCTGCTGTCGTCCTACCAAGACATGATCGAGCGCATCGCCTACGAGCGCTTGCGCACCGGCCAGGACCGCAGCGGCGCCGCTGCTGCCGAGTCCGCCTACCGGATGCTGCTCGGCCATTACCAGTTCGACGGCACGTTGCGTCTACCCGAAGGCGTGCGGCCCGGCGCGATCCGCTCGGCGCTGCGCCATCGGCTCGAGCGCGACGTGGTGCCGTCGTTCACGGCAGCGGATTTGCCGGACGACCTTACAAGGGCTTACAGGCCGGAGGAGGCGCTGGTCCAGTGGCGCAATCTCGTCGAGCGCAATGCCGTCTGGTACACCTCGCAGGACGACCAGTCCGCCCAGCTCTGGGTGCAGGGCTCTAACGGCGTGCTGTACCGGGTTCGCTCCGGTGGCCAGCAGGTGTCGTTCACCTTCGACAACCTGTCCGCCGCCACCCCTGCGCAGCTCATGGAGCCGCATAATAGGGGCCGACTGGCGCAGCGCCGGTTCCGCGAGCAGCTTGCCCGCGAGACCGAAAAAATCCGGCAGCAGGTCGAGGCCGAGGACGCGGCGGCAGCAGAACAGGGCGCACGATGACTCTCTACTACGACGACAACCGCGGCACCGACCGCTTCACCCTGCAGGACTTTGAGCCGTCTTTTGGCATGAAGATGAACAACGCGGTGCGCGAGGCGTGGCTCGAATCCTACGGGCCGGTGCTGACCGACCGACTGGAACTGTCGCGTCGCGGCAACCAGGGGCCTAAGCTGCCGGCAGCCGAGGCCGCCGAGCGCATCAAGGCGTCCGGCCTGCGCCTGGACCTCACCCCGAGAGACGGACAATACACTGAGGCGCAGTTGGAGTTCCTGCTGGAGCGCCAGCGCGAGCTCACCATGATCCGCGACGTGCGGGACCGCACACCTTGGGACCTTGGCTCGCCGGTGCGAGGTGTTGCCATGTTCGGCGCCGGGATTCTTGACCCGATTAACTTGGCTACGGCGTTTGTGCCTTGGAGCCGGGCGATACCGGCGGCGCAGGGTCTTCGTGCCGCATCGCTTTCCGCGTCTGCGGCCACCCGCACCGCTGGCCGTGCAGGCTTCGGCGCGATCGACGGAGGCATCTCCACGGCCGTGCTCGAGCCGTTCTACTTCGGCATGCGCCAGTCGCTGGGCGATGACTACGACGCCTACGATTCCATGCTGAACATCGGTTTCGGCGCTGCATTCGGCGGCGGCGTGATTGCCGGCGGCGGCGCTGGCGTCGACCTGTTCCGCCGCGCAATGGGACGCGAGCAGCCCTTCGATGCCTACCGCGGCCTGTCGGTCGAGCAGATCCAGCAGGTGCAGGGCCTTCGTGCCGAGATCGCAAACGGCATGGACCTGCGCGACGCCCAGCGCGTGCTCGACACCTACACGCCCGAGATGCGCCGGGCTGCCGGGTTCCCCGATCCCGAAGCGCCCCCAGTGGCTCCCGCCGATCCTGCGCCCGCCGCACCAGCCGCGCGCGCCGCCGACGTCACGGCGATGATGGACCCCGAACTGCGGCCGCCATCGCGCACCGCCGACGAGATGGACGTGCCGCAAACCACGCGGCGCAACGACCTGGCCGTGTTCCTGCGCGACACCGGCGGCTTGGCTCCGTCCTTGGCGCGCGATGCGGGTGGCGACACCGCTGTCCAGATGAACCGGCAGCTCGCCGGGATCGTGAACCGCAACGGTGCGGAGAATTACGACCAGCTCACCGAGCGACTGATCGAGGACGGGTTCCTGCCGGCGGGCATGGATTCTGGAAGCATTGAAGCCGCCGACATGGCAGCCGACCTCGTGGCCCGCGCCCTCAACGGCGAGCGCATCCTGCGGATAGAGGGCCAGCTGGCCGAGATGGAGCTGCGCCAGCGCGAGGAATTCGACGCCGCCGACCGCGCGCGCTTCGAGTCAGACCTTGAGGCCCGGCTGGAGCGCGAGGCCATCCAGGGCGAGGGGCGCGCCGTCTCCGAGCCCGAGCCGATGATCGACCGCATCCCGTTCTTCGAGCCGGAAACCCGCGAGGCCGCCTTGCGCGCCGGTGTGGCCCAGGCTGCCGAGGGCCGGATGATCGATGTCGAGGCGATCGTGAACACCGACGAGGCCGTGGGTGCGACGGCAGGCATGGAGCAGATAGCCGATGCCGCGCAGAGGAACCGCCAGCCCGAAGCGATCCGCGTGGCGGACTTCGAGGCTGCTGCAGCCGTGGATGAGCGCAACGCCGCCGCCCCGAAGTGGGACGCCCTGACCGATGCCGAGAAGGCCGCAGCCGAGGCCGACGCTATGCTGGCTGATACGGTGAAGGCTGGAGAGAATGCGTTTAAGTATTCGCGCGGTGAGGCACCTAGCCAGAAGAAGGCCACCCTGTGGCAAGGTACCACCGCCCGGTTCTCGCCGGAGGAGGGCGCTCCGCTTGGCCGCTTCCGCTGGGACTTCATCAACTCCGAAGGCGGCGAGCAGGCGCAGGCGTTTGGCTACGGCCACTACCTGGCGCAGCAGGCGTGGATTTCGCAGACCCGGTACCGTGAGCGGTTGATCGGGCGCAAGAAGAACACGATGGACAAGTTCGCCATCCCTGACGGGGAAGGCGGAATCATCACGATCAGCACGCGGTACAACGAGACGGCTTGGCAGTTGCCCGACGGCACCATCCTGCACGAGTCCCAGAAGAACCCGGCGATGGCCGCCAAGGCTGCGGCGATCGCGCAGGTGGATCGGTATGGGTATGCGAGTGCGCGGCAGACGTTTGAGGCGCTGGTCCGCATGGAGCGCGAAGGATTGGACGCCGCGCGTGCCGACTTGAAGTCGGCGGATGATTATTTGGTCGCCGGTTTTAAGCGTGAGGTAGCAGATCGCGAGGTTCGCGTTGCCAAAGAAGAGGCCCGCCTCGCTGCGCTGGATGAGGTGACGGTGGAGGCTGGCGGCCAGCGCACCCTCGCCCCCGGCATCAAGAATTACGAGCCGCCTGTGCCGGAGAACCTGCGGGAGCGGGTGGTGGCTGGGGGGCAGGAGGTCGATGCCGACGTGGCTGAAGCCGTGCGCGTGCTGCTGGCCACCGACGAGGATGGATTTTTCACCAACCCGCTTGTCGAGACGGTGGGCCGCGATCTGCAGGCGCGTGGCGCTCAATTGGAAGGCGCGAACGCGCGGCTGAACGTCAACGCCATGATCGACATGCTGGATGGCGCTGGTCCTGGCGTGGATTCCGACGGCGTTCTGGCCAAGCTTCAGGTGCTGCTGGATCGCGGCATCGACACCATCACAGTCGAACGCCCCGGCTCCCTCTACCGCGCCGAGATGGACGCGGCCGACTTCCAGAACCTGCTGCTGTGGGATGCTCCGATGTCCGAGCAGCCGGCGAAGGTGCGGGATGCGTTTGAGCGCCTGGGCGTTTACAAAGATCGCCCCCCTTTGACGTGGAAAGAGGCGCAAGGCGGCGAATTGCTTGCCACGTCGTTTGAGGGCGTGCAGCTAAAAATCTCCGAGTCTTTCCCCGGCATATACCGCCTGTTCGTGAACCGAAAGGCTTACGGGCGCGAGTTCAGTTCGGTCGCGCAAGCTCAGGAAAACGCCGAGCGCATCTTCAACTTTCAGGTGGATGGCGAGGATGTCTACCGTGCGCTGGTTGAGAAAATTGAACGACTGGAGTTGGATACTTCGATTGTCGATCGGGCGCTGGATGAAATCGCCCTCCGCAGAGGGGAACGGCGGCCTATCGGTGGCGCGCCAGAACTAGCCTCTGTCATCTTGCATCAAGCAGGCATCCCTGGCCACGCCTTCCTCGACGGCGTGTCGCGCAACAACACCGACCTGCCGGCCTACAACATCGTCATCTACTCCGACGACGTGGCGAAGATCGTGGGCCGCTACGCCCGCCAGACCGGGGAAATCGGCCGCGCCACTGATACGCCGGAAGGGTTGACCGAGGCCCTGCGCCTGTCGTTCGGGCGCGATACCGATGCGATGATCAAGGCTGGCCGGGTGCAGGTGGTGGCGACGCCTGCAGATATCCCCGGCGGCCCGCACCCCGGCGACGTCAAGGCTGCCACTGCGCCGGACGGCACCGTCTACGTGGTGGCCGAGAACGTCTCCGAACTGGAGGCGCGCGGCATCCTGCTCCACGAGGTCGGCGTCCACGTGGGCATGGAGCGCATGCTTGGCTCCGATGTGTTCGGATCGGTGCTCACCGAACTCGACGACGCCATCGCCCGAGGCGAGTCCTGGGCGCAGGCCGCCCGTGCCGCTGTTCCTGCTGACACGCTGCCCATGCATGTGCGCGAGGAGCAGTTGGCCTACCTGGTGCAGAACGCGCCCGAGCTGCCGATCGTGCAGCGCATCCTGGCGGCGGTTCGTGCCTGGGCCTACCGGACGTTCCAGTTTGCCCGCGAGCGCATGACGCTGACCGAGGGCGATTTTAGGGCGATGGCCGTGTCGGCGCTGCACCATGCGGCGCGTGAGGGTAGAGCAGGGCAGGGGACCGGATCGCTGGTGCCCATGTATTCCCGCGGCGAAACCCCCGACCCGTCCACCGTGGACCAGGTGCTCAAGCAGTACGACGACGCGGTCGAGCGGGCGAAACAATACTCCGGCGTCCTGCGCGCGGCGGCCGACAAGCTGGACAACGACGCCCAGGCGATCGCGGCCATGCGCCAGGCGCTGCCGTCCATCACCGAGAACGAGATCGCAGATCTTCTGAGCCAGCTCCGCAAGCAGGTTCAGGGCCTGCGCGGTGCGGTGCAGCGGGCGCGCTCTACCTTTGCCGCCGAGGACACGGCAGGCATCCTGCAGTCCGACGCCATGAAGGCCGCCGACATGCTGGCGAACAACCTGCAGATGGCCGCCGTGATCGAGAAGCGCAACGCGGCGCTCAACGTGAACGCGCGCCTGAAGGCCACCTCGTTCGTCAACCAGTTCCGCGACAAGGGCCTTGACTTCGAGGGCTTCGCTGCCCTGCTGGTGGGTTCCGAGCGTGTTCGCACCGGCTCGCGCGTGTCGATCGACGCCGAATACAAGGGCTTCCGCGGCGAGTGGGTGGGCGGCATGATCGCCGACGTGGAGAAACGCGGGCTGATGCGCGACTTCATCTCCGGCGTGTTCGACCGCGACATTTACGACGCGCTGTGGCGCATGGGCACGGAGAGCCCCGACCTTGCAGGCCTGCCTCCCCAAGCGGTGCAGCTGGCCGAAATCATCAACAAGTACCAGACCGACGCGCGCAACACCCGCAACCGGTTCGGTGCTTGGATCCGCGACCTGCAGGGCTACATCACCCGGCAGTCGCACGACATGTACAAGATCCGCGAGGTCACCGACGCCGAGTGGATCGACTTCGTGAAGGACAAGATCGACATTGCCAAGATGACCCGGCTGGGCCTGATTTCCGAGACCGACCCGATCAGCTCGCTGCGCGGCCTCTACGACGACTTTGCGGCCGGTGTCCACATGAAGGCGGTGGTGGCGGAGGACGACCTCGGCGCGTTCGGGCGCGGCTCCAACCTGGCGAGGCGCGAATCCGTCAGCCGGGCGATCTACTTCAAGGACGGGCTGGCGGCCTACGAGTACAACGAGCGCTTCGGCTACGGCCGCCTGGCCGAGTCGGTGCTGCATGGCCTCGACCACGCGGCGCGCTCTGCCTCGCTCATGAAGACCCTTGGCACGAACCCCGAGGCCACGTTCACCCGCCTGCTCGACGAGTACGAGGCAACACTGGCGCCTGATCCTGCTCGGCGCTCTAAGTTCCGCGAGAAGCGGCAGGCGCTAATGAACATGATGGCCGAGGTCGATGGATCGATCAACGTGCCGGGCAACGTTACCGGCGCCAAGATCGGCGCGTTCCTGCGGGCTTGGCAGACCATGGCAAAGCTCGGCGGCGCGCTGATCTCGTCCTTCTCCGACCTCGCGGGCTACGGCGCCGAGCTGCGCTACGCCCAAGGAAAGAACCTGCTATCGGGTGTTGGCGACGGCATCGCCAAGCTGGTGCAGGGCAGGGCAAGCGACGAGCGGCTGGCGATCACCACGTCCCTCGGCGTGTTTCATGAATCCATGATGGGCGCTGTGACGGCGCGGTTCGATTCACCCGACCTCGTTCACGGCAAGATGGCCGCCGCCATGCAGCTGTTCTTTAGGCTCAACGGGCTGGCCTGGTGGACGGAAACCCTGCGCGACGGGGCGGCACTCACGCACTCGCACTACATGGCAACGCAGGCCAGCAAGCCGCTCGACGCGATCGACCCCGAGTTCCGCCGCATGTTGCAGCTATACAACATCGACGCCGGCAAGTGGGACCTGCTGCGCATGAGCCAGATGCAAATGGCGGACGGCCGCGCCTACATGACGCCAGAGGGCCTGCGCACCGTGCCGCGCTCCGCCTACGAGGCCTACATCACGTCGGTCGGCCGCACGGCCAACGACGCCACCGTGCAGAACCTGATGGACGATCTCGCCCAGGCCCTGCGCGTGATGGCCGTTGACCGTGCTCATCACGCCGTGCTTGAGCCCAACGCCCGCACCCGCGCCTGGATGCGACGCGGCACCAAGCCCGGCACCGTGCCCGGCGAGCTGTTGCGTTTCATCGGTCAGTTCAAGTCGTTTTCGATTGCGGTGGTGCAGTCGGTGTTGGGCCGCGAGGTCTACGGCCGGGGCTACGACACGCTGGGCGAGTACCTGCGCAAGGGCCACGGCGACATGCTGGGACTGGCCTACATGGTCGGCCTGTACGGCGTGCTGGGCTACGGCGCGATGGCCGCCAAGGATCTGCTGAAGGGCCGAGAACCCCGCGACCCAACGGATTACCGCACGGTGCTGGCTGCGCTGGCGCAGGGCGGCGGGCTCGGCCTCTACGGCGACTTTCTGTTCGGCGAGTATTCGCGCATGGGCCGCACCTTCACCGCGTCGCTGGCGGGGCCGGTGCTCGGCAATCTCGACATCGCCACCGACCTGTGGACGCGCCTGCGCAACGGCGACGACCTGGCTGCCGCGAGCTTTAACGCGTTGCTTCAAAACACGCCGTTCGCAAATCTGTTTTGGCTCCGGCCGGTGCTGAACTATCTGATCCTGTACCACATCCAGGAGGCGCTGAACCCGGGCTTCCTGCGGCGCATGGAGAAGCGCATCGAGCGCGAGAACGGGCAGACCTTCCTGCTGCCGCCTTCGCAGGTGGTTCGATGACGGTGTTGGTCTTTTCACAATTGATTGATAAAATCCCAGCAATTAGGAGCTTCCGATGACCGTCCTCGCCACCATTGCCAAGGCCGGCCCTTATGCGGGCGCTGGCACGACCGGCCCGTTTACCGTGCCCTTCCGGTTCCTGGACGCGGCGCATCTGCGCGTCATTCGCTCGGTCGGCAACGTCGAGACCGTGCTGGCGCTGGGCGCCGACTACACGGTCAATGGGGTAGGGGCCTCGTCGGGCTCTGTGACGCTGCTTGCGCCGCTGCCGGTGGGGCAGAGCCTTACCGTGGTGCGCAACGTGCCGGCGACGCAGGAGGCCGACTATGTGCCTGGCGACGCCTTCCCTGCCGAGTCGCACGAGCAGGCGCTCGACAAGCTGACCATGATCACGCAGCAGCTGCAGGAGGAAGTGCAGCGCGCGGCCAAGCTGCCCGCGTCGAGCCCGTCGGATGCTGACGCGCTCTCGGTTGCCCTGCTGCGCGTGGACGCCAACTCGTCCAACATCAACGCGGTGAATGCGAACAGCGCAAACATCAACGCGGCGGTGGCGAACTCGGCCAACATCAACACCGTGGCCGGCTCCATCGGCAACGTGAACACGGTGGGCGGCAACATCGCCAGCGTCAACGCGGTGGCGGGCATCAATGCCGACGTTTCCGCCGTGGGCGCTGTGGCCTCGGACATTCCCACCGTGGCCGCCAACGTGGCCGACGTGAAGAACTTCGCCGATGTGTGGCAGGGGGCCAAGAGCACCACTCCGACCCTGCGCAACAACGGCAGCGCGCTGCAGGCGGGCGATCAGTATTTCGACCTCGTGCTCAACGAGGTGCGCGTCTATACCGGCGCCGTGTGGATGTCGGCGGGCTTGACCAATGGCGTCTACACCACTGGCGACCAGACCATCGGCGGGGTAAAGACGTTCAGTAGCCCCCCTGTGGTGCCGAATGATTCCTTTTCGTTTGCACAGCTTCAAAACATCCCCACCGCAACCATCCTAGGCCGCGCTACTGCTGGCACGGGAGATGTGGAGGCGCTGACGGGGGCGCAGGCGACGGCGCTGCTGTCTGCCGCATCTGAGACTGTCAGCGGGCGAGTAGAACTGGCTGATGCCACCGAAGCCACTGCTGGAACCGATGGCACACGGGCATTGAGCCCATTGCGTTTGCGCAATGCTTTGGCGGCTACCGGCTCTGCCCCCATCTACGCCTGTCGCGCATGGGTCAATTTCAACGGCACTGGCACCGTGGCGATTCGTGCAAGTGGGAACGTGTCGAGTATTACGGATAACGGTACGGGTGATTACACGGTTAATCTCACAACGGCGATGCCTGACGCCAACTACGCAGCGGTGGCAACAGGTCAAAACGACGTTTTGCTGGCAAGAACCCAAGACACGGTGACGGCGCGGACCACAACAACGCTCCGGGTTGCAGCAATAAATACGGCTTTTTCCGCTACGGATTCTGCACAGATTTCCGTCGCCATCTTCCGCTGAAAGCCCACCATGAACAAAGTCAATTACAGCGATTTGTTTGATTACAAAGACGGAAAACTTTTTTGGAAGCGGTCACACGGTCGCGTAAAAGCGGGCGACGAGGCTGGCTACTTGTGTGCAAATGGTCGTAGATACGTTCGAGCCAATGGGAAGCTACGTTTTCTGCATCGTGTTATCTGGGAAATGCATCACGGCGAGTGCCCGGAATTTCTTGACCATATAGACGGCAACCCACTTAACAACCGACTTGAGAATTTGCGACCCGCTACCAAACAGCAAAACGCTCAAAACAGGAAGGTGCGCCGCACAAACAAGCTCAAGACCAAAGGTGTGCAAGTTCGCGGCGCTAAGTTTGCAGCCTACATATGGGTTGATAAACAGCAAAAGTATTTGGGCACTTTTGAAACTATTAACGAGGCCGGTGACGCTTACATGAGTGCCGCGAGAAAACACCACAAGGAGTTTGCAACATGCAGGTTGTGATATTCAAACAAGACAACGGCGTGGTCGCCATCATCCGGCCCACCGAGGAAGCCCTTGCCAAGTACGGCATCGAAGCTATCGCGCAAAAGGACGTGCCCGCAGGCAAGCCGTACAAGATCATCGACGCCGGCGAGATTCCTGCTGACCGCAGCCAGCGCAATGCTTGGACGGTGGACGATGCCGACCTGACGGATGGCGTGGGCGCTGAGTCCAACACCTTCCCGGAGGCCCCATGATTATCAAGATCGACCCGACCAAGCTGCCGGGGCCGGTATATCCGCAGCTCACCAGCCTGCAATTCCTAGACCTATTTACCGAGTCCGAACAACTCGCTATTGCAACGGCTGCAATGCAGTCGGCACAGGTCAAGCTTTGGTACGACCGGACGCTGGCGGCGTCGTTCGTCACGCTGGCTGACCCGCGCACCGAGGGCGGGCTGACTGCTCTGGTGGGTGCTGGCCTGCTGACGGCTGAACGCAAGGCCGCGATTGTGGAGGCGATGCAATGAAAATCTACCTGCTGCGCATCGCCGCATGGCTCAGTCAGGGTGTGAATTGCATCCTGCTCGGTGGACACCACGATGTGACCGTGTCGGCTCGCGCCTATCTCAATCGCGAACGGCGCGGCTGGAAGATCGCCTACCGGGCACTCAATGCGGTGTTTTTCTGGCAGGACGATCACTGCCGCAATTCACATGAGGCAGATGTGGCGCGGTCAATGAAACTTTTGGGATTGGAGGAGTAAACATGGACGACGACTACGACGGCGCAGACCGCAGACGCGAGGCCGAGGGTTGGCACCTCGACAAGCGCATCCCCATTGCAACGCTGGTGGCGATCCTGACGCTGGCCGTGGGAGGCATCCTGCACATCACGCAGATTCGAACCGATCTCGAGATTTTGCGCCAGCAGCAGGCCGCCCTTTCGCAGCGCGTGGAGCGCTCTGAGATT
>DATIKM010000087.1:0-13831 GCA_035477595.1 Chthonomonadales bacterium
TAACCATCTCACGCCGCTTCACCAGGCTCAGAGCTGCGTTCTTGTGCATGGTCATGCGTGGGTGCCTCCGGTGTGGTGTAGGCGGACCTATCTTACGATAGCTCGTTCGACGTCGTCAACACCCAACCTGCATGGAGAGCACAGCTCGCGGGAACAACCCGCTCTACCGCCACGGCTTCCTGCGCGTCAGCGACGACCGGCGGCACCTCAGCCACGCGGATGGCACGCCCTTCCTCTGGATCGGCGACACGGCCTGGGCCGGCCCGCACCGGGCCAGCGACGCGGACTGGGCGGCGTACCTGCGCGACCGCGTGGCGAAGCGCTTCACGCTGGTGCAGGTGGGACCCGCACCCGATTGGGCGGGTCCCACGGACCCGGCAGGGAATCTGCCGATCGAGGGCGGCGACGCGCGGCGCCCGGTACCCGCGTTCTGGCAGGGCTGGGAGCGCAAGGTGCGCGCGGCCAACGAAGCCGGACTCGCCGTGCTCGTCAGCGGGCTCATGGAGCCCGTCAGCCGCTACCCCTCCGCGGAGCACGCGACCGTCTTCGCCCGCTGGCTCGCGGCGCGGCTGCACGGCGACATGGTGGTCCTCTCGCCAAGCTTCGACAGCCCCGCGATGCCGCTGGGCGACGCCGTGGGCGCGGCCGTCCGCGAGGCCACCCGGGCGCACCTTCTCACCCAGCACCCCGGCACGCCGACCGGACAACCGGGGCAGATCTGGACCGAGGCCTACTTCGATCGCGACTACCTCGACTTCGCGGGGGTGCAGACCGGGCACAACCGTGGCGACCGTGAGATCAGCGCGCGGCAGGCGATCGAGTGGAACCTGAGGCTCTACCGCCGCGAGCCCCGCAAGCCCGTGGTCAACCTGGAGGCGATGTACGACACGGAGGGGCGTGGCCGCGAGGGCTCCTTCAGCGGAGAGGAGGCGCGCTCCCTGGGATGGCTCTCCATGCTCTCCGGGGCGTGCGGCTACACATACGGCAGCGACGTGTGGCAATGGCGCACCGATCCGGCCCAGCCCGAGTACTGGCGACGCGCCATGGGACTCGCGAGCTCGTCGCACATGACGCACCTGCGCGACTTCCTCGCGCGCATCCCATGGTGGCGCCTCGCGCCCAGTCCGGAGCGGATCTCGGGGCAGCCGCCCGCATGGTCGCGGCGCGTCGCTGCGGCGACAACACCCGACGGCCGCCTGATGGTCGCCTACTTCCCCGCACAGGCGCGCGTGACCGTCGATCTGCGGGGCATGCGCCTCCCCCTCCGAATCCGATGGTTCGACCCGCGCGCCGGCAGGTTTGACCCGCGCACTGCGACGGTCCGCGAGGCTGGCGACCAAAGCGTCGAGCCCCCTGCCCCCGGCGACTGGGCGTTGCTGATCGAGGGCCCGCGCCGGTAGCACATCGGCCGCCTACCAGTTTGCGGGGTCGCGGATCCACTTCTGAAGGTGGTGGATGTGGCTCAGGCGGATGGGCGGCCCCTCGCCGGGCTCCAAGGCGAAGAAGGTGGGGGCGAGGGTCGCGCCGACGCGCCTGGCGAGAGCCAGGTCCGCGTCGACGCGCGCGAGCGTCGATGGCGACCCCAGATCGCGCTCGAACCGCGCACGATCCAGCTTGAGGCGCGATGCGAGGCGCATCAGCTCGCTGCGAGCCGCCTCGGGCGAAGCGTACTTGAAGCGGCTCTGCCCCGCAAGCAGCGCCCGGTGCATGGACCAGTAGGCGCCCTGGAGGGCGGCGGCCTCTGCGCCGGCGGCCATCAGCGGGGCGTGCGGATGCGATAGCGAGAACTGCGCATGGCGCACCGTGAGACGTAGCCGGCCCGGGCGGGCGCGCATCTGCCTTCGGATGTCCTCCGAGCCCAGCCCGCAGAGGGAGCACTGAAAGTCGACGAAGGCGACGAGGTGCGTGGGAGCGCTGGCGGCGCCCAGCGCATGCGCGCCGGGCGCCAGGAGCTCGACGCGACGGACCGTCGGGTCGGGAGCGGGATCGGGCAGAAGGACGGCCGGAGGCTTCCGCGGCGCCACGAGGAAACCGGCGCCAATCGCGGCGATTGCGACGAGCAGGGCAGTCCCGAGGATGCGCGGCTCACGCGTCAGTTTCATGGCAGATCGGTCCCGGCATGGACGGGCGCGCGCCCCAGGAGCAGCCAGGGCGCGCGCCCGTACGCCGCGCAGACGCTCAGCGGTACTCGGGGATCTGGTAGCACTCCTGCTGCCAACCGCGCAGGACGTTGGAGTCCGGGCCGGACCACCACTCCCACAGGAAGTCGTCCGCGGGCACCTGACCGGGCGCCCAGTTGAGGGCGCCGAAGGTGGTGCAGGGGTTGAGGGCCTTCACGTGGCCGTCGAAGAAAGCCCAGTTCGCCTTGCCGGTGCCATGCCCGTTGTACATGCCCTTGGCGCTGTCGAACCACACGCGCCAGTTCAGTGTCCACGTGCCAAGGTCGGAGTAGAACTCGCGCGACTCGATCACCATTAGGATGGTGGCGGGTCGGGTTACGGCGGCGAGCCTCTGACCGCTCGAAGCGCCGGGCGCCCCGGGGTGCGCCCAGTTGTTCGGCCCGGCGTAGGAGCGCCTCATGCCGTCCCGATGGTCGTAGCCGATCGTGGCGCAGCAGTCGTAGAAGAGCGGCTCGTCCGGAATCTCCCACTCGGGGCAGAGGAAGATCCTCGCGTTCCTGATGTAGGGTTGCGAGGCCCAGCGCCACGACCAGCGGTTGCGCACGGGCAGGTTGCCCCACCCGGTCACGGGCGTGTTCCCCACCACATCGTCGGTGCCAGCCCAGGCCGGAAGGGGCATGCGCTCGTCGTAGTCCTGCGTGTACTGAAGCAGGGCCGTGCCGATCTGCTTCATGTTGCTCAGGCAGGATGTGCGGCGCGCCTGAGAACGCGCCTTGGCGAAAACGGGGAAGAGAATGGCTGCTAAGATCGCGATGATCGCGATCACGACGAGCAGCTCGATCAGCGTGAACCCGCGTCTCTTCATGGAAACCGCTCCTCGCGAAGACAGCCCCTGCTCCGCCGCCTGCAGGAGCGGCCGGGGGCAAGCGCCTTGCGCCCAGGCGAGCCTGCTGGAGGGCGCGCGCTAGTGTCGTGTAGCCGGCCGGTCACGGTTCCGCAACCGGCGTCCCGTACCTCCTCTTCTGCGGCTCGGCGCGGCGCGCGGGCGTTGGTGAGGCCTGCCGCGGTCGGCGGCGAGCACATAGATAGCTAGCAGAGCCATTCTACGGTCGCGGCTGCGGTCTGTCAAGCAACGCGGCTCACTCGATCTACTCCATCGCGATCGGGCGACCGGAAGGAGTCCGGCAGCGGTGCGCCGTAGTAGTGCTAGGCCTGCCGGCCAGCCGCCGGCGCCAACAAGGAGGTCTCGTGACCATGCTCGGGCGGGAGAGGCTGGCCTCGATCGGGGCCCTCACCATCGTGGCGCTCGCGGCGGCGCTCCCCGCGTGCCACGCGTCGGCCCAGTCGCCGGAGGAGCTGGCGCGCATCGACAGGGCCATACCGGCGAGGGCGCAGGTCCGGCCCCAGAAGCCCCGCCGCCTGCTGATCTTCGACCTCAACGTGGGCTACTACCCCCCGCACGCTTCGGTTGCCACGGCGAACGCCGCCTTCACGCGCATGGGCCAGAGGACAGGGGCCTTCGAGGCGGTCGTCAGCCGTGACCCGGCCGTCTTCCGCCGGGAGAGCCTGCGCCAGTTCGACGCGGTCCTGCTCAACAACACCGTGGGCAACCTGTTCGAGGATCCCGAGCTGCGCCGCAACCTGCTGGAGTTCGTGACGGGAGGCGGGGGCCTGATGGGCCTGCACGGCACCTCCGTCGCCTTCACGCGGTTCGACCAGGGCGGGGCCGAGGACTGGCCCGAGTTCGGGGTCATGTTGGGCGCTCGCGGCGCGAGCCATCTGGAGGCCGATGAGCGCGTCAGGGTCCGCGTGGAGGAGCCCGGCCATCCGCTGGTCCGGTCCTTCAGAGGCAGGGACTTCGACTACAGCGAGGAGTTCTTCCGCTTCGGCCCGCCGTTCTCGCGCAACCGCGTTCGCGTGCTCCTGAGCATCGACAACGAGCGCACGGCGAGGCTGCAGGGGAAGGACCGCGTACACCGTTTCCGCGAGGACGACGACTACGCGCTCGCCTGGGTGCGCAACTACGGCCGCGGCCGGGTCTTCTACTCCACCATCGGCCACAACCCGCGCGTCTTCTGGGACCCGGCGATGCTCCGCTTCTACCTGGATGCCGCGCAGTTCGTGCTCGGCGACCTGCCCGCGCCCACCGTGCCAAGCGCACGCCTGACACCCGCGATACGCGCGCAGGAGCGTCTTGGTTGGAGGCTCGGCGTCGAGGCGTGGACCTTCCACCGCTTCAGCTTCTTTGAGACGATCGAGAAGACCTCGCGCCTGGGTCTGGCCTACATTGGAGGGCTCAGCTTCCAGCGCGTGAGCGACTGCATCCCGCGCAACTTCGACCCTTCGCTCTCGGACGACGAGCTGAGCCGCGTGCGCATGAAGCTCGACGAGGCCGGCCTCCGGATGCTCACCTTCTTCATCTCGGAGATCCCGGCTGACGAGGCCGGGGCCCGCAGGGTGTTCGAGTTCGGCCGCAAGATGGGCATCGAGACCTTCATGGTGCCCACGATGGCCTCGCTGGACATCATCGAGCGCATGGCGGACGAGTATGGCATCAACGTGGGGTTCCACAACTATGACCGCAGAGTGACGCCCCAGTTCTGGAGCCCGGAGACCTTCCTCGCGGCCGTCGAGGGGCGCAGCAGGCGCATCGGCGCGGCCGTCGATATGGGCTTCTGGATTCGCGAGGGCATCGACCCGGTGGAGGGAATCCGCAAGCTGGGCAACCGGCTCATCACCATCCAGTTCCACGACCTGCACGAGCGCAGCCCGCAGGGCCACAGCGTGGTGTGGGGCACCGGAGCCGGGGAGAGCGAGCGCGTTTTCCGCGAGATGCGCCGGCTGGGTATCGTCCCCACTATGATCGGGCTGGAGTACTCCCACAGCTTCGAGGACAACTACGGCCTCGTTGCCCAGTGCGTGGCGTTCTTCGACCGCGTCAGCCTGGCGATCGCGGGAGGGCGCGCGCGATGAGCGCCTCGGCTGGCTCGCGCGGCACGGGCGTGAGCCGTCGCGACTTCGTGGCGCGCGCCGTGGGCGCCGGTGCGGCCGTCGCAGCACCGTGGATCGTTCCAGCCCGGGCGCGCGGCGCGGTGCCGCCGAGCGAGCGCATTACGGCGGGCGTCATCGGGGTGGGGATTATGGGCAGGGGAATCCTCGGCTACTACCTGTCAGAGCCCGCCATCCGGATAATCGCGGTCTGCGAGGTGGACCGCGTGCGCCGCGACGCGGCGATGCAGAGCGTGCAGGCCGCTTACGGCGCCACGAGCGGCTGCACGGCCTACAACGACTACCGCGAGATGCTGGCTCGCCCCGACCTGGACGCGGTGCTGATCGTCACGCCCGACCACTGGCACGCCCTGCAGGCTGTCCACGCCGCCCAGGCCGGGAAGGACGTCTACTGCGAGAAGCCGATCTCCCTCACCATCGCAGAGGGACGGCGGATCGTGGAGGCGGTCCGATCGCACGGGTGCGTCTTCCAGACCGGCACGCAGTACCGCTCGGCGCCCACCATCCGGCGCGTGTGTGACTTCGTGCGGCGCGGCGGACTGGGCAAGGTTAGGCACGCGTTCTGTCTCTGGTCCCGCGTCGAGGGCGGTTACATCCCCGTGAGCCACCCGCTCCCGGCGGAGCCCGTCCCGGATGGGCTGGACTGGAACCTGTGGGTCGGACCCGCGCCCTGGCGGCCCTACAACCACCGCTTCCACCGGAACCCTATGACCGAAGTGGTGCCGTGGGCCTTCAACGACGACTTCGGCGCCGCGTCCGTCACCTGGCACAACTCCCACTGTGCGGACGTGATCCAGTACGCACTGGGAGTCGAGGAGAGCGGCCCGGTGGAGATCATCCACCCGAGCAGCGGTCGCTATCCCACGCTCACGTTCCGCTACGCCCACGGGCCGCTGCTCCATCTCGTGGATGACTGGGGCGCGTTGAAGCGGCAGTACGGCGTCGTGCCGGAGGACGCGCGGCTGGAGGGGAGCTTCGGCGGGGTCTTCGTGGGGGAGCGTGGGTGGGTAACGTCGATGCACGCACGCATCGAGGGGCACCCGCCGAGCATCTTCGACGAGATGGGGCTCCGCAACCGGGGCGTGCCGGGACCGAACAATCACCACGCGAACTGGCTGGAGTGCATCCGCACGCGCGGGCGCACCAGTACGGGCGAGGAGATCGGACACCGGTCCGCCTCGCTCGGCCACCTCGCGCATACCGCGTTCCGGCTCGGGCGCACGCTCTCGTGGGACCCGGCGACGGAGACCTTCGCGCGCGACGACGCGGCGAACCGCCTGCGCTCCCGGGCCATGCGCGAGCCGTGGCGGCTGTAGCCGGCAAGCCGAACCAGTGCGGCCGCGCTGAGAGTTCCCGCGCCGCCAGACCTGACCATACGCAGCGCCTCGGGTGACCACGATGAACCACCGCTGTCTCCGTCTGCCGCTTCTCGCCGCAATGCTGGCGGTATGCCTGCCGGCCAGCGCGGAGCGCGTGGCCGTACCGCTCAACGACTACCAGCGCCTCGGGCAACGATTCACGGCGGACCGCCCGTTCGACACGCTCTGGGTCACGGTCCCGAGCTGGCTAGACACGGAGGGCGGCCTCACGCTCACCGTGTGGGACAGCCCGGCCCGCGCCCGTCGGCTGGCGTCACGCGCCTTCACTGGCATTGCGGACAACCAGCAGGTTCGCCTCCGGATCGGCAGGTTACTGCCCGCTGGCGCCTACTACTGGGAGGTGGATGCGCGGACCGGCGCCACGCTCGTGGGTCTCTATGCCGATGCGCTCGCGGCCGAGACGGATGACTGCGCCTACCTGGACGGCGTCCCCGACCGCCGGCGGCGCTTCGTCTTCGCGATCGGGACGCTAGACAGGCCGCGCCCATCCATTCCCCAGCTCATCGCCGCCCTGCGCCCCGATGCATCCGATCAGGAGAAGTCGGACGCCTGCCGCGAGCTCGCCATCTGGGGAGACGCGTCCGCCGTGCCCGCGCTGGCCCGCCTCCTCGACGACCCGGACCTCTCCCACATGGCGCGCTTCGCGCTGGAGGCGATGCCCGGCGCCAGGGTCAACGCGGCCCTGCGCGCTGCGACGCTCAGGCTGACGGGCGCCCCGCTGGTCGGCGTGGTGAACACGCTCGGAGTGCGCCGGGACGCTGGCGCCGTCCCCCGCCTCTCCGCGCTCCTGCGCTCGGCGGATGCCAGCGTAGCCGCTGCGGCGGCTGTCGCGCTCGGCCGAATCGGGACGCCGGCGAGCATAGACGCCCTGCTCAGGGCGCCCGACAGCCTCGATCCCGCCGTTTCGGCCGCGGTGCGCGAGGGTCTCCTCGCGAGCGCCGACGGCCTGCTGGCAGCCGGCAGGCGCGGGCGCGCCATCGCTCTCTACGACCGGCTGCGGGCGCCATCGGCTCCGCCCGCCATGCGCGTCGCCGCCACCCGGGGCGCCATCGTGGCTCGCGGGGCCGCTGGCGCGGAGCTCCTCGTCCAGCAGCTTCGAGCCGGCGACGAGCGGCTCGCGGGCGCGGCCCTCTGGGTGGCCCAACGCGAGTTGCCGGGCGCCGGGGTCACCGCGGCGCTCACGGCGGCGCTTCCCGGGCTCACAGACGAGCGGCGGGTGCTGCTCGTGAGGGCGCTGGGACGGCGGGGCGACCGCTCCGTCGCGCCCACGCTCGAGGCGGCCACGGCCTCGGGACCCATCGCCGTGCGCGTTGCGGCGCTGCGCGCGCTGGCGGACATGGGCGGCGGGGCCGCCGTGCCCGCCTTCGTGCGCGCCCTGGCGGACCCGGATGCCGAGATCAGCCGGGCAGCCCAGGACGCGCTGGCCACCCTGCCGCGCGACGAGGCTGCCACGGTGGCGGCCGCCCTGCTGCGCGCGCCCGATCCACGGTCGCGTCTGGCGGCCATCGACCTGGCGCTCCTGCAGAGGATGCCGAAGCTGGTTCCGGATCTCGCAGCCGCCGCACGTGACCCGGACTCCGGAGTGCGCGTCGCGGCCTTGAGGTCACTTGGCGAGCTGGCGATGCCCGATGACCTCCCGCGTGTCATCGACGCGCTGGTCGCCGCTCCCGAGGGTCCGGAGCTCACCGCGGCAGGGGAGTCGCTGGCTGCGGCGAGCGAGCGAGCGAGCGAGCCCGAACAGGCGGTGGACCGCCTCGCTGGCGCGATGGGCCGCGGCGGCGCCCCTCACCGCATCGCGATCCTGCGCGCCCTGGGCTCGCTTGGCGGCCCCCGGGCGCTGGAGGCGGTCCGCGGCGCGCTTCGCGGACCGGACGGCGTGGTCAGCCGCGCCGCATTCGAGGTCCTCTGCCAGTGGAAGGGCGCGGAAGCTGCTCCCGACCTGCTGCAGATCGCCACGACCGCACAGGCGCCGGCCGAGCGCACCCAGGCGCTGCGGGGGCTGCTGCGCATGGCCGCCGACGCCGAGCTGCCCGCCGACCGCCGGCTCGCCATCTGCCGGGACGCCGGCCCGATCGTGCAGCGCGACGAGGAGCGCCGGCTGCTTCTCGGGGCGCTGGGCGGGCTTGGCACGCCCGAGGCGCTCGCTCTGGCGTTGCCGCACCTAGCCGCGCCGGCGACCCGCGAAGAGGCGGCGATCGCGATTCTGGGCATCGCGGAGCGCCTGGCGGGTGGGCCAGACCGCGCGGCGGCCGCCGAGGCGCTTGAGAGGGTGGCAGCCGCTGGCGTAAGTGCCGAGCTCGCGGCGCGAGCGAACGCGCTGCTCCAGCAGGCGCGCGGCGTCTGACGCGGACGGCAGGGAGGCCGCAAGCGTCGAGCGCGCCCGACGGTCAGCGGTAAGAGGGGTGGCATGGCGATGAAAGCGGTGGTGGTGTGCGGCAGCCGGAACCCGCGCGGCCAGACCGGGAGGGCGGCGGAGGTAGTCGTCGAGGGCCTGCGCTCGGGCAGCGCCGAGGTGAGCGTGGTCTACCTGCCGGAGCGCGCCATCGAGCGGTGCCGGCAGTGCGACGACGACGGCTGGGGCCTCTGCCGCCGCGAGGGCACGTGCGTCATCGAGGACGACTTCGCGTCCATCGTGGCGACGATCCGCACGGCGGACGCGGTTGTGTTCGCCACGCCCGTCTACTTCTCCGACCTGGCCGAGAGTCTGCGCGCCTTCCTCGACCGGGTGCGTCGCACGTCGCGCTTCGTCGACGGCGCCGCGGGCATCACGGGGAAGCCGGCGGTGGGCGTCTGCGTGGCGGGCGGGGGAGGAGGAGGCGCGCCGTCGTGCTGCGCCATCCTCACCGGCATCCTGCAGACGTGCGGCTTCGACGTGGTGGACATGCTGCCCGTCCGCCGGCAGAACCTGGAGGCGAAGCTCGCCCAGCTCCGCCTCGCGGGCCGCTGGCTGGTCGTGCAGACGGTGGGTCCGTGAACCGGGGGGCGGTGCTCTGCGCCGGAGCTCTCGGCGCGCTCGCCGCCCTGCGCGGGCCGCGCCCGCCCCGCAGTGCGCCCGTGGCGTGAGGCCCTTGCGCCGGTAGACCGGGTGCGGGCCTTCCGCCCCGTGGGTGAGCGCGACCGGCTCCGGCATCCGGAGGAGCACGCAGGTCCCGGCTGACCGGCCTGGCGCCTCGAGGAAGTCGGGACAGTCGTGCACCGCCTCGGCGGGCGCCGTCCAGAACACGCCGAAGCAGGCAGACTCGGCGCCGGGGTCTACCATGCGCTCCAGGCAGCCGGTCCGGGCGCGCGCTCCCTGCCCGAGGTCCGAGTGCGGCGCCGCTCGGCGCCTCTGACGGACGGCGGCGCGGCTAACGGCGCGCAGGCATCTCGGCGACCTGGATGTCGCGGAACGACAGGTCCGTGGCCGGGTCATGGCCCTGGAGGCTTATGACGCCGGGTGCGGTGCGGGCGCCGCGGCGGGCGTTGCCCTGATCCGGGTTTCGCTGGTCGGTGTAGTCCGCCACCTGGTAGCCGTCGATCCACACGCCGATGTGGTTTCCGCTGGCGATGATTGTCTTGGTGAACCACTCGCGGTCGTTGGAGACCACCCGGCGCGCCACCTGGCGCCCGTAGACGCCGCCCGTGCCGTAGTCCACCGGCCTGGCGCGGTCGTCGCCCTGCCACTGGTTGCGGATCTGCGACTCGTACCCGCTCCAGAACTGCCCGGCATTGGCGCGGAAGAAGACGCCGCTGTTGAGGTGATCGCCGTTGACGAACACCCCGAGCTGGAGCACGAAGTCGCCCCACACGGTCTCGGTCTGCAGGTCGCCGGCGCCGTTCTGGATGCGCAGCCAGCCCTCGGGCGTGACCGTGAAGGTGGAGGCGCGGCCCGGGATCGGCTTCCAGCCCGTCAGGTCCCTCCCGTTGAGGAGGGGGTTGAGCTGGAGAGGCCGCAGGCGCACGTCCTTATAGCGCACGGTGCCGCTCCCGCGGTGCCGCAGGGCCACGACGCCGCGCGTGTGTCTGGCGCTGGCCGTCGTGAGGACCCGCCTGCCGTCTATCTCCACGATGAGGCGCGGGCCGTCCGCCACCACCCGCACCGGCGTCCACCGATTGCGCAGGCGGGCGCCCGACGGTGCGGCGCGGGCGACTCCGCGGACGCTGCCGGGCGGCCAGCGCCGGTTGGCGGGATCGAGCGTCACCTCGAAGGCGCGCTCCTCATCGACGCGACCCTCCAGGGGCGCGCGGAGCACGATGGCGCCGCTGGTCTGCGCATCCATCCAGACGTCGAGCCTGAGATCGAAGTTGGCGAACTCGCCGGTCGTGGCGATCACACCGTCGCCCGCGCCGTAGCCGCGGAGCGTGCCGCCATCAACCTCCCACCGCGCGTCGCCGCGCGGTTGCCAGCCAAAGGTGGTCTGCCCGTCGAACAGGCGCAGCCAGCCGGCGGCCGCCTCCTGCGCCGGCAGCCTGTCCTGCGGCGCCTCCTGGCCAACGGCGACGCAGGCCGCCATCGCCACACACGCGGCCGCCGCCCAGCGTGCCATGTTCCTCATCGTCGCTCCCTCCCCGTCCTCGCGCTTCCGGTCGCCGCGCCCGTCCCTCACACGCCCGCGCGTGCCGCGGGCTTCAGGCTGTGGAACGCCTCGCGGATCCACTGGTAGTTCTGCTCGCTCATCCCAAGCGATGCGTAGTCCTCCACGTAGCCGATGAAGCCGCCGCCCCGCCCCAGAAGGTCGTTCAGCCGCCGCGCGTAGGCCATGATCTCCTCGCGTGCGCCGCTCACGGCCACTCGCTGGTGGTCCACCGCGCAACAGAAGCACACGCGCCCGGCGAAGGCCCCGGCCAGCCGCTCGATGCCGAACACGTCCGGCTGCAGCAACTCCAGCACGTCCACGCCGATCTCGACCATGTCGGGGATTATGTCCCACACATTGCCGCAGGTGTGGAACCACACCTTCTGGCCCGCGTCGTGGATGCGCGCGAACTGCTCTGCGTAGCGCGGGCGGAAGACCCTGCGCCAGAGGTCGGGCCGCACCATCAGGCCCTTCTGCGTACCCCAGTCGTCTCCGAACACCACACAGTCCACGGGCAGCGTGGCGTAGCGCTCGATGATGGCGTTCTCATATCCGAATACGATGTCGAGCACCTTCCCGGCGCGCTCCGGGGCGACGTAGAGGTCCTCCAGGAAAGCTTCGAACCCGCGCAGGAAGGTGGCCTGGTTGAAGCCGCTGATGCCGACGCTGGCGCGCAGGAAGCGGTCCGCGTTCGCGCGCGCCCAGGGCTCGAGGTGGTCGAAGCGGCCGGGCGCAGCGGGGTCCGGCGGAACGTACGCGTCCAGCGCCGACCAGTCGGCGAGCGGGTGGGTCGCCGGCTGCCCCATCGTGCCGTCGAGGGCGTGCCAGGCGTACCCCCACTCCGTCATGCCGGGCGCTGAGGGCGCCCAGCCGGCAGCGGGCGCGGAGCCGGAGGCCAGCACGTCGGAGTGCTCGAAGTCGCGGTTGCAGTAGTTGACCGGCACGCGCGGCGGGTCTCGGCGCTCGATGGCGGCGAGCACGATCTCCTTTGGCGTCACGCGGCGCCCTCCCGGTACATCGCCACTGTGCACGCCTTCGGGATACCGTCCTACAGGGCTTGGGCGGCCGCGAGCGCGCACCCGCCTCCCGCGCCGAGCGCGCCGTTCACCGCGCCAGGGCCAGCGCGCCCATCGGATCCCACGGCGGCAGGGGGATCGGATCCGTCTCCAGCACCGCCCGAAGCTCCGGCGCGAGGCGCGCCTTCTCCACCACGACCTCGTAGACGTACTCGTCGAACCAGGCGTCCGTCATCGCCATGAAGCCCTTGTCCCCGCCCTTATCGCCCCAACTGTTCTCCACGCGCCACTTGCGCGGGGCGCCGTCGTCGTCCAGGTCCACGCCCGTGAGCACCATCGCGTGCGTCATCAGGCTGTCGCCGTAGTCGAGGCGCTCCGCCTTGTCCATCCCGAACCGCGTGCCGTAGACCCCTTCGTAGTCGTAGAGCTCCATGTCCAGCAGGCCCAGGTCGCGGTCGAACGACTTACCCACGTCGCAGCCAAACCAGACCGGCTTGCCGTCGACGATCCGCTCCTTCGCGGCGGCCTTCAGCACAGGCATCTCCACGTTGAGGTAGCGCACGACCTGGCCGCCCACCACGTTGCCCAGGAAGTCCACCGTGTACAGGGCGTTGTACCGCTTGGAGGACTGCGGGCAGTGGATGAGGCAGACGAGCGAGTCCAGGTCGACCGGCACCCGCTTCTGCAGGAACTCGATCGGGGTGAGCACGCCGTCGCGGTGGAACTCCTTGTCCTTGTCTCGCCACTGCCAGAGGAACTCGCGCGGCGGCTCGCCCAGGTGGATGGTCAGGATGCGATGGACCTCCTCGAGCATCGCGTCCTTGCGCGCCCGCAGCTTGTCCACTGCCTCCCCCGCGCGGTACGCATCCCGCAGCCGCGCCGCGTTCTCGCGCAGCCTCACCGTGAGCCGGTCGTTCAGCATACCGGTGCTGCTGCTGCTCTCGGTCTCCGGCATCGCCTCCTTGGGCACGACGCCGTAGCGGCGCACGAGGTTGACGAACATGTCCCACTGACCGCCGTCCTCCACCGGGGACTGCATCAGCCACGCGATGAGTCGGCCGTCGGTCGGCTCGTCCAGCGTACGGAAGGTGCTCTCGAGGAAGTAGTTCGCCTTCTCCAGCTTGTCCCAGAACATGGGGTGGTTCTGGGAGAGCTCGAAGTCCTCCAGGTTCATCCCTTCGGCGGCGGCTATGCGGAAGGTGTTCAGGCCGGCGAACATCCAGCAGCGCCCGCTGCCGTTCTGGCTGGTGGAGGCGCCCGCCTTCACCACGTGCGAGAACGTGTGGTTGTGGCGCACCACGGCGCGCCGGCTCATGGCGACCGAGCGCACCGTGGTCTTCGTGACGCCGTTCATTGCAGCGCGATGACGCGGGTCGGCGTCGAACGCGGCGCGCCAGCGGTCGATGTCGGCGGGCGCGATGGGCGCAGGCCGGTGGCTCTGGTCGCTCAAGCGGCTCCTCCCCCTGTGGGCGATGACGGCAGCGGTGTCAGCGTCTGACGCAGGCCGCTAGACGACTGTGGCGCCCCCTCGCCTGGCGCCTCACGGGCTCTGTTGCAGGATCACCGCCAGATAGGCCACGTAGACCGCCAGCAGGAGCGCGCCGCGCGACCGCAGCAGCATTCCACTGCGCGGCGGGTAGATCATTGCGACCAGCAGCGCACCGAAACCGAGGCCCGCCGCCAGGCTGGTCAGGTCCACCGGGATCGGGTGGATCGTGGCTGCCACCCCGACGATGAAGAGCCCGTTGAAG
>DATIKM010000088.1:0-2488 GCA_035477595.1 Chthonomonadales bacterium
TCTGATACACGGCGTATTCTAGCACCAATCTGCACAATGTCAACTGCGATGGAGGAACCTCGATGGAGAGAGTGCTGGGTCTGGATCTCGGGACTAACAGCGTCGGTTGGGCTCTCGTCGAGCGCGACGACGACGCCACAGCCACTCCGTTCCTCAAAGCGGGCGTCTACGTGTTCCCGGAGGCCGGCGAGCTGGACGGTGGCCTCTTCGTCTCCAACCGGCTCAAGCGCGGCCAGAAGCGCCGCCAGCGCATCCAGGTGCGGCGCAAGCGCCAGCGCATGCAGCGGGTGACCGCCCTCCTGGTGGCGCACGGCCTCCTGCCCGCGGACCCGGCGCAGCGCAACGCGCTCCTCTCGGCGGACTGGGACCCGGAGACGGGCACGCGCAGCCACCACCCCTTCTTCCTCCGTCGTCGCGGACTTGACGAGGCGCTCACTCTCCACGAGTTCGGTCGCTGCCTTCATCACATCGCCCGCCGGCGCGGGTACTTCTCGACGCGCGACCTCATGCGGCGCGGGCTGGAGGATCGGCTGGGGCTCGCGCGCGCCACGGAGGCCGACCTGCGGCCGGACGATACCGAGGGCGCCGTGGCAGTGGAGGACGCGAAGGCCAGCAAGGAGACCTCGCAGCTTCTGGGCAGGCTGCGCGAGGTGCGCGAGCAGATCCTCGCCGGCACGGCCCGCACGATCGGCGAGTTCTGCGCGCAGAAGCTCGAGGACACACAGAACGCGCGGGGCGTCCGCGCGAGCGGCGGGCGAAAGGCGCCTCGCTCCCCAAAGCCCGACCCCCTCGGGTGGCGCGCCGACCGCCTCCTGCACGAGGAGGAGTTCGCGCGCCTCTGGGAGGCTCAGGCGGCCCACCATCCCCGCGCGCTCACCAGCGCGCTCCGGCGCGCCCTCTGGGACGCCATCTTCCACCAGCGCCCGCTGATGTCGAAGCGAGGCCTGGTGGGGCGCTGCGAGTTCCTCCCGGCACGCAAGCGGATGCCGCGGGCCGCTCTTCTGGCCCAGCGCTGCATCATCCTTCAGCGGCTGGTGAACCTCCGCGTCCGCGAGACGCGCGCGTCCGCCCCGCGCCCGCTCACCGGCGCGGAGGTGTCCGCGCTCGCCGACGCCCTCGAGGTCAAGGATCAGCTCGGCTGGCGCGATGTGCGCGCGATCGCCGGGCTCCCGAACTCGGCGCTCTTCACGGACGAGGCGCCGGAGGACGGCGCGCAGAAGCGCCCGCGGGGCAAGGCCAAGCGAACGACCCCCGCGCTCCGCGGCAACCAGACCGCCAAGGCCATGCGCAGCGCGCTCGGAGACGCGTGGGACGCCCTGGCGCCCGAGCGCCAGAACGAGCTCGTCGAGCGCAGGCTCCACTGCCGCTACGTGCAGGACATCGTGCGCGGCCTGCGGCGGGACTTCCGCTTCACCGACGAGCAGATCGAGGCGGTCGCGCACGCGGCGCTGCCCGACGGCTACACCATGCACTGCGCCCGCGTGTGGCGCGACCTCGAGCCACGCCTGCGCGCCGGCATGAGCTACTGGCAAGCCTGCGTCGATGCGGGCTTCCGTCGCGAGGGCGAGTCGACCGTCGCGCCGCCGGAGAAGGTCCTCCAGCGGCTCGGCGGCCTTCCTGACCTACGCAGCCCCGTGGTCCAGCGCGCTGCGAAGATGGCGTTCCGCGTCATCAACGCGGTGATCGACAAGTACGGCAAGCCGGACCGCATCCGCATCGAGATGCCGCGCGACGTCAGCAAGACGAACAAGCAGCGCGAGGAAGAGTGGCGTCGCCAGGACCAGAACAACCGCGCGCGGGAGAAGGCGCGCAAGCGCCTCGAGCAGCACGGCCTGCTGGGCGACGATAAGTCGGCGGAGACCCGCATCAAGAAGGTGCGCCTGTGGGAGGAGGCGGACTGCCGCTCGCCCTACGAGCCGGATGTTCAGGTGACCCTCTCGCAGCTCATCCACGAGTACGAGATCGACCACATCGTGCCGCGCAGC
Source organism: Chthonomonadales bacterium (assembly GCA_035477595.1). Lineage (GTDB taxonomy): Bacteria > Armatimonadota > Chthonomonadetes > Chthonomonadales > CAJBBX01 > DATIKM01. Next base: position 1,986 of record DATIKM010000088.1, read on the forward strand.
CGTTGCTGGGACAACTCCTGGATGAACCTCACGATCTGCCCGCGCGGCATCAACCTGCAGAAGGGGAACCACACTCCGCATGAGTGGGCAAACGCAATGCAGTGGGCGCGGATCCGCGAGTTCGTTGTTGGCCTGGACATGAGGATGCCGTCCGCCAAGAAAGAGCGCATCCTCCGAGAGGAGTGGACGCAAGAGGAGTTCACGAACCGGGCGCTGTCGGACACGCGCTACCTCTCCACGGTCATCAAGCGGGAGGTGGCGAAGCTGGGCGTGCCGGTGGAGGTCTCCCGGGGGCAGCTCACAGCCGAGCTGCGCAGCCTCTGGAAGCTGGGGGGGTGCCTGCCCGCGTCTCCGGTCGAGCGCGAGCACGTGGAGAAGTGGCGCAGAAGCGGCGCGCGGCGCGGGCCTAAGCCGCGCTTCGACCACCGGCACCACGCACTGGATGCGGTCCTTGCGGCGCTCACCGACGCGAGCACGCTGCAGCGCATGACCCGCTGGTACCA
>DATIKM010000089.1:0-4071 GCA_035477595.1 Chthonomonadales bacterium
ACCGCCTCGTTTCGATGCCTGAGCAGCATTCGGCGCGGTCACCGGCGCCGGACACCACGCGGCGCCCTGCGCGCTACGACGTACCGACCGAGCCGGGCAGCCGGCGCGCCTGCTCGGACGCACCGAGCTGGCAGATGGCGATTCCCCCACCCCCGTTTGGGGGCGGGGGTCAGGGGGCGGGGGCTCGCCGGTATGCGCAAGGCTTCTGGCGAGGCACGATGGCTGGAGTGCGGCCCTCCCCCCAACCCCCTCCCGCAGGAGGGGCGAAGAGGGAAGGGGTCCGCACGGGGACTGCGCGCGCAAGACGACGCGGGTATGCAGACTGGAACCTGATCTGGGAGGCGGGATTTCGTTCAGGTCAGCGGCGGCCGGGGGCTATCGCGGGGTCGAGGCCGCGCGCCCCCAGCCGCAAGAGAGAGCTCCGCCTACGGTGCAGCGAACAGGGGGCGACCTTCCCGGTCCCGGAGGGCCAGGAGGGACGACCCGTCGGCGAGCAGGGCCAGCGAGGCGCGGACCTTGTCGTCCCGGTCCCAGAGGCCCAGGTGCGGCGTCCCGTCGGGGAACAGGAGCAGCGAGGCGCGGAGCTTCGCGTCGCGGTCCGAGAGGGACAGGCTGGGCCTCCCGTCGGAGCCCAGGGCCAGCGAGGCGCGGGGCTTATCGCCCCGGTCCCGGAGGGACAGGCCCGGCGACCCGTCGGGGCACAGGCCCAGCAAGGCGCGGGTCTTCCCCGCCGCGTCCACCAGGACGAACCCCCGCGCCCTGATCACCTGCGGCGCAGCTGCCATGCCCATCGTCGCCACAGCGACGACGGCGAGGAGAGCAATGACGCCGAGAAGCTTGAGGCGACGGTTCTCCCGCTCCAGTCGCACCACCCGATCCTCCATCGTTGGCTGGCTGGCGATCATGGTTGGACCCTCCCAGAGGCGCCGGAGTTGGGTAGGCGCCTCTATCATGTGCTTGCCTCATGCGGCGCGCCTTATCTGTCAGGCTGGAAGCCTGACCCACTGGGTTGGGGGCCTGATCCGTCAGGCTGGAAGCCTGACCCACTGGTCTGGAGGGCTGAGCCGTCAGGCTAGAAGCCTGACCCACTGGGTTGGAAGCCTGCACCACCTGAGTTACCGGCTTCGCGGGCGACAGGCGGTGCGGCTGCACACGCATCTTGGCGCTGGAGCGGCGTCTTTCCTGCGGGTTGCGCGGCCAGACCGGCACGCGCACCTTAGCCTGGCGCTCTGGAGGCCGGCGGCGCGCAAAGCACACGGGGTCTGTCCGGTTGGCATTCGCCGGGGCAAGGGATCCACCCTCCCGGTCCCCTCCCAGCAGGAGGGGCGAAGAGGGAAGGGGTCCGCACAGGGACTGCGCGCGCAAGACGACGCGGGTATGCAGACTGGAACCTGATCTGGGAGGCGGGATTTCGTTCAGGCCAGCCACGCCGCCGCCAGGCCAGCCGCGCCGCCAGGCCAGCCGCGCCGCATGGCCAGCCACGCCGCCGCATGGCCAGCCACGCCGCAAGGCCAGCCACGCCGCAAGGCCGACCGCGCCCCCCCAGCCCAGCGCCGTCACACGTTGCGGGTCGCCTGCGCCACCAGCAGCAGCGCGTCAGTCCTGCCAGCATCCGTCTCCGACACCACGTAGGTCCGCTCCGCGTGCCTCAGCCGGTCGTTCGGGCGCACATCCGCCCCGCGCGAGAACCGGAAGCTCCAGAGCGTCACCCCGATGAGCTGGCCCGCGCCGTCGTCCGTCACCGTCCGCTTCGGAACCGCCGCACACGCGAACGTCCCCACCGTAGACCACCCGCTGCCCGACCACCGCTCCACAAGCGCCGCGTCGCAGAGCGCCTCCTCGGCCGCCGCGCGCGCCGACGCCAGGTCGCCCTCACCGAGCATCGCCGCGCACCATCCCCGCCGCCGCCGGCGCCTGCCGCGCTCGCTGGAGCCGCGCCGCCGCCAGCAGCCCCGCCAGCTTCTGGCGCCGCTCGAAGCGCTGGTCGCCCGTCGTGAAGTCGAACTCCAGCTTCACCCGCGCCGCCCACGCCTCCAGCACGTCCGCAGCAGCCGCAGCCACGTCGTACCGAGCGCCGGTGAGCAGCACGGGGGGCGGCACGCTCTCCGCGAACGTCCACCGGCCGTTCAGGCAGTCGGCCGTCTCCGGCTCCAGCGTCGCCCACCCGCCGTCCACCAGCTCGGCGCCCTCCTCCCAGTCGCCCGCGTCCGCGCGGTACGCCATATACGAGATCGCGCCGCCCGGCGCCACGCTCTCGACCGGTGCGAGCGGCACGTACCGCGCGTCCGTCCGCCGCCGGTCCAGCGCCGCCTGCAGCTCCTCCTCGCTCCAGACCGCCTCGCCACCCGCCGGGTCGCCGATCTCCACGCGCAGCCGCTCGATCAGTCCCGCCATCGTCTCCCGCGCGGCCATTGCTCGCTCCTTCAGACCAGGTGAGAGGCAAGAGGCGAGATGACACCGACTTGTGGCGGGGGCATGCCAGGCCATGGTCGGCGGCGCGTGGCTTCCCGCCGCCCCACACCCGACGCGCCACACCCCACGCGCTGCGTGCCCATGCTCTCGCGCCTCTCGCCTCTCGCCCCCTCACATGCTACGTCGCGTTGATCACCAGACAGGCCAGCGCCGAGGGGCGCACCACCTTGGCCCCGTAGAGGTGCAGGCCCTTCACCGCGTCAGCGAACTTGCCCTCGGGCCGGCAGGCCTCCACCTGCCGCACCTGCTCCGCGTAGGTCCACGCCGTCGGATGCCCCGCGATCACCTTGAACCCGGTCGTGGCAGACGCGCTCCGCACGTTGTTGCTGGAGAGGATCTGGAAACCGGCAGCCCGGCCCACCTGCCCGTTCATCAGCGCCGACACGCCGCTCTCCGTGCCGCTCTTCACGAAGCGGTCGTCCTTCAGCAGGCAGCCCTCCAGAAACGGAGGCACCATGCAGAAGCGACCGTCACGCGGCACGTCGTTCACGTCCAGCACCACCTTCAGCTCCACCAGGAACTCGTAGACCTGCGCCGCCGTGTAGCCGGTCTTGGGCGAGGCAACGCTGCCGACCAGGTTGCCCGCAGCGATCTGGCTCCACAGCCCCGCGAGGTACTCGTCCGCCGTGTTGGCCAGGGAGTAGGCGGCCTCGCGCATCGCCGCCTCCATCACGTTCGGCCGCTGCTGCGCGCGGTCCACATCGTCGATCTGGAACGCGAAGTAGCGACACTGATCGATGTTCATAACCGTCTGCGCGTCGTCCAGCGTCTCGGGCACCACCGTGGTGGCGTTCTTCGTGTAGGCCGCATTCGCCACGGCGCCGATCGCCGTGATGCGCACCGTGTCGCCCGCCTGCCGGATGTCCCCCTCGTAGTCGCGGTTCACCACGCCCGGCTGGCCGTAGACCAGCGACGTGCGGAGGTTCTCCAGAAGCCGCGCGCTCCAGACCTCCGGGATGAAGTTCTCCAGGCTCACCCACATCCTCCGTTTCGACCCGAAGCGGCCCCGACGGTCGCCGGGTCCGCCCGGCATGTGTCACCGCCGCGTCAGAGGGCGCGCAGCGCCCGCTGGACCGCCTCCCAGTTAGCGTTGATCTGCTCGGGCGTCATCCGGCGCAGCTCGTCGCGACCCAACCGGCGCGACTCCTCGCGCGGCGGGTTCGCCGCCGAGCCGGCGACCGACCAGCCCGCCAGGTACGGCTTCGCCGACAGCAGACCCAGGAGCGCCGCCTCCACACGAGCCGGCAGATCGCTCCCCGGCCCCAGGCCGCTCGCGTCGAGCAGACGGCGCGCCGCGTCCTCGTCAACCACGTTCAGCCGCCGCGCCTGCCGGCCGATCTCCGCCCGCAGCTCCGCCTCGTGGGCGGCGGCGCGCGCCTCCTCCGCCTCGCGCCGCACCCGGTCCAGCTCCTCCTCCATCATCGCTCCTCCCTTCGCCCCTGCGTGTGGCCTCCTGCCTCCCAGCTCTCGCCTAGAACAGCGCCGAGATGTCCTGCGCGGTCGTGCCGGTCGCCCACACACGCCGCACCTTCACCGGCAGCACGCTGCCGCTCGGACGGTTGCGGAAGGTGTGCACGTCGCCCGCCCAGGTCGTCACCC
>DATIKM010000090.1:0-37291 GCA_035477595.1 Chthonomonadales bacterium
CCTGAACGTACCACACCCCTTCGTACTGGTCGTTACCGGGCCCGCTGCACAGCAGACCCACACCGTACCAGTAACCCACCCCCTGAGCAAATACCCCGGCGACGAAGCGGTTGTTCCCGCCCAGGTCGAGCAGCGCGCCCACCCCGCCGGCCAGCGACCGGCCGTCCAGATGGTCGGCCCTACGCCCAAAGCCACAGCCCTGCGCCAGCGACGCGTTGTGCGCGCGGTCCTGAGGAGACGGAAAGTCGATCACCGTGTCGTTCGCCTCGTAGAGGTCGTCCTCGAGGCCTCCGTCCAGCAGCAGGCCGCATCCCATCGTGCCCCCGAATCCCTGAGACGCCGTGAAGCAGCGATATTCATCCGCGCCGCCGGAGTCGCAGAGGGCACCGAGTCCGAACTCTGCGCTGCCCTGAGCGAAGGTGTAGGCGTCGTACCGGTCGGCGCCCGCGCTGTCGATGAGCACCCCTATCCCCAGCGCTCCGCGCCCCTGGGTGTGGCAGAGGGCCGCGTAGCGGTCATCACCCGACGCGTCCGCCAGGATGCCGTAGCCCAGTATCCCGGCCCCGAAGGTGGGACGCCTGCTGCCGGCGCGCCGGCCCGCATACTGGGCGACGCTGCTCTCCTCCAGCCCCGCAAGCTCGATGTACCGGTCGGACCCCTCGATGTCCAGGAGCACCGAGACCGGGTGGCGCGCCGAGAAAGTGGCGCCGCCGCCCGCATAACGGTCGTTACCGGACGTGTCCACGATGAGCAGGTAGGGCCGGTCGCCGGTCGTCACGTCGTCCGTGCCGCCGCGCAGCACGATCCAGCCGTAAGGCGTCTCCCACGTGAAGGAGAAGCGCTCGCGGTGCGGCCTCGCGGCTAGGGCGTCGCGGGCGGCATCAACCGCCACCGCGAGGTCCACGGCGCCCGTGAAGAGGTAGTTCAGGTCGGCGCTCGCGCGCAGTGCCTCGACCTCCCGACCTGCGGGCGCATCGGTCGGCGGTCCCGACCTCATCAGGATTTCGAAAGCGCGATCGAGCTGCGCGGGCGTCGCGTCCGCGAAAGCCTGCTGGCGCCGGCGGAGGGCCTTCATCTCGACCAGCAACAGGAAGGCGGCCTGCCGGGCCACCTCCGTCGGTACGGCGGCCGCGGTCCGCGTCAGGATGGCATCCTGCGCCGGGGTGAGCGTGCGCCCGCCCATCTGCAGCACGCCCCTCACTGCCGCCGCCAGCGCCCCGGGCGCGGCGGCGCGACGCGCCTCCTCGGCGTTCGGATCCCCGAGCAGCGTGCGCCGTATGCCGTGTCCGATGCGCGCCCCGCCGCGCATCACGGCCTCGCCCGCGGACCGGGTTGCAGGGGCGAAGGTCAGTCGAAAGGAGCGCGCCGTGAACGGGATGCGCAGGGGGTCCCTGTGAAGCGCGTCGAAGTAGGCTAGGAGGTGCCGATGCCCCCCGAACTGCGCCATGTCCAACTCGTCGAAGCGGCAGGTCTCTCGCGTGAGGCCTGCAAGCGCCAGGACGCGGTCCCAGGCGTCAGGGCGCGCGCTCGGCGCCGCGGCGGCGGTCGCCGGCCGGAGCGCTGCGGCGGCAGGGGGCAGCCGGAGCGCTGCGGCGGCGGTCGCCGGCCGGAGCCCAGCGGCGGCGGGTGCCAGCCAGAGCGCTGAGGCGGCGGGTGCCAGCCAGAGCGCCGTCGCCACGACGGCGACGACCAGCAGGCCCGCCGCCACGGCAAGCGATCCTCGGCGGCAGGGCATCGCGCGGGGTCTGCCCATCGTCTCGGCCTCCGCGGGGTCCCCTCGACGTTGGGCGCCCCGCCCCACCGGCCTCAGGCGCGCCTGAACCGCCGGTCGATCTCCCCGAACGACAGCGTCACGACGATCGGCCTGCCGTGCGGGCACAGGTAAGGGTTGCGCGTGTCGGCGAGCTGGGCCAGCAGCGCCTCCATCTCCTCGCGCTCCAGCCGATCGCCCTGCCTGACGGCCATCTTGCAGGCGTTGGTGATGGTGACGTGGTCCCGCTGGACGAGCAGCCGGCGCGAGACCGAAAGATACGCGAGCTCATCCACCACGTCGCGAAGGAGCGACTCCGGCGCTCGCCGCGGCCCGAGCGCCGGGACGGCGCGCACCAGGACCTCGTTCCCTCCGAACGCCTCGATCTCCCATCCGGACGCCTCCAGGTCCTCCCGGCGGGCGGCGACCAGCGAGGCCTCTGCCGGTCCGAGCGTGACCGTGAACGGGACCGCGAGCATCTGCCGCGGCGCCCCGCCCGCCAGGCGACCCTCCATCAGACGCTCGACGAGCACCCGCTCGTGGGCCGTGTGCTGGTCGACGAGAGCAATCCCATCCTCGGTCTGGGCCACGATGTAGGTGCGGCGGAGCTGGCCGATTACCCGGAAGCCTCGGAGCTGCTCGGCGAAGGGCCGCTCGCGCCCGACGACCGGCAGGGCGTGCTCGCAGGGCGCGCCCTCCTCGCCCGCGGCCACCCCTCCATCGAGCGCGATCGCACCGACCTGGAGCGCAGCGCTACCAAGCGCGACCGCGTCGAGCGCACGTCCGTCGGCGGAGTCGGCAGCGGGCGCGGCCTCGTATGCCAGTGCGCCGCGCGGGTCTCGCGCCACCGCGGCCCCACCCCACGCCGACGCGCCGCGCCTGGAGAGCCCGTCCCCGCTCTCCTCAGCGGCGCCCACGGCGCTCGCGGGGTCGCGCAGGCCCGGCAGTGTCAGGGGCTCTCCGACGCCGGTCGGCGCCGCCGCCTCACCCTCGCCGCCCAGCCTCAGGGCCGGCACGATGCCCTGTTCTGCCAGGGCAGCGCGGACCGCGAGCGTCACCGCGTGGTGCGCCGCTCCGTCGTCGCGGAACCGCACCTCCAGCTTCGCGGGGTGCACGTTGACGTCCACCAGGTCCGCCGGCACCTCGAGGAGGAGCGCCGCCACGGGGTAGCGGCTCTCGGGGGTGAAGGACCGCATCGCCCCCTCCAGCGCGTGCGACAGAAGGCGGTGGCGCACGGGGCGCCGGTTCACGAAGAAGAGCTCGTGCGAGCGGCCCGGCCGCGTCACGTCCGGCGGGCAGAGCCAGCCGCTCACGGCGACGCTCGCCGATCCGCCGCTCACCCCGAGGAGGCGCCGGGCGTGGTCCCGCCCCCACACAGCCGCGAGCGCCGCGCGGCGGTCGCCGCCCCCGGGGGTGGTCAGGAGAGGCTGGTCGTGGTGGAGCACCCGGAACGCCACCTCGGGGAAGGCGATCGCCAGGACACCCACGGCGTCCACCGACCGGGCCAGCTCGGCCGCCGCGGACTTGAGGAACGCACGGCGCGCGGGCGTGTTGAGGAAGAGGTCCTCCACGCGCACGACGGTGCCCTCCCGACAGCCCGTCTCCTCGATCTCCACGATCTCACCCGCGTGCACGCAGAGCCGCCATCCGCCCGGGTCGCCGGTCGCCCGGGTCGTGAGGGTCAGGCGGGAGACGGAGGCGATGCTGGGCAGGGCCTCGCCACGGAAGCCCAAGGTGCGCACCCCCAGGAGGTCCTCGGCGGAGCGGATCTTGGAGGTGGCGTGCCGCTGAAGCGAGAGGACGGCGTCGTCCCGACCCATGCCACAGCCGTCGTCCGCCACCTCGATGAGGCGCTTGCCGCCCTCCTCTAGCCGCACGGCCACGGAGCGCGCCCCGGCGTCGATGGCGTTCTCAACCAGCTCCTTCACCGCCGACGAGGGGCGCTCCACCACCTCGCCTGCTGCGATCCGATTGCACGTTCCCTCGTCGAGCAGCGCGATGCGCGGCGTCATGGCCCCGACCCCCTCTCCCGTCCGGGCGCTCCGCGCCGGCGCCGTCCGGCCCGCGCCCGGGTCATGCCCTGCCCTCGCGCGCACGCCGCTGCAGGCGCTCAAGCGTCACGAGCGCCTCCACGGGCGTCAGGGAGGTGACATCGAGCGCCAGCAGCTCCTCCATCACCGGCTCGGTCGCCAGGTCGAAGAGCGTGAGCTGCACCATCCGGCTGGGGGCCGGGATGCGCGCGTCGCGCGCGGGCGCTGGAGCACCCCCGGCGGAACGGGCGGGCGCCGAAGCATCCCCGGCGGCGGAGCGCGCCGGCGTTCCGGCACCATCGCCGCCGTTGCGCTCGCCCGACCGGGAGGACCGCGGCGCGTATCCGCTCTGTCGCTCCAGCGCGACCAGAATCTGCCGCGCCCTCTCCACAACCTCTGGCGGGACGCCCGCCATTCGCGCCACGTGCAGCCCATAGGAGCGGTCGGTCCCGCCCGGAACCAGACGGTGCAGCCAGATCACGGAGTCGCCCCGCTCCTTCACGGCCACGCGGTAGTTGCGCACGCCCTCCCGCTGGTCGGCCAGGTCGTTGAGGTGGTGGAAGTGCGTGGCGAAGAGCGCCCGGCACCCGATATCGAGCAACCGCTCGGCGACGGCCCAGGCGATGGAGAGGCCGTCGTAGGTGCTGGTGCCGCGGCCGATCTCGTCCAGCATCACCAGGCTGCGAGCCGTGGCGCCATTCAGGATGGTGGCCACCTCCGTCATCTCCACCATGAACGTGGACTGCCCCGTCCCCAGCTCGTCATGTGCCCCCACACGGGTGAAGACCCGGTCCACCACCCCGATCCGGGCCGAGTCCGCGGGCACGAAGCTGCCGGCCTGCGCCAGCACCACGATGAGCGCCACCTGCCGGAGCGCCGTCGACTTGCCCGCCATGTTGGGACCCGTGAGCACGTGCAGCCGGTTCTGCGCCCCATCCAACAGGCAGTCGTTCGGCACGAAGGCCCCCGGCGGCACGAGGCTCTCCACGACCGGATGGCGCCCGGCGCGGATCTCAATGACGTCGCCAGCGTCCACCACCGGACGGCAGTAGCGGCGCTCCACCGCCGTCTCCGCCAGGCCCTGGGCGACGTCGATCTGCGCCACGGCGCTGGCCGCCGCCAGCACGCCAGGCGCGCACACGGCGACCGCAGCGCGCAGCCGCTCGAACAGCTCCGTCTCGAGCGAGAAGGCCTTCTCGTCGGCTCCGAGAACTCGGGCCTCCCACTCCTTGAGCTCGGGCGTCACGTAGCGCTCGGCGGAGGCCGTCGTCTGCTTGCGTACGTAGTGGGGCGGCACGCGCTCGAGGTTCGGCCTGGTCACCTCCAGGTAGTAGCCGAAAACGGCATTGAAACCGACCTTCAGGGTGGCAATGCCCGTCCGCTCCCGCTCGCGCGCCTCCAGGCCCGCGATCCAGGAGCGCCCGTCAGCGGCGCCGCGGCGCAGAAGGTCCAGCTCCGGCGCGTGACCCGCCCGTATGACGCCGCCCTCCCGCAGCGTCGCCGCCGGCTCGTCGACAAGGCCGGCCTCGAGCAGCTCCAGCGCCTCCGCCGCCGATGAAGCCGCCTCGACGCGAGGACTCCCCGCCGAAGCCGCGGCGCCTGCGGCAGCCCGGAGGACCTCGGCGGCCGCCTGGAGCAGCGTTCCGCGCGACCCACCGGCCGCATCGGCAGAGCCGCCGACTGCATCGGCAGAGCCGCCCAGGGCATCGGCGGAACCGGCAGCAGCATCGGCAAGGGTAGCGAGCGCGCGCAGCGACGTGCGGAGCGCCCCCAGGTCCCGCGGGGTGGCCATCCCCGTCGAACAGCGGGCGGACAGCCGCTCCATGTCTGCTATGGGGCGCAGAGCCGCCCGGAGGTCACCCCGCCGCACCGCGTCGGCCACCAGCTCGGCCACCGCGTCGAGCCGCTCCTCGATGCGCGCCGTGTCCAGCAGGGGCTCCTCGATGCGGCGGCGCAGCAGGCGCGCACCCATCGGCGTGACGGTCCGGTCGATCGTGGCGAGAAGTGTTAGGGCGCGCGGGCCCTCGCGCGCGGGCCTTACGAGCTCCAGGTTGCGTCGCGCGGTCTGGTCCAGCCACAGCCGGTCGCCCGTGGAATAGACCCCGAGTGACCGCAGGTGCGCGAGCGCGCTGGGCGCGGTGCTCTGCAGGTAGGCGAGCAGGAGGGCTGCCGCCTCCTGCGCCGCGCCCATCTCCTCGCAGCCGAAGCCGCGCAGGGAGGGCGTGCCAAAGTGCCGGCAGAGCGCCTCCCGCGTCGTGCGGCCATCGAGGAATCCGGCGGCGTCCGACAGCGTCACGGGTCGGCCCAGACCCGCCGCGACCTCACCGTCAAGGGCGGAGACCACCGTCTCGGCGGGCTCCAGCCGCGCCAGCTCCTCGATCAGCCGCTTGGACGCGTCCTCCCCCCGGAACTCCGTCACGAGGAACTCGCCCGTCGAGACGTCTGCCACGCCGAGCCCGGCCGACCCCTCCCCCTGCCACACGGCGGCCAGGTGGTTGTTGGCTCCGGCGTCCAGGAGGGTGTCCTCGAAGACCGTCCCGCGCGTGAGCACGCGCGTGACCCGGCGCTTCACCAGCCCGCGCGCGAGCCGTGGGTCCTCCACCTGGTCCATCAAGGCAACGCGGTGCCCCAGACGGATCAGGCGCGCCACGTAGCGCTCCACCGCATGGTGGGGCACGCCGGCCATGGCGACCCGGTCGCCCTGGTCCTCGCGGCTCGTCAGGGTGATCTGGAGGGCGTGAGCGACCGTCTCCGCGTCCTCGCCGTAGGCCTCGTAGAAGTCCCCGACGCGCATCAGCAGCAGCACGCCCGGGCGCTCGTCGCGCGCCCCGAAGTACTGCTGCATGAGCGGGGTCCTGGGCTCGCGGCCGCCAGAGGGCGGGGTGCGGCGGGCGGTCTCCATTGCGCCTAAGTGTAAGCCCCGGAGCGCCCTGCGGTCAAGCCTCGCCGGGATTCCGGTGGGCAGACGTGCAGGTGGTGAGCCGTTCGGGTGCACGCTCCTCGTCCGCGCCAGGTGCCCCGACCGCCTCCGGCGGGGATGCGCGCAGCAGACCGACTGGCGCAGCATGCCCGGCCGTGGCCGACGGTCGCAGCAGGGCGGGGCAGGAGTCCGATGGGCGCAGGAGTGAGAGCGCGGGCGCCGCCTCCACCGCCAGGTAGGCCGGCGCTCCGTTCACCACTGCGCGCGGCAGCACGCCCGCCTCCGCCAGGTAGCGGGCCAGCGCGCCGGGCTCCGCACCCGCCGCCTCGGCCGCCTCCTGCAGGCTGACGCATCGCGTCAGCAGCCGGCGCTCCCCGGCCAGGCGCCACGTCACGCCGAAGTTCAGCGCGGACCAGGCGACAATAGGCCACACCACGAGCAGCGCGCTGGCGCCGCCGCCAACGAGAGCCAGAACGGCGATGAGCAGGAACAAAGCGCCGAGGGCGGCGTGGAAGAGGCAGAGGCCGCGAGGCGGCGCAAACCAGGTGCCCCGGAAGCGCGGCGGGTGGACATGGGGGCCCGACTCCGGGAAGAAGCCCATCTCGCCGCGGCCCGCCAGGTCGTAGCAGGCAGGCAGGCGACTCGGGGGCGGCCGCTTCCCGCCAGCGCCGCCGCGCGCAGAACCGCCATCCACCGGCTCCATCGCGTCCTCTCCCTCCAGGCCCTCGCCCTGACAGCGCGCTACCAGGCCATCCCGTGGCGCGCCGCCCGGCTCAGGGCGCGGCGCCAAGATCAGGGCTCGCAGGCGAGCGCAGACCGGGCGGGTGCCGGCGCGTCCGCGATCTCCCCTGCGAACCCCGTGAGTCCTGCCTCCGTCAGCCGCACGCGGACGAGCCGGCCGGCAAGCGCCTGATCGCCCCTGTAGTGCACCGCCTTGAAGGTGCGGGTGAGGCCCTGCATCCGCCCGGCATCGCGCGGCGTAGGGCCCTCCACCAACACCTCCGCCACCTCTCCCACGAGCGCGCTGTTCCTCTCCACGGTGATCCGGTTCTGGAGGGCGATAAGCCGCTCCAACCGGGCGATGCGCACCTCCTGCGGCACCGCGGCGGGCATCGAGGCGGCCGGGGTGCCCGGCCGTTCCGAGTAGGCGAACATGAAGGCAGCGTCAAAGCGGGTCATCGCGACGAACGCGAGCGTCCGCTCCGCCTGCGCGTCGGTCTCGCCCGGGAAACCGACCATGAGGTCGGTAGTCACGGCGAGGCCGTCGACGGCGCGCCGGAGCTTCTCAACGAGCGCCGAATAGGCTTCGGCCGTGTACCCCCGTTGCATGGCCCGCAGCACCTCGTCGTCGGCGGACTGCAGGGGCAGGTGGACATGCTCGCACACCTGCGGAGTCGAGGCGATCGCGTCTACCACCTCGTCCGTGAAGTCCGCAGGATGGGGCGACGTGAACCGCACACGCTCGATGCCTGGCGTGCCGGCGACGCGGCGCAGCAGCTCCGCAAAGCCCACGGCGCCGCCCTCGAGCCCGCGCCCATAGGAGCTCACAGTCTGGCCGAGAAGCGTCACCTCGCGCGTGCCGCCCCTCGCCAGGGAGCGCACCTCGGCCAGCACTTCCTCGATCGGGCGGCTGCGCTCCCGGCCGCGCGTGAGCGGCACCACGCAGAACGTGCAGCCGCGGTCGCACCCGTACATGACCGGTACGAACGCGCGCAGCGGGGCGGCGCGCGCGGACGTGCGCCACGGCAACGCGGACGCCCCGCGCTCACCCGACCCGGGGAGGCCGAGCGCCGCGGACGGGCGGCGCGGGCGAGCCCCGTTCGCGGCTATGCGCTCCCGGAGCATGCGCGGGATCTCCCCGGCCTGCCCTGAGCCCACGATGAGGTCAACATGGGGGGCCCGCCGCGCTATCTCACGCGAGCGAAGCTGGGCCATGCAGCCGCAGACCCCGATCACCATCCCGGGCCGCGCCTGCTTGGTCAGACGCAGTTCGCCCAGCTTGCTGTACACCTTCTGCTCGGGCTTGGCGCGCACCGAACAGGTGTTGAGCAGCACCACGTCGGCGTCCTCGGGCGTCGACCGCCGAACGTACCCCTGACCCTCGAGGAGCGCGCCGAGCTGCTCGGAGTCGTCCTCGTTCATCTGGCATCCCCATGTGAGGATATGGTAGCCCGGCGGCCCGTCCATGCTGCGCCCCCTGCCCTGCCGCGCGCCCGGCTGGCCCGACCGCGCCTACCAAATGATACCAGCCACGGCCGTAGAGCGCCACGGCCCCCCGCGCGGAGGGCGCGTTGTCGCGCACGCCGTCGGCGGCTATAATGCGGGGCATGGTGGCAGATCGGCTGGGGGAGCTCGACCGGGCCGAGCTCGAGCGCGAGGTTCAGGCGATCGTCGGCGCCGACGGCGTGCTGCGCACCGAAGCGGAGCGAAGGGTCTACGACGGCGACGCCTACACGCTCCATCGCGCCCAGCCGGACGCCGTGGCGCTGCCGCGAACGACGGAGGAGGTCTCCGCCGTCGTGGTGCTCTGCGCGCGTCGCGGCATCCCCGTGGTCGCCCGCGGCGCGGGAACCGGGCTCTCGGGTGGCGCCACGCCCGTCCGCGGCGGCGTCGTGCTGTCTACGATGCGCATGAACCGCATCCTCCGGGTAGACCCGGCGAGCCGGCTCATCACGGCGCAGGCGGGCGCCACGAACGCCTCGCTCACGCGGGCGGCCGCGCCGCACGGCCTCCACTTCGCCCCGGACCCGTCCAGCCAGGTGGTCAGCACCATCGGCGGCAATGTCGCCGAGAACGCCGGCGGTCCGCACACGCTGAAGTACGGCGTCACCGCGAACCACGTGGTGGCCATGACCGTCGTGCTCGCGGACGGCCGGGTGACGCGCCTGGGCTCCGATGCCGATGATGCGCCTGGGCCCGACCTCGCCAGGCTGTTCGTGGGATCGGAGGGCACGCTCGGCATCGTCACGGAGGTGACCGCACGGCTCACGCCCCTGCCGGAGGCCTGGCGCACGCTGCTTGCCGTCTTCGACGACGTGGAAGATTGCACAGCGACGGTCACCGCCATCATCGCGGAGGGCATTGTGCCCGCCGCGCTCGAGATGATCGACGAGATCATCCTGCGCGCGATCGAGCGGGCGCTGAGCGCGGGCTTGCCGGAGGACGCGGCGGCCGTGCTCGTCATCGAGGTGGACGGCCCCGACGCAGGGCTGGACCGCGATGCCGACCGCGTGGAGGCCATCTGCCGGGCGCACCGCGCTCGAGACGTGCGCCGCGCGGCCGACGAGGAGGAACGCGCGCGGCTCTGGATGGCGCGCAAGAAGGGGGTCGGCGCCGTCGGGAGGCTGGCGCCCAACATGGTGACCCAGGACGGCGTGATCCCGCGCACGCGCCTGCCCGAGGCGCTCCGGCGCATCGCGGAGATCGGCCGGCGGCGGCGGGTCCGCGTGTGCAACGTGTTCCACGCGGGTGACGGAAACCTGCACCCCTGCATCGTCTATGACCAGCGAGACGCGGACGAAGTGCTGCGCGTGGAGCAGGCCAACCGCGAGATCGTCGAGCTCTGCCTCGCGATGGGCGGGTCCATCACCGGCGAGCACGGAGTGGGCATCGAGAAGCTCTCGTTCATGCGTGCGATGTTTGCGGAGAGCGACCTCGACGCGATGCGGAGCGTACGCCGGGCGCTGGACCCCGCGGGCCTCCTCAACCCGGGCAAGCTGCTCCCCGAGTCGCCATCCGCATGACCGCCAGCGAGCGGCCTACGGGCGCCGGCGGACGCTTCGTGCTGGATGGCCGCCCCGCGGACGCCGTCGCGGCCCCGGCCGAGTCCGAGCTGGCCGATGCGCTGGCCAGCGCCCGTGGCGCCTGCGCCGCCGTCGTCCCCTGGGGCGCCGGAACGGACGTCGAGACGGGCAACCCCCTGCGCACCGGCATCTGGTGGGCGCTCTCCACGGAGCGGATGGCCGGGGTTCGCGAGCTCTCGCCCGACGACATGGTGGTGACGGCCGGCGCAGGCACCACCCTTGGCGAGGTTCTGCAGGCACTGCTTCCCTTCCGGCAGTGGCTGCCCATCGACCCGCCCGGTGGCGAGCGCGCCACTCTCGGCGGGGCGTTTGCGGCGGGTGTGCCCGGCCTCCGGCGCGCGGCGCACGGCTCGATGGCCGACCGCGTCCTCGGCGTCGTGGCGGCCCTGGCGGACGGACGGCGCGCGCGCTCCGGCGCACGGGTGGTGAAGAGCGTGGCAGGTTACGACCTGGCGCGGCTGCTCTCCGGCAGTCGCGGCGGGCTCGCCGTGCTGACCCAGATCACCCTCCGCGTTTCTCCGCTACCGCAGGCCACCGCAACGCTCGCCTTCGCCGCGGCCTCGGGGGAGGAAGCGGCACTCGCCGCCCAAGGCCTGTCGATGGAACGGCTGGACCCGGCGTGGGCTGCCGTCGCGACGGGCACGCCCGCGGTCCTGCTCGTTGGCGTGGAGGGGAATGCCGACCACGTGGCGGACCGTGGCGCGCGGATGGGCCGCGTGCTTCGGGAGCACGGTATGGAGCCCGTGCTGGAGGGCGCGGGCGAACCGCCCGCCTGGGCGCCCCCGGCCGACGCGGTCGCGGCCGCCACGCTCGGATGCCCGCGCGGCGAGACCGCCGCCGTCGTTGGCCGGCTGGAGCGCGAGGTGGACGGACTGCTCGCCGACCCCCTCGCCGGACGCGTGCTCGCGTGGTGGCAGTGTGGCGCGCAGGAGGGAAGGATCACCGAGGCCGTGCGGGCATCCGCTAGCCCTGCCGGGCATGTCACCTGGACTCGCCTGCCGCCGGCATGGAGGCTCCGGATCGACGCATTCGAGGGCGAGGTCGCGGACCCCGCGCTGGTGGCCGCCCTCAAGCGCGCGCTCGACCCCTACGGGTTGCTCAGCCCGGGCCGGAGCATCGGCCGTGTTTGAGGGACGCTCGTGAGAGACGCGTCGTCGCCGGGACTCCTCAGCGCCGACTTCGAGGATCGGACGCTCCGCTGCATCCGCTGCGGCCTGTGTCTGGACGCCTGCCCCACCTTCCGCCTGACGGGAAACGAGGCGCAGTCCCCGCGCGGGCGCATCCGGTTGATGCGGGACGCGGCGGCCGCCGGCCTGGCGACTGACGCGCCTGCGTCGAGCCAGCTCGATGCGTGCCTCGGATGCCGCGCCTGCGAGGCGGCATGCCCTTCCGGCGTCGGGTACGGGGCGGCGCTCGAGGAGTTCCGCGAGGCCTCCGATCAGGCTGGCTGGCGCCCGGGCCTCGAGCGCCTCGCGCGCCGGGCGCTTATCGAGGCGCTGACGCGCCCGCGGCTGCTGCTGGCATTGCTCCGCGCCGCCCACGCGCTGCCCTCCCGGTGCCGCGTCCTCCCGCGCTGGGTGGCGCTGACGCTCACGGGACAGCGCGGCGCTCCGGTCGTCCTTCCCGCCACGCCGCACCGTCCTCGCCTGGGCAGGCTCCCCGCGAAGGCGCAGGCGCTCGCCCCGAGGCGCGCGGCCGTGGGCGTGCTCGAGGGCTGCGTCATGCGCGTCCTCTTCGCGGAGACGAACGAGGCAACCGTGCGCGTCCTGCAGCGAGCGGGATGCGACGTCTTCGCCCCGTGCGAGGCAGGATGTTGCGGAGCGCTCGATGCGCACGCGGGTCGGCTCGAGGCTGCCCGACGTAAGGCGCGCGCCCTGATCGACGCCTTCCGGGCGCACGCTCTCGACGCCATCGTCGTCAACAGCGCGGGCTGCGGTTCCGCCATGAAGGCCTACGGGACCCTCCTGGCCGGCGACCCTCAGTACGCGGAGCAGGCCCGCGCGTTCGCCGCCCGGGTGCGCGATGCGTCGGAGTACCTGGCCGAGGCGGGCGGGCCGCCACCGGAGGGCCGATTCGACGCGCTGGTGGCATACCATGACGCGTGCCACCTCGCCCACGCTCAGCGCGTCACCGCCGCCCCGCGGCGCCTACTCAGCGCGGTTCCGGGCCTGCGCCTCGTGGACCTGCCGGAGTCGGACACCTGCTGCGGGAGCGCCGGCATCTACAACCTGACCCATCCCCGGATGGCGGTGCGGCTGCTGGAGAGGAAGGTCGACGCCATCGCCGCGACGGGCGCGGCCGTCGTGGCGGCCGGGAACCCGGGCTGCATCGCGTGGATGCGCGAGGGAGTGCGGCGTCGCGGGCTGGCAGTCCGCGTGCTCCACCCGGTTGAGATCCTTGACGAGGCGGCAGGCGGCTGATCAGGCTCCGGCCGACGCAACGCCGAGCCGCGCCGTGAATGCATCCACTACGGCGGAGTCCCACTGAGCGGACGCTTGACACCCGCCGCGCCCCGGGCCTATACTGGTACCATCGGGGTGTGGCTCAGCTTGGTAGAGCGCACGGTTCGGGTCCGTGAGGTCGGGAGTTCAAATCTCCCCACCCCGACGCCCAAGTCGGCGCGCAGGGCCGGGGCGTTGATGCCCCGGCCCTGTTCTGTCAGCGACCCTTCGGCCCGCCGCGGTCGTGCGGGACATCGGAATGCCGTGCGCGCCTTCGCGACGACGCCGAGGGCAGCGACTGACGCGGAGGCGCTTGGGCGGGTGCACAAGGAAACGGCCTCCGGGGGCAATCCGGAGGCCGACACTGCATCTGAAGATTCGGTAGAGGGAGCCGCAGATCATGCGGCGCCTGCCTACCCCGGTCCACGCTTCGTGGCCGCGCCCGTCGGAGGCCCTATCCAGTGTTCCGGACCCCTTCCGGGACGGCAGCCCGCGCCCTGAGGCTCTAGAAGCGGTAGCCCAGGTACGTGCGGAAGCCCTCGGGCGAGGCGGCTAGGTCCTCGCCGTCGATCCACTCGTACCGCGTCTCCAGGAACAGGTTCCTGGCGAAGTTCACGCCCAGGATCAGGCCCGCGCCCCAGCGCGTTATCATCGGCTGGTGCCAGCCGTTGTTCATGCCATTGCGGCTAGACACCAGTTGGGTGGGGGCGACGTACCGATCGGAGCCCCCGATCAGCATCGCCGTGACACAGAAACCTGCGTACGGCGTGATCGCGCCCTGCTCCTCGAAGGTGAAGATCTGGTTGATCGACACCGGGAGGACCCGGACGATGGTAGAGCCCCGCTCGCTGTAGTGGAAGTCCACCGACAGCGTCGTCGCCCAGCTCTCGCCGTTCAGCAGCTGAGGGAACCGGACGATCTTGTACTCGAGCCCGCCGCCCCAGGCCGCGAAGTCAATGACATCGCGTACCTCGGAGTTCACGCCATGATAGAAACCGCCCCGGAGGCTGAGGCCATCCAGGAAGCTGGCGTTCGCAACGGCGGGGACGAGGAGCACGGAACTCGCGACCACGGAGAGAAGCGCCTTCTTCAGGCTCATGGTCTCTGCTCCTTTCCTTAGGTGGCAGTTGTGCGCCGCGGCATGGCTCGCACGAAGGCGCCCTGCAAAGGCTGCGCCGCACCGGCCCTGCGCTGACAGGGGACAGCGAAGACACCGGCGCCCATGCCTGGGGCGAGAGCGCTCGAAGGACACGAACGCACCCGCGTTGCCTGTCATTGTGCCACAACCGCCTGGATTCCTCCACCCCTCCCCGCAGAATTGCGTGCACAAGCATCCTCCACCCCGCTCGCACTGCACGCCAGACCGGACGGGCAACGCCGCGGAGGGCCTGCGGAGGCGGTCACGGATCGTCGCTTAGCTCCCCGAGGGCGCCCGGCGCCGAAGGGAGCGGGCCACACCTGGGCGCAAGCGGGCGGCGCCCGCTTGACCGCGCTGAACGCGCGCGCCTATACTGCAGTCAGAGGGGTCTGTGCGCTTGAAGCCGCGCGCTCGATGAGTGCACGAAGCCCAGCCTGACAGGAGGATCCATGACGATTGAAGAGACGCGCCGGGCCGCGCGCGAGCTGGCCCAGCGCGCGGCAACCATCGGAGACCATCTTTGACCTCCCTGGTAAGGGTGAGGAGATCGCGCGACTGGAGGAGCTGGTAGCGGCGCCCGATCTGTGGAACGACGCCTCCGCCGCTCAGTCGGCGCTGCAGAAGCTGTCGCGCCTGAAGGAGGAGGTCGGACCCGTGCGGTCCCTCCAGGGCGCGATCAGCGACGTGGAGCAGCTCGCGGAGATGGCTGCCGCAGAGGAAGACGGGGGTGCCGGACTCGGTCCGGAGCTCTCGGAGTCCGTGATGCGGCTCCATTCGGAGGTCGAACGTCTCGAGACAGAGGTCCTGCTCAGCGGCGAGTACGACGCGCGCAACGCCCTGGTCGAGATCAATGCCGGCGCGGGCGGGACGGAGTCGTGCGACTGGGTGCAGATCCTGCTCCGGATGTACGTTCGCTGGGCGCAGGACCGCGGGTATGCGGTCGAGATAGCCGACGAGCAGCCGGGCGACGTGGCAGGCCTCAAGAGCGTCGTCTTCGAGGTGATCGGCAGGAGCGCCTACGGCTACCTGCAGGGCGAGCGAGGGGTTCATCGCCTCGTGCGCATTTCGCCCTTCGACTCCGCCAAGCGCCGCCACACCTCCTTTGCCTCGGTGGATGTGATCCCTGAGGTTGGTGAGGCCGAAGCTGTGGCCATCGGGCCCGACGACCTCCGCGTCGACACCTACCGGGCTAGCGGAGCGGGCGGGCAGCACGTGAACAAAACGGACTCCGCCGTGCGTATCACGCACCTGCCCACTGGGATCGTCGTCACGTGCCAGAACGAGCGCTCGCAACACAAGAACAGGCTGATGGCACTCAAGGTGCTCCAGGCACGTCTTATGGAACGGGAGCGCCGCGCGAACGAGGCGAAGCTCAGCGAGCTGCGGGGTGAGCAGCAGGCGATCGAGTGGGGCAACCAGATCCGATCGTACGTCTTTCAGCCGTATACCCTGGTGAAGGATCATCGCACGGGTTACGAGACCGGCGACGTGATCCGCACAATGGACGGAGCCATTGACCCCTTCCTGCAGGCCTATCTGCAGTGGCAGGGGGGAAGGAAGTGAGGCCTGGGGATGCACCGCCACTACGTGCACCTCGCCATGGCGGCGGTCGCATGTGCGTTCGTCACTGACGTGCGGGCCGTCGCGCAGACCACCGCGCAGACGACCACGGTCCAGGTCGCGGCCGAGGTCAGCACGCGCACAGTCCGATCCGAAGAGAGCGCACTGGCCAACGTCATCACCGATGCGCTGCGGGCTGCCGAGAGAACCGACATCGCGTTCATGCCGGCCATCGCGTTCACGGAGAGAACCCTTCCGCGCGGGCCGGCTGCCATCGAAGACTTGCTGAAGGCCCTCGAGTACCGCAACGACAGGCTGTCCGTCGTGCGGCTCACCGGCGATCAGATCGTCGCCGCTCTCGAGCACGGCCTCGCGCTGCACCCGCAACGGAGTCCGGCCTTCCTGCAGGTCTCCGGCGTTACGGTCACCGTGGACCCGTCCGCAGAGCGCGGCAGAAGGGTTGTGTCAGTAAGGGTGGGCAGGGCGGCGCTGCAGGCCGACCGCCGGTACGAGGTCGCCATGCCGGCGCCCCTCGCCAACGGCGCGCTGGCCTACTTCCGCATCTGGTCGAAGACAGACATCGTCCGCGAGCCCGCCCGTACGCTGGAGGCCGCGGTGTCGGAATACCTTGCCACCGAGCGGACGATCGGAGCACGCGAGGAGGAGCGCATTGTGTTTCGCAGGTAGGCGCGGCGCGTTGGCGCTCGCCGGTACGCTACTGGTTGCGGGTGGCTGCGCGCTCGATGCCCGGGAGGCGCCGGCGCGCGAGCGGCAGACATCCGCGGCGCCCGCTGCCTCCGCACCCGGTACATCCGAGCCGCGCCGGGTGCAGAGGCCCGCCTTCGACGGCGATCGCGCCTTCGCCCTGCTGACGCGCCAGACCGACTTCGGCCCCCGACCGCCTGGCACCGCCGCCCACCGCCGTACGCGCGACTTCCTCGTTGCGGAGTTGTCGAAGTACGCAGATCGCGTGTTCCGCCAGGACTTCACCTACCGCGGAATTCCCATGTTCAATGTGGTGGGTGTGTTCCGCCCGGAGGCCGAGCGGAGGATCCTGCTCTGCGCCCACTGGGACACGCGCCCCATTGCCGACATGGAGGTCGACGAGGCCAAGCGCCGCCTGCCCATCCTCGGGGCTAACGACGGCGCCTCCGGGGTTGCCGTGCTGCTGGAGCTGGCGCGCATGTTCAAGCAGCAGCCGCCCGACGTTGGCGTGGTGATTGCGCTCTTCGACGGCGAGGACTTCGGCGACTTCACCCGCATGGAGGGGGTGTTGCTCGGCTCCACCCACTTCGCCAGGAACCTCTCCGAGATCGGCAGGCGGCCTGCCTACGGCATCCTGCTCTGCATGATAGGCGACCGCGACCTCGTCATACAGCGTGAGACCCACTCCGAGCGGCACGCGAAGCGCGTGAACGACCTTGTGTTCGGCATCGCCAGGGAGCTCGGGTACGGCAACGTGTTCCGCGACAGGCCTATGGTGGAGATCATCAACGACCACTGGCCCCTCAACGCGGCCGGCCTGCCGACCATCAACCTCATCGACTTCGACTACGCGCCCTGGCATACGCTCGACGACACGCCGGACAAGTGCAGCCCACGCTCGCTGCGCATCGTCGGAGAAGTGGTGGCCGAGACGGTGTATCGCGAGCGGGCGCGGTAGCCGGTGACTCGGGGCGGCCCTCTGCCCGAGCCGATCGAGCTCCTACGCGAGCTGGTCGCCGCGCAGGGACCGCCCGGCGCCGAGGGCCGCGTCCGTGAGGCGGTGGCGCGCCATGCGCGGGCCCTCGGCTTCACGCCGGCGGTCGATGCCAAGGGCAACCTGCTCGTATGGTGCGGCGACGCGTTGGGCCCGGTTCACACCGTGGTGACGGCTCACCTCGACGAGATCGCGCTGATGGTCTCGTCGGTCGCGCCGGACGGCACTATTGCCGTCGCTCCTCTCGGCGGAGTGCATCCCTACAAGTGGGGCGAGGCGCCCGTCGATATCCTGGCATCGCCCGGACCGGTGCCCGCCATCCTATCGTTCGGGTGCGTCCATACCGAACATCCTGCCTCGGCCGCTGTTCGCGCGCGGACCTCACCGCTCGCGTGGTCCGATGCCTTCCTGTTCACGGGCTCCAGCGCTGATGCGCTCCGGCAGGCCGGCGTGCGCCCGGGCTCACGCGTGGCGCTGGGCATCGAACGTCGCTTCGTGCGGACGATGGGGCCGTTTGTCTGCGCCCCGTTCCTAGATGACCGGGCCGACCTTGTGGCCTGGCTCCTCGCCCTCGCCGCGCTCTCCGACGACGCTCCGATGCCAGGCGTGCTGTTCGCGGCGACCGTCGCCGAGGAGGTGGGCGGCGAGGGCGCGAAGTACCTTCTGCAGGCCCTGCGGCCGGATCGCTGTGTCGCCCTCGAGGTAGGGCCCTCGGTGCCTGAGAACAGGTTTCTGCCGGACCAGCGGCCGACGATCTGGGCAAGCGACTCGTTCGCGGCGATAGGCGCAGCAGAAGCGGACGCGCTGGCCCGGGTCTGCCGCGACCACGGTGTCGAGCCGCACTGGCAGGTGCTGACGCGCGGGGGATCCGATGCGTCGTGCGCCGCCGCGGCCGGTCTGGTCGCCCATCCCATCACGCTCGGCTTGCCCATGGAGAACACGCACGGCCTGGAGATCATGCACTCCGAGGCGCCCGCGGAGCTGGCACGGCTGCTTGTGGCCTACCTGCAGCATGTCGCCGGGACCCGGTAGCCCTCGAGCCCGCCGCCGCTACTGCGCACGGCAGCACTACATCGTGAGGAGGAAGACCGCGCCATGCCCCAGACCAGCGGCCACGACGATATCCGCATCGGAACACTTGCCGGCTTCACCCTCGGGCCCGGCTACCTGCGCGCTGCCGTGCAGCACGGTTTCGAGTCCTACGAGCTCACCGCATGGCAGTACCTGGGCGATCTGGACCTTGACGACGCTGCCAAACGTTCCATCGACGCCCTCGCCGGTCGCGCCATCATCAGTTCGGTGGGCATCTACGGCAACCCGCTCGAGGATGCGCAGACCGAGCGCGACTGGGAGACCCTCATCCGCAAGGCGCGGCTCTTCGGGTGCGACGTCGTCTGCGCGTTCGCCGGCGCCCTTGAGGACCGGACCGTTGACCAGAACATCGGCCGGTTCGCGGAGGTCTGGGGCAGGCTTGCGAAGGTCGCCGCCGACTGCGGGGTCCGCATCGCGTTCGAGAACTGCGACATGGGCGGCACATGGGAGTCGCCGCGGTGGAACATCGCCCATTCGCCCCGTGCCTGGGAGATGATGTTCGACGCCGTTCCGGCTGACAATCTGGGACTCGAGTGGGAGCCGTGCCACCAGATGGTCTCTCTCGTCGACCCCATCGCCCAGCTCCGGAAGTGGGTGGGACGCATCTACCACCTGCACGGCAAGGATGCGACGGTAGCCTGGGACGTCATCCGCGAGCACGGAACACGGGGCGGCGCGCCCTACGTCTGGCACCGCACGCCCGGCTTCGGGGACTGCAACTGGGCCGACATCATCTCGATCCTGCGGATGGGCGGTTACCGGGGCGCCATCGACATCGAGGGCTGGCACGACCCGGTATACCGCGGAGACCTGGAGATGACCGGACAGGTTCACGGGCTGCAGTACCTGAAGCGCTGCCGAGGCGGCGGGTTCGTGCCCAACCCTTAGCGAAGACGACGGCTACGGTTCCTTGACGCGCCTCGGAGCCGGGCCCTATAATGGCCGCCAGCGCCCGCCGCGGGCCTGGCTCTGCAGGCACGCGCGGCGACGGGAGGCTTCGCATTGATCGTCGCCCTGCTCGCCCCCGTGCTGTCTCTCGGCGCGCCGGCGCCGCCCGCTCCACCTCCTCCCCTCTACCGCCAGGTGCGCAACGCGCGAGAACTGGTGCGCGCCGCGGCAGCCGTAGGGCCACGCGGAGGCACGATCATCCTCCTGCCGGGCGAGTACGAGCTCGACCGTCCGCTTGTCTTCCATGGAGTGAGCCACCTTGCCATCAGAGGGAGCGGCTGGAACACAGTTATCCGGCGCAAGGGCGCAGGGGACGCCATCGTCTTCACCGGGAGCACCTGGTCATGCAGCGTGCGGCACCTGGCCATCGAGGCAGACGCGACGCCGACCAGTGGCTCCGGCATCGTTTTCCGAGACGGCGAGTGGTGCGGCATCTCCGTGGTCGACGACTGCCACATCCGGGGGTTCGCCGAGAGCGGCATCCGGTTCGAGGGCAATCCACAGAAGCCGTTCTCGTCCAACACGGTCAGCCGCTGCTGGTTGACGGACAACCGCGGTGACCAGCTCTACAGCCGCGCGAACAACGACTTCCACATCGTGCAGAACCAGTTCGGGGCGGGCGCGAAGACGGTCCCGCGAAGCGGCGCGTTGCTGGACCGCTCCTCGGCAGGCACGTACTCCATGAACTACCACTGGGGCAACGAGGTCGCCCTGCGGCTCGGGCCCGCCGCCAACTTCAACCGCATCCAGAACAACCGGTTCGAGCAGAGCCGGCGCAATGGCATCCTCGTGGGAGACCCCGCAGGCGGCGATGCGAGCATGTTCAACATCATTACGGGCAACACCATCCACACCAACTCGGAGCACAACTTCGGACAGCACGACGCGGTCGCGGCCTTCGACGCGGTGGAGACCACCTTCTGCCAGAACCAGATCTTCAGCTGGGACAACGCGCGCCACCGTTGCCGAAGCGGCCTCTCGCTCGGCCGGGGGTGCCGGCGATGGATCGTGAAGGACAACATCATCCGACACTGCACGGCGGAGCCGATCGTGTTCGACCCGACCGCCGAGCACGTCGTGCGCGACAACCTAGTTGACGCCCCGGCGACAGGGGCACGGCCATGACGTGGCTCTTCGCGTGGGCCGCGATGGGCGGACTGATGGCACTGAGCGCGCTCGCCGGCGGCGGGCAGCCCGCGGACGAGCTGCTGCAGCCCGATGCCTGGTCGCCTCACCCGGACGGAGGCCGGACGGTCGCCATCACAGCCACGCCTGGCCCCTCTGGCGGCCCGGCGCTGCGCCTCCGCTATGACGACGCGCCGCCGCACTGGGGCAACGTGGTCGCGCGAGGCTCCGTACCGCCAGATGCCACGGCGTTGCGTTTCCAGGTACGCCGGATCGGCGGCTCGTCGCTCGCCGCGATGCACGTGCTCCTGCTCGAGCGAGATGGTGACCTGTGGCTGCGCGAGGTGCGGCCGGGCGGTGGCGCGATAGGGGTCCAGAGGTCCGTCTGGCTCGAGGTGCGTCTGCCCGTTTCGAGCTTCACGCATGAACCGCGCGGAGACCGCCGCCGAGCCATGGTGACGGTCGACCGGCTCCTCCTCGGCTGCAACTTCGGGGATCTGGAGGTCGAAGTGGCCGATCTGCGGTGGGAGCGGCGTGCCCCTGTGGCACCCGAGCCTCTCGATCGCACGCCAGACCTGCAGATCGCGCGCGGCCCGCGCGGCGCCGTGGGCGTGATCGACATGGGCGCCGGCCTGCCGGAGGGGTTCCGGAGCGCGCATCCGCCTGCTGCGATGCTGCGAGCCCTGCGAGCAGGCGGGTACGGGGCGACGCTCCTGCGCCCCGGCGACCTCGCTGACCCGGCGGTCCTGACGCGGGAGCGGCTGGACGCAGTGGTCCTCTCCTGCGGTCCCTTCTTCCCGGCTCCCGCACGCGAGGCGTTCCTTGCCTACCTCAGGGCCGGCGGCAGCTTCCTTTCCACGGATGGCTACGCGTTCGACCGGCTGGTGGAGCGATCGGGCTCGACGTGGGTCGACCAGGGCTCAGGAACAACTGCCGCCGAGACCGACACACCGACGGCGGATGCGCCGTCGATGAACACGCGCCACGGGCGCACCGGCGACGCCATCACCTTCTCGACGAACCAGATACCCGTGTTCGATCCGGCCTTCCAACTACAGCACGTCGCCCGGCTGCGCGTGGCGTCGCGGTTCCGCCCCGCGCGCGGCGGCCCGACCTTTGGCACGACGGGGCGCATCTCCGGGTACGCGGCCTGCGGCCTGACCGGGCTCAACAACCCGGTGTTCCCACCCGTGTACCGTCGCTGGGAGCCAGTCGTCGAGGCGCTCGACGCGGACGGCCAGCCGCGGGGCGCCGCGGTCGGCCTGATGCGCAACCACGCCGGGCCGTTCGCAGGCTCCGTCTGGGCGTTCAGCGGCATCACGAGCGGTCAGGATCTCTTCCTCGCCACTCCCGCGCGGCGCGCCCTGCTCATCCGCCTGATGGACGCTCTTGTGACGCCGCTGACGCTCCACGGCCTGCGCTCAGACCTGGCGTGCTACCGCGAGGGCGAGACCGCCCGCCTGTCCGTGCGATGCACGAACCGCGGACGAGCGCGGGCGCGCACCGCGATCACGCTCCGCGTTGCGGGAAGGACCGTCGCAAGCCGAACCCTCGACCTCAACCCGGGCGAGACGCGCGAGGTCGAGGCAGCGGTCCCCGTCCGCGGGCTCCGAGGGCACCTGATCCGCTTCGCGGCGGAGGCAACCTGTGGCGCGACCCAGACGACCCAGCGGATCGACAGCGCCTTCTGCATCTGGCGCCAGGAGGTGATCGACGCCGGCCCGCGGGTCGCCTGGGAGGGCAACTACCTCACGATCGACGGGCGGGCCGCGTTCCTTGCCGGCACCAACCAGACGGGCATGATGTTCTACTCGGATGGCGAGGGACCTGCCGTCTGGGATCGAGATCTGCGCATGATGGCCGCCAACAACGTGCGCATCTTGCGCATCCTGCACTTCTCGCCCTTCGCGAAGGACGGCTACCGGGGCGTGGGCGCGCACGGGCCCGCCGACCTCGCGGCGCGCCCGGCGCGGCTCCGCCGGCAGCTTGACGCCATCGTGCTGCTGGCGCACGCCCACCGGGTCACGCTCTTTCTCTCGCTGCACGACTGGCAGGCCGTGGGGCTCACGGACGCGGAGCTCGCTCACCAAGCCGACTGGAACCGCTTCTGGGCTGCGCGCTACCGGAGCGCCCCAGGCCTGTTCTTCGACGTGCAGAACGAGCCGACGGTCGACGTTCCGAACCGGCCCGACATCGTAGCGCTCTGGAACGCCTTCCTGCGAGCGAGGTACGGCGCCGACGATGCCCTGCGCGCTGCGTGGGGCGCTCGAGCCCTGCAGGAGGCGCTCCCCAACGTACCGCTCCCAGACCTGAGCGACGACTGGGGCGACGTGCGCTCGGCAGATCGAAAGCGGTTCGAGACCGAACTGCTGAACCGCTGGGTGAGGGCGAACGTCGACGGCCTTCGCGCCGGCAACCCGCGCGCCCTGGTCACCGTTGGCTACCTGCCCACGATGTCTCAGGCGGACAAGATCCTTGGGACACGGTACACCGACTTCTCGAACATGCACTACTACGGCTCGCTGGAGGTTTTCCCGCTGGAGCTGAAGCTCATCGATCGCCGCGCCTATGGCAAGGGGTTCAGCCTGGGTGAGTTCGGCGCGCAGGAGGCGCACTCCGCGCGGAATCAGGGCGCGTCTGGCCTGCCGGAGGAACCGAGCATCCGCCGGTACCGGCAGGCCGTTCACTTCAGCGCGGGCATGGGTGCATCGTTTGCCGCCAACTGGTGCTGGAAAGAGCTCGACGAGATGGTCTTCCCCTGGGGCCTCGTCGAGCGCAGCACCCCAGTCGCGCGGCCGTGGCTCCACACCTTCGCCCAGACGTCGCTCCTGGCCTCGTTCGCCACGCTGGCCTGGCGCCCCCCGTCGACCGTACTCCTGGTCCCAGACAGCCACCGCATCGGCCCGCGCTTCGACGAGATCCACCGCGGACTCCAGCGGGCCGTGAGGCTGCTCCTCGATGCGCGGGTCGACTTCGCCGTGATGAATGAGGAGGACCTCCAGCAGGTACCGCCCGAGACGCGCCTTGTCGTCTGGCCGCTACCGTATTGTCCGTCCGACGAGGCGTTCGGCGTCGTGCGACGCTGGGTGGAAGCCGGCGGAACGCTTTACGTGTCCGGGAGCCTGGCGTACGATAGCGCGCGGCGGCCTTCACGCTCCGATCGGCACGCCGCGCTCGGGCTCCCACCGGACCCCGGCCCGCCACCGTTCCAGACACCCGAGGAGGGCTGGGCCGCCCCGGTCATCGAGGCGCGCCCCGGTCGCGGACGCGTGCTCTATGTGCCATACCCGCTGGAGCTGCGGCCGCGTCCCGGCGACGCTGCGGTCTATGCGCGCGCCATAGAGGTCGCAGGCGTCCGGCCCATCGCCCTTGAGCCGGCGACGGCACCGGTGCACGCCCACTCGGTCGCCACGGCCGCAGGCGGACGGTTGACGGCGCTCGTGCGCACCGACCAGGACGAGGGCCGGCTTCGCGTCACGCTGCCGGACAGCGGGGCCACGGTGGAGCTGAGGCCAGGTGGCAGCGCGTTCGTGCTGACCGACCGGACACGCCGAGTTGTGGCTGCGGAGAGCGAGGGCGCCATCGAGGTGGGCGGACGCCGCCTTGCCGAGGCCAGCGGCCACTTCGGCCTGGCGTCGCTGGACGGCGCGCCCCTCGTTTCGGCCCGGTCGCTGCTCGTCCTACCCCACCAGCAGCGCAGCGTGCGCCTGCCCGGTCTGCCCCTGGCGCGCGGCGGGGCCGCAGCCGTGGGGCCCATGGCGCACCCTCGCCGCCGGTCGCAGCCGGCGAACGGTGAGGTTCGCGTCGGGGTAGGCCACGTTGCCGTCATCGCCACATCGGACCGGATGGCCTCCGCCCTGGAGAGCCTGCGCCGCGCCCTGCAGGGCCGCGCCCCATCCACGCCGGCCGCGGAGAGATCGAGCCGGGCGCCCCGCACGGGGCGCAATGGCGCCCTATGAGCTACGACATCGGCGCGCAGGCTCTGACACTCCAGCGGCCCGAGCGGATCGCGCACACGGAGTACTGCAGCAACTACGCCCTCGTTCGGGCTGTCACGGGGCTCGATCCCGCGCGAGACGCCGAGGCTTGGCGACGCTTCTACGACGCGTGGCAGATCGACTTCATCTGGTCCTCAGACGACGGGCCCGTTGACTGGGCCGCGCGGGGCCGCGTGACCGACATGGGTCACGCCGAGTTCCTGGAGGGCGGCGTCGACCGGCGCGACACGGTGCATTCCCCATTCCGCAGCGTGGACGACGTTCTCGCCTTCGACGCCGTGCTCGAGTACGGCCTGCCTGACTTCGAGGGCCTGGTGGCGCACTACGAGAGGAGCTACCAGAGCGCGCAGGCGGCCTTCCCAAACCAGGTCTGTCCGGGCGGGTACTACAAGACGATCGTATCGGGCGCGATACAGGCCTTCGGATGGGATATGCTCCTCGAGGCTGCCGTCCACCGCCGGGAGTTCGAGCGCGTGCTGGACAGCTTCTTTGAGCTGACGCTCCACCACGTGCGCGCATGGGCGCGTACCTCTGTCCGCTTCTTCCTCCAGCACGACGACATGGTCTGGGCGGAGGGGCCCTTCATGCATCCCGATATCTACCGAGGCGCCATCTTCCCACGCTACCGGAGGCTCTGGGACGCGATGCATGAGGCCGGTAAGCCGGTCCTCTACTGCTCCGACGGCGACTTCACCCTGTTCGTCGACGACCTTGCTGAGGCTGGCGCGGACGGGTTCATCTTCGAACCCCTCACGGATCTGGACGTCGTCGTCCAGCGGTATGGCGAGACGAAGGTCATCATGGGGAGCAAGGTGGACTGCCGGACTCTGACATTCGGCACGCCGGACGACATCCGCGCCGAGATCGACGCCACGCTGTCGGTTGCGAAGGACTGCCCGGGCTTCGTCTTCGCTGTGGGCAACCACATCCCGAGCAACGTGCCGGTGGAGAACGCGCTCGCCTACTTCGATCATCTGAGCCGTTGCTGGCGCCGCTGAGGCGCCTGGGTCGCTCCAAACTGCGCCGGGAGACCCTCATGCCAATAACGCTGCACGTCATCTCGCACACGCACTGGGATCGAGAGTGGTACCTGCCATTCGAGGCCTTCCGGTTGCGTCTCGTTGACCTCATCGACCACCTGCTCGACATCCTTGATCGGGACCCGGCCTTTCTACACTTCAACCTGGACGCCCAGACGATCGTGCTGGAGGACTACCTGGAGGTGCGGCCGGGCCGTCGCGCCGAGCTTGAGCGGCGCATCCGGGAGGGGCGCATTGCGGTCGGCCCCTGGTACCAGTTGAACGACGAGTTCCTGGTCAGCGGGGAGTCCACAGTGCGCAGCCTGCTGATCGGCCACCGGATGGCCGAGGCGTTCGGCGCCTGCATGAAGATCGGGTATCTGCCGGACCAGTTCGGCAACCTCGGGCAGATGCCGCAGATCCTGCGTGGCTTCGGCATCGACAACGCCATCATGGGGCGAGGCCGCCAGCTAGTGGGTGACCGCAAGGCCGAGTTCTGGTGGGAAGCGCCGGACGGCAGCCGTGTCCTCGGGGTGCTGATGGCCTGGTGGTACAACAACGCGCAGTACATCCCCGACGAGGCAAAGCCCGCCGTCGAGGCGCTGCAGCGCCTGCGCGACACGATGGCGCCCCGCTGCGCCTTCCCGCATCTCCTGCTGATGAACGGCGTTGATCATCTGGAGGCCCAGCCCGCGATCGGACGGGTGGTGCGCGAGGCGAACGCGATCATGCAGCGCACGGGCTCACCGGACCGCGTCGTGCACTCCTCCCTGGACGCGTACATCGGCTCCGTGCGCGAGGCGGCGGCCAGCGTGGGCGATCTCGAGGTGGTGCGCGGTGAGCTGCGGGAGGACCGCGGGGGCGCCTGCCTCGCGGGAACCCTCTCCACCCGGATGTACCTGAAGCAGGCCAACCACCGCGCGCAGCAGGCGCTGGAGAGCGTGGCGGAGCGGCTTGCCGCCTTTGCGAGGGTGGACGGCGCGGTCTACCCGTTCGAGCAGCTTCGCTACGCCTGGAGGCTGCTCATGCGAAACCACGCACACGACAGCATCTGCGGGTGTTCCACGGATCAGGTCCACCGCGAGATGATGCCGCGGTTCGACGGTGTCCAGCAGATCGCCGGCGAGCTAACGGATCGAGCGCTGGACACGCTGACCGCTCGCGATCGGCGACGCGGCGCGCGGCCCGAGTGGACCGAGCTGCGGGTGTACAACACTCTCAACTGGAGCCGCACGGACCCGGTCCGCGCTGTGCTAGAGTGTCCGCTCGGCGAGCCGTCCCGTGGCAGACCCGAGCGGGATGACGCGCGCGCTCCCTCGGGCTTCCGCCTGCTTAGCGCCGCGGGTGAAGAGACGCCGTTCGCCGTCACCGGAGTAGAGACCCTGGTTCGGCAGGTGCTGAACCCGCGGGAGCTCCCGCTCGACCAATGGGTGCGTCGCGTCTCCATCGAGTTCGTTGCCCGCGACGTTCCCGCTTGCGGATTCGCCGCCTACCAGATCGAGCCGCTTCCCTCGATGCCACAGTACGACCCGTACCACAAGGGCGAGGTCGCCTGGCCGCCGGTCTCCCTTGAGGACTGCGGCGAGGTGGGCGACGAGTACTTGCACCGCAAGCCGCTCGTCGATCGCGTCTACCGTGCCAGCGCGCTGCCCTCCCCGCTCTCGCCGCACGTGGAGGCGAACGCCGTGCGGGAGACCTGGGCCTCGGCGATGCGCTGGGCGCTGCCCGTCTCTGCGACGCCTGACGGCCAGGCGCGCTCTGAGGAGCTCGTGGAGTGCGCCACGACCGTGCGCGCAACGCGGTGGGCGGGCGTCCCGCGCCTGGAGATCGAGGTCGAGTTCGACAACCGCGCGAGCGATCACCGGCTGCGCCTGCTAGCGTGGGGCTATCGGCGTCCGCTCAGCCACGCGGTCGCCGAAGGCCAGTTCGATGCGGTCGAGCGACCCATCGAGCACCCGCAGGAGCGCGAGGGCGCCCTGCCCTTCCATCCGCAGCAGTCCTGGGTGTCGCTGGGCTTCGAGGGTGAGCCGGCATCGGCACCGGACGACGAGCCGTGCCCGCCCGAGACCATCACCGTGATCAATGAGGGTCTTCCCGAGTACGAGATCTACAGCCGCGAACGCGATCTGCAGTTTCCTGCCCTCGCCGTAACCCTTCTGCGTTGCGTGGCCCAGCTCAGCGGGCGTGGTGACGGGCCTGGAACCCCAACCCCGGAAGCGCAGTGCCACGGCAAGCACCGGTTCCGTCTGTCGCTGCTGCACACGGAGGGCGGGTGGCGGGACGCGCTGGTGTGGCGCCAGGCTCATCAGTTCAACGTTCCACTGATAGCGGTGCAGTGCCCGCCAGGCGAGGGCGCGGCCTCGCGCTCGTACCTGGCCGTGGAGCCGGACACCCTCGTCGTGACGGCGGTGAAGCGCGCGGAAGATCGCGACACGATCGTCGTGCGCCTGTTCAACATCGCGCCGGACGTCGCCACCGGCGCGTGCGTGCGGCTGCCGGGCGCGCGACGCCGCCGGATCGTCACGCTGAATGAGGAGCCGACGGAGGAGTGGGCAGCCGGCGACTCCTGCGCGCTCGATGTCGCTCCAAAACAGATCATCACGGTGGAGTTTGATGTCGACAACGCATGACGGTGCGCCGCGAGGCGCCATGATCTTCGCCGACATGGAGGGCGTGGCGGGGATCCAGGCATGGGAGCAGACGGGCGGCGCCGGGCCCCGCTATGAGGAGGGACGTCGGCTCTACACGGGCGAGGTCAGCGCCTGCGTGCGCGGTTGCCTTCGGGCGGGGGCCGCCCCGGTAGTCGCGGCGGACGGACACGGGGGCGCCCACGACGGCGGGCGAGGCTTCATGAGCTGGGTCCCGGAGATGCTCGAGCAGGGCGCGGAGTACGTAATGGGCAGGCGCTGGGCCACCTACGTCGAGCCGCTGGAGACAGGCGAGTGCGGCGTAGTCCTGCTCGTTGGGGCCCACGCGCGGGCCGGGGTGCAGAGCGCCGCCCTCTGCCACACGGTCTCGGGTTCCTGGCACCGCGTTCAGGTGAACGGCCGCGAGATCGGCGAGAGCGGCATCGTCGCCGGCATCGCGGGGAGCTTCGGCGTGCCCGTCGCGTTCGTGGCGGGCGACCAGGCCTCCTGCGACGAGCTGGCTGAGCTGGTGGGCTCATCGCTGGTGACTGCGCCGGTGAAGGCGGCGCTCGATCGCTACGCGGCGCGGACGCTCGCGCCGCCGGATGCCCGAGCCCTCATCGAGACGCGAGCGGCCCAGGCGCTGGCGTTGCGCGACAACTGGCCGCGGCCCTGGCGACCTGAGCCGCCCGTCCTGATCGACGTTGAGCTGACGACGCCGGACGCGGCCGGGGATCTGGCCCAGCGCGCCGGAGTGGAGCGGACCGGGCCGCGATGTGTGTGCGTGACGGCATCCTCGTTCTGGGAGGCCTGGCGCCGCCTGTGGCCCGCCGTGGCATAGCCGCTCTCAGGCGGTACGGGACGCGCTGGCCGCTCAGCCACCGCGCTGGAGTCTGACCGGACCGGGCATGCGACCGCCTCTTGGCGGGCTCCGGCGGTGCGTCCCTGCGACCCTTTGGCGGGAGGCAGTGCGTCGGGCTCCCCGACAGCCGCGGAGCCCGGCATTCGCCGTGCGCGGTGTCCTGCGCCGGTACGACCTCCTCAACAGCCTGGCGGAGGAGCACGGGCGCGCATGGATCGGAGCACAAGGAGGCGGCGCGCTCGGAGGGATTCGAACCCCCGACCCTCAGATCCGAAGTCTGATGCTCTATCCACTGAGCTACGAGCGCGCGGTCGAAGGCAGTCTAGCCGCGTCTCACCGCCTTTGTCAACCAGCGCCGGGCGCCGCTGCGCGCGACCAGGGGAGTAGCGGCCGCTCGGGCAATGTGCCATAATCAAGCATCACTAGAAAGGCTGCATGGGTCACTCCCATACAATGGCGCCCCCTGAAGGTCGCCCAGCCGCCCGCAGCGACCGAGGTCGGAAACAAGCCAGCGGCGTATGCCTGGGCCGACTGACACGGCCCCGCTTCAGCCAACCTTATACCCATCGGCGCTGTACAGCACGATTTTCGGCGGGACGCCTGCTCATTGGAGCGGCGTCCCGTTTGTATTTCCGGACCGGCGACAGCGGGCCTAAGGCGGAGCGCGGCGCGCTGCGTCAACCCGCCGGCGCGAAAGGAGCCTGAGGCATGCCACGAAGCCTGGTGACGGTTGAAGGAAACGAGGCCGCCGCATACATGGCGTTCAAGACCAATGAAGTGATGACGATCTACCCGATCACGCCCTCGTCTCCGATGGCGGAGCTCTGTGACACATGGTCCGCAGCCGGCGAAACGAACATCTGGGGTACCAGGCCGTTCGTGCAGGAGATGCAGTCCGAGGCCGGCGCCGCGGGTGCCATGCACGGTTCCCTGCAGACCGGCGCGCTGACGACCTCGTTCACCGCCAGCCAGGGCCTGCTCCTGATGATCCCCAACATGTTCAAGATCGCCGGGGAGCTCACGAGCACGGTGCTGCATGTGTCGGCGCGGACGCTGGCCACGCATGCCCTCTCGATCTTCGGCGACCACAGCGACGTGATGGCCTGCCGCGCAACAGGCTGGGCGATGCTCTTCTCGAACTCCGTTCAGGAGGCGATGGACATGTCGCTCATCGCCCAGGCGGCCACGCTCGAGTCGCGCGTTCCGTTCCTCCACGCGTTCGATGGCTTCCGCACCTCTCATGAGATCCAGAAGGTCGACCGTTTGAGCGACGACGAGATCCGTGCCATCGTCGACGAGGAGGCGGTGATCGCCCATCGGCAGCGGGCGCTGACGCCTGATCGCCCGGTAATCCGCGGAACGGCTCAGAACCCGGACTTCTACTTCCAGGCGCGGGAGGCATGCAACCCTTTCTACCTCGCGACGCCGGCTATCGTCCGGTCCGCTATGGACCGGTTCGCGCAGGTGGCGGGGCGGCGCTACCATCTGTTCGAGTATGTGGGAGCGCCGGATGCCGAACGCGTCGTTGTGCTGATGGGCTCCGGCTGTGAGACTGCTCAGGAGGCGGTGACCTATCTCGCTGCGCGCGGCGAGAAGGTGGGCCTCATCAAGGTTCGGCTCTATCGCCCGTTCGACTCCGATGCGCTCCTGAAGGCGTTGCCGACCACGGCCAAGGCCATCGCCGTCCTCGACCGGACGAAGGAGCCCGGGGCGGTCGGTGAACCCCTGTATCTGGACGTGGTGACCGCCTTGAGCGAGGCGGCGATGGCGGGCACGCTGCCGACCCCCGCGATGCCGAAGGTCGTCGGCGGCCGCTACGGGCTCTCGTCGAAGGAGTTCACACCGGCCATGGTGAAGGCTGTACTGGACGAGATCGCCAGGCCTGCCCCGGCAAACCACTTCACCATCGGCATCGTTGATGACGTTACCCACACGAGCCTCGAGTGGGACCGGTCGTTCAGCACCGAGGGCGACGATGTGGTGCGCGCCGTGTTCTGGGGCCTCGGAGCTGACGGCACGGTCGGTGCGAACAAGAACTCGGTCAAGATCATCGGTGAGGAGACGCCGAACTACGCCCAGGGCTACTTCGTGTACGACTCGAAGAAGTCCGGCTCGATCACCGTCTCGCACCTGCGGTTTGGGCCCAAGCCCATCCACAGCACGTACCTCATCGAGCGGGCCAACTTCATCGGCATCCATCAGTTCGGGTTCGTGGACCGCTACCCGGTGGCAAAGGCGGCGGACACAGGCGCCACCCTGTTGCTCAACAGCCCGTTCGGCCCTGAAGACGTGTGGGACGAGCTGCCCCGCCCGCTTCAGCAGACCATCCTGGACCGCAAGCTGAAGCTCTACGTTATCGACGCCTACAGGGTGGCCAAGGACACCGGGATGGGCGTGCGCATCAACACGATCATGCAGACGTGCTTTTTCGCGGTCTCCGGCATCCTGCCGCGGGACGAGGCCATCGCGCAGATCAAGCACGCCATCAAGAAGACCTACGGCAACCGCGGTGAGCTAGTGGTCAAGAGGAACTACGCCGCTGTGGACGAGACGCTGGCGAACCTGCACGAGGTGACCGTGCCCGACCGCGTCACCAGTGCCCGGGAGCTCCTGCCGCCCGTCCCCGATGATGCGCCTGACCACGTGCAGCAGCTAACCGCCACCCTGATCGCCGGTCGCGGCGACGAGGTGCCCGTCAGCGCCATCACACCCGACGGCACTTTCCCCACGGCCACCACCCAGTGGGAGAAGCGCAACATCGCGCTCGAAGCGCCAGTGTGGGAGCCGGACGTCTGCATCCAGTGCGGCAAGTGCGTGCTTGTCTGCCCGCACGCAGTCCTTCGCAGCAAGGTGGTCGACAGCGCAGCCCTTGCCTCGGCCCCTGAGGGCTTCCGCTACGCCGACGCCAGGTGGCGCGAGCTGCCCGGCAAGTACACCCTTCAGGTGAGTGTCGAGGACTGCACGGGATGCGAGCTCTGCATCGATGTATGCCCCGCGAAGGACAAGTCCCACGTGGGCCGGAAGGCGCTTAACATGCATCCGCAGCGGCCCTTGCGGCAGCAAGGCTCGGAGCACTGGCGCTACTTCCTGACGCTTCCGGACCTGCCGCGCGACACGCATGCAGTGCGGTTCAACACCGTCAAGAACGTGCAGCTCCTGCGGCCGCTCTTCGAGTTCTCCGGCGCCTGCGCCGGCTGCGGCGAGACCCCCTACGTCAAGCTTCTTTCCCAGCTCTACGGCGACCGCGCAATCATCGCGAACGCCACAGGGTGCTCGAGCATCTATGGTGGCAACCTGCCGACTACGCCGTTCGCCACGGACGACGTGGGACGCGGGCCGGCGTGGAGCAACTCGCTCTTCGAGGACACGGCCGAATTCGGCCTTGGCATGCGGCTGTCGTTCGACACGCAGCGCGAGTACGCCAGCAACCTGGTCCTCCGGCTGCGTGACCGCATCGGGCACGAGCTCGCGGACGCGCTGCTCCAGTGCGACCAGTCGGATGAGCCCGGCCTCAAGGCGCAGCGGGGCCGCATTGCCGAACTCAAGGCGACTATTGCCAACGCCCGCGACTCGGACGCGCGGGAGCTGCTTGCGGTCGCCGACTTGCTGGCCCGCAAGTCGGTGTGGATCTTGGGCGGCGACGGCTGGGCTTACGACATCGGCTTCGGCGGCCTCGACCACGTGCTGTCCTGCGGCCGCAACGTGAACGTGCTGGTGCTCGACACGGAGGTCTACTCCAACACCGGCGGTCAGGCGTCCAAGTCCACCTCACGTGGTGCGGTGGCCAAGTTCGCCGCGGCAGGCAAGCCCTCCCGCAAGAAAGACCTGGGATGGATGGCGATGAGTTACGGTAACGTGTACGTCGCGCAGGTGGCCATGGGCTCGAACGACGCGCAGACGATTCGCGCCTTCCTCGAGGCCGAGGCGTGGGACGGTCCGTCATTAATCATCGCCTACAGCCACTGCATCGCGCACGGAATCGACATCAGCAAGGGGCTGCAGCACCAGAAGCTCGCGTGCGCGTCCGGTCACTGGCCACTTTACCGCTACAACCCCGCGCTCGAGACGGAGGGCAAGAACCCGTTCCAGCTCGACGCTCGCGCTCCCTCGATTCCGCTGCGCGACTACGTCTACAGCGAGACGCGCTACCGGATGCTCAGGGAGAGCGCGCCGGAGCTCGCGGCGCAGCTGCTCGCCGATGCGGAGCGCGACGTGCAGGCGCGGTGGCGCGCTTACACCCACCTGGCATCTGCGCCCGGGAACGGGGGCAACGGCAAGTCGACGGGGCAAGGAGCCTGAATGATGGACCTCAGCACTCGATACATGGGGATGACGCTCAAGCACCCGATCATCCCCTCCGCTTCCCCTCTCTCGAAGGACCTCGACAGCGTCCGTCGTCTCGAGGACGCGGGCGCTGCCGCGGTGGTGATGTTCTCGCTGTTCGAGGAACAGATCATCGGAGAGGCCGAGCAACTCGACCACTACCTGACCTACGGTACGGAAAGCTTCGCCGAGGCGCTCAGCTACTTCCCCGGCCGAAGCGACTACAAGGTCGGGCCCGAGGAGTACCTGAACCTCATCAGTCAGGCGAAGGACGCTGTCCAAATCCCGATCATCGCGAGCCTGAACGGCGTTTCCGCCGGCGGCTGGACAACCTACGCCCGGATGATGGAGCAGGCCGGTGCGGACGGTCTTGAGCTGAATGTGTACTACATCCCCACCGACACGTCGATGGCAGGCGCCGAGGTCGAGCAGATGTACGTCGACGTGCTCCGCGACGTGCGCCAGAACGTCACCATCCCGCTCGCAGTCAAGCTCGGGCCCTACTTCAGCTCGCTGTCGCACATGGCACGGCGGCTTGCGGAGTCAGGTGCCGACGCGCTCGTGCTGTTCAACCGCTTCTACCAGCCGGACTTCGATCTAGCGAACCTGGAAGTCAAGCCCTCGCTCGACCTGAGCTCCTCTCTGGAGATCCGCCTCCCGCTTACATGGGCCGCCATTCTGTACGGACGCGTGCCCGTGGATCTGGCGGTCACGACCGGAGTGCACTCGCACGAGGACGTGCTCAAGGCGGTGATGGCGGGCGCGAGCGTCACTCAGGTGGCGTCCGAGCTTCTGGCGCATGGCCCGGAGCGCATTGGCGAAGTGGTGGCGGCCA
This sequence comes from Chthonomonadales bacterium, assembly GCA_035477595.1. GTDB lineage: Bacteria > Armatimonadota > Chthonomonadetes > Chthonomonadales > CAJBBX01 > DATIKM01. Next base: position 34,171 of record DATIKM010000090.1, read on the forward strand.
TGAAGGCGTGGATGGAGGAGTGCGAGTACGAGTCTGTGACGCAGATGCGCGGCAGCATGAGCCAGCTGCGCGTGGCCGAGCCCGCGGCGTTCCTGCGTGCGAACTACCAGAAGACGCTCGGCTCCTACGGGGACGACCCGACCGGGCAGATACTCTGAGCTGCGACCCCGGCCAGATGCCACGAGGGGGGATGCCGGACGGCATCCCCCCTCGGCTCGTCTCAGGCGCGGAGGTGCCCGGTGTCGTTTGCGAAGCGCACCCACGCGCGGTCACCTTCGTGCTCGATGAGGCTCAGCGACGCGTTGTCCAGCCAGAGTCGTCGCATGCCCTCGATGCCCGCACCGAGCGTGTCCGCCAGGATCGCTCGCAGGCTTCCGCCATGCCCCACGAGGGCGATCTCGCCGTCCGGGCTCGCCTCCACAGCCGCTCGGCGGGCCTCCAGCAGGCGACTCCATACCTCCGCCATCGGCTCGGAGCCTGGAGGCATCTCGCCCACCGTGTCCTGCCGGCTCGCCGTGACCACCGGGCGCTCGCCGCGCGCCCGGATCTGGGCCTGAGTGAGGCCTTCCCACTCGCCCAGCATGCGCTCCCGCAGCAGTGGCGTGGCCCGCACCGCGAGCCCATGTGGCGCCGCGATCGCCTCCGCCGTACACAGCGCGCGCTGGAGGTCGCTTGACCACACGGCGCTCAGCGGCGCCTCCCTGAGGCGCTCAGCCAGGCGCGAGGCCTGCCGTACGCCGTCGCTGGAGAGCGGTATGTCGCTGTGCCCCTGGATGCGGCCCTCCTCGTTCCAGACCGTAGCGCCATGCCGAACAAGATAGATCCTCAGCAAGTCCCCTCCCCCACACGATCTAACGCCCCATCCCCTCTCACACCTCGCCGGGCCGGTTGGCGCCGAGCTCCGTTCCATCCGGCTGGACCCTCAGCAGTCCGAACCGCACGTGACGCACCGCGCCACTCGAACGCACAGGCGTCATCACGGTGAGCATCCGGCGCGCGAAGCCGATGCGGTCCACGGAACCGATGCCCACCCACCGCCCCTCGCCATCGTCCAGTCCGACAACCAGGTGGAGCAGCCTGGCCACCGGTGTCACGACCATCGAGGTCACCTGGAGCTGCTGCTGCACGACCTGCACACCTTGCGGATCGCGCGGCTCTCGGCTGGTGACCAGTCCGGCGAAGGCGTCGCCGCGCTCCGCATGGTACACCTCCACGCCCAGCGCCCGGGATGCGAAGCGCCGCAGATGCGGCTCCAGCGCCTGTCCGCCCGTTACCCAGGTGCCGCTCAGCGCCACCTCATCCATGGAAAGCGACATCGCTTCGGCGCCGTCGAAGTAGCGCGCGAAGCGTGCTGCGCGGCGATGGGTCCGAAGAACCGCGGACTTGCGCTGTATGCAGGCTGGCACGGGCAGACGAAAGACGCGGGTATGCCGGCTGTACCGGAGTGGCGCCACGACATGGGCGCACTCCGCTGCCCGCTCGAGTATGACGACCGTGTCGGGCCGGACCGCCGCCATCTGGGCCTGTTTGAGCCGGCGGCCGGCCGGTCCGCGGACCATCCCGCAGGTGTCCACGATCACCGTCTCTGCGCCCTGTTCTCTGGCGGCGCGCACCATGGAGACGGTCGCGACAGTAACCTCCATGCCAGCGCCAGCGGGCGAGCACGAGCCAACGAAGGAAAGGGCGTGGGGCGCAAGATCCGACAGGCGCTCTACGCGCTCCGCCACCATCGCGAAGCCGACGCAGGTGGGAGGACCGATCTCCGACTGGCCAAGATCGGCATCCACGACCGCTGTCCGCAGGCCAGCCTCTGCGCACGCAGAGGCGAGCAGCCCTGCTAGGGTCGACTTCCCGGTGTCCACATCTCCCACGAGCATGACGACACCGGGCGCGCAGGCTTCGAGCGCCGGCGTCCAGTCGCCATACTCGTCGGAGACCGCGTCACCCATGGGCCCGTGTCCGCCCGCTCGGGCGCTCCGTCGACCGCGCGGGGCGTCGGCTGGCGCCGGCAGGTTCGCCGGCGGCGTACGCCGCTCCTCCGCCGCGGCCTCCTCGCTGATCGCCGCCGGGCCGCCCCATAGGTTGGCTCCGGCTTGACGGCGCGGCCGCCATGGTCCCCCATCGCAGTGGACCGCCTCTGGCCTAGCAGCGCACTATAACTCAGGTTCAGCAAGGCGGCCAGGATGGCCTGCAGAACGGAGCAATCCGGGTACTGCGTGTTGAACCGGGGCTCCATGAGCCATTCGGAGCCCCTGGCGCCCGAGCGATTGCCCGAGATGGTGGTGCATCCGCGGCATCGGATGGAGGAGTTGCTGTCCCTCGTCGAGATGCAGCGGGCGCGCGGAGATGCCAGTTGGAGGAGAAGGTTGTCCGCCGGGCACGGACTGCGATCCACCGTCGTCCGCCTCTCAGGCGGAGCGGCCGCTCGCTTAGGCTGTCCCGCCGTTCGTGGAGCCGAACCCTCCGGAGCGCCCCAGGGGGAACGCAGAGGTCGTCCTCACGGCCATGCCCGGCGTCGGGAGGCGCTGAGTGCGGTGGTGGAGCACGCTCCGGGGAGTTGCTCGAAGTGCGGCGGGAAGCTCTCCGGCCGATGCGTGCATGCCAGCCGTCAGGTCATCGACACCCCCCTTCGCCGAGCACGCCGGCGCGCCTGAGGACAACAATGCTGCCGAGCGCGCTACCTGTCCGTCCGTTCGTCACCGGGCGCGAGGTCCGCGGAGGCGCGCATCCCGAATGGATCAGACGCACAGGCCATCGTCCTCGGCCGCTTCCAGACCTGGGCGCCGCGAGGCCGGGACACGCTGGATGCCTGCAAGCTGATGCTCGCCGGCCGCACTGCGACCACCGCCGCAGCATCCGCCCACCAACTCCACTCGCACACAGCCTGAACTGCTGCCCGCGCGGGACTCCGGCAGGTGAAGCTCGCTCGGGGATCGAATGGGCCTGCGTGCGGCAGCTCCGCACGCCGCACGGAGGAGCGCCACCTTGAACCAGAGGGAACGGTTCGCGCGTGTCGTTCGCGGTGAGCCCGTGGACCGGTTGCCCCGCTTCTATGGCGGCCCGCGCGCCAGCACCATGGCGGCATGGAGACGCCAGGGGCTCTCGGAAGACCTCGAGCGAC
>DATIKM010000091.1:0-51287 GCA_035477595.1 Chthonomonadales bacterium
CTCGACCCGGGGTCACGTGCGAGAGCGTGGACGCCGCAGCGCGCGGGGTCATCGAGAGCGGCGGGTGTGGAGCCCTCTTCATCCATCGGACGGGCCATGGTATCGGGATGTCGTGCCATGAGGACCCGTACATCGTGCGCGGTAACGCGCAGGAGCTCGTGCAGGGCATGGCGTTCAGCGATGAGCCTGGCATCTACAGGGAGGGTCGGTACGGCGTGCGGATCGAGTCGATTCTGGTGGTGACCCGGGACGGCGCCGAGGAACTGAACGAGCCGGCGCCCGCCTCGTTGCAGCGAGTAGGGGCATGACTGGCGGCTTGTCGGCTCGCTCGGTCGCCGCCGCGATCAGAAGCGTGGTGGAGGGCAGGAGCCTGTCGCGCGAGGATGCCGCCGCCGTCATGGGCGCCATCATGGACGGCGACGCGACCCCGGCGCAGATCGGGGCGCTGCTGGCCGGGCTCCGCGCGAAGCGGGAGACCACAGACGAGATCGTCGGCTTCGCGCGGGCAATGCGAGCGCGAAGCGTTCGCGTGGAGTGCGAGCGCTCTCCTCTGCTGGACACGTGCGGTACGGGCGGGGATGCTGCCGGCACGCTCAACATCTCCACGGGCGCCGCGTTCGTGGTGGCGGCGGCAGGGCTGGCCGTTGCCAAGCACGGCAACCGCGCCGCCTCGGGCGCCTGCGGCAGTGCCGACGTGCTCGAAGCCCTCGGGGTGCGCTTGGATCTATCACCGTGCGACGTGGGCCGGTGCATCGACTTGGTCGGCATCGGCTTCCTGTATGCGCCGTCCCATCATCCGGCGATGCGGCACGCCGCCCAGCCGCGCCGCGAGATCGGCATCCGTACCGTGTTCAACGTTTTGGGGCCCCTCACCAACCCGGCCGGTGCGTCGCTCCAGGTCATCGGGGTCTTCGACCGTTCGCTATGCGCTACACTGGCGGAAGCGCTCGCCGATCTGGGCGCCGAGCGGGCCATGGTGGTGCATGGCATGGACGGGCTTGATGAGGTATCAACCATCGGGCCGACCTGTGTCAGCCACCTTCGGCACGGCGCCGTTGAGACCACCACGATCACTCCGGACGATCTCGGCTTGCCCGCTGCGACCCGCGAAGACCTGCGGAGCGGCCGGACGCCTGCCGAGAGCGCGGCGCTGCTGCGCGCGGTCCTCGAGGGAGAGAGGGGACCGCGGCGCGACGTGATCGCTGCCAACGCCGCGGCCGGACTCATCGTGGGCGACGGCGCCCGGACCTGGATGGACGCGGTGCGCCGTGCGAGCGACGTGCTGGACACCGGAGCGGCTGCCCGCGTCCTCGACAGACTCATTGCCTTCACGAAGGGGTGCAAGGATGAGCGTCCTCTCTGAGATACTGGCGCACAAACTCACGGAGGTGGACTACGCGCGCCGCCGCCGGCCGGCGTCGGAACTGGAAAAGCGCATCGCCGACATGCCGCCGACCAGGGACTTCATCGGCGCGCTTCGGAGCGCCGAGAGGCCCGCCCTGATCGCGGAGGTGAAGAAGGCGTCCCCCTCCAAGGGGGTGATCCGGGAGGACTTCGACCCGGTCGCGATCGCCCGGACCTACGCCGACAACGGCGCCGCGTGCGTGTCCGTGCTGACCGACGAGCCGTTCTTCCAGGGGCATCTGTCGCATCTGCGGGTCGTTCGCGCGGTCGTCGACCGGCCGCTGCTGCGCAAGGACTTCCTGATCGACGACTACCAGTTGCTCGAGTCGAGGGAGGCAGGCGCCGACGCCGTGCTGTTCGTTGTCGCCGCGCTTCGGCGCGCGGACGTGGAAGCGATGGTGCAGCGCACGCGCTCGCTGGGGATGGAGGCTCTGGTGGAGGTCCACAACCGCGAGGAGCTGGAAGAGGCCCTGGGCACGACGGCTCGCGTGATCGGGGTGAACAACCGGGACCTCCACCAGTTCCGAACCACGCTGCAGACCACGCTCGACCTCATGCCCCTCATTCCGGCGGACCGTCTGGTGGTCAGCGAGAGCGGCGTGAGCCGGCGTGCCGACGTCGAGCGGCTCCGCGACGTTGGCGTGCACGCGGTGCTGGTCGGCGAGGCGCTCATGCGCGAGAAGGACATGGGCGCCAAGGTGCGCGAGCTGCTGGGCCGGTAGGGGCGCTGCGTGACAAGAGTGAAGGTCTGCGGTGTAACAAGCCGCCACGATGCCGATGCGGCTGTCGAGCTCGGCGCAGACGCGCTCGGGTTCATCCTAGTGCCGGAGTCGCCGAGATACGTCGGCGAGCGTTCGGACCTGCCCGACCTGCTGGCGAGCCTGCCGCCCTTTGTCGCGAGAGTAGCCGTCTCCCGGCGCGCGCGCCTGCCGGACGCGATCGCGGCAGAGCTGGATGCCGTCCAGTTCTACGACGGTTCGGCGTCGGAGGCGCGCACGGCAGGCAAGCGCATCCTGCGCGTAGTTCGGCTGCGCGGACCGGAGAGCATAGAGGAGGCGGAGAAGGCCGCGACGGATGCGGACGCGCTCGTGCTCGACGCCTATTCGCCGCACGCGCTGGGAGGCGCTGGCGTGCCGGTCGATCGTGCGCTCGCAAGCGCCATCCGGTCTTCGGTGGGGTGCCCCGTGGTGCTGGCGGGTGGCCTCGACCCGGAGAAGGTGGCGGAGGCGATCCGCGCGGTAAGGCCGTACGCCGTCGATGTGTCGAGCGGCGTGGAGTCGGCGCCCGGCGTGAAGGATCGTGGTAAGCTCCGCGCGTTCATTGAGGCGGTGCGATCGGCCGACGCGGAGGAGCGCTGACCGCGCGGCTACAGAGGAGCGGTCATGGCACGATGGCTCGTCGGAGCGGCGCTCATCGCGTTGGGCGTGGCGCTTCTCTGGGTGCTGCCGGTGTTAGCGCCATCGGAGATTCGGGCGCGCGGCGTCGAATCCCGCGGCCAGGTTCAGATGAAGGACAGCGTGCCAGGCGCGGGCGGCGACCTGACCTACACGGTGACCTTCATCTTCCCGGACACGATGGGTCGCAACCACATGGTCACGCGTCCCGTGTACGATGTCGGGCTCTGGGAGCGGCTTGAGGTCGGCTCCGAAGTAAAGGTGCGCTACCTCCCAGAGGACCCGGAAGCAGCTTCGTTCCAGGGCGCCGAGGGCATGGGACCGCGACGCGGGCGCGCCGCAAGCTTCGCCGGCTGGTCCGCGCTCATCGCTGGCGCGGCGGTCTGTTGGTTGGCGTTCCGCGCGGCGGAGGCGAAGGCGCGCGCGAAGGCGCCGCCGCCCGGCCGCGGGCCGATCGTCTCGCGGCGCTGAACGGGCGCTGCCCCGCGATGCTCAGTTGGAGGTGTGATTGCGCGTGCAAGGCGTGGCGGCTGGGCCGGACGAGCGCGGGCGCTTCGGCGCCTACGGCGGGCGATTCGTGCCAGAGACCCTCGTTCCGGCGCTGGATGAGCTCGCGGAGGCATACTCGGAGGCGCGGCGAGACCCGTCGTTCGCCTCGGATCTGGCCAGCTACGGTCGCGACTACGTGGGCCGGCCCACCCCGCTCTACCTGGCGGAGCGCCTGGGCGAAGCGCTCGGCGGCCTGCGCGTCTACCTGAAGAGGGAGGACCTCTGCCACACCGGCGCGCACAAGATCAACAACGCGCTGGGGCAGACGCTCCTCGCGCGCAGGATGGGCAAGAGGAGGGTGATCGCGGAGACCGGCGCCGGACAGCATGGCGTGGCGACCGCCACTGCCTGCGCTCGCTTCGGCCTGGACTGCGACGTGTACATGGGCGAGGAGGACATGCGGCGCCAGGCCCTCAACGTGCATCGCATGCGGCTCCTCGGCGCGAAGGTTCGGCCGGTCACGTCTGGCACGCGCACCCTGAAGGATGCCACGAGCGAGGCCATGCGCGACTGGGTGACGCACGTGCGCACCACCCACTACGTCATTGGCTCCGTGGTCGGTCCACACCCCTTCCCGATGATCGTGCGCGACTTCCAGGCCGTCATCGGGGAGGAGGCGCGGGCGCAGGTGCTGGAGAGAGAGCGCAGGCTGCCGGACTGGGTCATCGCGTGTGTGGGCGGCGGTTCGAACGCGATGGGCATCTTCCACGCCTTCGTTCCGGACGCTTCCGTGAGGTTGGTCGGTGTCGAGGCAGCTGGGAAGGGCGTTGAGACCGGCCGGCACTGCGCCACGCTCGGAGCCGGCGCCCCGGGCGTGCTCCATGGGAGCCATAGCTACCTCCTGCAGGATGAAGATGGCCAGGTCCTGGCGTCGCACTCGGTTTCGGCCGGCCTGGACTACCCCGGCGTGGGGCCGGAGCATGCGTGCCTGAAGGACAGCGGTCGGGCGGAGTACGTTGCCGCCACCGATGCCGAGGCTCTGGCGGCATTCCGGAAGCTGGCCGAGCTCGAGGGCATCATCGCCGCGCTCGAGAGCGCGCACGCGTTCGCCCACCTATTGCGGGTCGGGCCCGCGATGCCCGGCGGCACGGTTGTGCTCGCCTGCCTGTCGGGACGCGGCGACAAGGACATGGAAACCGCCGTCGAGGAGCTGGGACTTTGACGCCGCCCGTGGAGGCCCGGCTTGATGGCCAGGTGATGCACACCCCGTGAACCGGCTTGAGGCGCTGTTCGGCGCGCTCCGCGCCAGGGGGGAGCGCGCGCTCGTCTGCTACGTGGTGGCCGGCGACCCGTCGCTGGAGTGCGTGCCGGACCTTCTGCGGGCCGTTGAAGATGGTGGCGCGGACGTGGTGGAGCTGGGCCTTCCCTTCAGCGATCCCGTAGCCGATGGTCCCAGCATCCAGGCGGCGGCGCAGCGTGCGCTGGAGCGCGGCGCGTCGGTGGCGGGCGCGCTGAAGCAGTTGCACCGTGCCCGGGAGCGGGTTGCGCTGCCGGTCGTTCTGATGACCTACCTGAACCCGGTGCTGCGCTACGGCGCCGAGCGCTTCGCGCGCGATGCCACCGCGGCTGGCGCTGATGGCGTTATTGTGACGGACCTCCCGCCCGATGAAGCGGCGGCGTGGAAGGCTGCGGCTCGCGCGGCCGGCCTGTGCACCGTCTTCCTAGTGGCGCCTACGAGCACGCAGCCACGCCTGGAGCTTGTAGCCCGGCTCGCGTCGGGGTTCGTCTACTGCGTGTCGCGAACCGGCGTCACGGGCGCTCGCGAAGAGGTGCCGGCGGATCTTCCCGACACGGTTTCTCGCGTGCGCGCGGTCACGAGCACACCGGTCTGCGTGGGGTTCGGCATCTCGACCCGCGATCAGGTGCGAGCGGTTACCGCCATCGCCGACGGTGCGGTTGTGGGCAGCGCCCTCGTAGATCGGGTGGCCGCATCACGCCCGCGCCCCGGGTGGCTGAGCGAGGTGCGCGACTTCGTTGCCGACCTCAAGGAGGGCGCCAGGGTGACCCGGAACCGATGACGCGCGCGGACATGGCTGGCCGTATTGATCACACGAACTTGCGCACCGATGCCGACCGCCGCGCCATCGAGCATCTCTGCGCGGAGGCAGCGACGTGGCGATTCGCCGGGGTGGTCGTGTTCCCACACCACGTCCCGCTGGCCGCAACGGCGCTGAGGGGTGCGGGTGTGGCGGTGGGTACGGTCGTCGGCTTCCCGCACGGCGCCTCCCGCATCGAGGCTAAGCGGTTCGAGGCGAGGGACGCCGTGCGGGTCGGTGCGTCCGAGCTGGACATGGTGCTCAACATCGGCGCACTGCTCTCGGACGAGCTGGATGTAGTGGCACGCGATATCCGCTCGGTGGTCGAGGAAGGGCACGCTGGCGGGGCACTGGTGAAGGTCATCCTGGAGACGTGCTATCTGTCGGACGGGCAGAAGCGCATTGCGGCGCGACTGGCTGCCGACGTCGGCGCGGACTATGTGAAGACGTCGACGGGTCTCGGTCCCGGCGGCGCGACGGTCTATGACGTGCGCTTGCTGTGCGACGCCGTGTCCGGCAGGTGCCGCGTGAAAGCTGCTGGCGGAGTCCGCACGGCGGAGGATGCCCGCGCGATGATCGACGCCGGCGCGGACCGCATCGGCACGAGCGCGGGAGTCCAGATCGTCGGGTCGCTCGGGTAGCGGACGGATTCTGCCGCCATGCGTACCTACGGCGCGGAGGGTGTGGTGTTGCGGCGGATCTCGCTCGGCGAGACCGACCGCATTGTCACCATTCTGACGGTAGAGCGCGGTAAGCTGGACGCGGTTGCGAAGGGCGCGCGGAAGCCCGGAGGCAAGCTCTCGGGAGCATCGGAGCCCTTCACGCACTTGCGGGGCCTGCTGTCGGTGGGGCGTACGCTCGACGTGCTGACGCAGTGCGAGACCGTGGAGACCTTCGCTCACGCGCGGGGCGACCTAGACCTTCTCGCTCGGGCGACGTACCTTTGTGAGCTGGCGTGTGAGTTCACCGCGAGTCACGAGCCTGCTGGCGAGGAGCTGGCGCTGCTCCTCGACGCATTGCGCGCACTTGATCGGGCTCCTGACTACCCCGACGGCGCGGTGCACGCGTTCGAGCTTCGGTTCCTGTCCGTGCGGGGGTACGCGCCCCGCCTGGACACCTGCGTGGCATGCGAGGGCGGCCTGCCGCGGGGGCGCGTGGCGTTCAGCCCGATGCAGGGCGGTCTGCTCTGCCGTACGTGCCGCTTCGCTCGCGACGCGATACTGATCGAACCCGAGACCGTGGCCGCGATGCGGGCGCTCCTCAGCGAGGGAGCGACCGGCCTCGGCGATGCCATGCCGGAACCGAAGGTCGCCGCGGAGCTCGTGCGCTCGCTGCGCTGGTTCGTGCGCCATCGAGCCGAACGCGAGCTACGCAGCGCCGAGTTCCTGGATGGTCTCCGCCATGTCAGGCCCCCTGGCGCCTGACGCCGCGGGCTGGCACTGCTCAGAAGGGATTCGCCTGCGGCCGATGGATGTCCCCCGCATTGTCCTGTTCAGCACGCCGCTCGTGTCGACGTGGGTCTTCGACGAGACCCATCGCGTCCTCTTCGATGCGGGCGATGGAGTGTCGGCGCTCATGGAGAGCAGGATCCACAAGATCCGGCTGGCCGCGCTGACGCACACGCACCGCGACCACTGCTCCGGGCTCATGCAGCTACTCAACCTGCGCGGCGGTGCGGGCGACTTCACCACGGTCTTCCCGGAGGACAGCGGGTCGGCGCGGGCGCTGCTGAGCTTCCTGTCGGGGTTCGATACCCGCTCCACCAGCAAGGTACGGTTCCAGCCGCTCGGGGTGGGCGCCTCATTGCCGATCGAGCCAGATCGGCACTGCCTGCGGGGATTCGCCACGGACCACTATCCGCAGAGCGGGCCGCCGCGCACGCTGAGTCTGGGCTACCAGATCGTGCGTCAGGTCGATCGGGTGCGTCCGGAGTACCGCCACCTGCCGCAGCCCGAGCTCGACACGTTGCGGCTTGCGCACGGGCGTGCGCACATCACGCGCACGGAGGAGGACGTGCTCCTCAGCATCACGGGCGACACAATGCCGCTGCCCGCGGAGCGGTTTGTGGGGAGCCGGGTCCTGCTGCACGAGTGCACCTTCCTCAACGTGGAGGAGAAGCGCGAGTCGGCCCTGATGGGGCACCCGCACTCGGATCTGGACGACGTTCTGGCGACGGCCCGCGACGCCAGGGTGGGGCACCTCGGCCTCTATCACATCTCGCGGCGCTATGAGGACGGCCACGCTCTGGCGACGGTGCGCGAGCGCTGCGCCACGCTCAGGGTCCCGTGCCCTGTCAGCGTGGCGCTGCCCGGACGCCTCTACGAAGACCTCCTGTCGCACCGCGTGTGGCCGGGCGACTGAGCGCGTCCATGTCGGTGGGAGCGCCTCTAGCGGACGCGTTCTACCTCCGCGACACGGTGTGCGTTGCGCGCGACCTGATCGGTTGCGTCGTGGAGCGGAGGTGCGACGGTGGCGTTCTGCGCGGCATGATCGTCGAGACCGAGGCCTACGGTCCGGACGATCCGGCCAGTCATGCGTTCCGAGGGCGGACCCAGCGGAACGCCTCGATGTTCGGGCCGCCGGGCCGCGCCTATGTGTACCGGATCTACGGCGTGCACCGGTGCCTTAACGCCGTCACGCGCGAGCAGGGCAGGGGCGAAGCAGTTCTGGTGCGCGCGCTGATGCCGCTGGAGGGTATGACGCGTATGGCGGTGAACCGGGGCACGGCGGACGCCCGGCGTCTCTGTCGCGGCCCGGGAGCCCTGTGCGAGGCGATGGAGATCGACCTCGCGCTGGACGGCGCATCTCTGACGGACTGGCCGCTGCGCATCGTGCACTGCGAAGCGGTTGATCGCTGCGTGAGGAGTGGTCCGCGCGTGGGCGTCGCCCGGGCGCACGACAGACCGTGGAGGTTCTGGCTGGACGGCAGCGCCTACGTTTCGCCTCCGCGCCCGGCCGCTCACGCTAGGGGAGACCCGAGCTGTGGATGAGGTTAACCTTCAACACCTGGCGATCAGTGCGGGACTGAGCGGTTGCATGATCGCGCTTGCGGTCGTGGCGCGGTCGTTGAGCTTCTCCGGGGCGCTGGCGGGCTGGGTGGTCGGGTTCCTCGTCCTGGGGTTCGGCGGCGTCGCGCTGGCTGCGCCGCTGGTTGCGTTCTTCGTGACGTCGAGCGTGCTCTCGCGCCTGCCTGGCCGCGAGCGGTCGGGAGCCGCTCAGGAGCGCGGTTCGCGCCGCGACGCCGTGCAGGTGCTGGCAAACGGCGGTGTGCCGGCGGCGCTTGCGGTTGCGTGTGCACTCCACCCATCCAGCCGCCTGCTGGCCATGCTCTGCCTGGCAGCGCTCGCGGCTGCCAACGCCGACACGTGGGCGACTGAGATAGGATCACGGGCTGGCCGGCGCCCGCGCCTGGTCTCCACCTGGCGGCCCGTCGAGCCCGGCGTGTCCGGTGCGGTGTCGCTGGCGGGCATCCTGGCGGCGCTCCTGGGGGCCGCGGCAGTCGTAGCGGTTGGGGTTGCCCTCTGGCCGCACGGGACCGGCATCCTTTTCGGACGGCCAGACATCGCGGAGGCGCTGGCGCTCGCCTGGGCGGGTTTCCTGGGGTCGTACCTCGACAGCCTTCTGGGTGCAAGCGTTCAGGCGACCTGGCGCTGCGGCGTCTGCGGGTGCACGACCGAGCGTCGAACGCACTGCGGCGCGCCCGCCGCACGGGTGCGCGGCGTCCGCTGGATCGACAACGACGTGGTGAACATCCTGTCGGTCGCGGGTGCGGTGCTCATCGCGTGGGCGCTACTGCACGGGTTCGCCTATCCCCGCTGACCGTCCCATCCCCTCGGCATCCCGTCTTGGTGCGTCGACGGCGGCTTGAGTATGCCAGCATTTAGGCGCGCCTAACACGCGAGCCATCATGCATTGACGGACCGCCCTGCATGTGACATAATCCTGATGTTCAGGTCGGTGCTCTGCAGGTTCTCCGACGAGAGGTCCAGGCGTGCCGATGTCAACGAAGCCGGGTGGGATGGGTGGTCCCCGGAGGCGCGCCGGCCTAAGCGAGAGCGTTGAGGAGTACCTCCAGACCATCTGGAGGCTCCAGCTCGCCGGCGGTGCTGTCGCGCCGGGGGCCATAGCGCAGCGCCTCGGCGTAGCACCGCCCTCGGTCACCCTGATGCTTCGTCGGTTGCAGGCCGAGGGGTTGGTGGAGCGCCGAGGCAACGCTGGGGTGCGGTGCACGGAGCGTGGAGCGGCCGTCGCGCACGCCGTTGTGCGGCGCCATCGGCTGCTGGAGCGCCTGCTGGTGGACCTGGTTCGCGTGCCGGCCTCCGAGGTTCACCAGCTTGCGTGCGACCTTGAGCACCGCATCCCCGACCCGATCGCCGACCGGATAGAGGACGCGCTGGGTGGTCCCGCGACGTGCCCGCATGGCAATCCCGTCGATGCCACTGCCGACGACGGAGCCTTGCGGCTCTGGGAGGCGGAGCAGGGGGCCTCCCTGCTGGTGGTTCGCGTGACCGACGAGCGCCCCGACTTCCTTGCCTATCTGGACTACCTGGGCCTGACGCCGGGGGCGCGGGTCACCCTCATGGGGCGGGCGCCGTTCGGCGGCATCTTGCACCTCATGGTGGGAGACGCCCGGGGCACGGTGGCGGTCGGGGCCGATGTCGCCGGTGCGGTGTACGTCAGACCCATGATCGGGGAGCCTGCGGCATGAGAGTTCCGTTCTTCGACCTGGCCTTTGGGAGACGGCGTCGGCGGAGCGCGCCGCAGGAGGCGACGGCGCGCGGAGATGCCCCGCGGGTTGTCGTCGTCGGTACGCCGAACGTTGGAAAGAGCGTGCTCTTCCACCGTCTCACCGGCGCCTATGTCACGGTCTCGAACTACCCGGGCACGACCGTCGAGGTGGCGCGCGGGCGCGCGCGCTTCGGAGGGCGCCAGGTGGAGGTCGTGGATACGCCGGGCCTGCACTCGCTCAGGACCCTCTCGGACGAGGAGCGTGTCGCAAGGCGGCTGCTCCTTGAGGAGCCGGCGATGGTAGTCCTGCACGTGGTGGACGCGAAGAACCTTGAGCGGATGCTCCCGTTCACGTTCCAGCTGCTTGAGGCGGGCCTGCCCGTGGTACTGGTGGCCAACATGATCGATGAGGCCGAGCGAGCGGGCCTGCGGATCGACGTGGAGGGACTGGAGCAGTCGCTGGGGATTCCGGTGGTTGGCACGGTGGCGGTGAGCGGCCGCGGGATCCCTCGACTGCGAGCCCTGCTCGATGAGCGCTGCCGCGAGCGGGCGCACGATCGCGTTGCGGTATAGCTCGCGCGTCGAGGAGGCCCTCGCGCGCATCGAGCGCGAGTTGGAGGGCGCATACCGGTTCAGCCACCGGGCGATGGCGGTGCTGCTGTTGCAGGGCGATCTCGACGCCGACGAGGCCGTCGCACGGGCAGAGGGCGCGCGCTACGCGCGCATCGCGGAGGTCGTCCGAGCGGTGCGCGAGGAGTGCGGGCCTGAGTGCGAGGAGCTGCTGGGCACTGCTCGGCGCGAGGCGGCATCTCAACTGGTGGCCACGCACGTCGAGGGCCCAACCACGGCTCGGCTGTCGTTCCAGGAGCGGCTGAGCCGCATCTGCACGTCGCCAGTCACGGGCGTGCCGGTGCTGATCTTCGTGCTCTGGGCGGGGCTCTACCAGTTTGTCGGCGTGTTTGGCGGCGGCACGCTCGTGGGGTTGCTTGAGGACGGCCTATTCGGTCAGATCATCAACCCGGCAGTCACCGCGTGGGTGCAGGCGGTTTCGCCTTGGCCTTGGCTATCAAGCCTGCTGGTCGGCGACTACGGGGTCTGGACCCTCGGCATTACCTATAGCGTCGCCCTCATCTTCCCGATAGTCGGCACCTTCTTCCTTGCGTTTTCCGCGCTCGAGGACTCCGGCTACTTCCCGCGGCTCGCCCTGCTGGTCGACCGGCTGTTCAAGGCGATAGGCCTGAGCGGCAAGGCCGTGATCCCCATCGTGCTGGGGTTCGGTTGCGACACCATGGCGACGATGGTCACACGCATCCTGGAGACGCGGCGCGAGCGGCTGATCGCAACGTTCCTGCTCTCGCTGGCGATCCCGTGCTCCGCGCAGATCGGCGTGATGACGGCACTCCTCCACGACCACCCCGCCGCGTTCTGGATCTGGGGAGGCGTCGTGGCGGGTATTCTGTTGCTCATTGGGTACCTCACGTCGCGCCTGCTTCCCGGGGAGCCGTCACGGTTCGCGATGGAGATGCCGCCGCTCCGTCTGCCGCGATTGGGTAACATCCTCAGCAAGACGGTCGCCCGCATGCAGTGGTACCTGATGGAGGTTCTGCCGCTATTCGTGGCTGCGAGCGTCGTGCTGTGGCTCGGCCAGTTGACGGGGGTGCTTCATTGGGCCCTCGCCGGTCTGGTACCCGTCGTCGGCCTTCTCGGTCTGCCCGATGCCGCCGCGGAGGCGTTCCTCCTGGGCTTCTTCCGGCGCGATTACGGGGCAGCGGGGCTCTATCGGCTCGAGGAGGTCGGTGCGCTGACCGGCAACCAGCTTCTTGTCGCGGTGGTGACGCTCACGATCTTCGTGCCCTGCGTGGCACAGCTTCTGATGACGAAGAAGGAGCGGGGCACCCGCGCGGCGATCAGCATGGCCGCCTTCATCTTCCCGTTTGCGATCTTGACGGGGGCCGTCCTCAACTGGACGCTCCATGCCCTCGGCGTGTCGCTGTAGGTCCCGGCCAGAATGGAAGCAGGCTGTCAGCGCGACCCAGAGGAGCCCGTGGTCACCGTGTGCAGCTTCTGCGGGCTCTCGTTCGAGCAGAATGAGGCCGGGTCGCATTGTGGTCGATGCAGCACTCTGCTCGGGTGCAAGCTGGTTCGGTGCCCCGGGTGCGGTTACGGGATGCCCAGACCGACCGGGCTATCCCGCTACCTGGAGCGATGGCGAAGGAGCCGAGATGCGGGAAGGCGCTGAGGGCGGGACGGCACACACGGTACCGCTCGCCCACCTCCGGTGCGGTGACAGCGGCGTTGTGGCCACGCTGGGCTCCACCACGTCGCACGAGCGCGCGAAGCTCATCGCACTGGGGCTGGCTCCCGGCGCGACGGTGCGCGTACTGCAGCGCTTTCCCGCGTTCGTCGTGGCGTGCGGCCACACGCAAGTGGCCCTCGATCGCGAGACCGCACACGACGTGCGTGTGCGCCCTGGCGAAGCGGCTCCGCGCGCTCCCGGCGGATGGCGTGCCCGTTGGCGCGGCATGGGCAGGCGCCATGCAGGATGAGGGTGGGACCGCGTTCGGCGAGATCGCGCCCTTCTACGACGAGCTGATGCGCGGGGTGCCCTACGGCATGTGGGTCCGCTACCTGCAGGACATTCTGCAGCACCGGGGCGCCGATGCGCGTCGCGTAATAGACCTTGCCTGCGGTACCGGCAACGTGGCGTTCCGTCTCGCTGAGTGCGGCTATGAGGTGACGGGGGTCGACATCTCGGCGGCGATGGTTGGCGAGGCGCGCCGCAAGGCCGCCGCGAACCGGTCAGGCGTTGCATTCGAAGTGCAGGACGCCGCCGATCTGCGCCTCTTGCCGCCGCCGTACGACCTCTGCGTCAGCTTCTTCGACAGCCTGAACAACATCACGCGCTCCGATCGGCTGCTGAGCGCCATGCGCTCCGTCTGCGAGCATCTCGTGCCGGGCGGGCTATTCGTCTTCGACGTGAACACCCGGTACGCCCTCGAGAACCGCTACTTCGACCAGGCATGCAGCGACCCGCGCGAGCGACTCCGCTACAACTGGCGAAGCGATTTCGATCCGGTGACGCGGCTATGCACGATCAGCATGCAGTTCTGGCTGCGCGAGGAGGGGGGCGCCACGCGGGAGTTCCATGAGACGCATGTGCAGTACGCCTACGAGGAGGGCGAGCTGAGACGCCTGCTGCAGCAGGCAGGTTTCGCGGACATCGAGGCCTTCCACGCGTACACGCTCCGCCCTGTGCAGCCGTGCACCGACCGCATGTTCGTGGTGGCATCGCGACCGGCGGCGTGTACCTGAGGTGCGCGACTCCCGCTCGAGGAGGGCAGGGGTCGCGCAAGCCGCGTCGGCGATGGCTCGATCCTACCGCGCTGCCCCAACGCGCACGTTACGGAACCGCGCCGGAGCGGCCCCGTGCGTCATCTGGGCGATCTGCATCGGGTCGCCCTTCCCGCAGTTCATCACGCCGTTCGGCACCCAGTGGCGCTCGTCGCACACCGCATCGCAGGAGCCCCAGAATGCGGTGGTCATGCTCTGGTACGTCACGTTCTTCAGCATGCCGACGATTTTGCCGCGCTTGATCTCCCAGAACGCATCGCCGCCGAACTGGAAGTTGCAGCGCATCTGGTCGATTGAGAACGAGCCCATGCCCTCGATGTAGATGCCGTCATCCGTGTCGGAGATCAGCTCGTCGAGCGAGAGCGGCTCCGTCCCCGGCATGAGCGACAGATTCGGTATCCGCACGATCGGTATGCTGCCCCAGTGGTCTGCCCGGCACCCGCCGGTGCTGCGCTCGAGCCCGATCTCGCCGGCCACCTCGCGGCTCGTGCTGTAGCCCGCGAACTCGCCGTTCTCCACGATGAACCACCGCTGGCCTGGCACGCCGTCGTCGTCGAACCCCATCGTGGCGAGCCCCCCAGGCAGCGTGTTGTCGGCCACGAAGCTCACTCGGGGCGAACCGTAACGGAGGGCGCGCAGCTTGTCGGGTGTGGCGAAACTGCGGCCGGCCAGCGACTCCTCGTAGCCGAGCGCGCGGTCGAGCTCCGTCGCGTGCCCCACCGACTCATGGATGGTGAGAGCCAGGTTGAGCGGGTCGAGGACCAGGTCCCGGACGCCCACCGGGCACTCGCGAGCGTAGAGGTGCTCGATCGCCTGCTCGGCGACCCGCGGAGCGTTCGCCAGCAGGGCGGCGCCGTCGATGTTCTCGTATCCGGCAGTTCGGGGCGGCGGCATGTAGGAGCGAGTCTTGGCGTCTCCCTCGCCTACCGCGGTCGCCTGGTAGCCTGCCGCTGTGGTGACTACGTCGCTCGACAGGTCCGACCCATCCGAGTTGACGTAGAGCCGCTCGTCCCGTCGGAGCGTCATGAAGGCCTGCGCCTTCTGGATCCCCTTGTGCTTCCGGAGCTCGCGGTTCACGTCCAGCAGGAGGCCCACCTTCTGGTCCAGCGGAACCGCAAACGGGTCCTGAGCGCACGCAGTGCGAAACGCCTCCTGACGGACGGGCTCCGGCACCAGGCGAACAGGCGCGAGGAGCGCGGTGGCGCTCGCCCTCGCGACGTCGACAGCGAGCGCGGCCACGCGCATCGCCTCCTCGCGGTCGACCACGCCCGACCCCGCGAATCCCCAGGCGCCGCGGAAGAGGACTCGCACGCCCAGACCGTAGTCCTCGGTGTCGGAGATGCCGCTGACCCTCTCGTCCTCCGTCGACAGGTTCTGCCGGAGGTAGCGGACCACGCGCACATCGGCGTACTCGGCGCCGCGCTGCAGTGCGGTATCCAGGGCGAGCTGCGCTACTTCCTTCATGGGCTCCTCCGATGCGCGCCAACTCGCGCGCTCCATGGTTCTGCATCCATCGAACCTGGCGGCGGGTCCTCGCCGCGCAGCCACGTCAGGCGCTCTGCCTCAGCTCCATCGGCAGTCAGCGGCCGGACCTGCTCGCGCTCGTAGCGCATCGCGTCCGCAGACTCGCGGTGCGCCTGCTTCGCGGGTGTGGGCCCTGCAGACGTCAGGTTCGCGCGTCATTGGGCGGGTCACAGGATGTCCATACTGGGCGGCTCTTGTCCGCGCTGAGACGCTATGGCGGCGATCTGTCCGCGGTGGTGGAAGTCATGGGTGACCACGTGCAGCAGGATGCGCGCCACCGCGGCGCGACGCGGCACGCCGTCGGACAAGGCGTAGACCACGGTGCGGCGCAGCGCTTCGTCGTTGAGGCCAGCCACGGCCGCCATCGTTCTGCCATGCACCTGCGCGGCGCGCTCGCGGAGCGCATCGGCGTCCTCCACTGACGATGGAGGCAGCGGTTCGCGGCCGCCGATCGCGCGCTGAACCCAGTACTCCTCGGCATCCAGGCAGTGCAGGAGCACACCAGCGAGCGAACCGAATGCAGGACCGATCGGGCGCGACCGCTCCTCGTCCGTCAGGCTAGTGAGGAAGTCCAGGCAGCGCGACCGGCGGTCGTAGTGGAGGGCCAGGATATCGCGAACGACGTCGGCAGTGAGGCTCATACGGTGTTCACCTGTGTGTGGTGCCGCTCAAGGCTCGCCATCGACCACGTAGCGGAGCGTGGCCGGCCCTGCCGGCCCGTCCTCCAGCACGGCATCGAACAGACGCTCCGGCAGACGCGGGCGGACAAGCACGTCGTCACGTGAGAGCTCGAACGTGCGAACGTGCTCGCCGTCGCGCGGCGTTGCTGGCAGCGGGGCCGCGGCATCGATCCGCGCCCCGAAGTAGACCGCGATCTCGTGGAGGGCGCGGCCACGGCGCCGAAAGTGCGCCTCCCCGATGTAGAGCGGCAGGCCAACGATCGCCTCGATGCCAGTTTCCTCCGCGAACTCGCGCGCGGCGGTGCGTGCCGGTGCTTCATCCGGCTCGATGCGGCCGCCTGGCATCCGTAGGAACTGGTCATCCGGGGCTAGGCGTTCGTCCTCCTGAACGAGCAGGCGCTCTCCACGCCAGATGATGAGCCGGGCGACGCGCACCACACGCTTGCTCACGGGTCCGCCCTTTTCCTGCCGCCCAGTTCACTACGCCGCCGGCCAGTAGCGTCGTGCCAGATCGCGGCGATGCGGTGACGCTGGGGAGACGCGAAGGGCAGAGCTGCCACACCGTGTCCCGCTACCCAGCCCAGGTCGTCCCTGCCATCGTGCAGCGCAGGGCGACCCAGACCTCGACGCCATCGTTGCCAGGGCACGCGCGCCGGGGAACGGCCGCCGCCGGCGCTCGAAGAACGGGATCACTGTAGCGACCGTGCGTGCTTCCAAGCATCACCTCCGAGACCAGCACGGCCCAAGGACGGGGTGGCTCGCGGCGTCATGGCAGGTCGCGTCGGTGGATGCGGTGCCAGGCGGGAAGGATGGCCGCGATGGGCGGGGCGTCGCAGGCCAGTCGCTCCTCGTCGGGTGTCAGCTTCGTTGACATGCACAAGGGCCGGCAGTATAATGAGCGAGCCGCCGGGGTGTAGCTCAGTATGGTAGAGTGCCTGGATGGGGGCCAGGAGGTCCGCGGTTCAAGTCCGCGCACCCCGACCAATCTGAAGACCGTCCTTGACCGTCGCTGTGTGGCGGTGTGAGGGCGGCCTTTCTGTGCCTTGAGTCCAGCGCTACTCCGCTGGTCGTTCCGGCTGGCTCGCAGCGGGCGCCGGTTCTCGTGCGACCACGGCGTGCACCAGAAGGATCACCACGGCGCAGGTGATGGCGGCGTCCGCGATGTTGAAGATGGGCCACACGTGCACGTCGAAGTAGTCGCGCACGTGTCCGAAGCGCAGCCTGTCGGCGAGGTTGCCGATGGCCCCTCCCAAGGCTAGCGACAGCGCCGCGCTTGGCCAGAGCAGAGTCTGCTGGTACCGATGGTAGGCGTAGACGAGCGCCACGACGGCCACCGACGCGCAGGCAATGAACAGGTCATTGCGGCCCTGCATCAGGCTGAATGCTCCGCCGGTGTTGCGTGTCGGCGTGATGGAGAGCAGCGAGCCTAGGACCGGGACGCTGGCCCCCTCGGGCACACTGGCCGAGACGGCCGCTTTGGTGATGGCATCCGCAGCGATGACCACCAGAGCCAGCGCGTAGAAGCCGGTTGCCGTCATGACCTTTCCAAGCGGCTCTGGCACCGTATGCACAGGGTGGCGAACGGCAGGGCGGCGATCCGCGCATCGGCAATCGGCTTCCCGCACGCGTCACAGAGCCCGTACGTGCCGGCCTCCACCTTACCGAGGGCATCGCTCACCTGAGCGAGCAGCAGGTTGAGGTTCTCGTGCAGCGCCTCATGCTTCTCGCGCTCTGCCATGAGCGCTCCCGCATCGTCGGAGAGCCCCCCGTCACCGCCGATCCGTGGACCGGAACTGCGCTCTCCTGCCGCCCGGCGCTGCAGGCGCTCACGCTGCGACTCGAGGCGCGTCTTCTCAGCCAGAAGCCGCTTCCGGTACTTCTCCAGGTTCCGATCGGCCATGCCGTTCCCTCCGTCAGTCCGACGCGCCTGCAGCCCAATGCTCCACGACATCGGTGCACCGGCCGCACAGGTCCGGGTACGCGGTCGAGGAGCCGACATCCTGCCTCACCAGCCAGCAGCGCGCGCACTTGGCGCCTTCCGCGCGCGCCACCTCGATTCGCTCGTCCTTGGCGCCGTCACGAAGCTCTGCCTGCGAGACGCGCAGCACGTAGGCGAGGTGCTCCGCGTACGGCTGGACAGCCGCGCAGGTGTCTGCTTGCAGGCTCAGGCGCACCACTGCCTCCAGCGGGTTCGCGATGCGCTTCTCCTGGCGCGCGACCTCGATCGCCAGTTGCACGCGGTCGCGCAGCGCGAGCAGGGGCGCCCAGGAGGCCAGAACCCCCTCTGCAGCGCCGTCCGCGCCGTCTGGGAAGTCCGCAAGGTGCACGCTTGCGGGCTTGCCGTCCATCGCGAGGTGGTCCCACACCTCCTCTGCAGTGTGGGAGAGCACCGGCGCCAGCAGTCGAGCCATGGCGTCCGCTATCCGGTGCATCACTGTCTGCGCGGAGCGCCGCGTCCTCGAGGCGCGCCCTGAGCAGTAGAGACGGTCCTTCAGCACGTCGAGGTAGAACGCACTGAGATCGACGGTGCAGAAGTTGTGCACCGCATGGTACACGCGGTGGAACTCGTAGGACTCATAGCCCGCCCGGCAGGCATCTACGGTGCGGCAGAGACGCGCCAGAGCCCACCGATCGAGGTCGTGCAACTCCGCGTAAGGCACGGCATCTCTGGTCGGGTCGAAGTCGGCGACGTTGTTCACCAGCATCCGAAACGTGTTGCGGATGCGGCGATAGGTCTCGGCGACCTGCTTCAGTATTGCCTCGGAGCAGCGCACATCGTCAAAGTAGTCCGTAGATGCGACCCAGAGGCGCAGCATGTCGGCGCCATAGGTCTCCACCGCCTCGGTCGGCGCCACGGCATTGCCCCACGACTTGTGCATCTGCTTGCCGCTCTCGTCGAGCGTCCACCCGTTGGTGATCACCTCGCGGTACGGAGCCGCGCCCTCGATGGCTACCGCAACCATCAGCGACGAGTTGAACCAGCCGCGGTGCTGGTCCGTGCCCTCCAGATACAGGTCCGCAGGCCAGTGCAGCTCGGGCCACCGCGGGCTCTGCAGCACGGCGAGGTGCGTGGAGCCCGAGTCAAACCACACGTCTAGAATGTCCGTTTCCTTGCGGAACTCCTGCGCGCCGCAGCCAGCGCATCGGTAGCCGGCGGGGAGGATCTCCCAGGCAGGTCGCGCGAACCAGGCGTCCGAGCCCTCGCGGGCCACCAGATCTACGGCCGCCTGCATCGCTTTGGGCTCGATCGTTTCCCGTCCACACCCCGTGCAGTAGAACACGGGGATGCCCACGCCCCAGGCGCGCTGCCGGCTCAGGCACCAGTCCGGACGGTTCGCCACCATAGACGTGATCCTGTTCCGCATGGAGGGCGGGTACCAGCGCGTGCGCTCGACCTGGTCGAGAGCGCGCTCCCGATGCCCTTCGTGGTCGATCGCCATGAACCACTGGACCGTGGCGCGGAAGAGGAGCGGTTGGTGGCAGCGCCAGCAGTGCGGGTAGCTGTGCTTGTAGTCGCTCCGCGCCAGGAGGTTGTCGCCCAGCGCCGCCATGACACGGCGGTCCGCGTCGCCGGTCAGGATTCGCGCTCCGGAGAGGCCGGGGCCTGCCTCGGCCGTGAACACGCCGTGCGAGTCCACGGGGCAGAGCACGTCGAGCCCCTCGCGCCGGCCGGTGTCGAAGTCCTCTTTGCCGTGCCCGGGCGCGGTGTGCACGATGCCTGTGCCCTCGGTCATCGTCACGTAGTCCGCGAAGACGACCGGCGACTCTCGGCTATACAGCGGATGGCGGCAGACCAGACCCGCCAGCGCTGCGCCGTCGAACGTGCCTACGGTGCCTCCGGCGAGCCCCGTCGCCGCCATCGTCGCGTCGCAGAGCGTGTCCGCGCATAGGTAGCGGTCGCCGTCGCACTCCACCAGGCGGTAGCGGGCGTCCCGATGTACGGCAAGCGCGAGGTTAGCAGGGATCGTCCACGGTGTCGTGGTCCAGATGAGCAGGTATGACGCGGGCGGCGCCGTCTGGCCGCGCCCGAACACCTCCTGTGGGTCACGCGCCACGGGGAACCGCACGAAGATGCTGAGCGACGTGTGGTCGCCGTACTCCACTTCGGCATCGGCCAGCGCCGTTGCGCACTCTGCGCACCAGAGGACCGGCTTGAGACCGCGGTAGACGTACCCCTTCTCCGCCATCTGGGCGAATGCGCGCACGATGCGCGCTTCGAAGTCGGCGCTCATCGTCAGGTACGGGTGGTCCCAGTCGCCCCGCACGCCGAGGCGCCGGAACTGCGCCTTCTGCCGCTCGACCCACTCGGTCGCGTACTCGCGGCAGCGGCTGCGCATCGTCACCGGGTCTGGCGCGATGCCCGCCTCGCGGAACTCGCGCGAGACATTGTTCTCGATCGGCATCCCGTGGTTATCCCATCCCGGGACGTATGGCGCGCGGAATCCGCTCATCGTCTTGTACTTGACGATGATGTCCTTGGCAATCTTGTTCAGGGCGTGACCGAGGTGGATGTCGCCGTTGGAGTAGGGCGGCCCGTCGTGCAGGACGAAGGTTCCCTTCGGGGCCGGCTTCTCAAGGGTGCGCCTGTAGAGGTCGATCGCGTCCCAGCGCGCCTGGATCTGCATCTCGCGCTGCGGCAGGTTCGCGCGCTGGGGCATCGCGCGCGGGTCCTTATCGCTCAGGGTGATGTTTAGCGTCTGCTTGTAGTCCATATCGGTCCGTTCACGCGTCCGCGTCGCGGCCGCGTGTGCAGACCGGCGCGGACAGGTGGGCTATCGAATTGGCGCGGGAGCCTTCCAGGCGAGGCATGCGGTGGAATGAGTCAGTAAGAGCGCCGGGCGCCGGGCGCCGCGCATCATCGCCGTGAACGACAGGGCACCGACTCTGTTCGCACCCACGCAGTTAACCTCGTTCGCATCGAGGGCGCCCGCCCGGGCCTCTCGGTGTGAGCCGTCCGTCGCAACGAGAGCTCACCAGCCAGCCTGCCGCTCTCCATGCCGACCACACGGAAGGTGACAGGCCGCGCCAGCCGCGGGCGGCGCCGGAGAGGTCGTCGTTCGTTCACCGCGACCGATGCGTCTCGCTTTGCCCTGGGGCCCGCGGAGGCGAGGGCAGTGACATGATGCACCAAAGATAAGCGCCGCGCGGGGCGAGTCCGCGACGCGGCGACGCTACCATTATGACGGGAGGCCCGCCCCGCTGTCAACGCGCAGTTGTGACACCTCCACCTAGGCGGGTCACGGTTCCTCGTCCACGCCCACGTGCCACTCGTGGATCCCGGAGGCGTATCCGTATTGCTGGGTCACCACGATGCGCAGCGCGCGTGTCCGCACCGGCTCGAACGCCACCTCGCACCATCGGTCCCTGGCTGTCTCGTAGCTGCGCGTGGCGACCACCGGCCGCCACGCGCCTCCCGCCAGGTACTGCACCTCCCAGGCGGCAGGTATGCGGCACGCGCCAGTTCCCGTGTCGTCGAACCAGTAGACGCGGCATCCGGCAACCGTGATCTCGGTAGGCCAGGTGTACTGGACCCACTCGCGCCCGCCCAGATGGGGCCACCAGTGGCAGATGTTGCCCGCCAACTGGTCGGCGCTCGACCGGGGCTCGATGCCGTCGTTGATGGCAGCCGGCCGGCTGTTGGTGTGCTGGAACGAGACCCTGACCTGCGCTGTCGACTCCGGGCCGCCGGCAGGCGGCGCATCGGGCGTCTCCGGCATCCAGACGCGCATCGCGCCCGCCTCGCGGTTGTCCCACACGCAGTAGGGGACCGCCGTCAGGCTTGCGCTGCGAAGCTGGCCGGCCGGTCGGTAGAGCGCCCTGCTCCAGCTCTCGTCGTAGCGCGCCGACCCGTCGCCATGCAGCGCCACAACGCCGCCTAGAAGGTCAGGCCTCCACTTCGGCGCGAAGCGCGTCCCCACGGGCATCGCGGCCGTCGAGAGCGCCACGCTCTGGTCGCGCTGCTCGAAGCAGTAGACGATGGGGCCGCGCTGCAGCGCGGTGAGGCCCGCGTTGTCGCGCACCCGCGGGTGCGAGCGCACCTGCCGGACAGGCATGGGAAGCGACAGGCTCACACGGTCGCCTGGTTGCCACTCGCGCTCGATCACATGGTAGCCCCGCTGGAGCGGGGCGTCGAATGCCGCGCCGTTGACCCGAACGGTCGCACCCTCGCACCAGCCGGGCTTCCGCAACAGCAGCGCAAACCGCGCCGGGCTCTCCGGCCGGACGATGAGACGCACGGCGCCGTCCCACGGGTAGCGGGTTGCCACGTCCAGACGCACCTTCCGACCGTCGACGGTGGCAGCGGCCGATCCCTTGATGAAGAGGTTCACCACGAGCGCTCCCGCGCCTGTGGCGTAGGCGTACTGCCCGAGCGCGGCGACGGTCCGCGTCACGTTCGGCGGGCAGCAGGCGCAGCCATACCACTCGAGGCGGTGGTGGGTCCCGACGCTCTCGAGTGGGTTCGTGTAGAAGTAGCGGTAGCCGTCCAGCGAGACGCCTGCCAGCACGCCGTTGTAAAGGGCGGTCTCGAGGGCGTCGGCGTAGCGCGAGTCGCCGTAGAGCAGTGCCAGCCGGTGGCTCCACATGGCCATGGCGATGGAGGCGCACGTTTCCTGGTACGCGGTGCGGTTCGGCAGATCGTAGTCGGTGGTGAATCCTTCGTTGTGGGCGGAGGGACCGATGCCGCCCGTCACGTACGTGCGGCGCTCGACCGTGTTGCGCCAGACGCGGTCGACCATCTGCAGCAGGCCCGTGTCGCCTGTCTCGGCGGCCACATCGACCACTCCCGCCATCAGGTAGGCGGCGCGAACCGCGTGCCCCTTGATGGTTCGGTGCTCGCGGATCGGCACGTCGTCCTGGCAGTAGGCGCCATCGTACTGACCGCGCGGCGTGCCATGTTCGTCCGCGAAGAACTGGCTCCCGCGCGTCTCAACGAAGTGCCGCGCCAGCTCGAAGTAACGGCGCTCGCCGGTGGCGCGCCAGAGCTTCACCAGTGCCAGCTCGATCTCGGGATGGCCGCAGTAGCCCGGCCGCTTCTCCGGCCCGGGCCCGAAGGTCCGGTCGATGCAGTCGGCGAACCGGAGGGCAACGTCGAGCAGCGTGCGCTTGCCGGTCGCCTGGTAGTGGGCGACGGCAGCCTCGAAGAGGTGGCCCGCGCAGTAGAGCTCGTGGTTGTCCCGCAGGTTCGTCCACCGCCTGTCCGGCTCGTTCACCTGGTAGTGTGTGTTCAGGTAGCCATCCGGCATCTGGGCCGCCGCGATGTGCGCCACGATGCGGTCGACCTCGGCGTCCAGGGCGGGGTCCGGGCGGGCGGCGAGGGAGAAGGCCGCAGCTTCTATAGCCTTGTAGAGGTCCGAGTCCATGAAGACCGGCCCTGAGTAGCCGTCTCGCTTGCCGGCGGCCGCCAGGTCCATGTTCCGGAGGTTGCCGGACCGCTCCAACATGGCGAGGCTGTGGGGGATCGAGACGGTGCGGTTCGTCTCCTGCCGCGGCGCCCAGAAGACGTCCGCAATCCGCACCTGAGTGAACGGAACTGGTTCGAGCTTCACGATCTGCCTCCAGTGCCTGGCCTGCTCCTATGCGCCCGCGGAGACCCCTGCCTCCGCGGCCGCGAGAAGGATGATGAACGCGCTGAGGATGCGCATGGCGTGAGCGCCCTCCGAAGGATCGCATTGCGGCGACTATGCCCGGCTCTCCTGCGCGAGCAGGCGTCTGCGGCGGCTCTGGCTGTGTGCAAGCGAGGTTGGTGGGCGGATGTGGCGGCGGTGGTCGCACTGCGTCCGGCGAGCATCCCCTTGCAGGGATGCAGGCTGTCCTCGCCGCGCAGCGCCCAGGCCTGGAAGCAGCTGTGGAGGACTGCGTGTGTGTCTGATCCCTTCGGGCCGCGCGTGCCTCCGCTGACTTTGCGCCCGGTGACGAACCGACTGACAGCGCGCTCGGCGGCGTCGTGGTCCCGCAGGCGCACCGGGGTGCTCGACGAAGCGTGTCCATGACCTGACGGCTGGCATGCACGCATCCGCCGGAGAGCTTACGGCCGAACTCCGAGCAGCTCCCCGGAGCGTGCTCCACCACCGCGCTCGGCGCCTCCCGACGCAGGTCACGGCCGTGGGGACGAGGTCTGCGTTCCCTCCTGGGACGCTCCGGCCGGTTCGGTGTCACGAACGGCGGGAGCGCCTGAGCGAGCGGCCGCTCCGCTTGAGGGGCGGACGACGGTGGATCGCCGGCCCTGCCCAACGGGCAACCTCCTCCTCCAACTAGCGGATGGGCGCCCGCTGCATCTCGACGAGCGGCAGCTGCTCCTCCATCCGATGCCGCAGATGCACCACCAGCTAGCGCAACCGGCCAGGCGTCAGGGGCTCCGAAGGGCTCATGGAAGCGCGATCCAACACGCACTACTCGGATGGCTCCGTTTTCTAGGCCATCTTTGCCACATCACTCAGACCCACACATCGAGAGCTGTCACCGATGGTGGTGCGAGCAGGAGAAGGCGCTGTCGGCGTGCAACGTGCAGAGCGATGCCAGCCGGGAACCCACCCGCGCTGAGCCGACCCGAACCCGACAAGCAAGGAGCCCGACTATGCACGACTCCTCCTCGTCCAGCCGCCTGATCGTGGGGGAACCGCTTCCCAACATCCCTTGGGAGGCGCGTCCGGCCGGGCGCGGCGACGTGGTGTGGCGCTACAGCGGCAACCCGGTCATCCCGCGCGACCTGACGAGGACGTCCAACAGCATCTTCAATAGCGCGGTCGTGCCGTTCCGTGGGGCATACGCCGGCGTGTTCCGCTGCGACGACACACGCCGGTCGATGCAACTCCATCGCGGCCGGAGCCAGGACGGCATCAACTGGCAGATCGACGATGAGCGCATTGCGTGGCAGGGCGACGACCCCGAGGTCGTGCGCTGGGAGTATGGCTACGATCCTCGCGTGTGCTGGCTTGAGGACCGCTACTACGTCACCTGGTGCAATGGCTACCACGGACCCACGATCGGCATCGGGTGGACAACGGATTTCAACACGTTCCACAAGATGGAGAACGCGCTCCTGCCATTCAACCGCAACGGGGTGCTGTTCCCGCGCAAGGTGGGTGGCAAGTACGTGATGCTGAGCCGGCCCAGCGACAACGGGCACACGCCATTCGGCGACATCTTCCTGAGCCAGAGCCCCGATCTGGTCCACTGGGGCTGCCACCGGCACGTCATGTCGCCCATCGGAGGATGGCAGTCCACGAAGATCGGCGCCGGGCCAGTCCCGATCGAGACAACGGAGGGGTGGCTCCTCATCTACCATGGCGTCCTGACATCGTGCAACGGGTTCGTGTACAGCGCTGGCGCCGCCCTGCTCGACCTCGACGAGCCGTGGAAGGTGAGGTACCGCGCGGAGCCCTACATCCTGTCGCCGCAGACCCTCTACGAGTGCGTGGGTGACGTGCCGAACGTTGCTTTCCCATGTGCGGCGCTCGTTGACCCCCCGACGGGGCGCATCGCCATCTACTACGGCTGCGCCGACACGGTCACCGGCCTGGCCTTCTGCCTGGCGGACGAACTGGTGGACTTCGTTAAGACGCACGCGCGCGTGTAGGGGGGGGCCGGGCCGGCCTCCCGGGCCCCTCAGGCACGGATGCCGGCCTGCACCGCCTCCCCCAAGTACAGCCGGTGGTAGTCGCGCTGCGGATAGTTGTCGTCGATGCTCGGGTCCAGGAACCGGCTCGGGTCTAGGTCGTGGGTGTAGAGCTTGCGGCAGGCGATGACGAGCCGTGCCTCGGCGAAGTGGGTCGACCCCGGCACGAAGCTCTCTACCGGCGTGAGGCCCGCTGCCGCGGCCTTGTCGACGTCGCGCCCGGACCTCGTGCCGCAGAGCTCGAGCGCGGGCCGAGACGCGGGATCGAAGAACGAGAGGGTAAAGCTCGCGTTGTGCTCCATGAAGCCGTACGTATGGCGATGGGGGCGCACCACGCACCAGCAGACGTTCCGGCCCCACAGCACCCCGAATCCTCCCCAGCTCGCCGTCATCGTGTTGTGCGAGGCGGGAGGGCCCGCCGTTATAAGCATCCAATCCGAGCCAACGAGACGGAACACGTTGCCCGGCATCTCCTCGGGCGCGATCTGTCTGAGCACGTAGCTGTCCCCCTGAACTGGCGTTCCGCGCGGCGGGCGGCTCCAGTTTAGGTACAAGTGCCACAGCCTGTCAACCAGAAAAGGGGGAACCGTACGGTGCGGGAGGCGATTCCGGTAGAGCGGGTGATCGCCGAGGTCGGCGTGGCGGCGGCGATCGGTCGTAAGCACGTCGCCAGCCTGCTCTTCACGTATCGGTGCACGCTGGCCTGCCGCCACTGCCTGTTCAACTGCAGTCCGCGCAAGCCATCCGTGCGCACACCGCCTGATCGCGCCGTCGAGTACCTGCGGCAGCTCCAAGCGACCGACCGCGTGGTGCACATCGCGGGCGGCGAGGCGATGATGTTCTGGAGCGATCTGCTCGCCATCTGCCAGGCGGCAGGGCGAGCCGGCGTGGCGCCGCACTTCGTCGAGACGAACGCGACCTTCGCCGCGACCGACCGCATCACCCGCGACCGTCTGACCGCGCTGCGCGACGCGGGTGTCCTGGGCCTGCTCATCAGCGCCGACCCCTACCATCAGGAGCAGTGTCCGCCGACGCGCCGGCTGCGATGCCACCGAATCGCGGTTGAGGTCTTCGGGCGCGAGAACGTAGCATCGGAGGAGCTCACGCTCGACGATCTGGAGAGGTTCCGTGCGATAGGCATGGATCCGGAGCGCCGAGCCGCGTACGCGAGGGCGAACCCTCCGCGTCTTGTCGGCCGGGCAGGCGACGACCTGGCGCGCCACTTCCCGGACCGGCCTCTGGCCGACCTGCGCGACGCCATGTGGCATGGCGGGGTGGGGGAGTCGGGGTGCGCCCGCGAGTTCGATCCCGAGACGATGTGGGAGATCCACATCGACCCGTATGGCAACATCCAGACGTGCTGCGGGATCGTGGTGGGCAACGCCGACCTCGAGCCGCTGCCGGGCGTAATGGTGCGGGGACTGCGGGGCCGCCACGCCATCATCGACGCCGTCATGGATGGCGGGCCCCAGGCGCTGTTACCGCTCGCGGCCCGGCTCGGCTACGAGCCGCGAGCGGGCTGCCCGCAGCGGTGCGGCCTGTGCTGGGAGGTTCGACGCTACCTGCGACCGCACTACCCGGATGTGCTCGGGCCTGAGGAGATCTACGCGCGGGACCCGGTCGGCGAGTGCTGATGAGGACTCGGCCGCTGTGCGCGCATCGCCGGTCCTGCGGTCAGTTCCGCCCGTCATCTGCGCGCGTCTCTGTCTGAGTCCCTGGGACACCGCGACCGGGCGGGCCGACAGACGCGTGAGACCGTCCCGGTCGGCGCGCACGCCCTCCCCGGCATCGCCCCGCCCGCCGCGCAGGCCCCATGAGGCCGTGCGCCATCGTGCGGTGCATCGTCCGCGGCTGGATCCACGGCTAGTCCTGCGGTTGTGCGCCTTTGCTCAGGCGGCTGGCACCGGGACAGGCGCTCCGGTCGCAAGGGACTCGCGTGCTGCGAGGGCGGTGGCGAGAGTGCGCACGCTGTCGGCATAGGTGGAACGCACGCCACTCGGGTCGCCACGCCGCACCGCGTCGAGGAACCCCTCGACCTCCGTGCGGTAGCAGTCATCGTGGGCCACACACTCGACCGGGGTCCCGTCTACCAGGCCCGTCACGCGCTTGTTGGCCATGTCCCATGTGAGACGGGCAGTGTCGCAGATGACGTCGACCTCCCATACCCACCCGCGATGGGACCAGTTGTGCAGGTGCGAGCCGAGCGCCCCGCGCGACCAGCGCAGGTTCACGGAGACTGTGTCGTAAACGTTGGCGGTGGCGCCGCGCTGTAGCACAACGGGTGACTGGAAGGCCTGTACCTCGGCGATATCGTCCTGCAGCAGGTAGCGCGCCACGTCGATCAGGTGCACGCCCTGCTCAATGATCGGCCCTCCGGACTTCTCCTCGAACAGCAGCCAGGGCGGTATGCCCTCCCAGAACGCAACAGGCCACGCGCCGCGGATGAGGCAGGCAATGACCGTGCGGCCGGCGATCGCGTCGCGCACGTGCTCCGTGATGCGGGCCCACCGGTACATGAAGCCAACCGAACTGACGATGGCGGCCGATTCGATGGCCTCGCGGCACTGCAGTGCCTCCTCCATGGTGAATGCAGGCGGCTTCTCGCAGAACAGCGCGATGCCGTGCTTGGCGATCTCCCGGATCGGCTCAAGGCGGACGAAGTGGGGCGTGCAGAGGAAGACGGCGTCCAAGCGCTCGCGGTCGAGCATGTTGTGGTAGTCGGTGTAGGAGGAGGCGCCGTAGGGCTCCGCCATCGCGCGAGCCTTGTCGCCGTCGAGGTCTGTCATCGCGGCCACCGTAACGCCCTCCACCTGTGCCGCGTGTCTGGCATGCGTCTGGCCCGGCCAACCCAGCCCGATGACGCCAACTCTCATCGCAAGCTCCCCGCACGTGGTGTTCGCTGATACGACGTTCAGCGTCGGTCGCGCCGGTACCGCGCAGGCGGCCAGGCGCCGCCGATCTTGCGGACCCGGCGGGATAGGAGAGAGATGCCGCCGGAGCCAGCTGCCCAGGACCTTACGGGCAGCGGCGCACAGTCATCACGTCATTGTAGAGGGACTCCATGTCCCTCGCCATTCCGGGCGCCGAGAACAGCGCCTCGGCGCGCTCGCGGGCGGCTGAGCCCATGGCCAACCGGCGTTCTGCGGACAGCAGGAGACCGGAGACTGCGCTCGCGATGCGTGCGGGGGTGCGCTCGACCAGCACACCCGTCTCGCCATCCACGATCAGCTCGAGGTTGCCGCCCGCCCTGGTGGCCACTACGGGCCGCCCCATGGTCATCGCTTCGATGATGGCCATGCTGCACGCTTCTGTGAGTGATACGAGCGTCACCACGTCCATCGCATGCAGCAGGCGGGCGACGTCGTTGCGGACGCCGGTGAAGCGCAGGCGGTCCTCAACGCCGCGTTCCGTGGCCATCTCGTAGAGTGCCTGCTGGGTAGCGGGGGGCGCGTGTCCCACGAACACGAAGTGGGCGCGCGGAGACTCCGCTACGATGGAGGAGGCAGCCTCCACAAGCAGGCGCTGGCCCTTGAACTCGTCGACGCGGCCGAACTGCCCCACGAGCAGCGCGTCTGCGGGAACGCCGAGCTCGGCCCGAACGCTCAGCGCCTGTGCAGCAGGCGCGCCATCGGGCGCGATGTCCGTGCCGTTGTAGACCGTGCGGACTCGCGACGCCGGCACGCCCCGCGCCACGATCCTCTGACGCAGATCGTTGGACACCGCGACGAACCAGTGGTTGCTGCGAGGGAGCCAGCGGTACGCGAAGTCGCGTGTGAGAACATGAACGCTGGAGACGACCGGCACCCGACTGATTGCGGCCGCGAAGTAGCCGAGGTAGGTGGCGCGCGTCAGGTGCGTGTGGACGATATCAATCTGCTGGGCGCGAATGAGGCTGCGGAGCCGGAACACGGTCGCGAGGGAGTGACTGCCCCGCATTGGCAGGTACACCGTCGGGACGCCGGCGCCGCGCATGAAATCCGTCAGCCAACCTTCGGGAGGAACCGCAGCCGTAACCGCATGGCCGCGGCCCTGGAGTCCGGCCGACAGGACGGCCATGTGTTTCTCGGCGCCCGACGTGCGGCTACTGGAGATGACCTGGAGGATGTTCATGCGCCCACCGGTCGCCAAGGGCACTGGAGGCTTGGCGGTCATCATACCATGACGAGCGGGCTGTCCGCCCCGTTCGCTGGCCGGCACCGGGTCAGGGCAGGACCGCCTGCCGTGCGTGCGGTACTATCACCGGAGGCCCGCGGCGAGTTAGCCGCGTGTGTCCGGGCGAAGGAGACCGTTGCGGGTGGATGGCACCGGGCGAGGGGAGGCCGGGCGGGCGCGCGGCGCTGTCTGCAGCGCGGAGCGGGCGCTCGCGGTGGTGCGCGATGCCACTCGAGCGACAGCCTTCGAGGGCCGCATCCACGTGGTGGGCGGGTATCTGCGCGATCTCGCGCTGGGGCTCAGCCCTGGCAACGAGGTTGACCTCGTGGTGGAGGGCGACGCGGTCAGCCTCGCCAGCTACCTCGACAGCCGCGGCGTCACCTCGCACAGACCGGTCGTCTACGAGCGGTTCGGCACCGCCATGTTGTGCGTCGACGGCTTCACGGTCGAGCTCACGTCGGCGCGCGCCGAGAGCTACGAGCCTGGCTCCCGGAAGCCGAACGTGCGACCCGCGAGTCTCTATGACGACGTGCAGCGTCGCGACTTCACCATCAACACACTGCTTCGGAGTCTGCACAGCGGGGTCGTGCAGGACCTGACCGGCCTGGCGTACCCGGACCTTGCCGCGCGGCTGATACGCACCCCGCTCGACCCGATGGAGACGTTCCGCGACGACCCGTTGCGGATGCTGCGCGCGGTCCGGTTTGCCGTTCACTTCGGCTTCCAGATCGACTCCGCCGCGTGGGATGCTGTCGGGGAGATGGCGCATCGCCTGAACCTGCTCGAGCCGTCCCGTCCCGTGGTCTCCGCAGAGCGCATTCGCGAGGAGTTCGCGAAGATCGTGGAAGGACCGGATCCCGGCCGGGGCATCTCCCTTCTGAGGGAGGCTGGACTGCTGCGGCAGTTCGCTCCTGAACTCGAGGAGATGGTGGGGGTCGGCCAGAACTCCTGGCACAACCTCGATGCGTGGGGACACACGCTGGCGGCACTGGCAAGACTGCCGCCCGGCGCACCTATCGCTCTGCGACTGGCGGTCCTGCTGCACGATGTCGGCAAGCCGCGCACCAGGGCGGAGGATGGTGCTGGCGTGCACTTCCTGGGGCATGCTGCCGCTGGCGCGGAGATCGCGCACGGTCTGCTGCGACGGCTCCGCTTCCCAGGCGCGCTGTGCCAGGAGGTGAGCGACCTAGTGCGCCTCCACATGCGCGTCGGCGAGGTGACGCCTGAGTGGTCCGACGCGGCGATCCGGCGGCTCATCAGGGACACGGGCCACCATCTCCCGGGCCTCTTCGAGATTGCGCGAGCGGACATCGCGGCAATGGGGCCTGGTGCGCCTGCCTTCGATCTCGACGCGACGGCCGCCAGGATCGCCGCAGTGGAGGCGGAGTCGCACGCCTCCCTCCTTCGGAGCCCGCTCGGTGGCCGGGAGATCATGCGGATCCTGGGGGTGCCAGCGGGTCCGGTGATCGGGCGAGCCAAGCGCTTTCTGCTCGACGAGGCGATCGAGGGTCGCCTGGGGCCCGGCGACACTGCATGCGCCGAAGCAGCGCTGCGTCGCTGGTGGACGGCACAACGGGAGGACAGCGACACGTGACTCTCGGGTGGAAAGAGGGTGACCGCGAGGGGTACCCGAGCCTCCACGACCACATCGTCGTGTGTGGGATCGGGAAGATCGGCGTCTCAGTGTGCGAACTGCTCCGTGGCCTCCACGAGCCGATCATTGCGGTTGGTCGCGACGATCATCGAGACTGGGAGGACCAGGTTGCCAGCCTCGTTACGAGGCTGATCCGCGAGGACGCGCGGTCGGAGCGAACTCTCCGCGACGCCGGCATTGACCGCGCCCGCGCCGTGCTCATTGCGACCGAGGACGACCTCAAGAGCCTGGCCATCGCGCTGGAGGCCCGCCGGATCGCGCCCCAGACGCCGGTTGTGCTGCGCCTCTACGACCGCCATCTGGCGGATCGAGCACGTCGCGAAGGGCTCGCACGCACTGTCCTGAACGTTGCCGACCTGTCGGCCCCGGCGTTCGTGGCGGCAGCGCTCGGCGACGATGTGCTACGCGCGTTCGAGATCGAGGACGTCGTCGTGGCCATATCGACAACGCAGGTGCCGCCCGGCGCGCCGCCCGACCTTGCGGACTTCTGCGCGAGCCGGGGCATGCTCCCGCTGGCGCTGAGACCTGCCGCCGCGAGCACGGAGGACCGTCACGCCGCGCGGATGCGCGTCGCGGCTGGCGATCAGGTCGTGGTGGCCACGACGCACCCGGTGGATGATCTAGCGGCGCATCCGGGTGCGAGCGCTGCGCTGCGTGCGTCCCGGTGGAGCCCGCATACCTGGGTAAGGCAGCGGGCTCCCGTGCTATCGATATTGGGTGGTCTGTGGCACCATGCATCGAAGCCGCTGCGTGCGGGTTTGCTCGCGTTCACCACGCTCTGCCTGGTGAGTGTGATCGTGTTCAGGGAGGGCCTCGGTCTCTCGTGGCTGGACGCGGTCTACTTCACCACCACGGTCGTCACCACGGTCGGGTTCGGCGACATCACTCTGCTCCACGCTCCGGCGGCCATGAAGATCTTTGGATGCATCCTCATGTTGAGCGGCGCCGCGCTGTTCCTGATCTGCTTTAGCATCCTCACAAACTACCTGGTGAGCCAGAGGTTCGAGCAGGTGTTCGGCCGCCTGCGGACGACGCTGTCCGGCCATGTTGTGGTGGTGGGTCTAGGTAACATCGGGCACCTTGTGGTGCAAAGGCTGCACGCGCTGCGGGAGCCCGTTCTGGGCATTGGCCGCGATGTGGGGCAGCAGCACAGCGTCGAGCTCCCCGTGTCGATCCCGGTGCTGATGGCAGACGCCGCGCAAGCGCAGACGCTCGAGCAGGCCGGCGTGCAGAGCGCGCGCGCGGTTGTCGCCGTCACGGACGACGACCTCATGAACCTGCGGATCGCCCACCTGGCGGAGCAGCTGAACCCGAGCGTGCGCACTGTGGTGCGCTTGTTCGACATCGCTCTGGCGGACAAGGTTGGCACCCAGCTTCTCGGCATCGGTCAGGCGATAAGCCCATCGAGGGTCGCGGCGGCTACCTTCGCGGCGGCTGCTTTGGCGCCTGACGTCGTGCACGGGTTCACGCTCGGTGGCCGCCTGCTTATGCTTCGCACGGTGCGCGTGACCGATCATCCTGAGTGTGCCGGACTAACGGTAGAGGAAGTGCGCTCAGCCGGCGGAACGATGGTGCTGCTGAGATCGGACGGCGAGACCGGACCCCTCGTGGCAGCGCATGGACCTGAGCGGATCGGGCCGGGCGACCGGCTTGTGGTGATTGAGGAGTACTCGGAGGCCGACCGGCGGCCGGCGCCCTGTCGTGTCCGAACTGAAGCGCATGCCTCGGGCGCGCGTTAACAGTGGCGGGGCGCTGCTCTGGAAGCCGGTCCATGGGAAGAGGGTTCGCGCATGATACTGGGGGTTGACATTGGCGGCACGAAGTGCGCGGTCGCTCTGGGCGCTGCCGACGGCGCCATCGTGGCGCGACGGTCGGTCCAGACGCCCGCGGAGGCGGGCCCGCAAGCGGTTCTTGATCGACTGATCGAGATGGGGCGTGACCTTGTGGCAGAGTCCGGCGTGCCTGCGGTCGACGCCATTGGGATATCGTGCGGTGGTCCGCTTGACACCACGACCGGCATCGTGCACAGCCCGCCGAACCTGCCGGGATGGGAGGCAGTCCCCGTGCGCAGCCTCTTCGAGGAGGCCTGGCCCGGCATCCGCGTTGTGCTCGAGAACGACGCCAACGCCACCGCCGTCGCCGAGTGGCGATGGGGCGCGGGCCGCGGCACGCGTCACATGGCCTTCCTGACGATGGGAACCGGCATTGGCGGCGGCCTCATCCTTGACGGCAGGCTCTACCGGGGCGCGACGGACCTGGCCGGCGAGGTCGGGCACCAGACAATCCTGGTGAACGGGCCGCTGTGCAACTGCGGCAAGCGCGGGTGTCTTGAGGCGCTGGCCTCCGGACCGGCGATCGCTCGCCTAGCACGCGACAGCAGGGCCTATGGGCGGGGCCGGCGCCTGCTGGAGGCGGCCGGCGGGCGAGCAGAGGACATCACCGCGCGCCACGTGGTGGACCTGGCGCGCGAGGGTGATGCGTTCTGTTCGAGTGTGCTCGCGGAGGCGGGCACCTATATGGGCATCGGCCTCGCCAACCTGATTCAGACGATCAATCCGGAGCGCGTCGTGCTTGGGACGATCGCGGTTCACGCAGGCGACCTGGTGCTCGAGCCGATCCGCGCCGCCGTCCGCGAGTACGCGTGGCAACGCGCCGCAGACGCGTGCTCGATCGTCGCCGCGCAGCTTGGCGATGGGGCGCAGGACCTTGCGGCGATCGCAGTGACACTCGACACCTGACGC
Organism: Chthonomonadales bacterium; assembly: GCA_035477595.1. Taxonomy (GTDB): domain Bacteria; phylum Armatimonadota; class Chthonomonadetes; order Chthonomonadales; family CAJBBX01; genus DATIKM01. The sequence goes on from DATIKM010000091.1 coordinate 33,830, forward strand.
GATCTGCTCCGTGCCTGCAGCGCGGGTGCCCTGATGCCGATACTAGCCCCGAGACCTTCGTGAAGCGGCCGCAGCCGCTCCGCGTGCTCTACCACGCCGCCAGCAGGCGACGGGTGCGACGATGATCGCGACAACAGCAGCACAGATGCGGGGCATCGCACCGGACCGGATGGTCGAGCTGACCATCACGGGCCGCGGTGCCACGCGGGCCGCGCTGCTGCGTCTCGATGAGCGTGCCGCGCAGGTGCGCGTGGCAACCGCCTTTGCGAGGGGCGGCCCGCTCGATGTCGGTTCGTCCGTTGGGTTCTTCGGTGTTCTGGATGGCCACTACTACTCGGGCGTGGGGAAGGTCCACGCACGCGGCGGCGAGGACGTTGCGCTCACATTCGACGCGCCGCTCCGCAAACGAGCCTGCCGCTCCGCGCGCCGGGTAGACCTTGATGGCACCGTGATGGTGCGCGGCTACGGCGCCGACGGGAAGCCCCTCGGCTGGCTCAAGGGGGATGGGGTCAATGTCAGCGCGGGCGGCCTCGGGCTCCGGTTCGCCACACAGCCTCCCGTGGGGCGGCTGGACGTGGTGTTCAGGCTTGAGGCGCCGAGTCCCGACGGACTGTGTCCCTCTGCCTCGGCGGTGGATCCGCGTTACCGGCAACCGATCCGCGCCTCGGCAACGGTCGTTCATCGCCGCGTGCTCGCCGACGGATCGATCCGCGCCGGTCTTGCGTTCTGGTCTCTCGCATCGGCCGACCGGCTGCTCATCGCACGCTTCGTTCACGAGATGCAAGCGTAGCTCGCGACCCAGTTTGCGGGACTACGGGGCCGGCTGGCGAGGCGGTATATCGCGCAGCTTCACGTTCTTCGGCAACACACGCCCGCCGTGGTCCTGGAGCCCGATGTGCCCCACATGTGTCATCGTGGCATAGGCGCGGGCGAATCTGTCCGTTGACCGCGCGTAGCCAGCGGCCCGCGCGAAGGAGTACCCATGCAGATCGTGCAGTACGTGGTTGGCCCGATGTTGAACCTGTGCTATGCCCTTGTGGACGAGGAGACCGGCTGCTCCGTCGTCGTGGACCCGGCGTTTGGGAGCGCAGGCGTGCTCGATGACCTGATCGCGCGCGGTCTGCGCATCACCGGCGTGGTGAACACGCACGCACACCTAGACCACGTGGCCGAGAACGCGCGCTTCGTAGCGGCGAGCGGTGCGCCGCTCATCGCGCATGAAGACGAGCGGCCCAACTATGCCTCGCTGCCCGAGCAGGCATCGTGGTTCGGCGTCGCGCCACCTGATCCCGTCGAGCCCACGGTGTGGCTACGCGATGGCGACACGCTGGCCGTCGGGGGTGCGTCACTGAAGGTTCTGCATACCCCGGGCCACTCACCGGGTGGTCTCTCGCTGCTGGGGGAGGGGTTCGTGCTGGTGGGCGATGTCCTGTTCGCCGGCAGCATCGGTCGCGCCGACCTGCCCGGCGGCGACCCCGGGCTGCTCATCGCCACGATCCGTGAGAAGCTCCTGTCGCTCCCGGACGACACCATCGTGTACCCTGGCCACGGCGACTCCGCTACCGACACCCATCGGACCACGATCGGCCGAGAGCGTCGCACGAACCCGTTCCTGTGAGGGCATCGGCGGGATTGGCTGCAGCAGCGGCGGCCCTGAGCATGATCAGGGAGTGGACCAGGCTGTGGTCGGTGCGCCGCAAGACGTACCTGCGCGGTGACGGCGAGGGCTAGAAGAGGAACAAGCGGAGCAGCAGCGTGCCGATGTCCAGCAAGGGCGAGCGAGGGCGCTTGCGTTCCGGCACCTGCACCATGTCGCCAGGCTCAAGCGCGATATCCCTGCGCTGGCCCGAGGCGATCTCGTCGTAGTTGATCGTGACGGGCCTGGCCTGCGCGGGGTCCGTCAGCATCCCCCGGATCAGCACGACCGCGCCGCGGTCCGCATCGGGCCGGAAACCCCCGGCCTGCACGATCGCTTCGGTGAGCGTCACCGGTCTCCGCAGCTCGAACGTGCCGGGCGAGGCCACAGCGCCGACGACTGAGCAGCGGCGGCCTGTGTCACGGGGCATCACGAAGACCGTGTCGTCCGGCTGAAGCGGCACATTGTCGGTGAGCACGCCTGCAATCGCGCGGGATCCGTCTACGGTAAGGACCGCCGCGCGACCGACACGCCGGACGACGACCCGGTCCGTGTCCGCGCTCGCGAGCATCCCACCTGCGTCGCCCAGGGCGTCGCGCACGGTCATTCCTGCTCGGTAGGGCGCCATGCCCGGCCGCGCTACCTCGCCCAGCACGGCGACGGTCCGCGCGACCGTCGGCGCTGCGAGAGCCGGAATGGCGACGGTGTCGCCGTCCTGCAGCTCAGGGTCGGCGCGGCTGTTGGCATCGGCTCCGCGGAAGTCAACGTTCAGGGTGATCCGCGTGTCGTGCTCCGTTCGCGCGATCCGTATTGCGGAGAGGTCCGCATTGGGCAGGTAGCTTGTCTCTGCCAGCGCGTCCGAGAGGCGCGCGCCTCGCGCCAGGCGGATTGGCCCATTGCGGAAGGTGGCGCCCTGCACCAGCACGGTGATGCGCGGTATACGCGCGATGCCCACCGTTACGTCGGGCGCGGCAACGAAGTAGCGCTCCACCGCTCTGAGCACGAGGCGCTCAGCTTCCGCCGCCGTTGACCCCGCCACCGGGATCAGGGGGATCGGCTCGCCACCCACGCGCAGCTGGAGGTTGCCTCGCTCGTCGACCGGGAACTCGCCCGTAAGCTCCCGTTCGTCCACAGCGTGCAGGGAGACGCGCACCGCCAGGGCGAAACCGGGGCGAATGCGCGTGTCAGGCCTAGCGAGCGGGTCCAGCCGGCCGATGTCTGCGCCGGCGTGCGACAGCCCGGCGCACATGAGCCAGAGAACAGCGAGCGCCCGCACGGCGGGTCGCATCACAACGCAGGTGCCCCAGAGACGTTCAGCCATCGATCTCCACATGGTAACGGCGCCTGGCGCGCGGCAGCAGCGCGCGTCCGCCTCGAGCGCCAACCGGTACGTTCACGAGCCTGCTGCTGGAGCGCCCGTGCGGACCAGCGTCTCACCATTGGCGGGAGGCGGCGCCGGTACACCCGAAGAGGGCGGGGGGTCCGGCGTCCGGCCCCGACCAGTTCCGTTGAGCGTGAGCCAGCGTGCGGCAGGCCCTGCTGCGGTCTCACCACACCGTACCACAGGCCATTCCACGAGTCAAACTCGCCGTGTGGGGTATATTAACCACCGAGGTGGTGAATATGACTGTCGGTCCCTCCGCGGAGGCGCTTCTCGGCCTCACGGAGTACGAAGCACGCGTCTACCGGGCGATGTTGGAGGAAGGCCCCGCGACCGCCTACCGCCTGGGCGTGCGGTCAGGAGTGCCACTATCGCGCGTGTATGGCGTGGTGGCGCGGCTGGCCGAGAAGGGCGCCGCCGTTGCCGGCGCCGGTGACCCGCGGACGTTCCGGGCGGTCCCGCCAGGGCGGCTGATCGCGGACGCGAGAGAGAGGGCCATGGCATCGCTCAACCGGCTCGAGCGAGAGTTGAGCGCTCTGGGTGGAGTCGGGCACGGCAAGGAGCCCATCTGGATCGCGGGTGAGCAGGCGGCGCTCGCAGCGGCCATAGGCCTGCTGAGGTGCGGCGGTGTGGAGGTGCTGTGGGCAGCCGGCCCTGAGGCTGCGCCGGAGCTGCTCGACGCCGCTCGACGCTCCCGGGTTGCGTGTCCCCCCCCGGCGCAGTTCCCGGAGGGCAAGGCCGATCCGTGGGCATTCGTGGTTGCGGCGCCGGGGCAAGGTATGCTGGTTGGTCGGCTGCGCGCTGGCGGCGGAGCGGCGATGGTGCCGGGCGCGCTGCCAGCGGCACTAGCTACGGCTGCGCTGGCTCCGCGGCGGCGGGGCGCGGCCCACGCCAAGCCACTGCCGGCGCACGATGGGTTGGCTCACGACTGGTTGGAGTACGAGGCGCGCAAGCAGAACCGCCTGCTGAGCGCTCATTGATGGGCGTGTATGACACGATAACCGGGCTGACAGGCATGAGGAGGACATGGATGGCCACGAGCCACGACGTACGCGACCTCTCGCTGGCGGAGAAGGGCAAGTTGCGGATCGAGTGGGCGGAGATGGAGATGCCGGTGCTGCGCCTCATTCGCGAGCGCTTTGAGCGCGAGAAGCCGCTGGCCGGCCTGAACCTCACCGCCTGTCTGCACGTCACCACGGAGACCGCCAACTTGGCGATCACGCTCAAGGCGGGTGGCGCAACGGTGGCGCTGTGCGCATCCAATCCGCTCTCCACCCAGGATGACGTCGCCGCCGCGCTCGTGAAGGAGTACGGCATCGCGACCTACGCCATCAAGGGCGAGGACAACGACACCTACTACAGGCACATCCACGCGGCGCTGGACGTGCGGCCGCACCTCACCATGGACGACGGCGCGGACACGGTGGGGGTGATACACAGTGACCGCAAGGAACTGATCGACACGATCATCGGCGGCACCGAGGAAACGACGACCGGTGTCATCCGGCTCCGCGCGATGGCGGCACAGGGAGTTCTGCGCTACCCGATCGTCGCGGTCAACGACGCCGACACGAAGCACCTTTTCGACAACCGCTACGGGACGGGGCAGAGCACGATTGACGGGATTATCCGCGCCACCAACCGGCTGCTCGCCGGCAGCACGCTGGTTATCGCGGGTTACGGCTGGTGCGGGCGAGGAGTGGCGATGCGCGGCCGCGGCATGGGCGCCCGGGTTGTCATCACCGAGGTCAGGCCGATTCGCGCGCTGGAAGCCGTGATGGATGGCTTCGAGGTCATGCAAATGGAGCAGGCCGCCCGTGTGGGCGACCAGTTCTGTACGCTGACGGGCGACATACACGTGCTGAGGCCGGAGCACTTCGCTGTGATGAAGGACGGCGCCATCATCAGCAACTCGGGGCACTTTAACGTGGAGATAGACCTCGAGGGCCTGGCGGCCACGGCAGTGGGTGTGCGGCAGGTGCGCGAGTTCGTGCAGGAGTACACGATGCCGGATGGCCGGCGCCTCTACGTGCTGGGCGAGGGCCGGCTGATCAACCTGGCAGCGGCCGAGGGGCACCCGGCCAGCGTGATGGACATGTCCTTTGCCAACCAGGCGCTGTGCGCCGAGCACATGGCGCGCCATGCCGCCGACCTCGAGCGGCGCGTCTACCCGGTACCCAGGGAGATCGACGACGAGATCGCCCGCCTGAAGCTGACCGCCATGGGCATCGGCATCGACACCCTGACGGAGGAGCAGGTGCAGTACCTTTCGTCGTGGGAGATGGGCACCTAGAACCAGAGCGCGTCCGCGCCGTCCAACCTAGAAGGAGCCACCTGTCCCGTCGCGCTCCGTGCGTGGCGGGGCGGGTGGTGGTACACTCGCCACGGGAGCGTGCCGACCGGAATCGGCGAGCGTTCCCGGACCTGGCCCGTCCGCCCGACGACGCGCGGCGCCTGCGCGCACAGCCGGGGGATCGGGCGCGCGGGGTCGCGAAAGGACGGCACATGGACCGGAAGCGGCGAACCGCCTTCACCCTGATCGAGCTACTCGTCGTCATCGCCATCATCGGCATTCTGGCGGCGATGCTCTTCCCCGTGTTCGCCACCGCACGTGAGAAGGCGCGCCAACTCGTCTGCGTCTCTAACGTGCGGCAACTGGGGCTCGCCATGACGATGTACACGTCCGACTACGATGGCCAGTACCCCGCGCAGGATCGCCTGTTCATCGACCCATGCTGCCCGTTCTGGCTCGATGTGGCCTACGGCGTTCCCGACTGGTACAGCTCCCCTTACGTGAACTGGGCGCAGGCCATATTCCCCTACGTGCGCAGCGTCGAGGTCTACCAGTGTAAGTCGCACAGGGGATGGACCCAGAACTCCAACACGGCCTCGCCAGGCACCAGTTACGTGCTGAACGGCTTCGCTGCCGCCCGGTCGGAGGCCGCAGTCACGGAGCCGAGCCGGATCATCCTGCTCTGGGACTACCGCTACCTGACCTCCTTCGCGGTGGCGAACCCTGTGCCGACCGGCTGGTCGTGGTACCCGGGGTGGGCGCCACACAACGAGCAGCACAACTGCCTCTTTTTCGATGGGCACGTGAAGAACATGCCGGAGCAGGTGTTCCGGGGCCACATGCAGGGCCTGCCGCCCGGCAACGCGTTCTCGTTCTGAGGGGGATGGCATGCGGCCAACGCTGAACCCGTCGCAGCGTGCGGCGGTGCAGGAAGGAGCCGATGAGCTCAAGAGCCGGCTGCGAGCCGATCTCTCGCGCTGGTTTCGCGTGCGCCGACACGCGAGCCTGGGGCCGACGGTCGGCTGCATCGCTTGCGACGCCAAGGGCAGGTCGCCATGCGTGAACTGCGGCGGCGCTGGGAGGATCGGCCCGGTCGTAGATGGTCAGCAGGCGGCGTGCACCAACTGCGACGCCACTGGCAACGTCACGTGCATAGATTGCGCGGGCTCCGGACTGGTGCCGAACGTCCACCGCAAGAAGGTGATCGTCCTGCTGTCCCTGGGCTGCCTTGCGTGGCTCGTCGTTCTGTTCTGGCTGTGGGGCGGCGATGTCGCACCGGAGTTTCGGGCCAACCTGCGCGGCGAGGGGGGCGGGCAGTCGATGCCCGAGGCCGCCCGGCGCGGCGTGATGCAGGCTGCGCCGTCGGGCGCTCCGGGTCCCGGTGTCAGCGCTCCCGGCGCGGCGGTCTTCGGCGGCGGCGCGCCCGCCGGCCAGGGCGCCTTCCCGCAGGGCGGCGGTCAGACGGGGGCGCAAGGGGGCGTGTACCAGCAGGGCGGCGGCGTCTCCGGCTTTCAGGGCGGCGGCGCCTCCACCTATCGCGGCGGCGCGGTTCCCCAGCAGGGAGGCGGCGTGTCGTACCCGCCCCGATAGCTCCCCGGCTCTCGCAGTCGCGTGAACAGGGGAGCGGGCCGGTTCTCGATCCGGCCCGCCCCCCTCATTCGCTGCTGTGGCATAGCAGAGGGTCAGGGGGTGGGTGACGTGGAAGCGCCGGCCGCCGGCGGGGTCGCGGCTGTCGCTTCCTCTGCCGTCTCCGTGGCAGCCCCCTTGGTGGCGGCGGAGCCGCTCACGGCTGGCACCCGGCTCACCAGGTCCGAGAGCTTCAGGCCCGTCATCGCCTCGATCACGGGTGGCACCTGGGCCATGATGCCCGTAACCTCGTGGGTGAGCCGACTCGCCCCCACGCCCTCGCCGCTCGTGTTGACCATCACGATCTTGTCGACACGGCTCAGAGGAGCGGCCACCGCCTGCGCCATCGCCGGGAGCTTCTCGATGATCATCTGCGCCACGGCTGCCTCGTTGTAGGCGCGGAACGCTTCGGCTCGCTTCGACATGGCCGTGGCCTCGGCGAGCCCGCGAGCGCGCACCGACTCCGCTTCGGCGAGTCCCTTCGCTTCGATCGCCTTTGCCTCCGCGAGGCCGCGCGCCTCGATCGCCGTCGCGTCGGCAAGGGCCTTTGCCTTGTTGACCTCTGCCTCGACGAGCCCGCGCACGCGGTTCGCCTCCGCCTCCGACTGCCCCGACTTCTGCACGACGTCGGCCTGCGCGAAGCCGGTGGTCTTGGACGCCTCTGCCTGCCCGAGGGCCGTGGCCTTGAGCCGAAACTGCTCGGCCTCCGCGATGGTCTGGATTCGCGTCCGCTCCGCTTCCGCCGGACGCTGGACGGTGGCGATGAGCTCCCTCTCCCTGCGCGAGATCTCCTTGTCCTCGAGTTCCGTCTGCTTCATCTTCTCGACGATCTGCACCTGGACCGCCTGCTCGCGCACTGCCTGCTCGGTCTTGTACCTCTGGAGGTCGTAGGCAAGGTCGGCCTCGGCCTTCTTCTGGTTGACGGCGGCGTTATAGTCCTGCACCTTCAGGCTGTAGTCTCGGTCCGCCTCGGCGATCTTTGTCTCGGCCTCGAACTTGGCGATGGATGCCGCCTGCTGCGCCTGGGCCGAGCGGATCGTCGCGTCCCGGTTGGCCTCCGCCTCGCCGATCTGTGCGTCGCGCTTCACCTGCGCGATCCGCGTCTTGCCGATGGCCTCGAGGTATCCGCGACTGTCCGATATCTCGCGAATGGTGAAGCTGACGACCTCGAGGCCCATGTTCGTAAGGTCGCCGGCCGAGACTTCGGCCACGCGCTGGGCGAAGGTGTCGTGGGCAGCGTACACTTCCTCGACAGTCAGGGTGCCCAGGATGGCGCGCAGGTGACCCGCCACCGTCTGGTAGGCGATCTGCTTGATCTCCTCGCGCGTCTTGTTGAGGAACTGCTCGGCGGCCGTGCGGATGGAGACGTCGTCTCCGCGGACCTTGATCTGCGCGACCCCGTCCACTTTGATGGGCACGCCCATCTTCGTGTACATCTCGGGCGTCACGATGTCGAGCGTGATCAGCTCGAGCGACATCACCTCGACTCGCTCCGTCAGGGGGTTCACCAGGGAGCCGCCGCCCTTTACGATGCGGAAGCCGATTCGGCGGCGATCGCCGCCCTCGTCCATCAGCACCTCACCCTTGCCGCCAGAGATGACCAGCACCTCATTGGGGCCCACCTTGCGGTACATGGCCCGGTAGATGGTGATGATCGTGAAGACGAGCACGACCAGCACCACCGCGCCTGCGCCAAGGTACAGGAAGAACTGATCGAGCGGCAACGCGGGCATGGGTACCCTCCTTTCGGGCGTGGCCGCGAACCGCGCCGCGCCCAGCCGACTACAGGTCGATCTTGCTCACGAATGCGGTGTTGTTCTCCATGCGGCGGATGCGTACAGCAGTGCCGGCCGGTAGGGCCTCATCGGGGTCTTCGCTGACGGCGCGCACCGTCTGGCGCGAGCCCGTGATGGTGTAACAGACCATCCCTGGCCGGCGTCCCTCGATGCTCGCCAGGACGAGCCCACGACGGCCGACCAGCTCATCCTGCCGATAGTGGCTCGTACCCGTTGCCTGCACGAAGATCCGAGTGATGATCAGGTACGCGATGAGCCATAGCCCGAGGCCGCCAGCGGTCGCGCACACGAGGCTCGGCCAGACGGCAAGGCCCATCATCCGTGCGGCGACGCCTACTCCGCCGAAGCCAAGAAGGAAGCCCGCGACGGCGAGCGGGCTCACATACTGCAGCAGGTTGAACCCGCCTTCGTGGTGAGCCTGAGTCGCACCGTGGCTGCCGTGGTGCGCGAGTGCCTCGCCCGGGTCGGTCGCCGGCACGTGACCATGCGCATCGGCGGCGCCCACGCCGGCCTCAGCATGGCCAATGGAGTGTGCCGAGCCGGCGTCAGCGCCGTGGTCGACCACCTGGGAGGCCCCGCTGAGAACCAGAGACACCAGCGTGTACACGCCGCCGAGCATCAGGCAGAACCAGAACGCCATGTCCAAGGGGTGCACCGGACACCTCCCGCAAAAGGGATTGCGGCCCGCCGGCGGCTGGTGGTGTGCACGGATTGCGGAGGGAGAGCCGTGAGCTGTATTATATACGGGCGCGCTTGCGATGGGAAGTCATCATTGCCGCTGCACGACCGTGCGCTAGCGCGCCACCCCAACCCCGGAGGATCCGTGCAATGGCTCGTGTGAAGCAGTCCGCTTCGTGGTGGTGCTTCGTCCGGCCGAACTTCGCGCCGGAGGCGTTCGTGCGCACGGTCGCGGAGATCGGGTACGACGCCGTCGAGCTGGTGGGTGAGGAACACTGGCAGCTGGTGAGGGATCACGGGCTCACGATTGCCTCGACGGGCGGTCATCAGTCGCTCACGGATGGCCTCAATCGGCGAGAGAACCACGACCGCATCGAGCGTGAGATCCTGGCCAACCTGAAGCTTGCGCAGAAGTGGGCCATTCCCAACCTGATCTGCTTCAGCGGCAACCGCAATGGTCTCGACGACTGGAGCGGGGCCATCATCACGGCGGAAGGTCTGCGGCGGGTGGCGCAGGCGGCGGAGGATGCTGGGGTGAACCTGGTGGTGGAGCTGCTGAACAGCAAGGTGGATCACCGTGACTACCAGTGCGACCGCACGCTCTGGGGAGTTGCGGTGTGCGAGATGGTCGGATCGCCGCGGGTGAAGCTGCTCTACGACATCTATCACATGCAGATCATGGAAGGCGACGTGATCCGCACCATACGGGACCACTCTGGCTACTTCGGGCACTACCACACGGCCGGCAACCCGGGGCGAAACGACATGGACGACTCTCAGGAGCTGTGGTACCCGCCGATCATGCGCGCCATCGCCGAGACCGGATACGACGGCTACGTGGGCCACGAGTTCATACCGAAGGGGGATCCCGCGGCGGCGCTCAAGGCGGCGTTCGATCTGTGTCGCGTATGACAGTCGGAAGGGACTCCATGCCGTGGGGAGAGGCGTGGTCCGCTCGGGTATAATCGTCTCTCGTCGCTTGATCACGCAAGGAGAGGGCAGCGTTGGCTGGAGAGGGCAAGAAGTCGAAGACGAATGTGGCGGCTCGACAGGAGGCCAAGTCGGCTGGCCAGATGTGTCGCCTCTGCGGGAAGAAGGTCGATGTTGTGATGACTCTCACGGCGTCGGGCCGCAAGCAGATGCTGCGCAAGTGCTGCGGCGTGGCCGCGTGAGAGTAGCCTTACGCTGTCGTCGGGCAGTCGCAGAGGCCCCGGCGCCCACCGGTACGCACGATGCCAACCGGAGTGGGAGCCGGGGCCTCTCACTGGTGCGCATCGCCCGCGGTACACCGGCGGGGTGGGGCACAGGACCATGACACGACGCGAGCGCCTCCTCGCATCGCTCGAGGGCGCGCCTGTGGACCGTCCGGCTGTCAACTTCTACGAGATCGCGGGCTTCGCGGTCGACCCGAGCGATCCCGACCCGTTCTCCGTCTACAACGACCCCTCCTGGCGGCCGCTGCTGCAGCTCGCGGAGGACAAGACGGACATCATCCGCATGGTCGCGCCGGTGACCACCGCGCTTCACCCCGACCTCTATGCCCGGCATGTCGCCACCGAGACATGGCGCGAGCCATCAACCCGCTACAGCCGCACCACTGTCACGGCCGGCGGGCGTACGCTGACGCAGGTGACGCGCCGGGACCGCGACATCCAGACGGTGTGGGTCACGGAACACCTCCTCAAGTCGGCGGACGATCTGCGCGCATACCTGACGCTGCCGGACGAGCTCTGGGACCGGGACGCCGACGTGGCGAACGTTGCCGCAGCGGAGCAGGCTCTCGGGGACGCGGGCATCGTCATGGTGGAGACTGCGGACCCCCTCTGCCTCGCCGCCAGCCTGTTCTCCATGGCGGACTACACCGTGATCGCCCTCACCGAACCAGCGCTCTTCCATGCCCTCCTCGAGAAGGTCGGGCGCGCCATCTACCGGGTCGTCGATCAGGTCGCACCACAGCTCCCGGGCCGACTGTGGCGCATCGCGGGCCCGGAGTACGCGACGCCGCCCTACCTCCCGTTGCGTCTGTTCGATGAGTACGTGGTGCGCTATACAGGTCCTGTCGTGCATGTCATCGAGCGGAATGGCGGCTATGCGCGCATCCACTGCCACGGGCGTGTCCGAGAGGCGCTGCCGCGGTTCGTCGCGATGGGGGCGAGCGCAACTGACCCGATCGAGCCGCCGCCTCAGGGCGACGCGCTTCTCTCCGATGTGCGCCGCGAGTATGGGCGTGACCTTGCCCTGTTCGGCAACATCGAAGTCGCAGACATCGAGAATCTGGACCCGCCCGACTTCGAGCGCGTGGCCTCACAAGCCTTGGCCGATGGAACGGCGGGCGAAGGCCGTGGTTTCGTGCTCATGCCGACGTCCTGCCCATATGGCCGACAGATCAGCGCCCGGACCATGGGCAACTACGAGACCCTCGTGCGACTCGCGGAGGGCTTTGGTGGCTGACCGTCCTGCATCCCGCCGACAGGAATCGCGCATCGCCCGAAGAAACAGTCGTCACCCGGCAACGCAAGGAGCTCGCCCCTCATGCTTGCGCGCGTCCTCTCCAGCGCCGTCATGGGCATCGACGCGTATGGGGTGACGGTCGAGGTGGACATCTCTACGACCGTTCCCATGTGGGCGCTAGTCGGTCTGCCGGACGCCGCCGTGCAGGAGAGCAGAGAGCGGGTCCGGAGCGCGATCCGCAACTCCGGTTTCGAGTTCCCGCAGAAGCGCATCACCATCAACCTGGCGCCGGCGGACACTCGCAAGGAGGGCCCGAGCTTCGACCTGCCCATCGCCGTGGGCATCCTCACGGCCTCGCAGCAGGTTCAGAGCGGCCTCCACGAGGACACCTTGATCGTCGGCGAGCTGTCGCTCGATGGAAGCGTTCGCCCGGTGGCGGGGGTCCTGCCGATCGCGCTCGCTGCCAGACAGGCAGGCGTCCGGCGGCTGGTCGTCCCTGCGGCTAACCGGTGCGAAGCGGCGATCGCGGGCGGCATCGAGGTCTACCCGGTTGGCAATCTGCTGGAGGTAGCGGAGCTCCTCAGCGAGCCAGAGCGCTTCCACCCTGTGGTCTCCGACCCGGGCGCTCTTATGGCGGAGGAGGCAGCCTACACGGCGGACTTCGCTGACGTCAAGGGGCAGACGCACGTGAAGCGCGCGCTCGAAGTCGCGGCAGCCGGGGGCCACAACGTGCTCCTGATTGGGCCGCCGGGCTCCGGCAAGACCATGCTGGCGCGCAGAATGCCGTCGGTCCTGCCGCCGATGTCGGTGGATGAGGCGCTGGAGACGACCCGTATCTACAGCGTCAGCGGCCTCCTGCCTCCCGAGACGTACCTGATCAAGACGCGGCCGTTCCGCGCGCCCCACCATACGCTCTCGAATGCGGCGCTTGTAGGGGGCGGCTCCGTGCCGCGGCCTGGCGAGGTGAGCCTCGCGCACAATGGCGTGCTCTTCCTCGACGAGCTGCCCGAGTTCAAGCGGGACGGGCTCGAGGTCCTGCGCCAGCCGCTCGAGGACGGCATGGTCACCATCGCCCGCGTACAGGCTTCCCTGCGCTATCCCGCCAGCTTCATCCTCGTCGCCGCCATGAACCCGTGCGTCTGCGGGTACTTCGGCGACACGTTCCGGCAGTGCACGTGCTCGCCTTCGCAGGTGCGCAAGTACCAGCAGCGCATCTCAGGTCCTCTGCTGGATCGCATCGACCTCCACGTGGAGGTGCCACGCCTCTCGGAGGACGAGCTGGTCAACTATCCGCCTGCCGAGGCCTCGGCGTCGATCCGTGCACGCGTGCGATCCGCACGAGAGCGGCAGCAGGCGCGCTTCGCGGGTACGGAGCTGCACTCGAATGCGCAGATGGGCGCTCGCCAGATCCGGCAGCACTGCGCCGCTGCCGACGATGTGAAGGCTGTCCTGCGATCGGCGATCCAGCAGCTCGGGCTCTCCGCGCGAGCCTATGACCGCATCCTGAAGGTAGCGCGCACGATCGCGGACCTGGCCGCAGCCGAGGACCTCCACGTTGCGCACGTTGCCGAGGCGATCCAGTACCGCAGCCTGGACCGGAAGATGTGGGTCTGAGGCGTACGCGCGCGGTCTGGTCGGTGTGGCGGCGGTCTCGGGCGGGCGCTTGCCTGAGGCGCCGGGGAGCCTACGCCGCCTGGCCTTGAGTGGCTGCGACCTCTTCCGCGATCTGCAGGTTGTGGCGCGCTTCCGCGTAGTCGGGTCTGCGCTCCAGCGCAGCGCGGTAGGCGACGCAGGCTCCCTCCGCGTCGCCAGACTGCATGCAGCAGTTCCCCAGCACAAACAGGCCGGGCGCGTGGTCCGGCGCCCGCGTGAGCCCTGCAGCAGCCATGCTCGCGGCGTCACCGTAGTGCCCGGCGCCATAGAGCACATCGGCGGCATTGAAGTAGGCGTTGGCGTGCGACGGGTCGATGGACGCGGCCTCGAGGAAGGTCTCGAGCGCTCGCGTGGCGTCACCAAGAGCCCAGAGCTCGCGTCCGAGGTTCACCGCGATCTCCGCCGATGCTGGCGCGAGCCGCCTGGCCTGGAGCAGAGCGTCGCGCGCCTCCTCGTGGAAACCCAGGCAGCTCGAGGACGACGCCAGGCTGAGGCACGCATCGAGTGAGTCCGGCATGGCGTCCCGGACGGCGAGCAGAGCATCGCGGGCCTCGGCGTAGCGGCCGAGGGCCGCCAGCGCACAGCCGTGCTCGGCACGAGCCTGCGTGTGCTCGGGGTCGGCTGCAAGGACCGTGTCGTACTCACCTGCGGCCTCCGCGTGGCGGGCTTGGCGCCACAAGGTGTGCGCCAGCGCGAACCGGGCCTCCGTGAAGCGTGGCTTCTCCGCGAGGACGGCGCGGGCGTGGCGCTCCCCCTCCGCGTACTCCTCGAGCGCGATGCAGGAAAGTGTCAGGCCGAACCTCGCCTTGTACGACCCCGACGCAGCGTCTCCGACATCCAGGACCGGGTTTCGGCGCGCCTCGGCCATCGCCGCCCCGAAGTGCCCCTTAGCTTCGTCGGGTCGGCGGAGCACCAGCATGGTGTGTCCACGGACGAAGAGCAGGCCGGGGTTGCGCATCCCCAGGGACTCCGCCCTGTCGAGCACGCGCAGAGCCTCCTCTGGCCGTCCCGTTCGGTACAGCGTCGTCGCCCACTGAATGTAGAGCATGGGACCGTAGTCGGTCCGCTGCTCCGGGTTCTGCGCTGCCCTCTCCAGCCAGCCAAGGGCGCTCGACATGTCGCCGGCAATGTAGTATGCGTTACCCAGGTTGTAGTACTGGAAGAAGCGCAGCGGGTCATCCGGGTTCTCGTCGATCTCCCGGTGAAGCATGCCGATGAACCGCTCATGCTTGTTGCGCGCCGCCATCACCTCGCCCGAGTAGCCGTGGTGCTCAATCGTGATGTCGGACGCGGCGATGACGTAGCCCGCCCTCTCCAGGCCCTGCGTGTTCTGCTCGTGTATCCTGCCCGCAAACCGCGTCACCGGCAGCCTGCGGAAGAGCCTGCAGGCGCGGTGGAAGAAGACGTCGGCGCCATCTGGCGAGTCGACGAAGTTGCGCAGCGTCGCCATGAAGCCGCCGACGTACGGCGGGGCGGTCCGGGCCAGCTCGCGGATGCGCCTGGCGCTCTCGGTCGCCAGCTCCTCGTCGGCATCCAACCACAAAGCCCAGTCGCCCGTCGCGTGGTCCAGCGAGACGTTGCGGGCATCGGCGAAGTCGTCGCGCCACGGATGTCGCACGACGCGTGCCCCGAACTCCTCCGCGATCTGCGTCGTACGGTCCGAGGACCCGGTGTCGACCACGACGATCTCGTCAACCGCATCGCGAGCGCTCCGGAGGCACTGTGCGAGGAAGCGCTCCTCGTCGCGAGCGATCATCACGAGGGAGACGCGTGGCGACGAGGACGTCGGCTGCATCCGCGAGGACGGCGACGGGACCGCCGCAGCCCGGACGGCCTCATCGATCCGCTCTATTACCGCTACCAGCTCGCGGTATAGCGGGTTCTCGCGGGCGCCCCGCCGCGAAGCTGCCTGCTTGCGGATAGCACGGGCAGCACGGACCGCGGCGGAACGCGCGCGACCCAGCGTGTGCCGCACTTCGGGGACCTCCGGCGCGAGCTTGAATGCCTCAAGTGCGTGGGCGGCAGCCTCGGGGGCAGGTCCGCTCTCCACGAGCATGGTGGCCAGGTTGTGCCGCAGGCCGGGGTGCTCCGGGCGCTCCGCGACCTGTGCGCGCAGCTCGTCAATCGCCCGCTCCGCGTCGCCTCCGCGGTATAGCGCCACCGCGCGGGCATTGCGCAGGTCCGGGTCATCAGTGCTCGCCTCCAGGAAGCGTGCGGAGAGGTCGGCCGCCCGGTCCCAGTCCTGGTCACGGAGGGCGTCCATCGCGGCCTGCTTCGAGACGACGGGCGACGGCCGCGCGGGCTGCAGCGTGGGCATGTTCGCCAGGAGCAGCTCTATTCGTGCAGCGGCCGCGCGCGCAGCGTGCGACCACGTGTGCTTCGCGAAGATGTCAGCAGCCGCCTTCTCACCGACACGCGCCGCGCCAGCACGGTCGGCGCACACGCGCTGCATGAGCTCGACGAGGGCAGCGCGGTCGGGCTCGGCCCACCACGGCAGGTCTACCGTCGGGGTACAGCCGATGCGCGCCTCCGGCATTCTCGCCTCGGTGGCCGGTATCAGGTAAGCGTTGTCGGGGGTGGCGAAATCGAGGGCAGCGCCGTAGCCTGTCACAATGCAGGGCTTGCCGCAGGCCATGGCCTCAGCGATGGGCAGGCCGTAGCCCTCACCGCGGTACGGGTGGACGAGGCAGTCGCATGCCGCGTAGAGCGATGCTACCTCGTCATCGGACAAGTCTGCGTTGATGTAGACCAGCTCGGGCGCGCCAGGCGTTTTCTGGAAGGCGGCGATCCGCTCATCGGCAGTCCTGCCGGCGTAGAACGTGGCAGATCCGAACTCCTTAAGCACGAGGGCGACGTCGTCGCTGGCGCGGAAGGCGCGCCCATACGCGTCCAGCAGAACATCGATGCCCTTGCGTCTGATCGTGCCGCCCACGAAGAGGAACACGAACGACCGGCTGGTTGGCAGCTTCATCGGTACGACGCCCGGTCGGAACCTGTACGTGTTGACTCCGTTTGGGACGATGGCGACCCTCTCCGGATCGACTCCGCTCCGGATGTAGGAATCGCGCACATGGCGGGACGGCGCCCAGACCTCGTCGACGGTCTGGAGGCCAGCGAGCCAGTCGACGGGCAGGGCGCCGTACTCCCAGGGCTGGCTGACCACGAAGGCGCGGCACGCGGGGCGGGCAAAGTCCGGCGGCCATCCGTGGCGCACCCACACGTCCGCGGACGGCGCCGCGTTGATCCGCTCCGATAGGCCGCGCAAGGCCGGGTCCGTTCGAAGCGACCCGTCGTCGCTCACGTGCTGCACGGGCGCGATCGTCCAGTTCGGCCTCTGGGCCGCCAGCGCCGTGGTAAGCTCGCGGTTCACCAGCGCCAGGCTGTGGCGCGTGAGGAATGCGCCCTGCCAGGCAATCGTGGCGGCGCCACCAGCCCGTTCGGGCTTCAGGGCGTCGGGCGCGGTCTCCACGATGGACCGAAGGTCGCTCAAAAGGCGGTTTCCTCCGTGTTGCGGCTGAGTGGGGTCAGGCCGCGCGCGCCCGCTCAAGGCGCTCCGGGCGCCACTCCGCAATCGCGCGAGTCAGGGCCTCGGACTCCGTCGGCTTCCCCGGGTGACGCGAGAGGGCGAAGAGCTCGAGCAGGTGTGCCGCGGTCGCCAGATCGCCTGCCCCGCAGAGCCAGATAAGCTCTGCCGCCAGGTCATGATCGTCGCCATTCCTGTTGTCGGACGCACCTCGCTGCGCCTGTAGGGCCCAAGTCGGCCTCGGTCGCCGAACGCCTGCTCGATCTGGTCCGGTGAGGGACCGGGCATCTGAGCGCTCAGAGAGCCCCGTACGGCTGCGCGGCAGCAGTCGCCCAGCGCCGTGCGGAGAGCCGGCGTTGGCGCCCCGTCTCGGCACCGCGACACACAGGCGCGGTAGACCGGCCAAGTCGCCTACAGGGCC
>DATIKM010000092.1:0-21449 GCA_035477595.1 Chthonomonadales bacterium
GGCGGGAAGCCGGGCGCGGAGCAATGCACGCTGGTGGTCTACACGGCGGACTGGGCCTACGCGCCGGTAGGCGCCGCGGGCAGGCCGGAGCTCTACGACCGCCGCAAGGACCCGCTCGCGGAGCGCGATGTGGCGGCGCAATGGCCGGACGTGTGCCGCCAGCTCCACGCGCACCTGCTCCGCTGGCTGGCGGACCACGACGCCCCGGCGGAGGCGGCGGCGCCGTATGGCGGGGGCGGCGGGTAGGGTGTAGCCTGGCGGCAGACGACGGGCGGGGAAGGGCGCGACCGAAGCAGGACTCCGGACTGGGTACGGGGAACAGACATGTATGCCAGAGCGCGACGATCACACATCATGCATGCCGGCATCTGCAGCAGCGGGCACCGCTGCGGGCGCTTCAGGTGGCAGCACCGATAGTCGGGCTGTCGCCCCTGGCGCGCTTACCAGATCCCGCCCACGGACAGACCCCTCAAGCAATGCCAACTCGGCGACGATGGCCGAGACGCGGAGCGTTGTATACCGAACCGCGCTCGGCGAAGCCTGTTGCGGGGATAGCCGGACTGAGGTCGCGAAGCTGGCCAGTGGCACGGTGAACGCGATTGTCACTTCCCCCCCGTTCGCTCTCCTTCGCAAGAAGCCATACGGCAACGAAAGTCAATCGGAGTACGTCGACTGGTTCATGTCCTTCGCGGTCGAGTTCCGCCGCGTGTTGCGCGACGATGGAAGCCTAGTAGTTGAGATCGGGGGAGCGTGGCTGCCCGGACAGCCGGTGCGCTCGATCTACCAGTTCGAGCTCTTGGTACGCTTGGTCCGCGACGGTGGATTCGCACTCGCGCAGGAGTTCTACTGGCACAACACGGCGAAGCTACCTGGACCCGCGCAGTGGGTGAACATCGAGCGTGTGCGAGTCAAGGACTCTGTATCGACGATCTGGTGGTTGTCCAAGACGACGCGACCGAGTGCAGACAACCGCGCGGTCCTGCGTCCCTACGGTGCCAGTCACCGCCGGCTCATGGCCACGGGTCGGTACAACCGGGGAGCACGACCATCTGGGCACGACATTAGCGGCAAGTTCGGCGTGGACAACGGAGGAGCCATACCTCCGAATCTGCTCGAAGTCGCCAACACGAGCTCGGCTGATCAGTACCAAGAGTTCTGCCGCAGGGAGGGCCTCCCTGTACATCCTGCTAGATTCCCTGCGGAGATACCCAGCTTCTTCATACGCTTCCTGACAAGGCCGGGGGACCTCGTTCTGGATCCCTTCGCAGGCAGCAACGTGACTGGTGCCGTTGCCGAGCAACTGGGTCGGCGCTGGTTGGCGTTCGACACGGACCGGCGGTACTTGCGAGGATCGGTTGGACGCTTCGCGGGAGTGCCCGACCTTGTCGTCACATAGGTCGGCGCTTAAGTTACGAGCGGAACGGGAAGAGAGCGTGCCGAGCTTCTCCCGCAGGACCCCGAGAGCCTGGCAAGTGCGTGCGCTAGCGCAGTGGCGCGCCTGCGGACGGCGCGGCATCGTTCGGGTCGTCACTGGTGCTGGGAAGACCGTACTCGCGCAGATGTGCATTGCCGACTACCTATCGGAAAGCCCAGCAGGACGGGTGGTCGTCGTCGTTCCGACCCTAGCCCTTCTGGACCAGTGGTGGGTCTCCTTGCGGGAGGACTGCTTTGCGCGGGACGATGACATCGCTACGTACTCCGGCGAGAGCCGGGCAGAGCGACCCGCAACCGTTAACATCGTGGTGCTTAACACAGCGCGTGACTGGGTGGCCCGTGTCATGCCCGGACACGACGGCCTCCTGGTGGTGGACGAGTGCCACCGGGCCGGCAGCGGCGTTAACTCGCGAGCTGTTGCAGGCCACTTGGGGCCAGCGCTCGGGCTCTCAGCGACCCCAGAGCGCCAGCACGACCACGGCCTAGACGATGTCCTGGTGCCGGCCCTGGGGCCGCTGATCTACGAGTATGACTACAACGAGGCCGCCCGGGACGGTGTGATCTCGGCCTTCGAGCTCTGCAACATCCGGGTTGAGACAGGACCGAGTGAGGCGCATCTCGCGGATGCACTTGCTGATCGCGTGCTGGCGGCACAAGGTCTGGCAGTCGGTGCCAGGGGCACCAGTTGGTGCAGGTCACTTCGCAGGCGCACGCACCTTTCGGTCGCGGGGGAGCTTCGCCTCGCGGTCGTCGGCGCTGTCATCGACCGCCACAGGGGCGCGCGGACCCTCGTCTTCCATGAGCGCATTGGCGATGCTGAGCGTGTGCTGGCGCTGCTTAAGGAGCGCGGACATTCGGCTACCTTGTACCACTCGCGCATGAGTCCGGTGCTTCGGCGGGACAACCTCCGTCTCTACCGTCGCGGTGCCTTCGATGTTCTGGTCACTTGTCGCGCCCTCGATGAGGGCGTCGACGTACCAGACACGAGGATCGCCCTGATAGCCGCATCAACGTCCAGCGTGCGCCAGCGCATCCAGCGGATGGGTCGTGCGCTGCGTCCCTCTGCAGGTAAGGATGTCGCCTCTGTGATCACGCTGTATGCCACAGCCGAAGAGGAGACGCGACTGCGGCGTGAGGCGGCGCGCCTGAGGGAGGCAGAGCGCGTCACTTGGCATGTCGCGCGCGTGAGCCAATGAACCGCCTGGTGATCCGAGGACAGGTCTACCGACCGCTCGCCGTACATGCTCTGTTGGAGAGCGAGTTCGCTGCGCTCGTCCGCCAAGACGCCACCGCGCTGTTTCCGGCTTTCCACCTGGTACCATTCGCGCTGCCTGTCCAGTCCGAATACGGTCGCTTCGCCGCCGACTTCGCCCTCGTGCACAGCGGGTACCGGCAGTGGTGGGTGGTCGAGGTGGAGCTGTCGACGCACTCATTCGCTCAGCACGTGATGCCGCAGGTGCAGGCCCTGTCGAGCGCCAGCTACTCGATTCGCGAGGCGCGGCACCTGGCATCGCGAGCTCCCGAGCTTGATCCCCGGTCTTTGGAGCAGATGATGCTCGGGGCACAGCCGCGAGTGCTCGTGGTAGTGGAAGAGCCCTGCTCAAGCTGGGAGTTGCCGCTTGCAGTGCTCGGAGCGCACCTAATGGTGATCGAGGTATACCGCTCTGAGCGGGACGCCTTCGCTCTTCGCGCCGTTGGTGCCCCTCCTGTGGCTGACGACCGCATAGTCTCATGGTGTGTACCAGAGCCTGCTCTTGGACGCGCTTTCCTGGCAGTCCAGTCGCCGGCTGCGCTGCCTGTGGCCTCGGGAGCCTCGCTCGAGATCGAGATGTGCGGACGGTCGAGCATGTGGAGACGCATTGACGTGCAGGACAAGGTCTGGCTAGTCGCAGACTCTGGGATTCCGCGGCTGAACGAGCCTGTCGCACTGGCGTGTACCGAGAGCGGACGGTTTGTACTTCTGGATGCTTCTGCTGCGCGCAGGAGGAGGTAAGGGTGGCAGTTCAACTCAGCCTTGGACTTGATGTGATCCGATCCTACAAGCGCCTGGCCTACACCCCTTGGCACGCGCTCGCTGAGTTCGTTGACAACTCGACCCAGTCTTACTTCGACAATGCGGATGCCTTGAAGGGTGCGTACGCAGCCGCAAGCGAGGGCCTCACGGTTAACGTGGTCTACGCGCGCGATGATGGCCTGCTTCGCGTCAGCGACAACGCGATGGGCATGTCGCTCGCTGAGACGGAGAGGGCTCTGAGGGTGGGGATACCGCCACCCAACCTGAACGGGCGATCGCAATACGGCATGGGCCTCAAGACCGCTGCGTGCTGGTTTGGCGACATCTGGTCGGTGCGCACCAAGCGTCTGGGGGAGACGGTCGAGCGCACCGTCACAGTGGACGTTGAGCAAGTGGCGGCTGGAGCCAACGACCTGCCCATGTGTGAACGCGGAGACCGCCCCCGTCATGAGCATTACACAATCATCGAGGTCGGGCAACTCCATCGCTCCATGCAGACCAGGACGCTAGGCAAGATCAGGGACTTTCTTAGGTCCATGTACCGGAATGACATCTCCGACGGTATCCTCACACTGACCTGGCAGGGCGAGGTCTTGGATTGGTCGGTTCCCTACTCGCAATTCGCACAGGCACCCGATGGAACCCGGTACAAGAAGGACTTCTCGTTCGATGTTAACGGGAAGAACGTCCATGGCTGGGTTGGGGTGCTTGAGCGAGGAGGCCGCGCCTTCGCGGGCTTCTCGATACTGCGCTCGGGACGTGTGATCAGGGGATGGCCCGACAGCTGGCGTCCACAGTCGCTCTACGGACAGATGCAGGGCTCGAACGACTTGGTGAACCAACGCCTGCAGGGCGAGATCAACCTAGACGCTTTCACAGTGAGCCACACGAAGGACGACATCCTCTGGTTCGGTGACGAGGAGCAGGAGCTCGAGCATAAGCTGGCCGATGAGTGCCGTGACTACCGCGAGGCCGCTCGCTCCCGCCGGCGCAGCGTCAACGACGAGCGTGGGCCCTCTCGGCTCGAGATAAGGACGGCCCTGGAGGAGATGGAGTCTGAGATGTCGGCAGCCGCCATGGCAGACGCCATTGAGATCGACGCCGTGCCACCTCGCGAGCTGGTCGACGCAGCTCTAGAGCCTCTGATGCTGGCGGCAAGCCGAAACGAGCCGGCCTTCCGAGCACAGGTCGGCGAGTTGTCAGTTGCGCTGTTCCTTGTAGGCGACGCCTCTCCGAACGACCCGTATGTCGCGGTCGAGTCTACCGTGCCCGTATCGCTTCAGGTCGTGGTCAACATGCAGCACCCGCACCTGTCACAGATTTCCGGTTCGCAGGGGGTACTTAACTACTTCCGTCACTGTGTCTACGACGGACTCGCCGAATGGAAGGCTCGGAACCGAGCCGGCAGGATAGACCCAGACACGGTCAAGGTGCTAAAGGACCAGTTGCTCAGACTGTCAGTGCAACTGGAGGAGTGCACGCCCTAGGCACCAAGCGCTGGGGACGTGGCCGCTGCCAGTGCTGCCTCCCGGCACGCCGTCCTCGGCCGCGGTGGCTCCGTTGCTTCCCTCGCCGCCGGTCTGGCAGTACCTGATCGTTTTCCCGCCGATTGCGCAGCCCGCCGGCGCGCGATCCTGACTCGGGCGTTGCCCGGGGTAGGACTGACTGTGCGGGCGAGTGCAGATAGGCCCGAGCTGGTCGCCTCGCTCGCCAACCGAGCCTTCGTGCCCTATGCGGCGCCCGGTGGCGAGACCGCACGCATCGTCGCCCTGCTGCAGGCCCGCGGCGTCGCGTTCCTCGATCCCGCAACCAGCAGGCCGCCCGCTCGGCAGTAGTCCGCCCCTCGCGCGTCGAACGACGCCCGCGAGGTCCCACGGGGCCGGGAGGATGATTGACGCGTTGCTTGCCTGGCAGCGGGCGCGCGGAGATGCCAGTTGGAGGAGGAGGTTGCCCGCCGGGCAGGGGCGCCGCTCCTCGGACGCGTAACCGGTGCCGATCTCCGCGGGATAGCCCCATGGCTTGACTCGGGCCGCACAGCATGGCTACCATGGTCGCCCGGCGCAGCGGGCAGCCCTGGCGCCGGAAGAGGGGCGAGCCGATGAGACGTTCGTCCGGCGTTCTGCTCGCGGTCGGCCTGATCGGCGTGACAGCGGTCGCCGTGTGGCTGCTCGCCCCACGGAGGGTGGCGCGCGACGTCGATCCCCACGAGCAGGTGGCCGCCGTCCTCCCGCGCGCAGCCGAAGCGGTCGCGCGACGAGACGCGCAGTCCGTGGCCGAGCTCATCGCCCCGGAGGGACGCGCCCTCGGCCAGGATCGCGACGAGTTCGAAGCATCGCTCAGGCGCCTCTTCGCCTCCCGGGGGTTCCCTGTGCTCCGTCTGGAGTGGGGCGAGCCCGAGATCCGCGTGCGAGGCGCAAGGGCCAGCCTCGGCGTCGACATGGTAGTTCGCGAGAGGAGGCGCGACCTCGACATCGTCTACGCGCGCGGGCGCCTCACGCTCGCGCTCGAGCGGCACGCGGTCGGTGACGCGGCGCCCACCTGGACCATCACGTCCGGCGACGTCCAGCCGCCGATCCGTATGCATGATGTCGTGTGGCCATGAGATCGGCCCGCCGCCGTGGGACAGGGGGCCACGCGTGATCGGGCGGTTCTTCGCTGCCGACTACCAGGTGCACACCGATCTATCACACGACGGCCGGTGCACACTGCTGGAGCAGTGCGCGCAGGCCGTGAGCATCGGTCTCGAACAGATCTGCTTCACGGAACACAAGGACTTCGACCCCGACGATCCTGTGGTTAACCACTTCGACTACCAGCGGTACCGCGACGCGATCCTCAGGGCCCGCGACGCGTTCGGTGACCGGCTGGAGATCCTCATGGGGATCGAGGTCGACTACCAGACGTGGTTCGAGGACGAGCTCCGCGCATACGTGGAGGACCATCGCTTCGACTTCGTGCTCGGGTCCGTACACTATGTCGATCGCGCCATGCTGATGACGCCCGAGTACCTCCGCGGCCGAACGCCGGTGCAGGCATACGAGGCGTACTACCGCGAGGTGCTCGCGTCCGTGCGGAGCGGCGCGATCGACGCTGTGGGCCACCTTGAGTACGCGACGCGGCGCGGGGTAGCCGCCTGCGGTCCGTTCGATCCGACGCCGCACCGGGCGATTGTCGAGGAGCTGCTGGGTGAGATGGTGGCTCGCGGAGTCGCGCTCGAGGTCAACTCGGCGGGCCTGCGGCAAGGCGCCGGCCAGACCTACCCGTGCGCCCAGCATGTGCGCCTCTACGCCGACATGGGCGGTGAGCGCCTGACCATCGGCTCCGACAGCCACCATCCCGATGAGCTCGCCTACGCCTATGAGGAGGTCGCCGCGCTGGCGATGGATGCCGGTCTGACGCAGTACACGGCGTGGCGCGACCGCCGCCCGGAGCTCCGTCCGCTGCGAATGGGCAGGCCGGCGGGTTAGGGCGACGGAGGGGCCTCGGGTCGCCGCCCCAGGCGCACCATCACCTCGCGTTCCGTGCGGTCGCCCCTGAAGATGCGGACGGCGACCGTTTGGCCGGGCTGGTGGGGGGCGAGCGCCTGCCGCACGTCGTCCTCCGCAGCGATGGGCCGGCCGTCGATCGCCACGATGATGCTCCCCACTTCGAGCCCCGCGTCCGCCGCGCCGGTGAGGGGTTTGACGTCCAGCACGATGATCCCCCGCCCTGGCGGCAGGCCGACTTCCCTTGAGACATCCCGGGGAACGCGCGCGAAGCTGATGCCGATGAAGGGGTCTCCGATGGCGCGGGGCGTAGTGCGAGAGACGGCAATAAGGCGTCGCAGCACCGAGCGGGTCGGGTTCACCGGTATCGCGAAGCCGATGCCGAGTGGCGCGCCGCCCCGGTCGGAGGCGATCGCGGTGTTGATGCCCACAAGCTGCCCCCGCAGGTTGGCGAGCGCACCCCCGGAGTTGCCCTGCGTGATCGGCGCGTCGGTCTGCAGCGCCTGCCGGAGAATGCGCCCGGAGCCCACCGCCAGGTTGCGGCGGTTCGTTGCAGAAACGATGCCGTGGGTCACCGTGGTGCCGATGCCCAGGGGGTTCCCCACCGCAAGGACGAACTCGCCGACCCGCAGAGCGTCCGAGTCGCCCAGCTCAGCGGACGGCAGACCCGAGCCATCCACTTTGACGACCGCGATGTCGGCCTGCGGGTCCGCCCCGATGACCCGGCCGTCGAACTGTCGGCCACCCTTCACCGTGACGCGGATGATCGACGCATGCTCCACCACATGGCTGTTCGTGACGATGTAGCCATCCGAGGAGATGAGGACGCCGGAGCCCTTGCCCTGCACCTGCAGCCGCTCTGTGCGAAGCCCATCCCTCGTCACGCTGGGCGCGCCTCGCTCCTCGAGCGTGTCGATGTTGACGACAGCCGGCTCGATGCGCGCAGCGGCGGCGATCAGCGCCGTCTGGGGGATGTGGGCAGGGCTGGGCGCGCGGTCGATCGCGGCGAGGACGCCCAGTGGCCCGCCTTGGGGAGCATACGCGGAGTCGCGACCGGCCAGCCGCAGCGCCAGCAGCGTCGCGCCGCATCCCAGTGCGAAGAAGCCGACGTAGCCCACGCGCCGCCAGAGGCGACTGCTTGGGCTGAACAGGCGCCTCACCCGAGTTGGCGCATGAGGTTGGCCATCTCGATGGCGGCGACCGCGGCCTCCGCGCCCTTGTTGCCGGCCTTGGCGCCCGCCCGCTCGACAGCCTGCTCGATGCTCTCCACGGTGATGACGCCGTAGGTGACAGGCACGCCGGCGTCCAGACCGATCTGCGCGATGCCCTTCGTGACCTCGGCAGCCAGGTACTCGAAGTGCGGCGTGCCCCCGCGGATGAGGCACCCGATGCATGCCACTGCGTCGAGACCGCCCCGCCGCAGCAGCCGCGCCGTCGCCAGAGGTATCTCCCAGGTGCCCGGTACTCGGACGACCTCGATGTCGTCCTCACTCGCACCGTGGCGGATCAACGCGTCGATCGCTCCGGTAAGCATCCGCTCGGTGATGAAGGAGTTCCACCGGCTGACGACGAGCCCGATCCTCAGTCCCTGTGCGACCAGCGCCCCTTCATAGGTTCTCGGCATGTCGCACCCCTCGCCCGCGCGGTCCGCGAGCCCCTCTCACGAGACCGTAGGCTAGCCTGCCGTCTGTTGGCGGCCCGTCTCCGGGTTGTCCACCACACAGATGGCGTGTCCCAGCTTCTCCACCTTGGTGCGCAGGTACCGGACGTTGTGCGCGTTGGCGGGCGCCGCCACCGGCACCGTGCCCACTACCTCCAGGCCGTATCCGGCTATGCCGGCGATCTTCGCCGGGTTGTTCGTGATCGCCCGAATGCGCCTCAGTCCCAGATCGACCATGATCTGGGCTCCGATGCCATAGTCGCGCAGGTCCGGCTTGAAGCCAAGCCGCTCGTTCGCCTGGACCGTGTCGGCCCCGTGGTCCTGCAGCTCGTAGGCGCGGATCTTGTTCACCATGCCGATCCCGCGACCTTCCTGCTGCAGATAGATCAGCACGCCACGGTCGGTCTCGGCGATCAGGCTCAGTGCCATGTGGAGCTGATCCCCGCAGTCGCAGCGCAGCGACTCCAGCAGGTCGCCGGTGAAACACGAGGAGTGGACGCGCACCAGCACGGGCTCCTCGCCGCTGATGTCACCCTTCACAAGCGCCACGGCAGGGTACGGGTCAACCGTCGACTCGTAGGCGTGGACTGCGAAGACCCCGTAGCTCCGTGTCGGCATCGACGTGCTCGCGACGCGGGTGATGAGTCGCTCGGTCCGCCGTCGGTACGCAATCAGGTCGGCGATCGTTACGATCCGAAGCCCCAGCCGTTCCGCGAACGACCACAACTGCGACAGGCGCGCCATCGTGCCGTCGTCGTTCATCACCTCGCACAGGACGCCGACGGGGCGAAGGCCCGCCATCGTACAGAGGTCGACCGCCGCCTCCGTGTGCCCCGCTCGCTTGAGCACGCCCCCATCCTCGGCACGCAGAGGCACGATGTGCCCCGGACGCGTCAGGTCGGAGGGGCGCGATGAGGGATCGTGCAGAACGCGCACGGTGGCCACGCGGTCCGCGGCGGAGACCCCTGTCGTGGTACCGGAGCGCGCATCGACGGTCACCGCCATCGCGGTGCCGAGACGCGAGGTGTTGCTTCGGACCATCATGGGGATGTCGAGCTCGCGCAGCCGCGCGCCGGTTGTGGGAACGCAGACGATGCCGCTCCCATGGCGAATCATGGTCGCCATCGCGTCGAGCGCGCACTTCTCGGCGGCCATGATGAAGTCGCCTTCGTTCTCGCGGTCCTCGTCGTCGACTACGATCACCATCCGACCAGCGCGGATGTCGGCGACCGCGTCCTCGATGCTGCCGAAGTGCATGTTGCACCGATCCGGTGACGCGCGCACGGTCCTCAGGCGTCGGCAAACCCGGCCGAGGCCAGCGCGTCGAACGTTAAGGACTTCCCCGCGCGCTCATCGCCGAGAAGACGCTCGACGTACCGCGCGAGCACGTCCACCTCCAGGTTCAGCGGGTCGCCGATCCGCCGGTCGCTCAGCGTGGTGTGCTGCCACGTGTAAGGGATGACTGCCACGTCGAAGTCACCGGGACGGACGGCGGCCACCGTCAGGCTGATGCCGTCGAGTGCGACCGAGCCCTTCTCCGCGACGTAGCGCCGCAGCTCGCGTGGCGCCTCGCAACGGATCGTCCAGCCGAGAGCCGCGCGCTGGAGGCCGCCAATGACCGCGACCCCGTCGACGTGGCCCTGCACGATGTGGCCGCCGAGCCTGCCGCCAACCTGCACGGCGCGCTCTAGATTGACGCGCTGACCGACGGAGAGGCCAGCCAGCGAGGATCGGGCGACCGTCTCCGGTACGGCGTCGAACGACAGCGTCGAGCCGTTCCGTGAGACAACCGTGAGACACACGCCGCTCACGGACACGCTGTCGCCGTCGCGACAGCCCTCGCTCACGCCGGGCGCACCAACCTCCAGGCGCAGCGCGGGCCCGGATCGACGGACGCGGACCACGACCCCGACCTCTTCCACGATGCCCGTGAACACGACCAGCCCCCGTGGCCGGCGGCAGAGCCGCCCTGCTGCCATGCCGGTATTGTACCCGAAGCCCGCGAAGCCCGGCCGAGCGTCACTGCCCGAAGCAGAAGAGCGAGCCATCCGTCGAGCCGATCACCAGACGCCCCCTGCCGATCGCCGGCGATGCCTTGATCGAGGCGCCGGCGCGGTGCTGCCACAGCAGGCGGCCGCTGTCGAAGGCCACGGCGTGCAGCGTCCCGTCGTCCGAGCCGACCACCACCGTGTTGCCCGCGATCACCGGCGAGCTGTCGACGGGGGCGCGTGTGAGGTGCGTCCACAACGACGCACCGGTACGGGTGCTCGCCCGGAAAACGCGGCCGCTCCGGGAGGCGAACACGAGCCCGCCAGGGCGGTGCGCCGCGCTTGCGTAGGCCCCTGCGCCGCTCTCCTGCTCCTGCACGCGCCAGACGATGCGGCCCGTCGTCGCCTCCACGCTGACGTAGAGGCCGGACAGGTTGCCTACCCAGACGCGGCCATCCCCGACCGCCGGGGTGGCCGAGATGTTGCCGCCGACCGAGGTGGCCCACATCTGCCGGCCGTCGCTGATGCGAACAGCCCGGAGCATGCCGTCGCAGCCGCCGATGAAGGCCAGACCGCCGCGGACGGCGGGGGAGGCGTGTACCTGGGCGTCCGTCTTTATGGTCCACAGGCGTCTTCCCGTGCGGGCGTCCACGCAGTAGAGATTGCCATCGTACGAGCCGAACAGGATGCGGCCTCCGACCGCGACGGCCGAGCTGGTGATCTTGTCGCCGGTCCTCACCGTCCAGCGGGCCCTGCCGGTCCGGGCGTCCACCGCGTGCAGGACGCCTCCCTCGTCGCCGATGTAGACCGTCTGCCCGTAGACGAGCGGTGAGGCGCTGAACGCGTCCACGGACCTGTACGTCCAGTGAGTGGACCCGTCGGACAGCCGGAGCGCATGGAGCACGCCGCGCATCGTTGCGGCGTAGACGCGGTCGCCAACGATGGCAGCGGTCGCCTCGACCGAGCCGCCGAGGTCGCGCACCCACAGCCTCCTCAGGGGTGGCGTCAGCGCTGACCTGGCGGAGCCTGTTGCCGCCGGGTTGCCGCGGAAGCAGGGCCAGTCGTCGACAGGAGCAGCAACCCGCGACGGCTGCTGGGCGAGTAGCGCCACGAGGAACGGAAGGGCGAGGGTGGGCACCATGGTAACCTCCAGATTGGGGCCAGCGGGCGGACACGCCCGGGCGCGCCCCTATACGGCCGGCCGCCGGTGAGCCTCCATGGCCTGCGCGAGCCTGAGGCCCACTTCGGGCGGCAATCCTACAAACTTTACGGATAACTCACCGCCGGTCGACGCGTCCCCGACGGCCAGCACGACGGCTTCCACCTCCGCCTGTGCGGCGTCGCGGAGTACTGGCAGCCGAAGGCGAATGCGCGTGAGGGCGCTCGGCGGGCGAGCGCAGCGCAGGCGCGCTCCGCCGGGACTAACGTTCAGACACTCACAGGCGGACCATCCCGCGCCGGCGTCGTACTCCGCGGGAGCTGAGACCTGCACCCTCGCATGGGCGCGACGCTCGACCGCCCCGCCTGTCGCCTCCTCTTTCCCCGTGCCCACGCTCCACTCCTGTGGGGGGTCAAGCGCCGCGTACTGAGCGACGCGTGCGGCTCGTTGCTCCAGTAAGGCCCCTGCTGTATTATGGCCGCCGCGGGCTCGGGTATGGGGACCTTTCCGCAAACGCCTGTTTCATCACGGAGATCCGGCGGTAGATAGAGGTGTGGGACAACGGTGGCCACGAGGATGAAGGTTTGGCCCAGGCCGATCCGGCGTCGGGGCGCGCGAACGCCGCGCTGGTCGCTGCGCCCTCTTCCGAGCGGATGGACGTGCTCGCGGCCGCGGCTGCGCAGGGCGACGCCGGCGCTCTTGGCGCCCTGACAAGCGCCTGCCGGCCCTCGGCCATCGCGTACGCTTTCGCCCGTCTGGGCGCTCGCGACGACGCCGAGGACGCCGTGCAGGAGGCACTGGCGAGAGCGTGCAATGCGATCCGGCGGTTCAGGCCCGGCGCCCGGTGGGCGCCCTGGTTCGGCCGCATCTTGCAGAACGTGTGCTCCGATGCCGCGCGTCGCAGGCGCAGCCTGGCCACCGCGCCCCTGGAGTTTTCCTGCAGAGACGCAGCCGCGGGTCCCGAGGCCTCGCTGCTTGAGCGCGAGGCCCGCGAGGCGCTAGCCAGGGCGCTCGCCGATCTGCCGGAGGCGCTGCGGACCCCTGTGGTCATGCACTACGTGCTCGGGCGACCGCGCCAGGAGATCGCCGACACGCTGGGTCTGCCCGAGTCGACCGTGGTAGGACGTCTGGCCAGCGCCCTGCGGCGCCTGCGACGGAGAAGCGGCGTTGCGTGACGGACCGGGCGCAGGTAGGAGCGAGTGACATGATGTGGAGATGCCACCGTGTGCGATCCAGGCTCGCTCGGGCGGTGGCGGAGGGCCGCGACCAGCCCCCTACCGGCGCCACCGCGCACCATCTCAGCGCCTGCCGCCGTTGTCGAGAGGAGTGGGCCGCGCTCCGACAGACCGTTCGCGAGGTCAGCGCGCTGGCCGAGCCCGCCATCGGGCAGGGCCGACTGCCCTACGCCGCATGTCGTCCGGTGAGCCTGCGTCCCGTGCTCGCCGGGGTAGGCGCATTCGCCGTGGTGGCGGTGCTGGTGGCGGTGCTGGCTCCACAGCGCCCCGCGCCACTCCCGCACGTCGTCGTGGGGGCGGCACCTCCGCCCACACCCAGTGCGAGCACCGCGGCCGTGTCGCGGCGGGCGCTCGATCCGCAGGTCCCCGCGCCAACCGACCCCGCTCGCCGGTCGGGCGCGAGGCGCTCAGACGATGCGCGCCAGGACCGACCGAAGCCGCCAACCCGACGCCGAGTGCCGCACCGCCGCACGTGGCTCGCTCAGACAGGGCCGGCGACGCCGGGACTGGCATCAGCGCGGCTAACGGCGGCCGCGACGAGCGACGACGCTGACCTGACGGGCGGCGCCGTGGTCGCTTCGGTGCTGGCACCGAATGTGTCCGTCGCTGCCGCGGCATACGCGGAGCAGGCCGGCGACCTGGGCAGCGCCATCGACCAGATCGCCCGGGCTCTGGCGCATGAAGAGACGGATGAGCGCCCGAGCGCAGAGAAAGGACCCACCGAATGACTGCAGCAAGGCGTGCACCGATCGTTGGCTGCCTCGCCCTTGTGTTCGTCGCCTCTGCACGTCCATCGGTTTCGCAGGTGGGGCCGCCGCCCTTCGCTCCGGGCCAGGCGCCTGGCTTGGCGGCCATGGGACCCTCCCCCATGCTGCCGCACACGCCTGAGCTGGCGCGAAAGACCGCCGAGGTACTGGCGCTGCGCCACATCGTGCGGATGCGTCTCACGGCCCAGCAGACGGCTGCCGCCCTCGACGTGCTGCGGGAGCTCCAGAGGGCCGAGAGGACGGCGAGAACCCGAGCAGAGAGGGCGCTTGACGATGAGAGACAGGCGCTCCTCGCAGCCACGCACGACCAGCCGCCCGTGCCAGTTGCCGGCGAGCGCATGCGCGAGATTGGGAGCGACCTGAGGACTGCGCGTCTGACCGCCTGGAGGTCGCTGGACGAAGCCATCGGTCCCGGGAACGGCCGTGCACTGCGGTCGCTCATCCAGGGCGCGGCTCCGGCGATGCCCATCGCGCCCGGCATGCTGCCGATGGGCGCGCCGGGACAGCCCGCATTCCCCGGTCGCTTTGGAGGGCCTCCTGCTCCTGGTGATCTCCTTGGCGGGCTGCAACCGCCCGACGGCGGCGGTGTGCAGCCTGGACAGCCGATCGCGCCCGGGGGGCGGCCCGGCCAACCCGGGATCGCCCAGCGGCCCCGCGCGGGTCGGCCCGGCGCGCCCGGCATGCCGCCCGCAGGAGGGTTTCCGGGCATGCCCGGACAGCCCGGCGGCTTCCTGATGCCGCCGTCGCCCTGGCTCTTCCCTGGCGCGATGGCGCCCGGCGCGCTGCCCCTCGATGACATCGTCGATCTGCTGGAGAAGCGGCTGGCAGCCCTTCGCAGCTGACGGATCGGCGACCCAGGTTCGTCCCCGCGGGGGACCGCGACACAGCGGTCCCCCTCCTCACGGCGGCGCTCTCACCCTCGGTATTACGCTTCCCGGCCTCGTGCGGATCGTTGACTTGCCCTCCGCCGAAGTGCTAGACTTTGGGCGCCTTCGCAGGTGCTAGCAGTGGCTGATGACCTTCGAACCCCCCGGGCCGGCTTCTCGGCCCGCCGCATAGGAAGGAGTTCGGACCATGGCAGTCAAGGTCGGGATCAACGGGTTTGGCAGGATCGGCCGCCTCGCGCTCAGGGCCGTTTTGGAGCGCTGCGCCAACGATGTTGAAGTGGTGGCCGTCAACGACCTGACCGACGTCAAGACCAACGCTCACCTGTTCAAGTGGGACTCCACCTACGGGCCGTTCGCAGGCGACGTCTCGACGGAGGACAAGGACTTCGTCGTTGACGGCCGCAAGGTCGTCGTCTTCGCGGAGCGGGACCCCGGCGCCATTCCGTGGGATTCCGTGGGCGCGGAGGTCGTCGTCGAGTCCACCGGGTTCTTCACGGATGCCACCAAAGCCGCGGCGCATCTGGGCGGATCGGTTAAGAAGGTGCTCATCTCGGCGCCTGCCAAGAACGAGGACCTGACGGTAGTGCTTGGCGTCAACGAGGGGATGTACGACCCCGCAAAGCACCACGTGGTCTCGAACGCCTCCTGCACCACGAACGGCCTTGCCCCGGTGGCGAAGGTGCTCTACGACCGATTTGGCATCGAGAAGGGCCTGCTGACCACGATCCACGCGTACACGAACACCCAGAAGCTCCTGGACACGGCAGCCAAGGACGACTTGCGCGACGCCCGCGGCGCTGGGCTGAACATGGTTCCGTCCTCGACCGGAGCAGCGCGTGCGGTCGGCCTGGTGATTCCCGAGCTCAAGGGCAAGTTCGACGGCATGGCGGTGCGAGTGCCAACGCCCACCGTCTCGCTCGTGGACTTCACCGCGATCGTCTCCCGCGACGTCACCATGGACGAGGTGAACGCGGCGGTCAAGGAGTATGCGGATGGCCCGATGAAGGGCATCCTCGAGTACTGCACGCTCCCGCTCGTCTCCACGGACATGCGCGGCAATGCCCACTCGTCGATCTACTCGGCGCTGGACACGCGCGTGGTCGGCGGCACCATGGTGAAGGTGTTCGCCTGGTACGACAACGAGTGGGGCTACGCATGCCGCATTGCGGACATGGCGAAGTACATGGCCGCCAGGGGCCTCTGACGCAGGCAAGACGCAAACGACGTTGCGGAAGGGCACAGCGCTGCTGTGCCCTTCCCCATGGAGGGCCCGCTTCGATTCCCGACGCAAGGGCCGCTCCTGGAGGAAGCATCGGTGAACAAGAAGACGATAGACCACATCGAGGTCACCGGCAAACGCGTCCTGGTGCGCGTGGACTTCAACGTGCCCCAGGGCCAAGGTGGCGCGATCACGGATGACCGGCGCATCCGGGCTGCCCTGCCCACGATCCGCAGCCTCGTCGACCGCGGCGCTCGAACGGTGCTCGTGTCGCACCTGGGCCGTCCCAAGGGCAAGCCCGACGACGCCGCCAGGTTCACGCTTCGGCCGGTGGCCGAGCGGCTGTCGGCGCTCCTCGGGCAGCCTGTCGCACTCGCACCGGACTGCGTCGGCGCTGAGGTCGAGGCGCTTGCAGCGGGCCTTGGCGATGGTCAGGTGCTCCTGCTGGAGAACGTTCGGTTCCACCCGCAGGAGGAGAAGAACGACCCCGCCTTCTCCGCGCAGCTCGCAAGGCTCGCCGACCTGTACGTGAACGACGCGTTCGGGACGGCGCATCGGGCCCACGCCTCGACCGAAGGGGTAGCGCGCCTGGTGCCGGGCGTGGCGGGCTACCTCATGCAGAAGGAGATCGAGTATCTCGGCTCGGCGCTTGTGGAGCCGAAGCGGCCGTTCGTCGCCGTTCTTGGCGGCGCCAAGGTGAAGGACAAGATCAGCGTCATCGACAACCTGATCGGCAAGGTAGACCGCCTCATCATCGGGGGCGGGATGGCCTACACGTTCCTGAAGGCGCAGGGGCTCGAGATCGGCGACTCGCTGCTCGACGACGGCTCACTCGATTTCTGCCGACAGGCCATGGAGCGAGCCGGCGACCGCCTGCTGCTCCCGACCGACGTCGTGGTGGCCGACGCCAACCCGTTCGAGGCGGGGTCAGATGCGGTTCAGGCACGGACGGTGCCGGTGAGTGCGATACCCGCGGGATGGCAGGGGGTTGACATCGGCCCCGAGACACAGCGGCGCTTTGCCGAAGCGGTGCAGGGAGCCGGCACGGTCGTGTGGAACGGTCCCATGGGCATCTTCGAGTTCGCGCGCTTCGCCGTTGGCACGCGCGCGATGGCCGAGGCTCTCTCAGGGTCGGGCGCCACAACCATCGTCGGCGGCGGCGACTCCGCGGCGGCCGTTGAGGAGTTGGGCTTCGCAGATCGGATCTCGCACATATCGACGGGCGGAGGCGCCTCCCTCGAGTTCCTGGAGGGCAAGGCGCTGCCGGGAGTCGTGGCGCTGCAGGACCGCTAGCGGGGACACCATGAACGAGGGCCGGCACGAGTTCAGCATCTCAGCCACGTGGACGGGCGACAGCAGCGGCGACGGGATTACGCGCTCAACGGGCGGCGAGCAGGCGTTCGGCATGCCGGCACAGTTCGGAGGCGCACCGGGCCGCACCAATCCCGAGGAGTTGATTCTGGCCGCCTTGGCGTCGTGCTACGCCATTACGCTTGCGCTCCTTGCCGAAAGGCGACGCCTTCCCGCACCGCGCATAGAGGTCGCCGCGACGGTAAGCGTGGTGCGGATGCCTGACCGTACGCTCAAGCTCGAGACCGTCGCCCTGGCGCCGCGCATCGTGGTGACAGGGGGCGACCCGTCGCAGCGGGACGCATATGTCGAGATTGCCCATCGCGCGGAGCGCTACTGTCTGATCTCCAACGCCATCCACGGGAACGTCGCGATCAGCCTCACGCCGGAGGTGGCCTTCGAGTAGGCCGCCGCCGCGAACCTCGATCCGGAGGACCTACGAGCGTGAAGCTTGGCATCATGCTGTCGGGCCGCAGGCCGGACGACGTCCGGCAGAGGTTGGAGCAAGCGCGAGAGGCCGGCTTCTCTCTGTGCCAGATCAACCTGCACCAGACGGGCTTCTCGCGCGCCGACTTGGTTGCCATCGCCGACGCGGTCGTGGAGTACGAGGTCCGCCCCGTCGCTGTGGGCTGCTACGTCAACCCTCTGCGCCCCGACGAACCCTACCCCATGGGTGCGACGCGCGCGGACCTCAGCACGTTGCTGCATGCCCTCGACATCGTGGGCGCGCGCCGCGTCGTCCTCTTCAGCGGCAGCTACGCGTCCAGCGTCTTCGACGACCATCCGGACAACCATACGGACGAGGCTCTGGAGCGCGTGCGGTACTTCGTCACGGCGGTCTGCGGCTCCATCCGGGCTCGCAACTACCGCCTGGTTATCGAGCCGTGGCATACGCACGTTCTCAGCAGCGAGAAGCGCATCGCCGAGTTCCACCGGGGGCTGGACGAATCGACGCGCCAGCACGTCCGCTATGTGCTCGACGCGCCTGCCCTGATCCTGGAGACCGACTACCCGAATCGCGATAAGCGCGCTCGCGCGCTCGCACGCGTGGTCGGACCCGCCGCGGGCGCTGTGCACTTCCGCGACTGCATCATGCCGCCGGATGGCGAGACCGCGTACCCCGCTCCCGGCCAGGGACGGCTTGACTACCCCGCGTACGTGGAGGCCGTGGTCGAGCACGCCAACCCGGATGCGCCCGCCGTGATCCGCAATGTCCCGGCCGCCGAGTTCGCCGCGGTCCGCGACTACATGTTGCGCCTCGGGGTGCGCTGGGAGCTTGCCTGACATCCCGGGAACGCCGCCTGAACGACGGCCCACCAAGGAGATCGCTGCTGCCATGCGACGCACCATCATTGCCGGCAACTGGAAGATGCACAAGACCGTGTCCGAGGCGGTGTTCCTCATCGACGAACTGAAGCCGGCCGCTGCGGCTCGTCCGGACGTTGACGTGGTCGTCTGCCCGCCCTACACGGCGCTCGACGCGGCCCGACGCGCCGTGGAAGGATCGGCCATCCTGCTTGGGGCGCAGGACGTGTTCTGGAAGGCGAGCGGAGCGTACACCAGCCAGATTGCGCCGGCGATGCTGACGGACCTGGGTGTGCGGCTCGCGATTGTGGGGCACTCCGAAACGCGCGGGCGGTTCGGCGTTCCAGAGCCGGACTTCGATGCGGACGTGCTGCGCCACTTCGGCGAGACGGACGCCACGGTCAACCGAAAGATCCGGGCCGCCATCGTGGCCGGGCTGACCCCGATCTGCTGCGTCGGCGAGACGCTGGCGGAGCGTCAGGCAGGCGCCACGGACTCCGTGGTGGCCTCCCAGGTCGAGGGCGCCCTCAAGGAAATCCCCGCTGCTCAGGTGGCTGGCCTTGTCTTCGCGTACGAGCCCGTGTGGGCAATCGGCACCGGCGAGGTGTGCGAGGCGGCCGAGGCCAACCGCGTCTGCGGCGTCATCCGCTCGACGGTCGGGGCGATGTACGGCCCAGACGTGGCGGAGGCTGTTCGCGTCCAGTACGGCGGCAGCGTGAAGCCGGACAACGCCGCCGACCTCCTGGGCCGCGAGCACATCGACGGTGCACTGGTGGGCGGTGCGGCCCTCAAGGCGGCGGACTTCGCGGCGATCATCGCCGCCAGCCCGACAGGCTAGCCGAGGGACGGCACGCAACTGGCACATTGAAGCGGGCGCGCCGCCTGGCACGCCCGCTTCAATGTGCTTGGGGGAGCCCCGTCGTCCGCGGCGGGCTTCCACCCAGACTGCTCCCAGGCGCATGGCGCCACCCCGAGGGCCCCTGGACACGCCGCGCGGAGCGCAACGCGTCAGCGTGACGAGAGGAGACCATGCCGGTTCCCCGCCGCGTGTCGCCTCGCTGCCCCCGACAGATTCGCATCCCCTCCGCACACAGCCTCGAGCCGCAGCCGACATGGCACATGCTCACGATGCCCACATGGCGCAGGCCGGAGGACCGCTGTCGCCATCGCCTGCCACATCGCGCCACCCGCCCCGCGCCGACGCCGAGGTGGATGCTGGCTGCGTCGCGCATCCCACAGCTCCTGCCTGCCCGCCCGGTGTCCGTGCGCGCCCATCGAGACGCTGACGGAATGTGCAAGGCGAATGCCAAGAAAAGCAATCGCGCGAGCGAAACCCTTACGATATCTGTACGTATGGCAGTTGGGAGGTCCCGAAGATGCCCCGAGCGCTGTCCTGTTGCCCCGTGTGCCAACAGGACCTGGTGACCACCGAGCTCGCCTGTCCCGGCTGCCGCACGCGCATCCAGGGCGCCTTCGATCGCTGTCCTTTCTGCACGCTGCCAGCGGATCATCTGGCGTTTCTATCCGCGTTCCTTCGGAGCCGCGGGAACTTGAGCGGCGTCGGAGCCGAGCTCGGGCTGTCGTTCCCGACGGTGTCGCGGCGCCTGGACGCGCTCTTGGTGGCGCTGAGCCTGCGTGATGAGCCCGGCAACGCGCCCGCCGTCAGTGTGCGGAGCAACGCCTGCGAGGGCGTGCGCCGCAGGATCCTGGAGCAGCTTGACCGAGGCGAGATAACCGCCGAAGAGGCAACGCGCCAGTTGCGCGATCTCCGATAGACCCTGGAGCGGGCGGGTCAGAGGACCGGCCCCTTGCGGGATCAACCATTGCTAGCGAGGTAGATGCCATGACGGACCCCAACGTCTCGCGGATTCTGAAGATGCTGGAAGACGGCAAGATCTCGGCGGCCGATGCCGAGACGCTCATCTCCGCGCTGCGCGACGAGCGGGCCGCGCAGGGAGGGACGAGCGCGACGACGGAGCCGCCGCGCCAGGGCGCGCGCAGCGATCGCTCTTCCCAGCCGCGTGAGGAGGAGACCGGCAGGGCGAAGTCGTTCGAGTTCCGATGGGGCGCTCACCGGAACCTGCCCTTTGACATCGCCGGGATCGGCAAGCAGATCAGTGACGCTGTGCGCAAGATCGACCCGGAGCGCGTCATCCGCGATGCCTCGGCTAACGTCGCGCGCGAGGCGCGGCGGTTTCAGGACCGGATGCGCGGATGGGGCGGCTCGCACCAGGAACAGGGCACACCCGGCAACCCGCACGGCTTCCCGGTTGTCTCGCGGAGCGAGACGAGCACGTTCGAGGCCGAGGCGGACATGGTCATCTCCGTCGACAACCGTTTCGGCGATGTCGTGGTCACCGGCGGAAGCGGTCCAGGTATCACGCTGGACGCGGTCCGCGAATCGTGGGCGCCGACCGAGGCGGCCGCCGAGGAGGCACTCCGCGACGTCCGGGTCGAGGCGCTGGTCCAGCCGCCTACCACGTGGCCTCCACCCGAGGCCCCCATCGGGCCAGACGTGGCGCCCCCGCCGCCTCCGTCCCCATCGCATGGCGCTCGCCCCCGGCTCGATGTGCGCGTCACGGCGCCCGAGGAGTGGCGCGATGGCACGGTTTCGCTGCGCCTGACCGTCCCGTCGTCGGTGTCCTGCCGGGTCAATGCAGGTTTTGGCCAGGTGAACGTCTCCGACATCGCGGGGTCCGTCGAGATCAGCGCGCTGAGCGCAGACGCGAGTCTGAACCGGATCGCCGGGCCGGCGCGCGTCCAGACGGTGAGCGGCGCCGTCCGCGTGAATGGCGTGGATGGAGCGCTGGACGCGGCGACCAGGAGCGGCGACATCGAGGCCGCCCGGCTCTCTCGCGGCGTGGTGGCCGCAACCGTGAGCGGCGACCTGACCATCACAGACGTGGAAGGCGGTCGCGTCGAGGCGAAGTCCATGTCCGGTGACGT
>DATIKM010000093.1:0-12068 GCA_035477595.1 Chthonomonadales bacterium
CTGTGGCGTCGTCGTCGCGCTCGACGAGAGCCCAACCGACGCTGTTAGTCCCGAGATCCAGACCCAGCACTCTCTCCATCGAGGTTCCTCCATCGCAGTTGACATTGTGCAGATTGGTGCTAGAATACGCCGTGTATCAGATAGGTGCCTGCCTGTTCCTCCAACAAGGAACGAACGTTCCGCAGGCCGGCCCTCACGGGCCACCCGCAGGTCCTCACACGACCGCGCGAGACCCCCGGTAGCCCGGGGGTCTCGCGTTTCTGGCCCGCCGCCGCGATCTTCGCCCTCAGAGCCGCTCGCAGCGCTCCACCGGCAGCACGAACACCACCGCGCCGCCCACCTGCACCTGCACTGGCGCCGGCACGAAGACGCCCAGCGGCGCGGCGTCCGGCGGCGACATGTTCACACACTGCTCGCGCGTGTGGCAGTTGGCGCTTACCACGGCGAGCGCCGCCTCCACCTGCTCGTCCTCCAGCCCCATCACGATGGTCGTGTTGCCCTCCCGCAGGAAGCCGCCCGTGCTCCCGATGCGCGTGAAGCGGCATCCCGCGGCCACCAGCGCCCGCGAGAGCGCCGGCATGTCCCGGTCCTGCACGATCGCCATGAGCAGTTTCATCGGGCTCCTCCCGCCGCGGCCGCCCGCGCGGCGCCCGCCGGCGCATCCGATTCTACGTGCGCGGAGGGCGGCGTTCATGCACGCCGGCGACGCCCGCTCTCCAGCGGGACGGGCGGATCGCACACAATAGAGGGGCGGCCGGCATGGCCCCGGCAGGAGGGGAGCAGCGACGATGACACGGGGGTGGCTTGCGATCGCGGCGGCCTGCGTCGCGACCGGCGCGGCCTGCGCCGCGACCGGGGCGACGGGAGCGCAGGCGCTCACCGCGCCAGCCTCGCCTGCTGGCCGCGGTCAGCGGGCGCAAGCGGTCGCGCCAGCCAGACCGGGGAGCGTCACCCCACAGGCGGCGAGTGTCGCCTCCCCATCCGCCAGCGCGAGCGCCGCGACAGCGCCTGCGAGCGCCCCCATCCTCCGCACCATCTGGCAGGCAGCCTTCGATCCGGACGCCTTCCGCATCGCGGTGGGCGACACGGTGGGCGACGGCGTCCAGCGCATCGTGGCCGTCAGCGCGCCGGGCGGCCGGGGGGCGCGCCTCACCGTCTACCGCTGGAGCGGATCGGCCTACGCGCCCGAGTGGTCCACCGACCTGGGCGAGGGGCAGGGCGCTATCGCGGTCGGGCGATTCGAGGCGGGCGAGCCGGCGGCGCGCATTGTGACCATGCGCGGCTGGTTCGCATGGGACGGCGCCGGCTATGCGCGCCGCGAGTTCCCGCGGCCCGTGCTGCCTGTCGGCGTCGTGCGCGGCCGCGACGGTACTGACACGCTCCTGCTGCGCGACGGCGGCGACTTCCGCGCGTGCCAGCTCGACCCGAGTGCCGCCGACCCGCTGGTGACCGTCGAACCGCCCGCCGACGACGCGCGCACCGCCTGGGGCGTGCTCCGCGCAGCTCCCGCGGAGCTCGCGGCGGCCCTGCCCCCCGAGTATGCGCTGGGCGGCGTGATGGGACTGATGGAGTGGCCCGGCCTGCAGAGACCCGCTCGCGTGCTGGCGCGCTGGCAGACCACGGGGGACGGGGCCGGCGGCGCGGTCGTGCTGGTGCGCGAGCTCGGCGGTGAGCCGCTACGCGAGATCGGGCGCGGCCCGGCGTTCCAGGGGCGAATCGTCGACCTCGCCTTCGGCGACTTGCGCGACCGCGGCGAGACGGGGATCGTCGCGCTGGTTGCCAATCCATCGGGCAGGGCGCGCACCCTCGTGGTGCTGGCGCCCACGACCACCCGCTCCGCGGGGGCCAGACCCGCCAGGTAGCAGCGCGGACCGCGTCACGGTCCGACCCGGAGACCGTTCTTGGGAGAGTGACGGACCGCCCTCACCCAACTGCAGTCTGGCGGTCCCGCCTACGAAGGAGGGCCGCCATGACCGCCCAGAGCCGCAGCCTCGCATCTGCAGTCCAGGGACCGCTCGCGCGCATCGCCCTGCCGGCCGTCGCCGCCGCCCTCACAGCCCTCACTGCCAGCCTGCCAGCGCGGGCCGAGCGCGTCGTGCTGCCCACCGGCACCGTCCTCCCGGTGCGCCTGGACGGCAGCCTGAGCAGCCGTACCGCGCGGCCCGGCGACCGCTTTACGGCGGGCGTCAGGCGTGGAGGCGGCGATAACGGTTTGCCGCGCGGGTCGCGCATTCGCGGCGTCGTGCGGCAGGCGGTACCCGCCCGCGGCGACCGGCCCGGCGTGCTGGATGTCGAGTTCACCCGCCTCGTGTTCCCCGGAGGCCGCTCGGAGTCGATCGACGGCAGGCTGATCGCGCTCGACTCCCGCTCCGTCCGCGTGACCCGCGGCGGGCGCCTGGTCGCCACGGAGGATCGGGCGCGAGACCGAATGACGTTCGTGGGCGCTGGCGCCGGCGCCGGGCTGATCATCGGCTCCATCGCGAAGCACAGCGCAGTCGAGAGCGCGCTCCTCGGGGCGGCCGCGGGGCTCCTGCTCAACGAGCTCCGCCGTGCCCCGGCCGGCGACGTGGCGCTCCGGCACGGCGCGGAATTCGGCGTGCGGCTCGACCGGCCCGTGGCCTTCGACGGCGTCGGGGACGACCGCTGGCGGGCTGGCGACGACCGCTGGCGCGACGACGATGAGCGCTGGCGCGACGATGACGAGCGCTGGCGAGACCGACGGCGAGACGATGACGAGCGCTGGCGAGACCGACGGAGAGACGACGATGAGCGCTGGCGCGACGACGGCCGGCGCCCCGTCCTCGACGACCTGGACCGCCCCGATCGGCGCGGGGGCGGCCTCGCCCGTTGGCTGGCGCCCGAGAGCGGGTGGGATGCCCCATTTGGGGAGCGCGCCCGTCGCGCCGGCACGGGACCAAGGTGAGCGTGATGCTCGATGACAGCCAAGCGGAGCGGGTGGCACGCGCCCCGACGGCGTCCGCCGAGTCCGGTGTGGAGACGCATCGGCGTACGGGGCGGTAGGGGGCGCCGCCCACGCATGACCGCCGGGAGCCGCGCTGGTGCGCGGCTCCCGGCCCTCGTTCAGCGCCAGGCCGGCGCCGTCAGGGCGCCAGCGCCCGCCCGATGAACCGGCTCTCCCCTGGGACGAGCCTCGCGCCGAGCGATCCGTCCTCCTCACTCGCTCCAGCGGATGACGACGCCCACGATGTCGGGGTCGGCGCCCGCGTCGATCCGCGCGAACATCTCCGGCGCCCCTTCATGATCGACCCGGTGCGTGATGACGCGGCCCCAGGGCAGCGCGCCCGAGGCCATGTTGCGGGTCACGGCCTGGCGGCACGGCTGCAGCCCGTCGTCGCACGGGAAGACCATGCGGATCTGCCTCCAGTGCGCCGGCAGGAAGCGCATCGAGAGCGGCGCCTCGCCGTAGTTGCCCTGCCACACGAAGGTGGCGCCCGGCTTGCACAGCGCGATCGCCGTGTCGACGCAGGCCGGTATCCCGGTCGCCTCGAACACGACGTCGGCGCCGTCCGGCGAGACTGCGCGCATCGCCTCTCCGAGGTCCCGGGCCGAGGCGTCGATGACCGCGTCTGCCCCGAGCTCGAGCGCCAGCGCCAGCGGCCGCGCATGCACGTCGATGCCGATCACGCGGCACCCGCGGCGCGCGCACTCGGCGACGACCCCCAGCCCGATGAGCCCGCACCCGTGCACCGCCACCGTCTCGCCTACGCGCGGCTGCGCCATGTCGACGCCGTGCAGAGCGACGGATGGCATGACGAACAGGCTGGCTGCGTCCTCCGGCGCGCCGGCCGGCAGAAGCGCGGCGCCATGCGTCGTGTGGGGCCGCAGTACCACGCGGGATGCGTGCGTGCCGGAGACGCAGCTTACGCGCTGGCCGCTGGCGATCTGCATCGCGTCGCAGCCCCGGAAGTAGACGGTGTCACCGATCGCCAGGCCCTGGACGGCGTCGCCCGCGGCCTCCACCACGCCCACCCCCTGGTAGCCCGTGCAGAGCGGGTACGGGCCCCAGGAGATCTTGTTGCGGATGAGCGCAAACTCCGTGCCGATGCTCACGCCACTCCAGCGCACGCGCACTGCGATCTGGTCCGGCCCGGGCTCGGGGAGCAGAACGGGCTCGAGCGTGAAGCGGCGCTGGGCGTCGCAGATCAGAGCGATGGCTTCCATGGATCGCCTCCTCCGGCGGCAATGGCCGTACGCTGATCGAGCTCGATGCTCATCGCGACCTGCTCCTCGCCGCGTCGCGCACGGGGCGCTCGAGGTAGACCGGCCGCGACGTGAGCGCGAGGCGGCGGCTGGCGTTCGCCGCCGACAGGGGGACGCCGTAGAGGTCGAAGGCCCGCTCGCCCGGCCTCAGAGCAAGGGCACCCGAGCCGGACCGGCGCCAGACCACGTGCACCTCGGCGCCAGGCCTCTCGAAGGCGAGCGCGCGCACCCCCGCGCCGCGGTCCGGCGGCGGACCGGGCCGCGCGCGGTGCATTCGCTCCGATGCGGCCACGAACGCCACGCTCGGCAGCGTCGGCGTACCGTCCGGCGCGAGCAGCGCGAAGGAGCCGTAGTCGCCGCCCCAGAAGGAGAACCAGAGCACGCGGTCCACCTCACCCGAGGCCAGCGCCTCGGCGCAGATCATCGCGAGCCGCTCGGCGGCGACGGATTCGGGCACGCCCCAGCCCGGCACGATGAAGTCGTCGCGGTACGGCTGCCCCGCTTCGGTCAGCCAGATCGGCTGCGCGCCACCGTGACGCCGAATGAGGGCGCCCGCCATGCGGAGCCCGTCGCGCAGCGTGCCGAGGGGCGAGCCGGGGTCCAGGATGTTGATTGGAATGCGGTCGTCCGGCCGGTGCGGGGCCATGTAGGGGTGAACGCCCACCGCGTCGCAGTACCGGAGCGCTCCTTCCCGGAAGGCGGCCTCCATGAAGCGCAGATCGATGCCGGACACGCTGAGGCCGACGATCCTCGCTCCCGGGTCCGCGGCGCGCGCCGCCTCCCTCGTCGCCCTGAGCAGCGCGACATATGCCTTCGGATCGGGCGCCGGATGCCAGTACTTCGCCAGGTTGGGCTCGTTGGCGGGGATCCACCAGCGAATCGTGCGGCGGTAGCGCGCGACTACCTGGCGGACGAAGACCTTCCAACGCTCGAGGTCCTCAGGCGGATAGCGGTGCTGGTCCATTCCCCGTTGCACCATGCCACGCCCGGCCCAGGCCGGCTGCGCCCTCTCCCAGATGAAGGTGGGCACGAGCTCGACGCGCCACCGCTCGGCCGCCGCGACGATGCGGTCGTACTTGGCCCATACGAACCTGCCACGCTCCGGCTCGATCTCCGCCCACTCGAACGGCAGACGCAGCGTGCGCACGCCGGCCTGCGCCGCGCGCCGGAAGAAGGTCTCGGGGTCCTCGATCTCCGCGAAGCACATCGAGGCGCCCAGCGCCGGCGCGGCGGGGGGAGCGCCCCCTGCCGGCGTAACGCGCACCCAGCCGCCCCCCGCGTTGATCGTGGATCCGCCAGAGCGCAGCCGGAGCTCGACGCGATGCAGGCCGGGGACCGTCACGGCCGGCACGACGAAGCGCGCCAGTGCGCCGCCGGACGTCGCGCGGACCGGACGCTCCGCCGCAACCAGCGCCGTGCCTCCGGCCGACACCACGCGCACCGCGAGGCGCGCGCCGCCCGGAGGCGCGGACGGCAGTCGCGCCTCCAGG
Organism: Chthonomonadales bacterium; assembly: GCA_035477595.1. Classification (GTDB taxonomy): domain Bacteria; phylum Armatimonadota; class Chthonomonadetes; order Chthonomonadales; family CAJBBX01; genus DATIKM01. The sequence goes on from DATIKM010000093.1 coordinate 5,712, forward strand.
TCGAACGAACGGCCGGCGGCGACGGAGCGGAGCGTGGCGGGACCTGGCGCGAGGGTGATCGGCGGAGCGGGCGTGCCGTCGAACCGCTCCAGCGCGAGGGTGTCCACGTCGCGGCGGAGCGGCCCGGTCGCCGAGGCCGACGCGGCCACCTCGGCGTCGGTCCTCTGGCGCCTGGAGATGCGCAGGTCGTCGATGGCGGTGCGCGACGGTCGGTTCGCCAGGATCGTCCAGGCCTGGTTGCCCACAACCACGTCGCCCGCCACAATCGCCGGTCCGCCGGCAAACGCGCCCCGTCCGACAGGCTGGCCGTCCAGATAGAGCCGGATGCCGGCCGGCCCCCACGAGAACGCGAGGTGATGCCACGCTCCGGCCTTCCAGGCCAGTGGAGGCGACGCCGCCATGGCGTCCTCACGGCCGTTCAGCATCGCCACCATCTGGCGCGTACCGGTGTAGAAGAGCGAGATGCCGCCCCGGAAGCCGGTAACGAAAGGCTCCTCCGCCATGGACAGCAGCGCCGAGAAGTCGCGCACGCGTTCCATGTCGAAGCGCGGCGACACCCACATCTCCACCGTCCCCTGCGGCCAGCGGCTCCCCGGCGACCGGTGGACAGGCACCGCCACCAGCTCACCCGGGGCGTCCGCGAGCATCGCCCGCCCAAACCGCCCGGGCACATAGGTGACGCCCGCGGTCGCCCGGGCGCCGGACGGCGACGGCAGGCCCTCCGCCAGAAGGGGCCGGTAGGGGCGGGGCGCCGCCGCGAGGTTGGACGCGATCTCGTAGTCGTCGACCCAGAACGTCCGCTCCGCGTCGGCGCCGGGCAGCAGCCCCGCCGCGTCGGCGATCACCAGCCTGCCCACCTGATCCGGGTCCAGGCCGCCGTTCTCGTCCCGCGAGTCGTCGCTCAGCCGGAAGGCGCTGTAGGGCGCTTCGACGCGCTTCCAGGTGAGCGGCAGCAACGGCACGGGCAGCATGTACGCCGAGCCATCGCGCTCGATGAGCCCCAGCACGAGCGTGGCGGCGTGGCTCGCTCGCAGCCAGGTGCGCACGCCGGCCCCGCCGGCCCCGCCTACGGTGCGCGCCACGCCGTCGATGCGGCCGCGCACGGGGCGGAACGTGAAGGCGAGCGACCGACTCCCGGCGCTCCCGGGGCGGGCCGCGCGAGCCACGGAGACCTGCTCCAGCGCGCCCGTGACAGAGGACCAGCCCTCCGCATCCGTCTCGAACGCGAAGCGGGGCGTCTCCGGACTACGCAGCGCAGGCGTGCCCGAACCCGCGGGCAAAGCCGCCAGCGCCGCAGCCGCAGCGAGTAGCCTGCCCGGGCGCATGGCGCTCACCTGCCCGTGCGGGCTGGCGCCGCGCGCTCCCAGGCCGAGCGGAGCGGCCGCGCGACCAGCGACACGAGGCGCGCCTCCCCACCCTTCGCGTAGACGCTGAGACCGCGCTGCTTCTGGCGCGGCAGGAACCACGAGGTCATCGAGAGCTCGCCGCCGTTGCCGAACACCTCGATCGAGGCGCGGTCGACCAGCGCGCGCAGACGAACGCGGCCGTTCCGGAGCGGCAGCGGGCCCGTGCGGCCCAGGCAGGCGACCTGAGCCTCGGCAGGTCGGTACCGGATCGCCTCTCCGCGCACGAGTATGCCCACCTCTGTGGCGCCGCGCGGCTCGAACTCCGCCTCCACGTCCCACAGCTCGCCCTCGCCGATAGCGACGGGCGCTCCCGGCGCGAGCCTGAGCCCCCGCTTGCGGATAGCGGGACCGTAGAGCGTGCGGATCTCGCGCACCGGCCACCGACGCAGCCGCAGGCCCTCCGGCGTCCGGTGCAGCGTGAGCTCGCACGGGAAGCTCATCTGCTGGTTGAAGGGCATCCTGGGGTAGGCGCCGCCATTCATCCACGCGATCTGGATGCGGCGGCCGTCGCGCGGCGGGATATCGCTGAAGGTCTGCACCGCGTAGAAGTTGGCGCCGTAGTCGCCCGCGTGAGGCCCGGTCTCCGGCTCGAACCTGTGGCCATCGAACCGCCCCACGAAGTAGCGCCCGTTGGCGCCGGTGAAGACCCAGCGCGTCTCGCCGGGCTCGCCCTGAACCGGCATCTCGAAGAAGTCCGGGCACTCGGTGGAGCCGGGCATGGTGAGGCGGTGCAGCAGCGTCCACGCCTTCAGGTCCGGCGACGCAAACAGCGCGAACTCCTCGCCATCAAGGTAGAGGGCCATGATCCAGCGGCGCGTCGGTGCGTGCCACACCACCTTCGGGTCCCGGTTGCCGCCCACGATGTGCCCTAGCACGGGGTTGCCCGCGTACTTCGTCCACGTGCGCCCCCGGTCCACGCTCCAGGCGATGCACTGGGTGAAGGGGACGCCCTGCGACTCCGGTGAAGTGCCGCCGGCGGCCGTGTAGATGGCCACGAGGGCCGTCTCTCGTCCCGTCGCGAAGCCCGCCGTGTTGTGGCGGTCGACTACCGCCGATCCGGAGAACATCGTGCCCATCGCGTCGGGCTCGAGGGCGTTGGGAAGCTGCTCCCAGCGGACCAGGTCGCGGCTGACCGCGTGGCCCCACGTCATGTTGCCCCACTCGTTGCCGAACGGGTTGTGCTGGAAGAAGAGATGGTACTCGCCCCGGTAGAAGACGAGCCCGACGGGGTCGTTCAGCCAGTTGCGCGCCGCGGTGAAGTGGAACTGGGGCCGGTAGGTTTCGGCGTAGAGCGGCGCGGCCACGATCTCCTCCATCACTCTCTCGTCGCTCAGCACGATGTGGTCTACGTTGATGTGGCCCCAGCCGCCCGTCGCCTGGTCCACGATCTCGATCCGGGCCGTGCGCCCCTGCAGGTCGGCGACGTCCCAGGAGGCCCACTCCAGTCGCTCCGTTCCGCCCGGCCGGTCGTTCGGGCCGGTGGCGCTGCGCACCGCGCGACCATCGACCAGCAACCGGATGGCGAGGCGCTCCGCATCCATGCCACCTCCGAGGAGGAAGCTGAGGAACCGGCGCTCGATGCGGAACTCTGGCGATCTGAGCGTTCCGGTCGTGCCGTCGCCGCCGCGGAAGGTGTTCACCAGCCCGAGGCCTAGGAACCCGGTCACCGCCATCTGGTTCGGGAGCGTGCCCTGGGCGGGGCCCGTCCCGACCGCCTCGCCGGTCGCGGTCCAGCCGCCCCAGTCGTCACCCTCGAAGTCGGCGACGACGATGTCCGGCCTCGCTGGCAGAGCCGCGGGAGCGAACGCGAGCAGCGTGGCGAGGGTGACGAGGGTGAGAACCATGGGCGGCGCCTCCAGGGATAGTCTGCTGCTGAGTTCGCGCCGCAGGCTCGCGTCCCCTGCACGAGCGCCGCTCTCAGGCGACCTTCTTCTGGAATCGCGCGACGCTGAGCCCCAGCAGGGCGGCTCCGAGCGCGGTCAGCGCCAACGCCTGGGGCCGCGGCCGCGGAGTTCGGAGAGCGCGGCTATGCCGCCACCACCACGCGGGGCATCGCGCGTCGTGCCGCCCTGGCCGAGGGAACGCTCTTCAACTACTACGCCAGCAAGCGCGACCTCTTCGTGGCCAGCGTGGCGCGAATCGTGCTCGATCCCCTGCCCGGGCTGCTGGCCCGACCAGCCGGCGACCCCGAAGCCGCCCTGCGCCTCCTGGTGGAGGACCGGCTGGCCATCTGGGAGCGCCATGCCCCGTTGATGAAGGCCCTGTTCGCCGAGGCGCTCTTCCGCCCAGAGCTTGCCGAAGCCGTGCGCCGGCGCGCGTTCGAGCCTGCGCTGGCGGAGCTGACGGCCTTTCTCGAAAGAGGTGTGGCGGAGGGCCGACTGCGGAGCATGGACCCACGCGCTGCCGCTCTGGCGCTGGTCGCTCTCGTGCTGGGCATCGCCATCCAGCGCGAGGTGGCGCGCATGTCGGGCGGCACGCCCATCGAGGCGGACCCCGTCGCGCTCGCCGCCCTGATCGTGCACGGGATCGCCGCGCCCCACGAGGCTCGGTGAGGCATCCGTCCGGCGCAGCGCGGCGGGCGATTCGACGCGAGGAACCCCACGGGGCATTGAGGCCGGGGCCGCCGTCTGGTAAGCTCGAACCATGCCAGGTGAGCCAGCGAGAGGATGCCGGCTCACGCGCGCAGCGCTCGGTCGGTGCGCGCGGCCGGGCAGAGAAGCGGAGTTCGGCCACCAACCATGACACCACTTCCTTCCAGGGCTCTCCTGCCCACCCGCCCAGCCGGCGCCGCCCGGCCCCAACCGTCGCTTCGGCAGGCGTTCTGCGCCTGCTTCATCGTCGCCTTGCTGGCGATGCAGGTGGGCGCCGCGGCCCGCCAGAGCGATGGACCGGCGCTGCAGGTCAGCACGCCCCCCGGCCAGCGCATCGGGTTGCGGATCGGCGACCAGTTGCTTCTCGAGTCGCCCCCCGAAGGCCTCTGGTCGATCGCCACGGAGTGGGCGGACGACTGGCCCGCGAACTGGGTCCATGCCCATCCGACGAGGGTCTGGCAGGAAGGAGGCTGGACGCTGGTCTCCGGCCATATCGAGCTGCCCCAGGGCCGCCTCGAGCTCGCCGACTCCTATAGGGTGGAGGGAGCCGTCATCCGCGGTGTCCGCCGCTTCACCTGGCACGGCCCTGCTCCCCTGAACCGCGCCACCCTCTCCGTGCGCTGGCTCGCCCCGGGAGCCGCCAACGCCCTGCCGCTCCTGCCAGGCATCCTGTACTACGGCAACCCATCCGGAGCACGAACCGGCCCGCAAGCTGTGGCCGTCCACATGGGCCGGCCGGGCGACAGCTCACTGTTCGAGGAGCATCGCTTTGCGGCGCCCTTCGCCTGCATCGAGTGGCGCGCTGGCGAGTCGTTTCGCAGCGCCGCCTTGCACACCATCCCGTCGCCGGTGGCGGGAGGCAACCACGCCGACCAGTGGTGGTCCCTCGGTGTCATAGCGCATGCGGAGTCCACCGAGCTGACGCTGCTCTCGGGGCCGACCACCGCCAACGGCCAGCGCAGCGTGGTCAAGGCGCTGCAGCAGCGGTTCCTGCCCTACCCGGACGCCTGGGTGAATCTGCGCCCGGGCGCGGTGATCGAGAAGACGTTCTTCCTGCAGGCCATCCCGCGGGTCGTGCAGGGCTCAGGTTTCCGGGCGCCATGGCGCACTGCCCTCGAGCTGCATTCGCCCCTCAGCCTCGACGGACTGCCAACCCTCGACCGGATCGTCCGCGATAAGTACCGCTTCGCCCTGACCCGCTTCCGCGACCGCCCTAACGATCCCGGCTTCGAGAAGTTCCCAGACTTCGTGGAGGGAACGCACTATGTGATGGGTTGGTGCGGGCAGGCCGAGGCCTTGGGCGGCGCTCTGATCCGCCTCGCCCCCCGTCTCGGAGACCCGGAGGCCGTGAACCGGGCGGTCCGCGCGATGAACCATCTCGCCACCGCACCCTTCAACGAGCATGGCTTCCTGCTCAGGTACACGGTGGAGACGGGTCAATGGTCCGAGCAGGACCACGTCTCGCAGGGCCAGGCCATGGATGGCTTCGCGCGGGCCATCGTCGCCGCTCGCGCTCGGGGAGGCATCGACTCCTCCGCCTGGGAGGCGTTCCTGCGCCGGGCCAGCACGCTACATGCCCGCCGCATTCTGCGCGACGATTGGCGGCCCCTGTCCACCGCCGAAGCCTTCTACATCTCACCCCTCTGCCAGGCCTACCGGCTCTTCGGAGATGCCGACTTCCGGCGCGCCGCCATCAAAGCGGCCGAGCACTACGCGCAGCGCCACATTTCCATGGAGGAGCCGTACTGGGGCGGCACGCTCGATGCCCGATGCGAGGACAAGGAAGGCGCCCTTGCCGCGTTCCAGGCCTTTCTGGCAGTCTACGAACTGGCCCGAGAGCCCCGCTTCCTCGACTGGGCTGCCCACGCGCTCGACGTCGCGCTGACCTACACCGTGCTCTGGGACATCGACCTCCCGGCCGGCCGGCTGCGCGATCACGGCCTCAAGACGCGCGGCTGGACCGTGGTCTCCGCCCAGAACCAGCACCTCGATGTCTATAGCGTCCTCTTCACCCCGGAGATCTGGCGCATGGGCGACCACCTCGGTCGCCCTGACCTGAAGCGACTGGCGGCACTGATGTTCCGCAGTTGCGGCCAGCTCATCGATCCCCAGGGCAGCCAGGGCGAGCAGATTCAGCACACCAACTTCGCTCAGTCCGGCGACATGAGCGACGTCTTCCGCCTGCGCGGCGGCTACAGCGAGGGCTGGACGGTCTTCTGGATCACCACCCACTTCCTCAACGCCGCCGCCCAGTTCGAGGCCATGGGCGTGGACCTGGACCGCGTCGGCGTCGGTCTGCCCGGCCCGTCGCCTTGAGGGCGCAGTGGCATATCCAGCGCCGGACCGCGTCGGCGTCGGTC
>DATIKM010000094.1:0-52993 GCA_035477595.1 Chthonomonadales bacterium
GATGCGGAGCCCGCGGGAGCCGCCGGAGCCGCACCCGGCGAGGAGGAGAGCGATCGTAAGCGACGCGGCAATGCCGACGGCGCGCTGAACGACGTGCGAGCGCAACATGACCATGTCTCCTAGGGGCCCGACGGCAGCGCGCCACGGCCCGCACCCACCGCTTCACCGGCCACCGGCGCGAGTCCTGCGCCAATGGGATGGGCAGCAGTACAGGCTGTGCGCGAGCGAGGTTGGCGGTCGGATGCGTCGGCGCTGGTCGCAGTGCGTCCGGCATGCATCGGCTCGCAGGGATGCAGGCTGTCCTCGCCGCGCGGCGCCCAGGTCTGGAAGGGGCTGCAGACGATGGCCCATGTGTCTGATCCTCTCAGGGCGCGCGTGCCTCCGCTGACTCTGCGCCCGATGACGAACGGTCGGACAGGTAGCGCGCTCGGCGGCGTTGTCGTCCGCAGGCGCGCCGGGGTGCTCGACGAAGAGGTGTCGATGACCTGACGGCTGGCATGCGCCAATCCGCCGGAGAGCTTCCCGCCACACTACGAGCGACTCCCCGGAGAGTGCTCCACCATCGCGCTCGGCGCCTCCCGAGGCAGGCCATGGCCGTGAGGACGAGGCTTGTGCCCTTCCTGGGACGCTCCGGAGGGATCGGCCTCACGAACGGCGGGACAGCCTGAGCGAGCGGCCGCTGCGCTTGATGGGCGGACGACGGTGGATCGCCGCCCCTGCCCGGCGGGCAACCTCCTCCGCCAACTGGCGGATGCGCACCCGCTGCATCTCGACGAGGGACAGCAGCACCTCCATCCGATGCCGCAGATGCACCGCCAGCTCGCGCAACCGCTCGGGCATCAGGGGCGCCGAAGGGCTCATGGAACCCCCACCTCAACACGCACTACTCGGAGTACTCCGTTCTGCAGGCCATCTTTGCCGCCTTGCTGAACCTCACAAATCGTGAGCTGTTATCAGGTGTGAGCGGCGGGGCGGGCCCACCGCCGATGGGCACCACACAGCGATGCACGCTCTGACCGCGGAACGTCGGCATGGGATCGGGGGCGATCTGCCGGCGCCGCCCTGCCCAGGATGCGAGGATCGACGGCGGCAGCAGCCCGATCGCCTGCCGGCCCTAGAGCCCGCGTGACCGGTGATCACCTCCCAAAGGCGGAGCGGCGGCCGTCGCAGCGCGCGGCAACTGCTGACAGGAGCCGGCCCAGCTTCGCCCGGAGGACCGTCCTCGTACGGTTCGGCATCGCGAACCGGTGTCGAGCGGCCGGACCGTCGCGCTTCCCGTGGTAGCCTGCTGTGCGGGCGGCGCCGTGGGGACCGAGGAGCCCGCCCCAAGGACGGTGAACATCGGCCGTACGCCTCGATTGGAGCTGGGCGTCGTCCGGGCGGGCTTGCGCAATCGCGATCGGTTCGGCTAGCATAGGGCATGCGGCGTCGTCCCGGCACATCGGTCCATGGGCGGGGCTGCCTACAGGGAGCCATGTCACACGTCCGCGGCGCCGGCATTCTGCCAACAATCGGGACGCTCCGCAAGGCGAGGCCTGAGGACGTCACCGCCATCCAGCGGCTCGTGAACGGGTTCGCGCAACGGGATCTGATGCTGCCGCGCAGCCTCAGTCAGCTCTACGAGAACGTGCGCGATTTCAACGTGATCGAGGAAGATGGGCGCCTCGTCGGCTGCGCGGCGCTTCACGTAAGCTGGCGCGACCTCGCGGAGATCAAGTCGCTGGCTGTGAGCGAGGAGAGCCAGGGCATCGGGCATGGCCGGCGGCTCGTCGATGCGTGCGTCGCCGAGGCATCCGATCTCGGCATCGCGCGCGTGTTCGCCCTGACCTACGTCGCGGAGTGGTTCGAGAAGCTGGGCTGGGTCCGGGTCGACAAGGCGTCGTTGCCGCGGAAGGTGTGGACGGAGTGCGTCTACTGCCCGAAGTTTCAGGGCTGCACGGAGGTGGCAGTCGTTCTGGACCTGTAGTCGCTCAGCCGTCGACGCGCAGCCAGTTCTCCAGCCTCACGACGCACTCCAGCGTGCAGATGCGCGCCAGAGCCGCACGGATGTCGGCCTCTCGCGTACGGTGTGTGACCCAGATGATCTCCGCCAGCCCCTCGCCGGTCGAGCGCTGAACCACCGACTCGATGGACACCTCGTGCTCGCCCAGCACACCGGCCACTGACGCCAGCACGCCGGGCCGGTCCAGCACGAGCATGCGCAGGTAGTACAGCGCCTCGATCTGGTCGACCGGCAGCATCTGTCGCTGCTCGAAGCAGGTGCAGCCGATGCGGCTCGTCGACCCGTGGATGATGTTGCGACAGACATCCATGATGTCGCCGACCACGGCGGAACCGGTCGGCATCATGCCCGCGCCACGGCCGTAGAACATGACGTCGCCGACAGCATCGCCGCGCAGCAGGATGGCGTTGAACACGTCGTTCGTCGAGGCGAGAGGATGCGCAGCCCGCAGGAACATGGGAGTGACGCGGACCTGCAACGCGCCGTCCTCGCGGCTCTCGGCGACAGCCACCAGCTTGATCACATAGCCGAGGTCGCGAGCGCACTCGATGTCCCGTTTGGTGACATGAGTGATCCCTTCCACGTACACGTCGGACACGTGCACCTGGCTGGTGAAGGCGATGGAACTCAGGATGGCGATCTTGTACTGCGCGTCGAACCCCTCGACATCGCTGGTCGGGTCAGCTTCGGCGTACCCCGCAGCCTGCGCGTCGCGCAGGGCATCGGCAAAGTCCGTTCCCTCCTGCGTCATCCTCGTCAGGATGTAGTTCGTGGTGCCGTTGACGATGCCTTGGATGCGCTGAACCTGGTTGCCCGCCAGAGCCGACTTCATCGGCTGGATGATCGGGATGCCGCCACCGACCGAACCCTCGAAGAGGAAGTCGAGCCCGCGCTCCTGGGCCTCCATCATCAGCGCGTGTCCGTCGCGGGCGATCAGCTCCTTGTTCGCGGTAACCACATGCTTGCCGCTGCGCAGGGCTCGCAGGATGTACTCGCGCGCAGGACTGACGCCGCCGATCAGCTCGCAGACGATCTCGACGGCAGGGTCGTCCAGCACCTCGACGGGGTCGCTCGTCAGCAGGCCGCTCGGAACGGTGACTGCCCGGCGCTTCGCCAGATCGCGAACCGCGACACGGCGCACCACGGGCCGCACGCCCAGCTTGCGTTCGATGATGCTCGCGTTCTGCTGGAGTAGGGCGTAGGTGCCCGACCCCACTGTGCCCAGGCCCAGGAGCCCGATCTGGATTGTGTCGCGGTTCGTGGTTGCCATGCGATTGCAGGTGCGGGTTAGCGGGCGCCGCGATGGCTACCCAGTGGCCGGGTCAGGGGCGATGTAGACCAAGGGGTCGCCCAGCTGCACAAGCTGTCCGCTCGCGGCGGCGATGCGTGTGCAGACGCCTGACAGGTCCGATGGGACCTCGGAGAACACCTTCATCGCCTCGATGAGGCCGATCGTCTGCCCCACGGAGACGTGGTCACCAGGCTCGACGTATGACGGCTGGTCGGCGCCCGGCGCCAGGTAGAACACGCCCACCATCGGCGACGTTACGGGTGTGCCCGTAGGCGCGGCGGTCTCGGTCGCCCGATCCACCGCAGCCGCACGGAAGGCGCCTGAGGGCGCGCCCGCCTCTCGACGGATGGTGACGCACTCCGCGCCATCCTCCACAATGAGCTCGCGAAGGCCCCGGGACTCCGCCAGGCGTATCAGGCGCGCAGCGCTCTCCAGATCCAGGCAGCGATCAGCCATGCCTCCACCTCCGCGGACCGCGAGCGCGCTCGTCGCGGCCGACGCGCAGCCGGAAAAAAGGGGAAGGGCCAGCCTAGCCGCCCTCCCCTACTGCGGTGTACTTTACCCCCGCGTCGCCTCGGAAGTCAACGCACCCCCTGTCCGCCCCGCCACCGTCGCTCAGGTGGTCGCTGGCGCCGGCCCACGGCCGCACACCGGCGGGGGAATGGCGCGCCCAGGATGGACGATGACGGGGTGCGCCACCGAGGGGCAACTGCCTGGCTTGGGCCGAGGTCGCCCACCCTTGCCGGGAAGCCGCCTGGAGCGACCGGCCAGGCTGTGCCCGTGACTGCCACGTCAATCGCGCGCCAGGAGCCCTCCTGTGCGCCATGCGCCGGCGCCGAGCGCCGGCCGCGACGGGGCAACGCGGTCCGCGCACAACTAAGGCGACCAGCGCATCCGCAGGAGGTCTGCCCGGGCCACGGGGCGGACATGGCCGTCCGCGAACCCCACCACGTCGGCCCCGGCGTGGCGCGGAAGAGCGGGGAGCGCGCGGGCGTCACCGGTGGCGTACCGGCGATCGGTATCGGACTCGAGGATCGAGACCGTACGGTGCATCTCGGTGAAGCGTGCCCACGGCGCCAGGGCGACAGCGGAGTTCATCGCGTAGCCTAGGGCAGAGCGCGCCACCGGGCAGCGCCAGACGGTCTCGTCGCGAGGCCCAATGAGGTATGGCTCCACCAGGTTATCCCAGCCGGTCGCCGGGGGGTAACGCTCGCCATGGTCCTGAGCGTAGAGAAGGACCGCGAGATTGATGCGCTTCACGTTCCCAGAGCAGACTTCAAGCGGGTCCGGGCGCTCCGGCGCCTGCGACCGGACGACCGCCCAGAGGGCAGCCCCGCAGGCGACCGCAGCGGCAAGCCAGGAGAGCGATCGGCGGTTCACCGAGGCAGGCCTCGTCGTAGGGCTCGCCGTATCATGGGCTGGGCGCCCATTCGCTCGCGTCAGATGCAGGCCTCCCTGGCGGCAGATCTCGACCGGTCAATGAGCGCCGGGGCCGCCATCGGGCGCGCGAATCGATGGCGCAGCAGCAGGCAGCCGGTGCGGTACCCCTGCGGCGGCGCCACGCAGCGCCACCCGGGATCCGCTGAGGATGCTCGTTACGGGGCGGTTGAGGGCGTTGGTGCTGGTCTGGGATCGGCAACGGTGATCTCGTAGGTGTCTCTTCCGGTCAGTCGGTAACGAACAGGGCCGCCGGTGAAGGGGTCGACGCCGAGCCTCCCTGGCTTCACCTCATCAAGCGAGGCGGGCAGGCGATCATGCTCCCACCGAAAGCGGCGCACGGCTGCGTGCAGTCCCAGGACCTGGACGCGGCCCATCTCCCGCTGGAAGGCCTCCTCCGCCCGCGACAGCGCCTCTACAGGGGCGAGACTGCGTGCCAGCTCGACTGCCGGACCCTCGCCCTCGATGGGCGGAAGCGGCTTGCGCTGCCACGGAGGGCGCCGCACCTGCTCCGCCATAGTGTCCAGTAGGAAGGCGATGATGGTGATCGCGTCACGGTGCACCGGCGTGCCGGGCATCGACAGCGACGCCTGGTCGACCAGGAACCTCCTCTCACCGCGCAGGACCTCTGCCAGCCGGTCGGGCACAGCGAGCCATGCGTTGACGACGGTCAGAACGGCGCCGCAGTCTGAGGCGGAGAGCTGGTCGAGGTGCATCGAGTAAGCGCGCACCACCTGCGCGCTGATGGCTGTGCCCACGAGCCCAGCGATGAGCGGGCCGCGCTGAGCAGCGGTCGCCAGGTTCAGTCCGTCGCGAAGTGCGCGATGGGCGCGTGGGGTCTGCCCGTCGGCGAACCGCACGTAGATCTCGTGACCAACCAGCCGGCCCAGGTTCCGCAGGTGGGCGTAGGGCAGGATCAGCATCTCGGCGTCCAGCCGGGGTGGCTCAATCGGCTTGGCGAGTCCGGCCCGCATGAGCTCCAGAGCGCGGGCGACGGGAGGGTCTGCGAGCGCCCTGCGCTTCTCTGACAGGGTCGGCGACGGGTCAGCGACGAGCGCGCCGAACAGCGAGCTGGTCGCCAGCAGGTCGCCGGCGTAGATGAGCTCCTCCATGCCGTTGAGGCCGCTGGGATTGGGATAGAGGCGCGGAAAGAGCGCCGAGGGCCGCTCCGAAGGGGCATCCTGGGCCGTGCACGAGGTTGGCCACACTGCCAGAATGGCCATCGCGATGGCTAGTGCGAGTGCGCCCATGGTATAAGGCCTCCGACGTACGGACGACACGCGGGCTGCCCGAGTTTCGTGGACGAGGCGCGCTCCCAGCCCGTCGAGACGAGGCGGGGGCGCCCACCTGATGCAGGATGCGCCCCCGCATGCCGCCTCCTGAGGACTACGAAGGTCGGTGACAGGCTCCTATACGCCCATACGGGAACGGCGCAGCAGCTCCTCGACGCCGCAGGTCCGGGACACCGTGTATCCCTTGAGCGGCACGATGTGCTCATGGATGGCGTCGAGGATGTCCACCGGGAACGGGAAGAAGTACTCCTCGAGCTCATCCGGCGGGGTGATCCAGTTGCGTGCGCCAACGACGACGGGTGGCGCGTCCAGATGGTCGAACGCCAGGTGGGCTATCTTGGATGCCATCGTGTGGAGGATGCTGTTGCGCTCACACGCGTCCGACACGAGCAGCACTCGCCCTGTCTTCCGCACTGACTCAAGGACCAGGTCGTAGTTGAACGGAACGAGGCTGCGCGCGTCGACGACCTCCGCCGACAGCCCGTACGTCGCCTCCAGCTCCCTGGCCGCGTCGATGGCGCGGTACAGCACGGCGCCGACACTGAGGAGCGTGATATCGGCGCCAGCGCGCTTGATGTCCGGCTCGCCGATGGGTATCTCGTAGTACCCTTCGGGAACGCCGCCAGGGTGGAAGAGCTCAGGCTGGTCGTAGATGCGCTGGCTCTCGAAGAACACCACCGGGTCGGTGCCCACGAGCGCCGAGTTCATCAGACCTTTGGCGTCGTAGGGGGTGGCGGGGAACACGACCTTAAGGCCCGGAATGTGCGCGCAGAGCGACGTCCAGTCCTGGCTGTGCTGCGCGCCGTACTTAGAGCCGACGGAGACGCGCAGCACCACTGGCATCTTCAGTTCGCCCGCCGACATGGACTGCCACTTGCTGAGCTGGTTGAACACCTGGTCGCCGGCGCGGCCGAGGAAGTCGCAGTACATCAGCTCGGCGATGACGCGGCCGCCCTCGAGACCGTAGCCGACCGCCGTGCCTACGATCGCTCCCTCCGAGATCGGCGTGTTGAAGAGGCGGTGGTAGGGCAGAGCTTCCGTGAGGCCGCGGTAGACAGCGAACGCCCCACCCCAGTCGCGGTTCTCCTCTCCATAGGCCACCAGGGTAGGGTCTATGCAGAAGCGATGGAGGATGGCCTCGAAGATGGCATCGCGAAACGCGACGCACCGGCCCTTAGGCAGCGGCTGCCCGTTCTCGTCGAGCCCTGACCGGCTGCGCTGCGCAATCTGCCTGACCCGCGGGTTGTCCTCCTTGGGCGCGAGCAGCTCCGGCGCCCTGTCCGGATCGAACGACTCGACGCGCCCATTGGAGTACATCGTCCGCTCTAGCAGGTTTTCGGCGGCCATCAGGTTGGCGCGAGGCGAGATCTGCAGGTCGATCGCCTTCCTGAACGCGCGCAGGATCCGGTCGTCGACCTCCTCGCCGATCTTCTCGACGTCCTTTTGCCTGCAGACGGCGGCCTTCTTCAGCTCCTCGGCGTACGTGGCGATCGAGTCGACCGTCTGCCACTCCTCGACCTCGGATTTCTCGCGATAGGAGGACGCGTCCGATGGTGAGTGCCCGCTGTAGCGGTAGGTGAGGGTGTCCAGGAGCACCGGACCGCGGCCCTCCTTGATGAGGGCGAGCTTGCGCTCCATGGCGTCGACGACGGCGAGCGGGTTGTACCCGTCTACGCGCTCGGCGTGCATCTGGTCAGGCGTGAGGCCGGCGCCCACGCGAGCGAGGACACCAAAACCCATCGTCTCGCCGACAGGCTGGCCGCCCATCCCGTAGAAGTTGTTCACGAAGTTCATGATGAACGGCAGCCCGCCGCGGTGTTTCTCGTCCCACAGCGTCTTGAACTGGTCCATCGTGGCGAAACACAGCGCTTCCCACACCGGACCGCACCCCAGCGAACCGTCACCGATGTTGCAGACCACGACTCCGGGCTTGTGGTTCACCTTCTTAAAGAGGGCGGCGCCGACGGAGATGTCGCCCGATCCGCCCACGATGGCGTTGTTCGGGTAGATGCCGAAGGGGGTGAAGAAGGCGTGCATCGACCCGCCCATCCCCTTGTTGAACCCCGCTTCGCGAGCGAAGATCTCCGCGAGCGCGCCGTAGATGAGGAAGTCGATGGCGAGGGACTTCACCGTGCCCGTAGCGTCCCTCTCGACCACCTTCAGCGTGGCGCCGTCGTTATAGCGCTTCATGGTGCACATGAGGGCGTCGTCGTCGAGCTGGCTGATGACCGACAGGCCTTTGGCCAGGATCTCGCCATGGCTGCGGTGGCTGCCGTAGATGTGGTCGTCGACCCCGAGGTGGAACGCCTGACCGACCGCCGACGCCTCCTGCCCGATGTAGAGGTGGGCCGGGCCGCGGTGGTTGTACTCGATGCCCTTGTAGGCCATCTTGAGCTTCACGTCGTTCAGCATCGATTCGAAGGCGCGGATGACCGTCATGTCGTGCAGGATGCGCACGAGCGCAGGCTTCCCGAGCCGCTTCGCCTCATCCTTGACCGGACGGTCGTACTCGCAGAGCGCGATCGGCTCGAAGTCCAGTCGACCGCGCTTGCGGACATCGGCTGGATGGATCGGCATCGACTTGGGCATTCGGTCAGCTCCTCTGGGAGTTCGTCAGCTTCGGCCACTCGTATGCGGGCGCCTGGGCCGCTACGGCCGCGTTATCGTCCGGACCCGGATGTTGCGGTAGCGCACGAACTGGCGGGTAAGATCGCCTCCGCCATGGACCTGGAGCGCGATGCCCCCCGTGTCCGGGAGCCGCCGCTCGGTGTCGGTCCACTCCATGATCTTCACGCCGTTGATCCAGGTGGTAATCGTCGGCGGGTTCCCCACGATGCGAGCGCGAAGCTCGTTCCAGCGTCCTGGCCTCCAGAGCCTCGCCCACCGCTCCGGCGTCACTGGCAGCGGGAAAGCCGGGTAGGCCACCTCGCGAATGCGGTCGGACGTCTCCAGCAGCTCGAAGTTGCGGTGGTAGAAGCCACCGATACCCTCTCCGTACACGCCCATCAGCCCGCCGCCCGCGTGGTAATCGATGGTGGCCTGGTAGCAGCGGCCATCCTCGGTGCTGCGAAGGAAGAGCCCGCTGTTGGGGCCGTAGTCGTTCCGCATCTCGAGAGCGACCTCGAAGTCGCCGTACTGGCGCTCCGTGATGATGATGCCGCCGTTGCCCGGCCGGTCCTGCGTCCCATGGATCGCGCCGTCCTGGACGAACCAGCGTCCGCCCGTCCCGTGACCTGTCTTGCCGCTGACTTGCCACCCCGCCAGCGTCCTGCCATCGAAGATGCGGGTGAACCCCCGCTCGGTGCGTCTCGCGGTCTGTGCAGTCACCGAAACAGCGATGCAGAGACCGATCGCCAGAACGATCCAGCGCAGAGCCATCAGTGTGCCTCCGACGTCCCCGGACACCCGGTGCGATTGGCCGTGAGACCGGCGACGTCTGCAAAGAAGGCCTCCAGGACCAGCCTGCCGTCCGGGAAGCGCTCGGTGTAGTCTTCCGGGTGGAACTGCAGCCCCACCACGGGGCGCTGGCGATGCCGCATCGCCTGGATGCGGCAGTCCGTCGTGCTCGCCAGCAGATCGAAGCCTTCAGGCAGGCGCTTCACCTCGCAGTAGTGCGACTCCAGCAGCATGGGGCGCTCGGGGCACGCGCTGAAGAGCGGGTCGCGCTCGACGACGCTGATCTCGCGGAACCCGGTCTCCATGAAGAACTCCGGGTGGTAGTCCGGACGCTCGACCGGCTCGCCGGGCCGGCGGCGGCGCATGGGCTGGTCGTAAAGGCGCTGCACGCCGTCCACCCCGCCCTCGAAGATGTGCGCCAGGAGCTGATGGCCGCCGCAGAGGCCGAGCACCGGGATGTCGGGACGTTCCAGCACGTACTCGCCGACGGGCCTCAGGTCGGCCGGTTCGAAGGTCTCGAACGACCGGCTGAACCCGCTGAGCACCACGGCGCACGGATCGAGGCGGGGTAGCACGGCGCTGGTGTGCAGGAACGGGACGAGCACGCACGGGCGTCCGCCGCTCGCCTGCTCGAACCGGAGCCCGTGGCGGGCGAAGTGCCCGGACAGCCCGGGCCACTCCTCCGGATAGGCGAGAATGACGTAGGCCACGGGACTCATCGGCGCATCCTTGGCAGCGTCGGCTTGACGGCTCAGCTGTCGCTGTACTATGATACGACATCAAGCGATCCTAATCAAGCATCAAAACGCAAGGAAACGAAAGGTTAGGCAGCGGGAATGGGAGAGACAGAGCGCGTTCGCCAGAGGGCGTTGTTTGCCGAAGAGCGGCGGCTGTCGATCTATGACCGCGTGCAGAGCGAGGGCAAGGTAGCGGTTGAGAACCTCGTGGACGCGTTCGGCGTCTCCGCCGCGACGGTGCGGCAGGACCTCGCTCGCCTCGAGGAGCAGGGCCTCGTCCAGCGAACGCACGGGGGAGCCATTCTGCGCAGCACGACGCTTTTCGAGCCCACCTACGCGGCACGGCAGGTGATCCGTCTTGAGGAGAAGCGCGCCATCGCTGCCGCGGCTGCCACCGAGGTTCGCGAGGGCGACACCCTCCTGCTCGACGCGGGCACCACCACGCACGAGCTGGCGCTTGCCCTTCGTCGGATGTCGGCGCTTACGGTGGTGACCAACTCCCTGGCGAACGCTCTCGTGCTGATGGAGAACCCCAACGTGGAGGTGCTTCTGCTGGGCGGCGCGGTGCACGCGGGCCGAAGGGCCACGCTCGGCCCCCTCGCGATCCAGTGCCTGGAGGAAGTGCGCGTGGACCGCGCATTCCTCGCCTTCAACGGGGTAGACGCCACCCAGGGCTTTACCGTGGTGGACTTCGAGGCCGCAGCTGTGAAGCGGCAGATGCTGGCGCGCGCGAGAGAAGCGGTCGTCCTGTGCGACTCCAGTAAGGTCGGGCGGGTCGCGTTCGCCTTCGCGGCGCCGCTCACTGCCGCCCGCCTGCTGGTGACCGACCGCGGAATCACCCACGCTGCGCGCCGCGAGCTCGAGGAGCAGGGGCTTCCGGTCCGCGTCGCAGCCTAGGGTGGCAGCCTGACGCGTCAGCCGGCGCGCAGGTACGCCAGCCCGCGCGATGCGTCCTTTGCATCGACCTCCAGGATTGCGGGGAGGCCCGCGAACAGCGGCTCCGCCATCACGCGTAGGAGCCCCGCACCGATCGTTCCCTCGCCGGGCGTCGCGTGCCGGTCGCGCTTGCTGCCACAGGCGAACCGGGCGTCGTTGAGGTGGAGGGCGACCAGTCGGTCGGCGATCGCCGATGCCTCGATGGCGTCTACGAGGCGACGGGCGCCGTCCTCGGCGGCGAGGTCGAAGCCCGCGACGTGGAGATGGCAGGTGTCCAGGACGACCCCGACCTGCTCCGGCGCCGCTCCGACAGCGCGCACGACCGCAGCTACCTCCTCCACCGTCTGGCCGAGCTCGGTGCCCTCGCAGCCGTTCTCGAGGAGGACTCGGGCGCCGTTCGGCAGGCGCTCGACAACCTGCGCCAACTTGCGCGCCACGGCATCAAGAGCCGACGCGCGATCCGGATGTCCTTTCTCGTAGCCCACATGGAAGCAGACGCCCGACAACCCGAGCGAGGCCGCCAGGGCCGCGTCGCCGCAGAGGGCGCTGGCGGACGCATTCCGAATGCGGGGGTCCGTGGAGCCGAGGCTCGTGAGCATCGACGCGTGCGCGATGCCCCAGATCGTTCCCTCTGCGCCAGCAGCTGCGCGGAAGGCATCCTGGTCGTCCTCCGATGGGATCCCCTCGCGCGAGAGCCGGCGCGGATCCCGGAGGCACGTCTGGAACACGCACACGCCAGCCGCCTCGAGGGTCGCGGGTATGGCCGCCAGAGGAGGGTCGCTGTGGATGCCCAGCCGATCGCGTACGCCCAAGCCTGCGTCCTCCTCCATGCCGGCCGACGCCACCCCTCGCACGAAGAGGCGCTCAGCGGCCCGGCGCTCCCGATGCCTCGACGAAGGTTGCTGTCCTACAGCCCCGCTGTATGCGCCGCCAGCAGAGATCGGGTGACGAGGCGCTCAGGCGGCTCTGCCTGTGGCCAGGCGAACGCATGGCGGAAGGCAGCCTCCTGGCAGGCGCGAAGCTGCCCGAAGTCGATCACGTCCTGCGTCAGCAGGTTCTCGTACTCGAAAGGCAGGCGCACGTTGTGGAGGCCCGGATTGTCGGTGCAGATGGCGATGTCGACGCCCGCATCGGCGCAGCGGGCGAAGACTACGCGGAGCTCGTCGAGGTCGCGCAGGTTACCCGCCTGCAGGTACGTGGTCGGGCATACCTCCAGGCACTGCCCTCGCGCGGAGACCTCGGGCAGCAGATCGGGCCGCAGCAGTGGGATCATGATGCCGTGCCCGATCCGATCGAGGCAGGGCAGGAGCTCCGGGTGGCATCCGTCCCCGGTCTCAAACACGTGGCCGGTTGTGCGCAGCCCCAGTCCCCGGGCTCGCTCGAACAGGCGCAGTAGCTCGTCCATGCGGCTGGCATACAACGTGTCGGGTCCCGCGAGATCCACGCCACACACCTCGCGGGGTAGGGCGGCCGCCAGGTCCATCGTGGCGCGGTTCACTTCGTAGGAGAGCCGGCTGTGCATGCACAGGATCTGCCGGACGACGACAGGGTAGTCGGGCTGGAGGCTGGCGCGCGCCACCGTGCGCACGACCTGCTCCATCTGGTCCAGCCGCGCGGCCTCGGGCAGAGCCGGGTCGGTGCGCAGGTAGGGCGAGTGGCGCAGTTCCAGGTAGGCGATGTGCTCGAAGACGAACGCGCCACGGACGAGCTTGCTGACGAAGTACGCCAGGCGGTCGAGGGTCTGGACGCTCTCCACCAGGCTGTGACGCTCGAGGTAGGTCGTCAGATCGTGCCGCGGCTCCGTGTAGGCGGCCTCGAACGAGGGGTACTCGGGGTGCTCGGAGCCCAACGGGTGACCGGTGCGCTGCAGGAAGCGCCATAGGACGCGAGGCACCACGGCGCCGCCCAGATGCCGATGAAGATCCGCGTGCAGTGCCATACGGCATTATAGCCCGTGTCGGCGCGTGCGCCGGGCGTAGGGAGGGACCGTCACGGTGTATAATGTGGTGCATTCCCGCGGTGGCGCCTGCCGCCACACTTAGGGGGCGCGATGCCAGACCACGGTGTGTCCGTTCAGGACGGCCTCAGCTTCGACGACGTGCTCCTTGTCCCTCGCTCAACCTCCCTGACGCCCGCCGAGGTCGACACGCGCAGCGAGATCGCCCGCGGCATCGAGCTCCGCATCCCGATTGTCTCCTCGCCCATGGACCGCGTTACCGAGGCGCGCATGGCCATTGCCGTCGCGCGCGAGGGGGGTATCGGCATCATCCATCGGAACATGAGCGTGGAGCGGCAGGTAGCTGAAGTGGACAAGGTCAAGCGATCCGAGCACGGCATCATCGTGAACCCGATCTCGCTGTCGCCGGACGAAACCATCGCGGACGCCCTCCAGATCATGGAGCGGTACCACATCTCGGGCGTGCCGATCACCGACGGGCGGGGCACGCTTGTCGGCATCCTGACGAACCGCGACATCCGCTTCGAGACAAACTACGGGCGCAGGATCAGCGAGCTGATGACCTCCGGCGCCAAGCTGGTGACGGCGCCGGAAGGCACGACGCTGGAGCAGGCGCAGGCGATCCTGCAGGAGCACCGCATCGAGAAGCTGCCCATCGTGGACGGCGGTTTCCGGCTCCTGGGCCTGATCACCATCAAGGACATTCAGAAGATTCGCCAGTTCCCGAACGCCACGAAGGACGGGCGGGGGCGTCTTCGCGTTGGTGCGGCAATCGGCCCGCTGCGCGATCCCCTTGCGCGGGCGGAGGCACTGGCCGCCGCCGGCGTTGACCTCGTGGTCGTGGACGCTGCCCACGGGCATGCGCAGGCCGTACTGGACGCGGTGCGCGCGGTGAAGCAGGCATTGCCCGACCTCGCGGTCATAGGCGGAAACGCCGCCACCGCGGACTCGGTGCGCGCCCTGGCGGACGCGGGGGCCGACGGCATCCGCGTGGGTTTGGGCGCCGGCAGCATCTGTACCACACGGATCGTCTCCGGAGTGGGCGTGCCGCAGCTTACCGCCGTGATGGAGTGCGCGGCGGCAGCTCGCGAGCGTGGCCTGCCGGTCATCTCGGACGGCGGCATCCGCTTCTCGGGCGACGCCGCCAAGGCGATCGCGGCCGGCGCCGCCGGCATTATGGTGGGCAATCTGCTCGCGGGAACCGAGGAAGCGCCCGGAGAGGTCATCCTCTATCAGGGCCGCTCCTACAAGGCCTACCGCGGCATGGGCTCCGAGGGGGCGCTCCGCGAGGGCTCCAGCGACCGCTACGGGCAGGACCCCCTGGCCCGCTTCGTTCCCGAGGGTGTAGAGGGGAGGGTGCCCTACAAAGGCGCGGTGTCGGACACGATTCATCAGCTTGTGGGGGGCATCCGCAGCGGCATGGGGTATCTGGGCGCTCGCACGATCCCCGAGCTGCAGGCGAACGCGCGGTGGCTCAGGGTCACCGGCGCCAGTCTGAGGGAGAGCCACGTCCACGACGTGTGGGTGACCAAGGAGCCGCCCAACTACTCCTTCGACTACGCGCGCGGCGAGTTCCCGGGCGAGTGAGCGGAGCGGACCGCATGCTGATGACGGTCGATGTCGGCAATACGCACATCACGGTGGGCGCCTACCGTGGCGACCGCCTGCTCGCGGACTGGCGTGTGCGGACCGACCGGGAGCGAACGACCGACGAGCACGGGCTGCTGTTCACGCACCTGCTGCAGGCGCGCGGGCTCGAGGCGGGCGCCGTCGATGGGTTTGCGATGGCGTGCGTTGTACCCACGATGACGCAGACTGTCGCGAAGGTCGGTCCGCGGTACTTCGCCGTGGCGCCTCTGGTGGTGAGCGCCAAAACGAACCTCGGGCTTCGCGTCCACTACCGGCCTCCGAGCGACGTGGGTGCAGACCGCCTGGTGAACGCGGTCGCGACGCGCTCCCGCTACGGGGTGCCGGCCATCGTTGTGGACTTTGGCACCGCAACCACCCTCGACGCTATCGACGAGCACGGCGACTACCTCGGCGGCGCCATCGCGCCCGGCATCGGCATCTCGAGCGATGCGCTCTTCGGCCAGGCCTCTCGCCTCTACCGGGTCGAGCTGAACGTGCCGGAGAACGCCATCGGCCACACGACGGTCGAGGCAATGCAGGCAGGCATCCTCTTCGGCTTTGCCGGTCAGGTCGATGCCCTGGTGCGACGGATGCGACAGGAGATGAGCGGGACGGTCCGTGTGGTGGCCACCGGCGGACTCGCCAGGACCATCGCGCCGCTAAGCGAGACGATCGAGGTTGTCGACCCGCTGCTGACGCTGGAGGGCCTGCGCCTCCTCTGGGACCGCGCGCAACTACCAGCGGAGGGTGCTGCAGGCGACGTTCCACAGGTGGCCAGGCCGGCGCGCGGTTCCGCCTGACACCAGTCCCAGGGCGACGCTCCCCATCCCGCGCATCGCACACGACATGAACCCAGCAACCCCATCGGACCCATCCCTTCGCGAGCCGCTGGCACGTGCGTTCCGCATCGGCACCGTGGCCATCGATCCGCCCGTGCTGCTCGCGCCGATGGCAGACGTGACGAACCGACCCTTTCGGCGGCTCTGCAAGCGGATCGGGGGGTGTGGTCTCGTCTGCACCGAGCTGGTGAGCGCCCAGGCCCTGTGGTATGGAAGCGAGCGAACACGGCGCATGCTCGAGGTGGCGCAGGACGAGCAGCCTGTCTCGATCCAGATATTCGGGGCGTCACCCGCCGCGATGGCAGATGGCGCCCGGGCGGCCGTCGATGCGGGCGCCGCCATCGTGGACATCAATATGGGCTGCTGGGTGCCCAAGGTGTGTCGTCAGGGCGCTGGCGCGGCGCTCCTGCGGGAGCCGGCCGCCGCCATGCGCGTGGTGGAGGCCGTCGTGCGGGCGTCGCGCGTACCGGTAACCGTTAAGCTCAGGGCCGGCTGGAGCCCGGAGGAGCTTACGGCGGTGAGCCTGGTGCGGCAGTTTGAGCGGCTCGGAGCGCGCGCATTCACGCTCCACGCGCGCACGGCGCAGCAGGGCTTCACGGGCTCGGCGGACTGGCGCTGGATCACCGAGGTGAAGGAGGCCGTCGGCGTGCCAGTCGTGGGCAACGGCGATGTCCGCACTCCGCTGGATGCCGAGAGGATGCTTCGGTCTACGGGCTGCGACGGCGTCATGGTCGGGCGCGCCGCCATCGGCAACCCGTGGGCCGTGCGTGACATCGGCGCGCACCTGACGGGAGCTGCGGCACCGCCCGCGCCCACGCGGGAGGAGCGCCTCGCGGCCGCACTGGAGCACCTCGAGGGCCTGGCTGGCGACTACGGCGAGGACCGCGCGGTACGGCACCTGCGCGGGCAGCTTCCGCACTACTTCCGCGGGTGCCCGGGCGCCGCGAGCGCGCGTGAGAAGATCCACCACACGACGACCATTGCGGGCGTCCGCGAGATCCTGGCGGCGCTTGGCTCCGGCGCGGTAGCCATCGGCCGCGCGCCGGAGGATGCCTGCACGCCAGCGAAGCGTGCGCTCCCGTAGAGGCGGCGAGAGTCCTGGCGCGCGCGCCCCGGCTGTGCTACCGCCGGGGCGCGCCCATAGAGATCCCCTGCCGTGTTGCGCGCTACGTGAAGCTCACCTCGACCTTGCGCGGCAACGCAGTCTCCCTCTTGTTCATGCGCAGCGTCAGCACGCCGTGCCTCAGCTCGGCACGGATCGTCGAAGGATCGACCGCGTCGCTCAGCTCGAACTCGCGGTGGAAGCTCACCAGCTCATACTCGTTGTACACTGCGGCGCCGGGCAGCGACGCCTGAGTGCGCGCGGTGATCGACAGAACGCCATCGTTGACCTCGACGTCCAGGTTCTCCTTCGAGACGCCGGGAAGGTCGGCGATCAGAACGAGGCCTTCCGCGGTCTCATAGATATCCACGGGAGGGCGGTAGAACTGCTCCTGCGCACGGGTGGCCTCCTGGCTCGGCGCGGGCTGCTCGCCCCCGGTATGCACGGGCACGGTCTTCTCTGCCATTGTCGTCTCCTCGCGGTCGTCGTCGCCGTTGGCGCGACGCATCAGGACCAGACCCTCTCGGGGCCGCCGCCCTCAGCTCACCGACACCTGGATCTGTCGCGGCTTCGCTGCAGCAGGCTTGGGTAACGTGATGGTCAGCAGCCCGTGGGCGTACTGAGCCGTGGCTCCGTCAGCCTCGACGTCATTGGGCAGATCGACGGTTCGCACGAAGCGGCCGGCAGCGCGCTCAGACCGGTGGAACGCCTCGCGCGGCACATCTGCGGGTCCCGGCTTCTCGCCGCTGATCGTGAGAGCGTTGCCGTGCACCGTGAGGTTGAGACTATCGGGGTCGATGCCCGGTGCGAGCGCCTGCACATAAACGTTCTCGCGGTCCTCGCCGAGGTTGATGAGTGGGTAGGACCGGGCCGAGCGGCCCGGCAGGAACGACATCTGCCGACGCCCGGGCGCGCTGCCCTCGCTGAGCCCAAGCGCCCGGCTCAACTCACGATGCATCTGCTCGAGCTGGGTGAACGGGTCGTACGAACGCATGGTTGGCTCCTTTCCGTCATGAGCGCGTGCAGCGCTCGCTCGCCAAACAACAACGCTAGACAACGCTGTCCTGGGCGCGGGCCGACGGCTCGACGACCAGCCTGCCTTCGCGCACGTCGACCGCGATGGCGGATCCGTCGGGCACATCGCCTGCGATCAGCGCCCGCCCGATCTTGGTCTCCAGGGTGCGCTGAATGAGTCGCTTGAGCGGACGCGCGCCGTAGACCGGGTCGTAGCCGGTCTCGGCAAGGTGCTGCCTGGCGGCGCGGGTCACGGTGAGCGCGATCGACCGGTCGTCGAGCCTCCCCTGCACGTGGGCCACCTGGAGATCGACAATCTGCTCGATCTCGGCCAGGGTGAGCGGCTTGAACAGCACCACGTCATCGATGCGGTTGAGAAACTCCGGCCGGCAGTGCGCCTCCAGTTCTTCCAGCACGCGGGCGCGCGCCGTCTCTGTCAGCTCGCCGCGGTCCGTCGCGCCCGCGAGCAGGTGATGAGAGCCGAGGTTGCTGGTCAGGATGAGTATCGTGTTCCTGAAGTCCACGGTACGGCCCTGCGCATCCGTGAGGCGCCCATCGTCAAGTATCTGAAGCATCACATTGGCGACATCAGCGTGGGCCTTCTCGAACTCGTCGAACAGGACCACGCAGTACGGATGGCGCCGCACCGCTTCGGTGAGCTGCCCGCCCTCGTCGTAACCGATGTACCCGGGCGGCGCGCCAATGAGCCGGGACACGGTGTGCCTCTCCATGTACTCCGACATGTCGATGCGCACCATGTGCGCCTCGGAGTCGAACAGCGCCTCGGCGAGCGCCCTTGCCAGCTCCGTCTTACCGACGCCCGTCGGGCCCAGGAAGATGAACGAGCCGATCGGCCTCATCGGGTCCTTGATGCCCGCTCGCGCCCGGATGACGGCGTCCGTCACCAGCCCGATGGCCTCGTCCTGCCCGATCACGCGCTTGTGAAGCACCTCGTCGAGACTCAGCAGCTTCTCGCGCTCGCCCTCGACGAGGCGCGAGACCGGCACGCCTGTCCAGCGCGAGACGATCTCCGCGATCTCGTCTTCGGTGACCTCCTCGCGCAGCAGACGGGCGCCGTCGGACTGCGCCATGCGCGCCTCCTCGTCTCGCACCTGCCGGTCGAGGTCAGGCAGACGGCCATGGCGAAGCTCGGCGGCGCGCTGCAGATCGTAGTCGCGCTCGGCGACCTCGATGCCGTGCCGGACCTGCTCGATCTCCTCGCGCAGCGCCTGCACGCGCTTGATCGCCAGCTTCTCGTTCTCCCACTGTGCGCGCATGGCGTCGCCGCGGGCGCGAAGGTCGGCGATCTCCTTGCGAAGAGGCTCGAGGCGCTCCTGGCTGGCGCGGTCTTTCTCCTTCTTAAGCGCCTGCTCCTCGATCTCGAGCTGCATGGTCCGCCGGGTGATCTCGTCGAGCTCGCCCGGCATCGAGTCGATCTCCGAGCGGATCATGGCGCACGCCTCGTCGACGAGGTCGATCGCCTTGTCGGGCAGAAACCGGTCCGACACGTAGCGGTTGGACAGGACGGACGCGGCCACCAGAGCGTTGTCCTGGATGCGGACGCCATGGTGGACCTCGAACCGCTCGCGCAGCCCCCGCAGGATGGAGACAGTGTCCTCCACCGTGGGCGGCTCCACAAGGACGGGCTGGAAGCGTCGCTCGAGGGCGGCGTCCTTCTCGACATGCCTGCGGTACTCGTCGAGCGTCGTGGCGCCGATGCAGTGGAGCTCTCCGCGGGCCAGCATCGGCTTGAGCATGTTGCCGGCGTCCATCGAGCCCTCGGCGCGTCCCGCTCCCACGATGGTGTGCAGCTCATCGATGAACAGCAGGATGCGTCCGTCGCTCTGCTTGATCTCATTGAGGACAGCCTTGAGGCGCTCCTCGAACTCGCCCCGGTACTTGGCTCCCGCGATCAACGCGCCCATGTCGAGCGCGAAGAGCGACTTGTCGCGCAGTCCCTCGGGCACGTCGCCGCGGACGATGCGCTGGGCCAGGCCCTCCACAATCGCTGTCTTGCCCACGCCGGGCTCGCCGATCAGCACGGGGTTGTTCTTGGTCTTGCGGAGCAGGATGCGGATTGCCCGCCGGATCTCGCTGTCTCGGCCGATGACTGGATCGAGCCTGCCGCTGCGAGCCTCGTCGACGAGATCGCGACCGTACCGGGAGAGGGCCTCGTAGGCGCCCTCCGGCGTGGCGCTCGTAACGCGCTGGTGCCCTCGGATCGAGGTGAGCGTGTCGAGGAGTCGCTCCCGTGTGATGCCGGCATCAGCCAGGAGACGGCCAGCATCGGTCGCGCGCCCCTCATCGACGAGCGCGAGGAAGACGTGCTCGACGCTCACGTACTCGTCGCGCAGCCGTTTGGCCTCATCATCCGCTGAGACCATCAGTTGTCCAACGCGAGGTGACAGGTAGACCTTGCCGGGCTCGACGCCCGGGCCAGAGATCCGGGCGCGCCGCGACAGCGCCTGCCGAACGCCGTCCACCAGCGCCTTGAGGGGCGCGTCCATGCGATCGACAAGGCGTGGCGCCAAGCCGTCGGGCTGCGTCAGGAGCGCGAGCAGAAGGTGCTCGCCGTCGATCTCCGCGTGCCCGAGGCGCGTGGCCTCAGTCTGGGCAGTTGCCAGTGCTTCCTGTGTCTTCTCGGTGAGCCGGCCAGGGTCCACATCCGCCTCCGTTCCCGCGCCAGCCGCGCCCGACGCTCATTGCACTATACCACGCATGAGACTTGAGTGCTATATAGTCAATGTATGTCGAATCCTACGGAGCGGAGGGCCGAGAGGTTCCGGTGCCGCGGCCCAGCCGACGAAGTTGCAGGGGCCGATCGATCGTGTTGACTCTTGGTAACAGGTGTGGTACGATGAACCGGTTTCCCAGGCCTTGTGCTGTGGCGGACGGCTCTGCCGTCGTCCCACCGCTGCAGCCCCCCATCACAGGCGATCGCAATGGATACGCCATCCGGCGCCGGTCCGTTCGGACAGGCGCCACCGGGCGTTAGGCGGGTCAGCACCGATGACCCCGACCTGCCGTCTGTCCTGCGCTGCCAGCGCGGGGAGCCCCAGGCGTTCGTGCATCTCTGGCGGAAGTACCACGATCCGCTGCTGCGCTTCTTCTACTCGCGCACCGGCGACTTCCACGAGTCTCAGGACCTTGCCAGCCTCACGCTGACCACCGCGATGCGCGCCACCGCCGGGTTCCGGGGCACGAGCCGGACCGATCCAGACGCCTGCTGCCAGTACCGCACTTTCGTGCTCACCATCGCCCGCAACACGCTGTCCGGCTGGCGGAAGAGACGCGGGCGGAGGCCTGAGCTCCCGTCCGGCGCGCTGTCGGTCGATTGGGGCGGCGCGCCCGATGCGTCGGCAGGCGGTTGGCGCGAGAGCCGCCCCCACGACGGGGGAGACCGCGCCTTCTCCGACATCGGAGACCGCGAGGCGGTTTGCCTGGCGCTCTGCGAAGTGCCGTCCGATGTGCAGTTTCGAGCGCTGTTCTACCGGTACTTTCTGGACCTGTCGCACCAGGCGATCGCGGAGCTGACTGACATCCGCCCGGAAAGCGTGAACACCAGGCTGCAGGAAGCGCGCCGAACGGTCGCGCGCACCTACCGCCGCATTGGCGAGGCTGAGCAGCCGGGACAGGCCTGACGGCGTAGCCCGAGCGTTCGGGCGCCGACAACCGGATAGCGCTGGCCGGGGTCCCCACCGGCCGCCATCGCCCGCCTCGCCGCGACGCGGATCGCCCGTGCCACTCCCGCGTCGGGGCGGCGCGAGGCGTCTGTTCTGGGGCAGTTGGCGCTCGGCGCCACGGACCGTTGAACGGATGCCCATCGTGCTGACATCTGTCCTGACCCGCGGCGCGCGTGCGCCGGCAGGCGTGTTGCCCTCACAGCCCGCGATGGAGGTTGCCGCGCGTGGCGTTGGAGGGCCGGCGTCCCTGGCCACCGTAGGGCCCTTCGCGTGGACTGGCATCCTGCGCCCTCCCGCCAGTCTTATATGGCGCACGGCGCCGCCCTCGCGGTCGTATGTGTTTACTGTGCGTCTGTGCGGAAGAACCCACACGTGGCGATGCGCTGAGCCGGTGATGGCTTGGCCGACGCATCTCGCCACGGAGCCCGGCGAGATCGTCACATGGTTGGTCCGACCGGCGGCGAGCGATGGCCCGCGCGCGGGCGGCGCGTGGTGGATCGTGGAGCCGTCCGAGGTCGCGCGGTTTCGCGCCGCCTGCACTGCGGTCCAGGCGTCCGAGGACAGGGTCTGGAGAGGCGTCGGCATGGCGCTGGCGGCCGCCGAGTGCGGCTTGTACGAGGAGTCGCTCGCGCTCCTCGACGAGCTACTGCGGAACCCGATGTCGCGGGGGCAGGAGGCGATCACCCGACGGGCACGCCTGTCTGTCCTGACGGGGGTGGCGCGTACGGCGCCTGAGGCCGTGCAGTCGCTCGCGGGCGAGTGGCTACGGAGCGAGGTCGACGGCGAGGAGAGGGCGCTTGCGCTCTGTCTGTGTCCGGCGGCGCGCCGTGCCGAGACAGACGGCGCTTCGCTCCGTGCACGGGTCGGAGCGACGAGCCGGCGCCGCGCAGGAGCGGCACGGGTTGTGATGTCAGCGCCCGTTACCGGGCTCTAGATAGGAGATATGCGTCAGCCATGGCGAAGTCCGATCGGCAGCGATCCCCGGAGCAGCGGGCAATCGTCGGGGCCCGCATCAAGATCGCAGCGGCCACAGCGCGCCTGACGCTCAAGCAGTTGGCGGCGCGCGTCGGGGTGTCCTCGGCGGCCATGTACCAGTATGTTCGGGGCATCACTGGCACCCCCGATGCGGTCCTTGACTCCATTGCACGCGAAACAGGGGTCGATAGGGCGTTCTTCGACCCCGATGCCTCGGAGCCGCCTCCCTCAGGCGGCGCGTCGGTCATCAGCATGCGAGCCAGTGTGGCCGCCCCGCCGGATCTCATCCGGGCGGACCTGCGCCGTCTCGAGCAGCTCGCCGAGGCGATGGACAACCCGCGCCGCAACCTGCCCGGCCTCGTCTCGGTGCATCACGAGATGCTGGCACTCGCACGGGTCGCCGGGGATCGGAACCAGGAGGCGTACGTGCTCTGGCGCCTGGGAGCGGTGCACAACGACGCCGGAGGCTTCGAGGAGGCCGAGGCGTGCCTGAGGCAGGCGCGCGACCTCTTCCGGTCCACGGGCGCCCAGGAGTACGAGGTGCTCGTCGCGCTGGACCTGGCACAAGCGCTGGCCGAGTGCGGGAGGACAGAGGCGGCGATCGCGTGTTGCCACGAGGTGGCCAGTCAGGGCTCGGCCGACCTGCGGTGGCGTGCGCTGGTGAACCTGGGCGGCCTGCACTACCGGAGGCGAGAGCGCGAGGCCGCCATGCGCGCCTTCGCCGATGCGGCCGCCGCGCTGGAGTGCATCGACGCCCGTCGCCGCGAAGCGGGGGCGATGCCGTACATGATGGCTCACCTGGCGAAGGTCGCGCGGGACACCGGTCACTACGAGGCCGCGATGTCGCTCTGGAGCCGCAGTCTCGCGCAGGCGACTGAGGAGAAGCAGGCGGGCGTGTTCCTCGAGTCGCTGATCAGCATGGCAGAGGTGTGCCAGCTCGTCGGCAAGATCAGCGAGGCGCGCCACCGACTTGAGCAGGCGGTCGTGCTGGCGAGCCTCTGGTTCGACGACCAGAACCGCCAAAGCATCGCACGCGCCCATCTGGCGGAGGTGATGGCCGCCCTCGGGTGCCTCGACGAGGCGCGCGAGCACGCTCGCGCCTCGCTGAAGACGGCGACGCGCGTCGGCGGGCCGCGCGGGATGATCCTCGCCTCGCTGGCGCTGTGCGAAACGTGTCTGGCCGCTGGCCAGCTTCGCGAGGCTCTGGACTACGCAAACGACGCGATCCGAGAGGCAGATGCCGCCGGTCGATCGTTGGAATCGGCCCAAGGCCGCATCTGCCGCGCGCGCGTGTGCCTCCATCTTGCGGGTCAGGGCGACGGCCACGACTGGCTTGCTGAGGCTCGGCGGGACGCGGGCCGCGTCGTCGAGGACGCGGCGACGAGGGATGCGCCGCGCGAGCGGATGGCAGCCCACCTTACGCTGGCACAATGCCTGCGGGTGGAGGGGCGCGCGGAGGAGGCCGAGGAGGCCGTTGAGCAAGCCCTTCAGATCGCGCGCGACGGGGCGCCTGCGCTGCCAGTCCTTCTGGGGTTCGATCCGGCGGAGCTGCCGTCGCTGATGCGTACCGCGCCTCTCGACCTCGAGAGTCTGTTCGCGCGGCGCTCCGTGACCGTCCCGGCTCTCGAGTGGCAGGCGCACTATCTGCAGGGCTCGCTGAAGGCCAAGCGCCTCGGCCCTGCGGCAGGCTACATCGCGCTGCGCGAGGCCGCCCTAGCGCTGGGACGGGTACTCGACGGGCTGTCTGCTGAGGACGCCGCGCGGTTCTGCGATGGTCACCCCGAGGTCGCAAGCGTCTACGAAGACCTGGTGCGGTGCGCGCTGACGGATGCCGAGCAGCGCGAGGCGCTCGCCCTCCTGCGCGGCGTTCGTCGGCCCGGCGACCGGACCTCGACGGCGCTGCCCGCATAGCGCTCGCAAACCAACGCGCCCCGGCAGCCGTCTCATGGCTGGGGCAGGTTGCGCGCCGGCCGGCAGCGCGCTCGCGCGACACCCGCCCGGAAGGAGTTGACCAGCGTGTGGCGATGGCCGATGGCGGCGGTCTACGTGGTGCTGGCCCTGTGTTCGGCGCGACCCTGCGCCGCGCAGAGCATCGCTACGCCCGACGCAAGGCGCACGGACCAGACTGCCGTGGCGGCATCAGCGGTTGATGTGTTCCGCGGTCGCGACAACGCCGGCCCCTATCTGCTGACGTGGAAGCGCGTCCACAGGCGCAGCGAGGTCGTCACCGTGGGCGGCAGTATGCTGCTCCGCGACGTCGACTACACGCTCGACGCGGAGACAGGAGTCCTCGTCTTCGCCTCGCCCTTGCGTACAGGTCACTCGGCTCGCGTGTCGTACTCCTTCACGCCCGGAACCGCGCTGCCCAACCCGCCCCCGCCCGCGGCTCCCACGCAGTTGCGCCTGGCAGCATGGGACCGCAGCTCCGTGGCGCTTGGGGTCGTCCTGCCGCGTGGTATGGGCGCGGTCTCGGGCAATGGCGGAATGCTGCTGACGCTCGACGCAGGCGCCCAGAACGTGCCAGGACCCACAGCGCGCATGGTGGTCGATCCGGCTGCCGCCCACGTCGCGGACGCGGCTGCTCTGCGATTGGGCCAGTCCGTGCAGCTCGGTACGGCACAGGTGTCGGCTTCATTGGTGCGGGCCGGAGCGGAGTTCCGCGGCGCGGCGGCAGATGGCGTGGCCGGTCGCCAGACGGTCGACGCCCGAGGCGTCTGGCGCGTGGCTCGCGGCATCGAAGCGACGGCGAGCATGGTGGAGACCACGGACGGCGTCGGCCAGAAGTCGTGGACGACCGTGCGCACCATAGGGCAGACCCTCACGGCCAGCCTTCCGTCGGGCACCAGAATGATCGCCTCGCTCACCGCGTCTTCGCGCGACGGATCTGCCGGCGCGGGTGTGGCGGCCACGGCCGGCCGACTGAGCCTCGATCAGACGTTCGGCGCCAGGACGCGCCTCGCGGTCCAGTGGGACCGGTCCGTCCAGCGCAGCGGCGAGGCGCTGACCGAGACGGCGGGCTCGTCGGTCTTGCTGCAGGGCCAGATCAGTCCCGGCGTGACCCTGCGCGGCGCTGCTTCCGAGCGACGCCTGGCAGACGGGCTGGAGGGCAATCGGTCGCTGGCCGTCGATGCACAACCGGGCGGGCGCCTGCGTGTCAGCGCTACCGCCGAGGAGCGCTCTGGTCCGGCCGGGGCTACCGAACGCCAGGGCGTGCGCGTTGAGGGGTCGCCCGGAGGTGGCGTTCGGCTGACTGCCTCGGCGGAGGATCTGCGGTCGGCCGATGACGTTACGCGGGCGCGCAATATCGGGTTGGGATACGCCGGCCGGCGAGGATTCGAGGTCGGCGCCGACTTCGGCGTGCGCCTGCGGGGCGAAGGGTCCGAGAGCCTTGGCACGGCGCGCGCGGCCTGGAGGCCGGGCCCGGCGCTGGCCCTGATGGGCGAGGCGCGGCTGCGCGGGATCGGATCGGACCCGTCGGCGGACAGCTCCTACCATGTCCGGATGGCCTCGGAACTGGCGCGAGGGGCGCTGCGCGTTGCGGGCTCCTATGCGGTGCGTCCTGAGAGCGCGGCGCTTGGCGTGGCTCGGCCCGAGCGCGCCGCGTCTGTGGACCTGGCCTCGCGCCTCGGCGCCCTGGATCTCGCCGGGCGCTACTCGCTGGTCGCCGCTCGCGGAGACGCCGGCGACGTCGCTGCCCTCGATCTATCGCTCGGTTGGCGCTTTGGCGCGGGCACCCGCGTCGCCGGTGGGTATCGCACCGCCATCGACCGGCTGCACGAGACCGACAGCTACACGATGAGCCTGAGCCACCATCTGGGCTCGCACCTCGACCTCACCGTGAGCGGCTCATGGACGCGTCGCGACCACGGCGCACTGACGCCCGGGCCCGCCGACTACCGGGCCGATGCCCGCCTCGGTCTTCGCTTCTGATCCTCGTACCGTTACGACCCCCGGGATAGCGCCCATCCGTGGAATAAGCCCATCAGCACGCATGGCTGGAGGGGCGCACCCATGCCCACGGAGTATGTGCGGCACTTCGGCATGGCCGAAACGCCGTTCGCGCGCAACCACGATCCGCGCTGGCTCTACCTGTCGAGCCAGCACAAGGAAGCGGTCATAAAGACGCGCTGGACCATCGAAGAGTGCGGTGGTCTGGCGCTGATCCGCGGCGACGTGGGTCTCGGCAAGTCGTTCCTGGTCGAGTACCTGATGTCGACGTGGCCTGAGCAGTTCGGCTGGCGCTGCGCCAAGCTGCAGAACACGGCGACCATCGCGTCCGCGCGAGCGCTGCTGGCCGAGGTGTTCGGCGCCTTCGGGCTTCCTCACCCACGGTCGACCCGCGAGATGGTCACGGCGCTCGAGACCTGGCTGCTCGAGCAGGACGCCCAGGAGGGGAGGACGGTGGTCCTCTTCGTGGACGAGGCGCAGTCGATCCAGTCGTCGGTGCTCCCGGTGCTGCGCGACCTGGTGAACCTCGAGACACGCGACCGGATCCTGCTCCAGATCGTGCTCTGCGGCCAGCCGAACCTGGACCGACGCCTGGCTCGGTTCCCGGCGTTGCTCAGCCGCGTCGCCTCGGTGTACACGCTGGAGCCGCTCTCTGCCGACGACACCGACGCCATGCTGCTGCACCGGCTCCGTCGGGCAGGGTGCCCGGACCCCATATACCTCTGCCCCGTTGACACCATGCGAGCGATCTATGAGTGGAGCAGCGGCTCGCCCCGAGACGTGCTCGTGATCGCGGAGGCGGCGATGAAGGAGGCCTTCTTGCGCGATGCCTGCCGGTTGCTCCCGGAGCATGTCGAGGCGGCGTCGCGCGATCTCGCGAGCCGCCGTCCCAGGCGGCTGAAGGCGGCGTGACATGGATGAGATACGGAACGGTCACGGGAGCGGGAGCGGCGACCCTCGCAAGCGACGGCTGGAGGAGCTCTTCGCGGACGCACCGCACCTGTCGCCGACCATGAAGGCGCGTCTGCTCTCGCAGAAGCTGGGCGATGAGGTCTCGACGTCCGAGTCGCCGGGCCTGCCCGACGCCGCACTCATCGCCGACATGTCCGTGGCGTCAACGCGAGTTGAGCGCGCCGATGGCGGACCCGCGATCAGCTCTGGAGCCCACGCAGACCTGCGAGCAGCCGCGGGGTTCCTGCGAGCGGGCTGTCCTCCAGGGCGCCTTGACCCCAAGGTTGCGTCGCGACTCATAAGGTTCCGGGCCGACGTGCTCCAGGAGTGGCTTCGCCTACTCCCGCCCCGATGTGTCTAGACGACTGCTGGGCTCACGCGTGAGCATGGGAGCTGGAAGGGGACAGTATGTGGGTCTACGCAGTCGTTAGCCAAAAGGGCGGCGTGGGCAAGACGACCACGGCGGTGAACCTCGGTGCCGCTCTGGCCGAGATGGGGCGCCGCGTGCTGCTCGTCGACCTCGATCCGCAGGGCAGCCTGACGGCTGCCGTTGGCAGGCAGCCTGGCCCGGTCGCGGTCGGAGACGTGCTTCTGCAGCCGGACAGGATCCTCAGTGCGATCCAGCCCTGCGCGGGCTCGATGCGCGTCGTCACGGCAACGGCGCAGTTCGCCAACGTGATTCTCGAGCTCGACCAGCTCCCCGATCCCGTCCATCGGCTCGCACGCGCGCTGGCCTTTGTGGCGGACTGCCACGACTACTGCCTGATCGACTGCCCTCCCTCGCTGAGCCATGCGACAACGAACGGCCTGACCGCCGCCCAGGTGGCGCTGGTACCGCTGCAGTGCGAGTTCCTGTCGCTGCGAGGTCTCAGTGACGTCCAGGAGATCGCCCTCACTGTCCGAGAGACCACGAACCCGCACCTTAGAATGCGCGTCGTGGCGACGATGTTTGACAGGCGGACTATCCACGCACAGGACGTCCTGCGTGAGGCTCGGGCGGCCCTTCCGGGCCTCGTGTGCCAGAGCGTCATTCCGCGCACGGTTCGCTTGGCCGAGGCCCCGGCTGTGGGGCAGACGATCCTGGAGTACGCGCCGGACTCGAACGGCGCTTTCGGCTACCGCGCCCTGGCGCAAGAGCTACTGGCGGAGGACGGTTCACATGAGAAGACGCGACGACATCCGGACGGCGATGCAGAACCTGCTCGCGTCCGGACAACGGCCTGACAGCGTCGCGCGCCTTGGCGGCCGCCGCGCCGGGGACCCGCTTCGCCGTGAGGTCACCGTCGCCCTGCTTGACACGCAGGAGCGCGCGGTCTGCGAGATCCAAGCCGAGCTGCGGGCGCACGGGATCGCCGCCGAGGTCCCGGAGCTCGTCTCCGCCATGGTGGAGGCGCTGCTCAGGCGGCCGAACCTGTGCCGAGGCCTCATCGCGGCCTATCTGATCGAGCCTGGCGCATGATGCACGCCTCGGTGGGACCGGGCGGCTGCGTGTAGGAGGGCGTCAGCGGTTGGAGTTGGCCGACGATCGAACCGTGACGCTCGTTAGCCCCGGCACCGAGGCCGTCAGGACGCGGTCCGTCTCGAAATCCCACACCACCTCGGCCGTCGCCGCGCCGGCAGCGTCCGTGGTCACCGACGAGCGGTCGGTCGACCCGCCGCGTGCCATGAGCGCCACCGACACGCCGGGCACTCCATTGCCATGGCGGTCGATGACGGTGAGCCGGACCGTGTTCCGGTCCCAAGGGTCGTTCGGGGCCGCCCCCAGCGTCGCTCGCAGATGCGCCGGCGCGCCAGGTAGCACCGTGACCAGGCGGCGTGTGCGTATGGAGCCAGCGATGGACACAACGGTGTGGACCCCCGCCCGGACGCTGCGGAACACGCCGGCCTGATCCACCAATCCGCGCCCCTCCACCGTGCCCCAGAGAGCCGGCCCCTCGCTGCCCGGGATCGCGCAGGCGACAGGATCTCCCGCAGCCGCCTGCAGAGGCTCGGCCTCGATGTCGGCGACAGGCGCCGTCGGGTCGAGCGGGTCGGCGAACACGACCAGCGCGTTCGCCACGGGACGGGGAGACCCGTCCGACGGGGCGTTAAGCACCAGGCCGCGAGCGACCATCGTCGTGGAGCCGCCACCATCCAGGTTGATGGCGTCGGTCGCTCCCAGCCTCTTCATCGTGGCGGCAAGCTCTGCGAGCGACATTCCGCGGCTGTGGCGCTGGCGGCCATCCACCGTGACAAGGAGCAGCCTTCCGTCCGGGGTCACCCCGGCCGCCGTGCGCGGGTGTGTGCGTAGGGTAAACGTCGCTTCGTCGAAGCCCTGCTCGCGCCCATCGACGAGGGTGGCGCCCTGGCGCAGGAGCCACGGTCCGCCGCTGACAGCCTCCGTTACGTCATCCCACACGCTGCGATCGAGACGCCCGCGCAAGGAACCCGCCCGTGACGCGAAGTCGCCTCGGGGCCTTCCGTCCGGGGCGCTGTTGCTCACCAGGTCGAAGCGGAAGGAGACCTCGGAGCCGACCACCAGACGTTCCCGCAACCAGTCGGCACCTCGTCCGAGCCCGACGAGCACCAGGCCCGACGGGGGAATGGGGGCCTGTGGCGTGCCCGGCCCCGTGCTCTCCACGCGCCCTGTCAGTAACCGGCCAGGCTGAATATGCGGAGGGGTTCCGCCCAGCACGGCAGTCCAGTGGGCGCTGGTGGCGCGAATGCGCGATCCGAAGACCGGCTTCAGGACGCAGACCTCCCCGTCATTCGGGATCCGGTTCACACCGTCCAGCGCGCGCTCGGCCCCATCCGACGCTCTCAACACGCCGACGCTCAGCAGAGTGTCGAACCGGACCTGGCCTGTCGCGGTCACACCGAGGGCAACGCGGTTGGCCATCGGCTCGCTGACCATTGCGCCGTGTTGAATCGCCATGCCGAGGGGGTCGCCCGTGAACGGGAAGTAGTCGGCGTTCACGGCTGCCAGGGCGCCCAGCCGGTTGCACAGCTCGTGGACGGTCTCACGGCCCTTGGCAGGCTCGTCCGTGATCACGACGTCGCGCCCGAGTGCGGAGCGGACGCGCACGCCGTCCGCCCGGAGGTCGACGCGTAGCGCATTGACGAGCAACCGGCCGGTAGGGATGGCGATGGACTCCTGGAGGTGCTCGACCCCGCGCGCGATGGGGCGCCAGTCCAGTTGCGCCATCGCGGGCACGGCGGTGAACGCGAGGAGCCATAGGGTCAGGAGGGTTCTGTGGCGGGCCACGGCGGTGGTCTCCGATGCGATGCGTGGTGACGCCCATTATACCGAGGCTTCGCAACGAGGGTTGACAGGATTCGGGCCGGGGCCGCGCGTACTGACCAGCATGGAGGGTCCATTGGCGCGTGCGCGCATGTCGGTGGGCAGGGGCGTAACCAGCACCGGAGACCGGCGGTTCTTCAGTCGTGAGCTGAGCTGGCTGGAGTTCAACTACCGCGTTCTCGAGGAGGCCATGGACTGCCGGCACCCGCTCCTCGAGCGGGCGAAGTTCCTCGCGATCTTCCACAGCAACCTCGACGAGTTCTTCATGGTCCGCGTCTCAGGGCTGAAGGAGCAGGTGGAGTCCGGGATGCTGGAGCCCAGCGACGACGGCCTCACACCGCCGGAGCAACTCGCGATGATCCGCGAGCGCGCGCTCGCCTACCAGGACCTCGCGGCGGCAGTGTGGTCTCGCGATCTGTGTCCCCTGCTCGGCGAGCACGGCGTCCGCCTGTGTGCACTGAACGAACTGACCGACACGGAGCGCCGTGCGCTCGATAGCTACTTCCTGACGACGGCGTATCCCGTGCTTACGCCGCTGGCGGTGGACCCGACGCTTCGGTTTCCCCACATCTCCAACCTGAGCCTGAGTCTCGCCGTCGCTTTGCGCACGGCTGACGGCGCCGAGCGGTTCGCGCGGGTCAAGATTCCGCAGGTTCTGCCGCGGCTGCTGCCGGTGCCCGACATGGGAAACGGCGACAGCACAGGACCTCGCGCTCGTGAGGCAAAGCTTGTCTGGCTCGAGGACCTGATCGGCGCGAACCTCGGTCAGCTCTTCCGCGGCCTGACCGTGGTGGGCTGCTATGCCTTCCGCGTAATCCGCGATGCCGACCTGGAGATCCGCGAGGACGAGGCGGGGGACTTGCTCCAGCGGATCGAGCGCAGCCTGGTGCGGCGCCGGTTCGGGAGTGTCACGCGGCTCGTCGTCGAGAGCCGGATGCCCTCGCGCGTCCGGCAACTGCTCATGCACCACCTGGAGGCCGGCCCAGAGGACGTCTACGAGACGGCGGGACCGCTCGGCCTGAGCGACCTGATGGCGCTCTGCGACCTTGACCGTCCGGACCTCAAGGACCGGCCGTTCCAGCCCGTCGTGCCGCCGGTGTTCCGCACCGCGCCGGACGTGTTCGCGGCCATACGCGCCGGAGACATCCTGCTGCACCACCCCTATGACAGCTTCGACCCCGTGGTGGAGTTCGTGCGCGCTGCCGCCGCCGACCCCGATGTGCTCGCCATCAAGCAGACCATCTACCGCGTGGGCAGCAAGTCGCCCATCGTCGAGGCGCTGGCGCAGGCCAGCCTGAATGGCAAGCAGGTTTCGGTGCTTGTCGAGCTCAAGGCTCGGTTTGACGAGGAGAACAACATCGAGTGGGCCCGAGCCCTCGAGCGCGTTGGCGCCCATGTGGTCTACGGCGATATGACGATGAAGACGCACTGCAAGGTGCTCTTCGTCGTGCGCAGGGAGCCTGACGCCATCCGCCGCTACGTGCATCTGGGCACCGGCAACTACAACGCCAGGACGGCGCGTCTGTACACCGATCTCGGCATCTTCACTTGCGACCCCGACATCGCCGAAGACGTGACGGCGTTGTTCAACTCGCTGACGGGCTACAGCGTCCAGAGCGAGTACCGCAAGCTTCTTGTGTCGCCTCGCAGCATTCGCAAGGGCCTCTTAGAGCGCATCGACCGGGAGATCGAGCATGCTAGGGAGGGCCGCGGCGGGCGCATCATCCTGAAGATGAACTCGCTGACCGATTCCCGGTCCGTGGAGGCGCTCTACCGGGCGAGCGAGGCCGGCGTTAAGGTCGATCTCATCATTCGAGCGAGCTGCTGCCTGGTGCCCGGCGTGCCGGGGCTGAGCGAGAACATCCGCGTCATCAGCATCGTGGGACGGTTCCTGGAGCACCACCGGCTCTACTACTTCCGGAACGGGGGCGGCGCCGCAGATGAGGTGTGGCTTGGCAGTGCCGACATGATGCAGCGCAACCTCGACCGACGTGTAGAGACGTTGTTCCCGGTCGACGACCCGGGGATCCGCCGGTGGCTTGTGGACGGTGTCCTGGGGGCGTACCTTCGCGACACAGTGCAGGCCAGGCAGTTGCTGCCGGACGGGCGCTATGAGCGCATCGCTCCTCCCGACGGCGCCTCGTTGTTCGACTCGCAGGCGCACTTTCTGGTTGCCGGCCCGAGCGCCAAACCGCGCGCGCGACGCAAGGCGCGCAAGGCCGCGCGCGCCGGTGGCTGACCTCGCGCGCACTCCGGCGTGCGTCGGGCTAGCCGACCCCTTGTGCGCGGCCGCACCATCATGCCCTGGCGTCCGCCCGCGCTGCCGCACGTCAGGCGAGCGCACGCATCCTCTGGCAGCCTCGCACGAGCGCACGCATCGGTGCTTCGGGTAGAATGTCCGGGGTCGCCGCCCGCTCGAACCCCCAGGGTTGCGGTGTGCTCGCACAGGCGTTCACAGGCCGACCGTGAGGAGAGGGTAGCCCATGCTGGCAAGCTATGTGCCAGTCCTGGTGATGATGTTCCTCGCAGCCATCGTGGCGACCGCCATGATCGCGATGTCGGCTCTCCTCGGTCCGCGCAAGCCCACCCGTCACAAGCAGGAGCCCTACGAATGCGGAATGGCGCCGGTCGGGTCCGCGCGCGAACGTTTCCCGGTGCGCTTCTACCTGATCGCCATGTTCTTCATCATCTTCGACATCGAGGTGGTGTTCCTGTACCCATGGGCGGTGACGTTCCGCGGCACCGATGATGCGATGCAGCCGTTCCTGTTTGCGCAGATGGCAGTGTTCGTGGGAATCCTCTTCATCGGCTACCTCTACTTGCTGGGCAAGGGGGCGCTGAACTGGGATGACTCGGAGGACAAGACCTCTCGCGCAAGCGCCGAGGTCCGAGCACGACGCATGCCCATACGGTTCGGCAACGAGGCGAGCGGACCGGTGAAGCTGCCGGAAGCCGGGCTCCAGGCGAAGGGTGAGGGCGCGTGAGCGACGCCCAGCCCGCCGTCGCGCCGGGACCGGCCTGCCCGGAGGCGGCGCTGCTTGAGGAGCGCCTGCCCGGCGTCGTGCTCGACGTGGCCAGCGCGCGCGGCGAGCTACGGATCACCGTCGAGCGCGAGCGTGTGGTCGAGGCGCTGTCGCTCCTTCGAGACGACCCTGCGCTCGACTACCGGTTCTTCTCGGAGTGCCTTGCGGTCGACTACCTCGACCCGAGCACTGGCGAGCCCATCCTCGGCAAGCGGCACCGGTTCGAGGTCGTCTACAACCTGTACTCCGTGCGAGACCCGGCCACCGGGCGAGGCACCGGCCGGCGGGTGTTCGTGAAGGTGCGCGTGCCCGGCGATGACCCCACGGTGCCCACGGTGACCGGAGTCTACGCGGGGGCAGACTTCCCGGAGCGCGAGGTTTTCGACCTGTTCGGCATCCGCTTCGAGGGTCACCCGGACCTGCGACGCATCCTGATGCCGGACGACTGGATCGGGCATCCGCTGCGCAAGGACTACCCGCTGGGCGGCGAGCGAGTGCAGTTCGCCGACGGCACCTACGGCCCGGCAATCTCGGACCGGGTGGTGCAGCACGCCGGCGAGAGCTTCCATGGTCTGACAGGGAGCGAGGCGGAGCCCGCTCCAGGCCGTCCGGCCACACCCGGTCTCTAGGGCAGGCGTGCCGGCGCGTTGCGCGCCGGGGCGAGACCAAGGCGATCCGCGATGAGCGAGACACCCGCACAACCGAACTGGCAGGCGGCCCGCTCACTGGGCGTGCAGATCGACCCCATCGACGAGAGCACGATGGTGGTCAACATGGGCCCGCAGCATCCCGCCACGCACGGTGTGCTACGCCTCGTGATCGAGCTGGATGGCGAGACGGTCGTCAAGTGCACGCCGCATATGGGCTATCTGCACACGGGGATCGAGAAGACCGGCGAGTACCAGACCTACATGAAGGCGGTCACGATAACTGACCGCATCGACTATCTGGCTTCTCACACCAACAACTTGGCCTACGCGCTGGCGGTGGAACGGCTTCTCGGCGTGGAGCCTCCCCCACGCGGACACTACCTGCGCGTGGTGCTGTCCGAGGTACAGCGCATCGCGAGCCACCTGGTCTGGCTCGGCACGCACGCGCTCGACATCGGGGCCATGACCGTCTACTTCTTCGCGTTCCGCGAGCGCGAGAAGTTGCTGGACCTCACCGAGATGATGTCCGGAGTCCGGATGATGCCCTCCTGGATCGTTCCGGGCGGGCTTCGCGGGGACGCGCCGGAGGGGTGGTTCGAGCGCGTCAAGGCGGTCATGGACGAGCTCCCGCGCCGGCTTGACGACTACGAGACGCTGCTCGACCAGAACCCAATCTGGCGTCTGCGGACGCAGGGCGTCGGCATCGTCTCGGTGGACGACTGCCTCGCTCTGGGAGTGAGCGGGCCCACTCTGCGCGCTTCCGGTCTGGCACACGACCTGCGCAAGGCCGCGCCTTACTGCCGCTTCGAGGACTTCGACTTTGGCGTGCCCACCGGCAAGTTCGGCGACGTGTACGACCGCTATCGGGTCCGCATGGCCGAGATGCGCCAGAGCCGCGAGATCGTCAAGCAGGCTGTCGAGCGGATGCCGGACGGACCAGTCAACGTGGATAACCGCAAAGTGGTGCCACCGCCGCGCGCTGAGCTGGACAGCTCGATGGAGGCGGTCATCCATCACTTCAAGCTCTGGACGGAAGGCTTCAGGCCGCCGGTGGGTGAGGCGTACGTGCCCATCGAGGGGCCCAGGGGTGAGATAGGCTTCTACATCGTGTCAGACGGGTCCGGCTACCCGTGGCGGATGCACGAGCGCCCGCCAACTTTCATGAACCTTCAGGCTCTGGCGCGCATGGCGGAGGGCCGGTTGCTCGCAGACCTCGTGGCGATCATCGGCAGCATCGACATCGTGCTGGGTGAGATAGATCGGTAGGGTCGGGCATGAGTCAGATGGCTCGCGGTCTGATGGCGGACGAGGGGGCTGCGGCATGGCGTTGCTGAGCCAGGCGGCACTGGAGGAGATCGAGCGCATCGCAAGGCGCTATCACGAGCCGCGCGCGGCGATGCTTCCCGCTCTCTGGGTGGCGCAACGCGAGTACGGCGGCTGGATACCGCGCGACGCGCTGGAGGCCGTGGCATCGGCCCTGAACCAGCCCAGCGTCGAGGTCGAGGGCGTGGCCACCTTCTACACCATGTTCAACCTGCGACCCCGCGGACGCCACCACATCGAGGTGTGCACCTGCCTCACGTGCGGCACCCAGGGCGCGTACGACGTGCTGCACCGGCTCAGCGAGCATCTAGGCGTCGCTGAGGGGGAGACGACCTCGGACGGGGAGTTCACGCTGTGCGAGGCCGAGTGCCTGAACTGGTGCAGCCAGCCCGTCGTGATACAGATCGGCGACCGATACCATACAGGCCTTGACCCCGAATCGGCGGTGAGTCTGGTCGAGTCGCTCCGCGGCGTGGACCGGCAGCGGCCGCAGGACCTTGCTGCGGCGATAGTCGGCGTCCACCAGCCCGCGCATCTGTCACCGGGCGACGGTGCGCCTGGCGGGCGGAGCTAGCCGATGGCGGAGCGCCTGCTCCTGCTGGAGCACCGGAACGTCGACGGGATCGACCAGATCGATACCTACGAGATGCGCGGCGGCTATGAGGGGCTACGCAGGGCCGTCGGAATGGACCGTCAGGCAGTCATCGATGAGGTGAAGGCCTCCGGACTGCGCGGGCGCGGCGGCGCGGGCTTCCCCGCATGGATCAAGT
Organism: Chthonomonadales bacterium; assembly: GCA_035477595.1. Lineage (GTDB taxonomy): Bacteria > Armatimonadota > Chthonomonadetes > Chthonomonadales > CAJBBX01 > DATIKM01. The sequence continues at coordinate 36,236 of DATIKM010000094.1, forward strand.
GGAACAGCATCCCCAAGGATAGGTCGCGGCCGCACTACGTGATCTGCAACGCTGACGAGGGCGAGCCCGGCACCTTCAAGGATCGCGAGCTCATGGTGCGCCTGCCGCACATGGTGGTGGAGGGCATCGCCATCGCGGCCTACGCGACGCAGGCGGAGCGCGCCTATATCTACATCCGAGGCGAGTTCGTGGAGGCCGCCCTGTCGATCCGGCGCGCGGTCGATGAAGCTTACGAGAGGGGCTACATCGGGCGCGCCGTGCTTGGGCGCGCCGACTTCTGCTTCGATCTGTTCGTGCACATGGGGGCAGGCAGCTACGAGTGCGGCGAGGAGTCGGCGCTCATGAGCAGCCTCATGGGCGAGCGGGGTCAGCCACGGCTGAAGTTCCCCCACGCGCCGCTGCCGGTCATCGAGGGGCTGTGGGGCGCGCCAACGCTGATCAACAACGTGGAGACCTACGCCTGTGTCCCGCACATCCTGCGGAACGGCGGCGCCTGGTACGCCACGATGGGCACGAAGGGGAGCACCGGCACCAAGATCATGTCGGTGAGCGGTCACGTGGCGCGGCCAGGCAACTATGAGGTGGAGATGGGTACGCCGCTTCTGGACCTGCTCGACCTGGCAGGCGGTGTGACCGGCGGCGCCCTGAAGGCGGTCATCCCCGGCGGGTCGTCCGTACCCATACTGCCTGCGGACCGGTGCGCTGGAGTGAACCTGGACTTCGAGTCGTGCCAGGCAGCCGGCACGATGCTGGGTTCCGGCGGATGCATGGTGTTCCATGACCGCACGGACATAGTGGCGCTCATGCGCCGAACGGCGCAGTTCTACGCCCACGAGAGCTGTGGGAAGTGCGCGCCCTGCCGGGAGGGCACCCGCTGGATCCTCCAGGTTCTGGATCGCATTACGGCCGGGGGCGGCAGAAACTCCGACATCGACCTTCTGTCGTCGATCTGCGACCAGATCGACGGCCGGTCCTACTGCGCCCTGGGCGACGCGGCCGCATGGCCGATTCGGGCGAGCATCAAGCACTACCGTCACGAGTACGAGCACTGGATCGCGCACGGTCGTTCGCCTGTGGGCGACGCCTTCGTGCCTCCGGTGCCCCGGCGCAACCCGCGCGCGCACACGCTGTCGCGGGCGTAGCAAGCGAGACAGGCGAATGAGCCAGGCCAGCATGGTTAACATACGGATCAACGGTACGCCTCTCCAGGTGCCCATGGGCGAGAAGGTCATCGAGTCCGCCCGGCGCATCGGCGTAGACATACCGTTCTTCTGCTATCACCCGCGGCTCTCCGCCGAGGCCGGCGCCAACTGCCGCATGTGCCTCGTGGAGGCAGGCTTCGTGGGCGCGGACGGCTCGGTCCGCATGATGCCCAAGCCCCAGACCTCGTGCAGCCTGCCCGCCAGCGAGGGCCTGGTGATCGAGACCGAGACGCCGTTGGTTGTGGAGGCGCGCCGGGGGGTGCTCGAGCTCCTGCTGATCAACCACCCCCTCGACTGCCCCATCTGCGACCGGGGAGGGGAGTGTCCCCTCCAGAACAACACGCTGCACTACGGCCCGCGGACTTCACGGTTCGTTGAAGAGAAGCGCCACTTCCCGAAGGCCCACCCGCTCTCCGAGCACGTGGTGTTCGATCGCGAGCGCTGCATCCACTGTGCTCGATGCACCCGGTTCACCAGCGACATCTCGGGCGACTCGCAACTGGGCTTCCTCAAGCGGGGCGCCGACATGGAGGTCAACACGTTCGGCGCCAGTGCGTATGAGTCGCGCTTCTCTGGCAACGTCATCGAGCTCTGCCCGGTTGGTGCCCTACTCTCCCGCGACTATCGGTTCCGTGGTCGTCCGTGGGACCTGCTGACGCAGGAATCGATCTGCACGCGCTGCTCCAACGGGTGCAACATCAAGATCGACCACCGAGCGGGCAGGCTGGTGCGCGTCAGCGCGCGTTTGAACGAGGCGGTAAACGAAGAGTGGACGTGCGACCGCGGCAAGTTCGGCATGGGCTATGTCAACGCGGGGAACCGGGCGCTGCGCCCGTTGCTGCGCGGTGAGGAGGGGCTCCGCGAGGCGCGGTGGGAAGAAGCCATGGAGGAGGTCGCCCGCAGGCTGCGGGAGGCGGACGGCGCGGCAGCCGGGGTAGGGGGCGCGTCTCTCCCCAACGAGGACCTGTACGTCTGGCAGCGCCTCTGGCGCGAGGCTGTGGGGTCTCGGCACCTTGACCATCGCATGGGGCCGCGCTTCGAGCCGGTGGCCGAGGATCCGATCGCGTGGCTGGCCCACCACTCGATGGGCATGTCCATCGCGGACCTGGAGCGTGCGCGGGCGATCCTGGTCATCGGGTCCGACCTGGTCGACGAGCAGCCCATCGTCTTTCTGCGCGTGCGGAAGGCGTGGCGCACCTGCGGTACGCGCGTGGTCGAGTTGCGCCCGGCGGCGTCGGGTTCGGATGCCGGGTCGGGCCACGTGCGGGACTTCGCCGCGCTCTCCGCCCGCTACCGGCCCGGCAGCGAAGCAGCGCTGGTGCGCGGCATCCTCGCGGCCATGGGAGAGGAGGCGCTGCTTGGGAGCAGCGCGTCGGACGCGCTCCGCACGGCGATGCAGGGCTGGACACCGGAGCGCGCCGCCGAGGAGTGCGATCTGGCCGGCGAGACGATCCGCGCTGCTGCGCGCCTGCTCGCTCCTGATGGTCTCGCAGTGATCGCGGGGCGCGAGCTGACCCATCAGGCCCACGCGCCGCAGGCCCTCGCGGTGCTGGACGACCTGCTCGCCATCACCGCGAGCGCTGGCAACCTCGCCGTACCGGTCGGTGAGGTGAACGCACAGGGCGCGATGGACCTCGGCATCCTGCCAGACATCGGCCCCGCCTACACGAAGCTCGACCGGAGCGGCAACAGCGCGCAACGCATTCTGGAGGCCGCCGGCCGAGGGGAGGTGCCCGTGCTCTGGCTCATGGGCGTGGACCTCCTCAACGCGTTCCATGACCGCGCCCTGGCGGACCGCGCCCTGCGACGATGCCCGTTCGTCGTCTACGCCGGTCACTTCCTGGACGAGACGGCGGCACGAGCCCACGTCGTCCTGCCGCTCCAGACCTCTGTGGAGCGCGACGGCTCTTTCACAAGCTGCGAGCGCCGTGTGCAGCGGTTCCAGCGCGCCTTCCAGGTGTCGCCGGAGGTACGCCCGGGGTGGCTCGTCTGTGGAGACCTGGCCGCGCGACTGGGCGTGCCGATGCGCTACGCGACGGCTCGCGACATCCAGACGGAGATCGCGCGCACCGTGCCGATCTACGCGGAGTGCACGCCCGCCGCTCTCGGCGACCACGGTGTGCGCTGGGCGCTCCCTTCAGACTCGGGGCCGGCGGCGGGAGCATCCGAGCGGCCCGCCGGTCGGGCGGAGGCCTGACGCATGGTGATCGACCAGTACGTGAGGATCGGGCCGATCGGTCCCATCGACATCGTGCCGCTCATCCCCTATGCGTCGATGCTGGCGATCATCGGTTTCATCCTGATAAGCGTCGTCTTCGTTATCTGGATGGAGCGGGTCGTGCTGGCGCTGGTCCAGAACCGTCTGGGACCCAATCGGGTAGGACCGAGGGGGCTGCTGCAGAGCATCGCGGATGCCATCAAGCTCTTCTTCAAGGAGGACACGCGGCCGGCAGGTGCGGACAGGACGTGCTACTATGTGGCGCCCGCCCTGGTGATGATCCCGGCGCTGGCCGCCGGCGCCACGCTGCCGTTCGGGACCATAACGGTGCGCACCGAGGCGGGGCCGCAGCCTCTCCCGCTCATCGTGGGCGACGTGAATGTGGGGATCCTCTTCATTCTCGCGCTGGCCTCCCTGCAGGTGTACGGGACGGTGCTGGCCGGTTGGTCGGCGAACAACAAGTACTCGCTTCTCGGCGGGCTGCGCGCCGCCGCCCAGGCGATCAGCTATGAGCTGGCGATGAGCATTGCGGTGGTCACGGCTGTCCTGATCGCAGGCTCCCTGCAGCTTACGGCGATCGTTGATCAGCAGAGCGGCTACATCTGGGGCTGGCTCCCGAACTGGACCTGCTTCCAGTTCTACGGCCTGGGCATGGTGGCCACGCTCATCTACCTGGTGGCGATGGTCGCGGAGACGAACCGTGCGCCGTTCGACATGCCGGAGGCCGAATCGGAGCTGGTGGCGGGCTTCCACACCGAGTACTCATCGATGAAGTTCGCGATCTTCTTCGTGGGTGAGTACGCCAGCATGCTGGTGGTGTCCGGCGTGGCGACAGCGCTCTGGTTCGGGGGCTGGCACGCACCGCTGCCGTTCCTTCAGTTCATCCCAGGCTGGATCTGGTTCGTGGTCAAGGTGATGGCCATCATGCTCACCTTCATGTGGATACGGGCGTCGCTGCCGCGGCTGCGGTATGACGCCCTCATGGCGATCGGATGGAAGCGCATGATCCCCTTGGCTACCGTGGTCCTGTTGGCTGTGGCGGCGGTGGATGCGTTCAACGCGCCCGTGATCGCGCTGGCGACGTTGGCGGCGATCGTGGCTGCGAGCTTCTGGCTGGGCTGGCGAGCGCAGAGGGGAACGCGTTCAGGTTCGCCGCACACGGTGACGGCGCAGGGCGCCGGAGGCGCTGGATGAGCGCCCAGATGGTGTTGTTCGCGGTCCTCGCCACGTTATCGGTGGTGACGGCGATCCTGGTGGTGGTGCACCGGAACCCCGTGCGGAGCGCGCTGTCGCTGGTCTGCAACCTCATCGTGCTTGCGGTGCTCTACCTGACGCTCTCGGCGCAGTTCGTGGCCGCCATCCAGATCATTGTCTACGCCGGCGCCATCATGGTGCTGTTCCTCTTCACGGTCATGCTGCTCAACCTTGGCGCACCCGAAGCGCTCCGCGAGACAGGGCGGGTTCAGGGCGTGGTGGGCGTGGCGCTCGGGCTGTCATTCCTGGCGGCCATCCTTGGCGCCGGAACTATCAGCGCGGGCCTGGGCCCGTCTGCGGCAACCGAGGAGAGCCTGAGGACTGGCGGCACGGCGGAGGCAATCGGCCGGCACATGTTCGAACCAGGCTTGCCGTGGCACTTTGCGTTCGAGCTCACGTCGGTGCTGCTCCTGGTGGGCATCGTGGGCGCGGTTGTGCTTGCGAAGCGGAGGCTCTAGCCTGATGCTCCCTGTCCGCACCGAGTATTACCTCGTGCTATCGGCCATTCTGTTCACGATCGGCGTGACCGGCGTCACCGTGAAGCGGAACCCGATCGTGATCTTCATGTGCATCGAGCTGATGCTGAACGCCGTGAACCTCTCGTTCGTGGCGCTCGGCCGGCACTTCGGGCACATAGACGGCCAGATGACGGTGATCTTTGTGATGGCCGTCGCGGCTGCGGAGGTCGCCATCGGCCTGGGCATAATCGTCGCTATATTCCGACAGCGCGAGTCCATCGACATCGACGAGGTGGCGCTGCTACGCCATTGACGGCCCCGCTGCGCTCTGCGCGGGCCCTCGCGGGAAGCCATGGAGCCTCTTCCGACCCAGAACCTTGTCTGGCTCATCACCGGGCTGCCGCTACTCGGCTTCCTGTTCCACGTCTTCGTGGGCAAGCGGGTCGGGCGCGCAGTGGTGGGCTACGTCGCCTGTGGCGTGGTGCTGGCGAGCTTCGCGGTAAGCGTGATCGTCACCCTCGACATGTCCGGCCTGCCTGCCGAGGGTCGGCGCGCCATCGCCTCGTTGCTGCCCGGCATCAGCGAGCCCGCGCCCTGGATCGAGATCGGCTCGCTCAAGGCGAGCTTCGGCGCTCTGGTAGACCCGCTGTCGATGCTCATGTGCCTGATCGTCACGGGCGTGGGCGGGCTGATCCACGTGTACGCCCTGGGCTACATGGCCGCGGACAGAGATCACGCCCGCTTCTTCTCCTACTTCAACCTGTTCATCTTCTTCATGCTGACGCTGGTGCTGGCCGACAACATCCTCCTCATGTTCGTCGGCTGGGAAGGCGTGGGCCTCTGCTCGTACCTGCTCATTTCGTTCTGGTACGAGGACATGGAGAACAGTAAGGCCGGCAACAAGGCGTTCATCGTCAACCGGGTCGGCGACATCGGGTTCGCGCTGGGAGTCATGGCGATCTTCGCCACGTTCGGCACCCTGGTGTTCCACTCGCCCGATGGCGGTGGGTTCCTCGATATGGCGGCCCGGGGCGTCTCGGAGTACGGAGCGCTCACGGTGGGCGCGGCGACCCTGATCGGGCTGCTGCTCTTCGTGGGGGCCTGCGGTAAGTCGGCGCAGTTTCCTCTTCACGTGTGGTTGCCAGACGCGATGGCCGGCCCGACACCGGTCTCTGCGCTCATCCACGCCGCCACGATGGTCACAGCGGGCGTCGTCCTGCTCGCGCGCGTATCGCCTGTGATTGTCCACTCGCCGGTCGTTATGACGGTGATCGCGGTGGTCGGCGTGTTCACGGCGCTGTACGCGGCCACCATCGCGCTGACGCAGACCGACATCAAGAAGGTGCTGGCCTACTCCACCATCTCGCAGCTTGGCTACATGTTCCTCGGCTGCGGCGTTGGGGCGTTCGCATCGGGAATGTTCCACGTGACCACGCACGCGTTCTTCAAGGCGCTCCTCTTCCTTGGCGCGGGGTCTGTCATTCACGCGCTCTCTGGCGAGCAGGACATGCGCCGCATGGGCGGGCTGCGCGGGCGCATCCGCGTGACGCACGGCACCATGCTCGTGGGCTGGCTTGCGATATGCGGCATGTTTCCACTCGCGGGCTTCTGGAGCAAGGACGAGATCATCGGGTATGCCTCCGGCTTCGGGACGGCCGGGCCGTTCCTGGCGGCCCTCGCGATGACCACGTCCTTGCTGACCGCCCTCTACATGTCGCGACTCATGTGGAAGACCTTCTGGTCGAGCCCTCGCTACGGTGATGCGTCAAGCGCTGACGACGGGTTCGGTGGTGGCGGCGCCGCCAACGCGCTGAACCTGCACGATGACCACGGCGGCGGCCACGGCGGCGGCCACGGCGGCACCCATGGAGTGCACGAGTCGCCGCCGTCGATGACAGTTCCGCTCATCGTTCTGGCGGTCTTCTCCGCCGTCGCCGGGCTGATCGGCACGCCATGGGCGCACCTCTTCAAGCGCTACCTGGAGCCGTCCCTGGCGGCCTATCCGGCGGAACACGGCATTCCCGTAATGGCAGGCCTGGTAGTGGGCGCCGCCATCGCCGCGGTGGGCATGGGTCTCGCCTGGGCCCTCTATGCGAAGCGTCGCGAGCAGGGGGCGGTGCTCAGCGATGAGCAACGCCAGCGCATCCTGCCGTGGCGCGCTGCCGCCAACCAATGGTACGTGGACGCAGCCTTCACCAGGGCCTTCGTGGTATGGGGCGGCGCGGCTGCGACCGCCGTGTGGCGCCGGCTGGACGATGCGATCATAGACGGTCTGGTGAACGGGCTGGGGACGGTGACGGCCGCGCTGAGCGAGCGGTTCCGCTGCGCGCAGACGGGGCTCGCACGCCTCTACGCCATGACGATGCTCGCCGGCATCGTGGCTCTGCTGGCGGGTGTGGTTGCGTGGGGTCTCAGCCGATGAGGCCCGGCTGCAGGGGAGGACAGGCGTGACCGAGAGCGCGCTCCTGAACCTGGTGATCTTCCTGCCGCTCGCCGGCGCCTTCGTGCTGCTCTGGCTGCCGCGGCCGGCCGAGGCGCGTGCGAGCGCCAGCGCCGACCACGATGGGCGCCCCGCTCCCCCATGCTCCGCCACGACGGCGATCCGGTGGTTGGCTGCCATCGTGAGCGGGGCAACACTGGTCGCCTCGATATTCCTGCTGCGCGCGTTCGATCCACTCACCAGCGGGTTCCAGATGGCCACCGACATCCCGTGGCTGCCGCAGTGGGGCGTGCGCTACCACGTGGGCGTCGATGGGATCAGCGTGCTCCTGGTTCTCCTGACCACGCTGCTCTCCTTCCTTGCGGTGGTCTACTCGTTCTCGGTGACGAAGCGCGTGAAGGAGTACATGATCTTCCTTCTCGTGCTGGAGAGCGCCATGCTCGGCGTGTTCTGCGCGCTGGATCTGGTGCTCTTCTACGTGTTCTGGGAGGCTGTGCTGATCCCGATGTACTTCCTCATCGGGATCTGGGGCCATGAGCGGCGCATCTACGCAGCGGTGAAGTTCTTCCTCTACACCTTCGCCGGCAGCGTGCTGATGCTTCTCGGGATCGTGTACCTGTACCTGAGCACCGGCTCGTTCAGCCTCGTGCAGCTTCAGGACCCGGGCTCCGCCGCGCACGCGAGCCTGGCCGCGCTGGACCCGCGCACGCTCATGCTGCTGTTCGGCGCGTTTGCGCTGGCCTTCATGGTGAAGGTGCCCATGTGGCCGTTCCACACCTGGCTGCCCGACGCTCACGTCGAGGCGCCGACCGCCGGCTCAGTCCTGCTGGCAGGCGTTCTCCTCAAGATGGGCACCTACGGATTCGTGCGCGTCTGTCTGCCGCTCTTTCCCGAGCAGGCACACGCCGCCGCGCCGCTCTTCATTCTGCTCGCCGTTGTCGGCATCGTGTACGGGGCGATCGTCGCAGCTGTCCAGCCCGACATGAAGAAGCTGGTCGCGTACTCGAGTGTGAGCCACCTTGGGTTCGTGATGCTCGGCATCTTCACGTTCACCCATCTCGGCCTCGTCGGCGCACTGCTGCAGAACATCAACCATGGCGTAACGACGGGCATGCTGTTCTTCCTGGTGGGCATGCTGTACGACCGCCGGCACACGCGCAAGATCGCGGACTACGGCGGCATCAAACGCAGCGTTCCAGTTCTGGCGGCCTTCTTCCTCATCGCGACGCTCTCGTCGGTGGCACTGCCCCTGACGAACAGCTTCGTAGGCGAGTTCGCCATCCTACAGGGAAGCTACGTGTCGGCTGTCTCGGGGCCGGTGTGGACTGCCGTGGCGGCGCTGGGCATGGTTCTATCCGCCGTCTACATGTTCTGGCTCTTCCAGCGCGTGTTCACCGGTCCAGTAAAGCGCGAGGAGAACCGGCGCATGCCCGACCTCGGGCTGCGCGAGCGGTGGGTCCTTATGCCGCTGGTGGTGCTGATCTTCTGGTTCGGCTGCTTTGTGTCGCCCTGGGTTGGGATCATGACGCGGTCGGTGGAGGGCTTACTGGCCTCGGTGGAGCAGCGGGCGCCCGTGGTGCGGACTGTGGTGAGTGTGCCGTCGGGCACGGAAAGGGAAGCGCGGTGACGAAGCGAGAGCGGATCATGGCAGCGATCGCCGGCCAACCGGTTGACCGTGTCCCGTACAGCCTCTGGTACCACTTCCGGCTCGATCCGCCGGCCGGCGAGGGCCTGGCGGACGCCGAGCTCGACTTCTACCGGCGATGCGACCCGGACCTTCTCAAGGTGATGCACGACATCCCGTACGAGACGCCGGCCGACATGCCGCTGGTCCGCGAGCCGGCCGACTGGGCGCGGCTTCCGGTGCTGGACGGGCGGAGTGGCAACTTTGGGCAGCAGATTGATGCCGTTCGGCGGATCATCGACGGCAAGGGGGACGACGGCCCGGTCGTTGACACGGTCTTCGGGGCTTACGCGACCGCCGAGAAGTTGTGCGGCAAGCGGACGCTCGAACACCTCGACAGGGACCCCGAACCCGTCCGCGCCGGGCTGCGAGTCGTCGCGGCCTCTCTGGCCAACTACGCGCGGGCGCTGCTCGATGCTGGAGCCGATGGCATCTACCTTGCCGTGGCGGGCGCCGCGTCCGACACGATGTCCGCCGAGCGGTACGCGTCGGAGTTCGCCGCTCTCGACCAGCAGGTGCTGGATGCAGCGTCGGCTGGCACGGTGAACATCGTGCACCATCATGGAGTGGGCATCTACCCGCAGATCGTGCTGCCGTACCAGGGCATGCATGTGTACTGCTGGAGCAACCGGCTGGAGGGGAACCCCGGCATCCGTGAGATGCGGCTGCGGACCCGCCTGTGCCTGATGGCGGGTGTGAACGAGGTTACCTACGGCGATGTGGCGCCGGAGGAGATCGTGAAGGAAGCGAAGGAGGCCCTCTCGGCGAGTGGCGGGCGCGCCTTCATCCTGGCGCCGGGATGTGCGATTCCGACACCGCCCGCCACGCCGGATGCCCATCTGTATGCGCTGCGACAGGCGGTCGGCGCGTGACGGCAGGAGCGCAATGAGCATCTGGAGCGAAGTTCAGGCGAACCTGCAGGCCATCCTGCCGATCCTGTGTCTCTGGGCGGCGGCAGCGGTCATCTTGCTGGGGGACGTCTTCGTCTGGCGCCGCAGCGGCAAGTGTCTGAACGTGGTGGTCGCGGTAGTCGGCATCTTGACCGCCGCTGGCTTCGCGCTCGACCGGGCCATGCGGATCGGCGACCCGATCGCGTTCGCGGGCGCTGTCAGCACGGATGGGTTCGCGATGGTGGGGGCGCTGGCCGTCCTCCTGGCGACCCTGTTGGCCACGCTGTTGTCGGCCACCTACCTTCGGAACCGCGGGCTCGACCATGGGGAGTTCTACGCGCTGATGCTGCTGTCGGCGTCGGGTGCTGTCCTCATGTGCTGTGCCGCCGATCTGGTGGTGCTGTTCCTGGCCCTCGAGCTGATGTCGTTCGGGCTCTACGTGCTTGCCGGGTTCGCCCGGGAGGAGCTGCGGAGCGAGGAGGCGTCGATCAAGTACTTCCTCCTCGGCGCGTTCGCGTCAGCCGTCCTGCTCTATGGTGTAGCCCTCCTGTACGGGGCCTCCGGCACGACGTCGCTCGGCGGCGTCGCGGCGGCGCTCGTGCATCCGGAGGCCCAGACGGCGATGGCGTACGCGGGGATGGCCCTGCTACTCGTCGGCCTGTGCTTCAAGGCCGCACTGGTCCCGTTCCATCAGTGGGCGCCGGATGTATACGAAGGCGCGCCAACGGCCGCGACAGCGTTCATGGCGGGGGCTGCGAAGGTTGCGGCGTTCATGGCGATCCTTCGCGTGATGGATGCGCTGCTCCCGCTGCGCGACGGCTGGCTGCCGGCGATCCAGATCCTCGCCGTGCTGTCCATGGTGTTCGGCAACCTGCTGGCCGTCTCGCAGACGAACGTGAAGCGCATGCTGGCCTACTCCAGCGTCGCGCATGCCGGCTACCTGCTGGTGGCGGTTGCCGTGATCGGCGTGGTCCGCACGCAGGCGGTGGACGCGGTCCTGTTCTACCTCTTCGCCTACACCTTCATGACGCTCGGGGCGTTCGGTGTCCTTGTCTACCTGAGCGGGCGCGTGCGCGACTACCAGCGGCTCACGGACCTCCGCGGACTGGCCCAGCATGACCCGACGGCCGCCTACGCCATGCTCTTCTTCATGCTCTCGTTGGGCGGCGTGCCGCCAACGATGGGGTTCATGGCGAAGTGGCAGATATTCATGGCGTCGATCGCCGGCGGCCAGGTCTGGGTGGCGGTCATCATGGCGCTGGCGAGCATCATGGCGGCGTACTACTACCTGCGGGTCGTGTGGGTGATGTTCTTCGAGGAGCCCGTGGGCGAACCGCCCGCGCGGCTGGCGAAGCCGACGGCGGCTGGCGTATCGGTGCTCCTAGCGGCGGCCGCCACACTGGCCTTTGGCATCGCTCCCGGCCTGCTCTCCAGCATCACGGCACTCGGCCGCTGACGCGGGCGGCAGGCCGGGAGCGCGCCCCCGGCCCGTCCGTCAGCCTCCCGCGAGAAGCATCTCGATCGCCTTATCGAGCTGCGGATCCCGCTCGGCAAGCCAGTCCTCGGCGCTCATGGGCACCATCACGTCAGGCCGTTCGCCCAGGTTCTCCATGGGCGACCCATCGAGGCGGAAGACGCCGCTCCCCGGCATGCGGCCGCTTGTCCCGTCTACGAGGGGCAGACCCCCCGTCCAGATGACGTACCCGGGTGTCGGCATCCCGACGAGGCGTGCCAGCCCGCGCGCCCGCATCGCGTAGGGGAACATCTCAGCGTTCGACATGCTGTGCTCGTTCATCAGTACGATGGTGGGCCTCTCCCAGGCGCGACCCGGCGCCGGTTCCGGTTCGTCGTCGCGCCCCCGGTACCAGCCGTGCCGGCGGCGCTCGAGCCAGTTGATGAGCGTATCGGAGATGTTGCCGCCACCGTTGAAGCGGACGTCGATGATCATCGCCTGCTTGCCGAGGGAGTACTCGTAGAGCTCCCTGTCGAGGGTCGCCTGGTTGCCGCCGCCCATGCCGGCGATATGGACGTAGCTGATCCGGCCGTTGCTCTTCTGCTCCACGTAGTTCCGCAGCCGCTCCGTCCGGTTGCGGTAGAGCAGTGCCGACCACTCGCCGTAGCTGAGCAGGGAGTACCGGACGGCGCGGGCGCCCTCACGCGACGGCCGCGCGCTCACGGTGAACTCCACGCTGCGGCCCGCGCGGTCGTTCAGCAGGCGGTAGAGGTTCTCGTCGGGCGCCACGTCTCTGCCGTCGATCGCCATCACGTATTCGCCCGGCCGGAGCAGCGTCCTTTCGAACGATCCGGGCGCACCGGGTGGTACGCGCCCGATGCGGATGCCGGGTCCCTGGTGCGCGTGGTCGAGCGTGAAGCCCATGTGGGCGGTCGACGAGCTGGGCACGCCCCCTGGAGCGGGTCCGACCTCTGTGTGGGAGGCCTCCAACTCGCCCACCATCATCATCAGCAGCGCCGCGAACTCGTTCCGTGTCTCGACAGACTCGAGCATCGGCTCGTAGCGCTTGCGGATTGCCTCCCAGTCGCGTCCGTGGAAGTTCGCATCGTAGAACCGCCGGTTGTAGGCAGACCAGAACTGCGTGAACGCCGCGCGGCGCTCGGCGCGCGTGTCGCGCTCGAAGTCGGCCGTGAAGGTAACCTTCTCGATGGCGTTGTTAGCGTCGAGCCTCATGAAGTGAAGCTCGCCGTTGCGCACGAAGTAGGCCCGCTTCGCGTCCGCCGAGATGCGCAGCGCCCCGTGACCGCCGCCGGTCGTCAGCCGTCTGGTCTCCCTGCCATCGTAGGAGACCGACCACACGTCGCCATCCGACACGAAGTAGATGAGCCCTTGGGACGACACCGTCAGATCGGCGGACGGGTTCTGCCCGGAGAGCCGGCGGATCCGTCGCGTGATGCCGTCGAAGTCGATCTCGACCGTCACGGCCGCGGTAGGCTTCTCGAACCGGATGTCGGTCTCCCCGGGCGGGGCGTCGTGCGCTCGCAGGGACACGGAGTAGAGCCCCGCGCCATCGCGGTCGCTCTGGAAGAGCAGGAACCGACCGTCCGGAGTCCAGCGCGGCATGCCGTGCCACGCGTTGAGACGCGTGACGTTCACGGCCGTCCCTCCGTCCGCGGGCAGGATCCAGACGTTCCAGGGGCCGTTCACCTCGCGAACACGGACGGCCAGCCATCGCATGTCAGGAGACCACGAGACGTCCCCACCGTTCTGCCAGTTGCGCGCCCGATCGGGCATGGCGATCAGGCGCCGCGTCTCACCCGTGGCCAGTGTGATGGCCATGAGGCCGCCCTCGGGACCGCCCACCCAGAAGGCCAGCACCTTGCCGTCCGGCGACAGGTTGAGCTGCCCGGCGTCCTGCGGCCGGCTCCATATCGCCCGGGACTCGCCGGACGCTATGTCAACCTCGAACACGCGGGTCACGAACTCGCGGTCGGACCTGTAGTAGAGCTTCTTCGAGTCTGCGGACCAGAGGAAGTCCGAGTCGTCGCCCTCCCAGTCAGTGAGGCGCCGCGCGATCTCTGCCGGCCTGCCAGCGACACCCTTGGGCTTCTCCATCGCGATGGTCCAGATGTCGCCGCGCAGGCCAAACGCGTAGGTCTTGCCGTCGGGCGACGGCTCCGCCTCGGTGACGCCTGACGTCAGCGTCTCGCGTCGCACCTGGTTCTGAGCGTCATCGTCTGACGCGAACAGCACGATCGTCTTGGGCTCCGAGGTGCCAGCCCTCAGCATCCACAGGTCGGCGCCGTACTCAAACGCGATGTCGCCCGTGCGCTTGGCGACAGACGGCGCCCGCACGGAGCCTCCCGTGAACCGCGTCAGCTGCCTGCCCCTGCCTTCGAGGTTGAAGAGCCACAGGTTGGGCGTGCGCTCGGGGCTGTCGACGAGCCTCACGGGATCCCTGCCGAGGTGCGGCGACGAGGGGGACACCTCGCCGTAGGTGACTGTCAGCACTTGGCGCCCATCTGGCATGAAGCGGGGCCAGAGGTGCTGCCGGCCGTTGTCGGTGAGGTTGCGCCGCCTGCCGGAGGCGACCTCGAGGAGCCCAAGCTGCGCAGCGCCAGACCCGTGGTACCTCGGTCTGGTCCAGTGGAAGAGACCGCGGTGGCCGTAGACGACATGCGTCCCGTCTGGCGAGTAGCTCGGGTAGTCGATGTTGGCGTAGTCCTGTGCGAGCTTCCTCAGGCGGAGCGAGGCGACGTCGAGCGCCAGGAGCTCCACGTCGCCGGTATCGCGGCGCGAGGAGAAGAGCACGCTTCTGCCGTCCGGCGACCAACCATGCGCGATATCCGATCCGGAATGCCACGTGAGCCGCCGCGGCGCACCGCCGCCCGCCGGGACGATGAAGATGTCCCAGTTGCCGGTGCGCAGGCTGCTGAACGCGATCCAACGGCCGTCGGGGCTGAAGAGCGGGAAGGAGTCCATCTCCAGATGGCGAGTGAGTGGTGTCGAGCGCCCGCCGCCCGCGTCCGCGACCCAGATGTCCCCGCGGTAGACGAACGCAAGCAGCTTCCCATCAGGGCTCAGCGCGGGCAAGCGGGCGCCCGCCACCGGCCTCGGCTGTGGGATGGGCAACTGCGCATGGGCGACGTGGTGTGGGAAGGCGAGGACGGCGCACGACAACGCGAAGATGGCACGCAGCATGAGGGTCCCCTCTGAATGGAAAGGTTGGCTCGCCCTATTCGCCGCGGCTGGACCCCGGTCCTGCGCCGGCCATGGGCACGGCAGCAGCCGGGGCCGCCGCGCATCAGCGACGCGTCACGAGGACGCCGGATGACCGGGGCTCCTCTGCGCTCGCTGTCGGGGAGCGGATCAGCGCCGCGATACCGGCGGCGGCAGGCTCGAGGTCGAAGGACCCCCAGTCGAGCGGATCGCCGATCTGGAAGAGGGTCACGCCGATGACGTACGGGTCCTTGCGGAGCTCCGAGTCGAACCAGCGAAGCCAGCGCAGGTATCGGGCCAGCGTGCCGCGCGCCGACCATCCCGAGGTGAGCGGGTTACCGTCGCGGTCCACTCCGCCCTCGGTGATGATCAGGGGCAGTCTAGCGAGGCGCGGGTCCTCACGCGCCATGATGTCGTGGAGCATCCGGTAGCGCAGCGAGTACCATGCCTCGACCGCCAGGTCCTCAGTGTACTCGACTGTGTAGGAGTGGTAACTCCACGCGCCTCCCGCAGCCTGCGCAGCCTGCAGGGCCGGGAGGAACGCCCGGATCTTCCGCGCGATCTCCTCCGGTGAGCCGGGCGGGTTGCCGACCGCGATGGAGCCGACGCACGGTCGGAAGCCGGCGCGCCGCATGGTGGCGGCCAGCTCCACCCAGAAGGCGCCGAACCACCGGGCGTGCTCGACGGACTCCCAGGTCGGCGTGCTATCGCCCTCGTTCGGGCCCTCGAGGTAGTCGATCAGTCGCCGGTCCTCCGGACTGAGGCGCTGAAGCGGGGGCCAGAGGACCGTCTCCCAGAAGTGGCGTGCCGACTGCACCGGGTCATCGGAGACTGCGTAGCGCTGGCGCGTGAAGATGCGCAGTACCGTCTTCCCGCGCGGAACGCGCCGCTTGTAGTCGCGGAGCGCCTCCACCATGTCCGCATGGAGGTCAAGAACCTTAAGCACGCGGGGCCGGGCAGCCACAATCTGCCGCGCACCGGGGGTGTACCTCGCGATGAGGTGAGCGCTGAGGCGGCTGGCCGAGGGCGGCCCGGCAGGCGCCTCGGCGGCCCGGCAGGGCGTGGATGTCGTCAGACAGAGATAGATGAGCGCGATGGAGATCATCTCGGACATTTCCTGCGTCACACCAAGAAGTCCTGGCACCGGATGGCCCAGGCGCACGTCTATTCATGGCGGAAACCACGCTTGCGGCGCACTATTCGCCGAACCGTCGCGGCCTCCTTCCATGTGGAGGAGTTGCCGCGACGGTTTTTGTTTCGGGCCTGTCCGCGTCGACTGACCACGGGGCCCCGCTCAGCAAGCGGGGCCCCGTGTGCATGGTCGCAGCCGCCCGTGCAGCGCTTGCTGGTCGGCCCGTCAGGCGTCCGGAGCGCGTCCGCCAAGGTGGACGTCCCCGGAGAGCGTGTGCACCGTCACCGTGCCGGCGCCCGTGCCAAGGGTACCGGTGCGGAGGCACTCGGAGCGCGTCTCGTCCGTCGCAGCCAGCGACACATCGAGGTCGCCGGACTGCGTGACGAGTGCAAAGCGCAGATTGCTCCCCTCCGGCACGCTGACGGAAACGTCGCCGGAGACGGTCGTTGCCGTCATGGTCCCGCTGAAGGCCCCGACGAGGGACACGCGGATGTCGCCGGAGACCGCCTGCGAGTGTAGAGTCGATGCGGTCACGCGCTCGGCCACGGCATTGCCCGATACCGCCTTCAGCACGGCATTCCCGCTCGCGCAGGTCAGCCGCACGTCGCCCGACACCGACTCCATGACGATGTCCAGAGGCGCCTGAGTACCTGCCCGTTCGACCCGCACGTCACCGGACATGGACTTCGCCTCGACGCGACCGCCTTCCACGTCTGTGATGGTCAGGTCGCCGCTCACGGTTGCGGCCACCACGCCGCGAGAGAGCCGGGCGGCCTCGATGTCGCCGCTCCTGGTCGCCGCGTCCAGC
>DATIKM010000095.1:0-36867 GCA_035477595.1 Chthonomonadales bacterium
CGATCTACGAGCAGAAGGGCGATCAGCTCTCGCTCTTCGAGGACCAGGAAGACGACCTCATCGACATCAACGAGGCGGAGGAGATGCTCCGCTCGCTCCGGCAGGAGGACCCGGAGGAGTATAAGCGGATCGCTAACCTGCGAGACGGCATCCGCTCGGCGCGCGGCCACTGCCGCCAGAAGGGCCGCTACGTGATGTGCGCGGCCGGGCGGTACCAGCAGCTCTTCCTGCTGGACGAGGTGGGCGCGGTGGTCTCGCGCGAGACGCCGACCGTGCTCGGCGCGATCAAGTGCTCGCGCGACGAGCCGCCCGTCGGCCTGCCGGCCGGGTACAACGCCGCCACGATGGAGGCCCTGTCGCGGTTCGCCGACGAGGTGAAGCAGCGCCGGGCGCAGCAGCGGCACAGCCTCTCCCTCACGGCGGCGCAGAGCTACGTCCTTCGGGAGCTGCGCGCGTTCCATGCGGGCCTCGACGGGGAGGACGACCTGCGGGCGCAGGTCGCGGCGCTGGAGCAGGCATTCCGTCGCCCGGCGGAGGTGGCCATTCGGCGCGAGCTTAACCTACTTCGGCGCAACGGCGTTACCGCGCGTCCACTCGTGCGGGCCCTCACGGACCTCTACCAGGCGCACGGCCTGGGCGATCGCGCCCGGGCGGAGGCGCGCGGGGCTGCCAGCGAGGCGGAGGAGATCCCTCACGTGGTGTGCAGCGAGGCCCTGACCTGAGTCGAGGCGCCAGCCGGAGGCCGCGCCGCTGGACGGAGGAGGTCGGATGGCAGCCCGGCGTTGCGCGGCGTCGGCGAAAGGACCGCGGCGGATGGATGGTCTCGAACGTGACGTCGCCGGCGGGCTCTTCCACGTCGTGGAGGGCCCCTGCCTGTCGCTCTACATGCCCACGCACCGACGGCCTCCGGACAACCAGCAGAACCCGATCCGCTTCCGCAACCTGCTGAGGGCTCTCCGGGAGTCGCTGTGCGCCCGCTACTCCGGGCGCGAGGCGGCGCCGCTCCTCGATCCCCTCGAGCGGCTGGCGGACGACCGCGACTTCTGGAACCGCACCCTCGATGGGCTCGCGGCTCTGGCCTCGCCAGCGGGGTTCCACGTGTACCGGCTGCAGCAGACGGTGCGGGAGATGGCGGTCGTCGCGCCTTCCTTCCGCACGAAGCCGCTGCTCCAGGTGCTCGGCGCCACGGACCGCTACCAGGTGCTGGCTCTCGACAGCCGCAGGCTGGACCTTCTGGAGGGCGGGCGCGACGCCCTCGACCCGGTCGACCTGGCGCCCGGCGTCCCGCGCTGCATCGAGGAGGCGCTCGGGCAGGCGACCACGGAACCGCGTCTGACGGTCGCCTCCCACGGCGGGGCGGAGGAGTTCGGCGCGCATCGCGTCCACGGCGGCCGCAAGGAGGAGGCGGAGGTCGACACGAGCCGCTTCTTCCGCGCCGTCGATCAGAGCGTGCTGGATGCGCACTCCATACCCTCCGGCCTGCCACTCCTGCTCGCGGCGCTGCCGGAGCACCAGAGCGTGTACCGGCGGATCGCGCAGAACCGGCTCCTGCTGGCCGACGGCCTCGAGACGAACCCGTTCGCCCTCGCGCCGGAGGCGCTGCGCGAGCGCGCCTGGTCCGTCGTGGCGCCCCGAGTTGAGGCCCGGATGGGCGCGCTGGCGCGGGCGTACGCCGATGCGCGCGCCCGTGGGCTGGGCGAAGAGGACCTGGCCGAGGTCGCCGCGGCCGTGGCGGCGGGGCGGGTGGCCACGCTGCTCCTCGAGGCGGACCGCGACGTGGCCGGCCGGCTCGACCCCGCGTCTGGCGCGTTCTGGCCTGGGGAGCTGGCGGACGCCTCGGGGGAGGACGCGCTGGACGGTCTCGGGCAGCTCGCGGTGCGGCGCGGCGCGCAGGTGGTGGTTCTGCCCGCGGACCGGATGCCGTCGGCAACGGGCGCCGCGGCGCTGTGCCGCTACTGATGCTGGTCGCCGCCAGGGAGCGCAACGCATGACACCCGCTGCTGGGCGCGTCGTCTCGGTGATCCTGGCGGCCGGGCGCGGCACCCGGATGGGCGCGGGCGCCCCGCCGAAAGTGGCGCACCCGGTGCTGGGCGAGCCCGCCATCGTGCGCGCCATACAGACCTACCACCGATGCGGCATCGCGGCCCACGTCGTGGTCGTCGGCGCGGACGGCGCGCGTGTCATGGATGCGCTGGACGGGGCGCCCGGAGAGATCCTCTTCTGCCGACAGCGCGAGCCGCTCGGGACCGGCGACGCGGCGGCCCATGCGGCGCGCAGGCTCGAAGCGGCCGGGTTCGATGGAGACGTGCTGGTCGCCGCGGGCGACAAGGTGGTGCAACCGGAGGCCATCCGCAAGCTGGCAGACCGGTTCCGCGCCTCCGGCTGCGCGCTCGCGTTCCTCGTGGGCGAGACGGAGGACAACCCCGGCGCCGGTCGCGTGGTCCTCGACCCGGAGGGCTGCGCGCGCCGCATCGTGGAGGTCCCCGAGATCCGGCGCACCGAGCTCCTCCAGTCGCTGCGGCGCATGTGCGCTGAGCGCGCGCTGCCTGCGTCCGAGGCGACCGATTTGGCCCTCGCGGCGTTCGGGACGGCTTCGAAGGCCTCCGCTGCTCTTGGCGCGCTCTGGGAGGCGATCCGCGCCGGGCGAGCCCTCACGAAGGACGCGCTCGCGGCGTCGACCGCCGGCAGCGACCACCTGTTGCGCGGTCTGACCCCGCAGGCCCTGGCGTCGGCGCGCTGGGCGAACCTCTCCATCTACCTCTTTCGGGCGCGGGCGCTCTACGAGAGCGTGCGCGCGCTCCCGTCCGCCAACGCCCAGCGCGAGGTCTACCTCACGGACGCGGTGGAGGCCCTCGCGGAGCTCGGCGAGCGCGCCGAGGCAGTGCCAGTGGACTCCGCGTGGCACGTGATGGGGTTCAACACGCGGGAGGAGCTGGCGGCTATCGAGGAGCGGCTGCGGGTGGCGCTGGCGCCGCCTTCGCTCGCCATCGAGCCGCCGCGCGCTCTCCGCCCGGTGTCCGCGTGGCTCCGCGCCTTCGAGCGGGACGACGACGCGGTGAGGTCGCTCCTCGCGGGCATCTACGGTCCCGGCAGCCCGTCTGCGGAGGCGCGCCGGCGCAGCCTTACCGAGATGCTGGCGGAGCACCTGCGGCGCTTTGGCGACGCCGAGGCCGTCGTGGCGAGAGCGCCCGGGCGCGTGAACCTGATGGGCCGCCATGTGGACCACCAGGGCGGGCGCTGCAACCTGATAGCGATCGAGCGCGACACGGTGGTTGTGGCGAGCCGCGCCCCGGATGGCCAGGTGGCGATGCGCAACCTGGAGGGCCGGAGCTTCCCGGAACGCGCCTTCCCGCTGGACGAGCTGCTCGAGGGCGACGCTTCGGACTGGCGCGCGTTCGTGGATGGCCCGGCCGTCGCGCACCGAGTCGAAGCAGCGCGGGGCGACTGGTCGCAGTACGTGCGCGCGCCACTGGCCCGCCTGCTCGCCGCGCTGCCGGGCCGCGCATTCGGCGGCCTGCGGCTCACGATAACGGGATCGATCCCGGTGGCGGCGGGCCTGAGCTCCTCCTCTGCGCTCGTCGTCGCGGTGGCCGAGGCGGCGTGCGCGCTCTGGGGAGTCGAGATCGAGGCGGAGCGCTTCGCGGAGATGTGCGGCGAGGCGGAGTGGTACGTCGGCACGCGCGGTGGAGCGGGCGACCACGCCGCGATGAAGCTCTCGCGCCTTGGGTGCGTCACGCCCGTCGGCTTCTACCCGATGGAGGCAGGGCGCCCGGTCCCGCTTCCCCCGGACGTGGTGGTGGTGGTGGCCAACTCGCGCGAGATGGCGCGCAAGACAGCGGGTGCGCGCGACACGTTCAACCAGCGCGTGGCGTGCTACCGGATCGCGCGGGCTCTCCTGCGCGCTGCTCGCCCGGAGCTGGCGGCTCGCCTCCTGCATCTGAGAGACGCCAACGCGGACACGCTCGGCGTGCCGCTCGCCGACGTCTACCGGATGCTCCTCACGTTGCCGGAGAGAATGCCACGGGCGGACGCCGCGGTCGCGCTCGGGCCGGACGCCGAGGCGGTCCTGAGCACGCACGCCGCGGAGACGGGCGACTATCCGGTGCGCGGCGTCGCGCTCTTTGGGCTCGCTGAGTGCGAGCGCGGGCGACGAACGGAGTGGCTGCTGCGGGAGGGCCGCGTGCGCGAGTTCGGCCGATGGATGACGGTGTCGCACGACGGCGACCGCGTGGTGCGCTGGGACGACGGCCTGGGCTCCCGAGTGCACGCCGAGGACGTGAGCGACGCCGCCCTCGAAGCGCTTGCGCGCGCCGCCGAAGCTGGCCAGCCCGATGCCGACCTTGCGCTGCGGCCGGGGGCATACGCGTGCAGCATCCCGCCGATCGACCGGATGGTGGACGCAGCGCTGCGCGTGGAGGGCGTGCTGGGCGCCCAGATCGCCGGCGCCGGCCTCGGCGGCTGCATGGTGGCCCTGGTGCGGCGCGGCTCCGTGGAGGACCTGCACCGCGCGCTGGAGCGGCGGTACTACGAGCCCAGGGAGATGGAGCCGGACACGCTGGTCTGTGCGCCGGTGGCGGGCAGCGGCGTGCTGCGGCTGTAGAGGTGGCCCGGCCCTCCCGCGAACGGGAGGGCCGCCGCCAGCCGAGACACCACTCGCCCGCTACTTCCCTTCCTGCTCGCCCTCGATCTGCTCCTGGACCGCGATTGCCGGCGCCGAGCCGGTCACATCCACCGCGATGCGCTGCGGGCGGGCATGCTGCGCCTTCGGGAACGAGATGCGCAGGATGCCGTCCTGGTAGCGCGCCTCGGCGCGGTCGCTCACCACGTCGCAGGGCAGCGTGAACGTGAAGCCGAAGCTCCCGAAGCGCGGGATGCCGCGCATGTGGGTGACCACGTTCTCCGCGTTCCCGGCGAACTCGGCGCGCTGCTCGCCGGAGATCGTTACAGAGCCGCTCTGGAACTGCACGTCGACCTTGCCCGGGTCGATGCCCGGCAGGCTGGCAGCCACCAGCACGTGGTCCGGCGTCTCGTAGATGTCCACCGGGGGCCCGTAGGGCCGGGCCTCGCCGGCGAGCCTCCCGAGCGGGGCCAGGCCGCCGGGAGCCGACATCCAGTCCCACATGCGGCGTTCCATGTCTTCCATCATGCGCCACGGGTCGAGCGACGGGACCGCGTTGCGCCGCCGGACAATGTCCGTCATCTCCCCCTCCTTCATCCGCGTCGATGCTCGCCCGGCAGGCGCCTCCCGCGGCGCCCACCGAGGTCTTCCGCGCGTCTCGCGGCGGGCCGCCGATCGTCCCCACGGCCCCACCGCGGCTTCCATTCCTATATACCACGCAATCAGGACAGATGTTCCCATAGGACGAAGATATGATGAGTGTTATACGCTCAATGAGGCAAGAGCGGGCCATGGCTGGCGAGCAGAAACCTGCGCCTGCCGGCGCTGATCCGCGCTGCGGGAAGAGGCGGCGAGGCGCTGCGGGAAGAGGCGGCGAGTGAGGCCGCCTGAGGGTTAGGGGCTGGTGCAGCCGGTGAGCACCCCGCGAGGGGCAGCGCGTCCGCTCACCCGCGGGGAGCCCCGGCGCGCTCCGCGTCGGGGTCGCAGAGGGGGAGTATCAACATGGAAGAGAGGATGGAGCGAGCGTACCGCGCCGCGGCGCGCATGATCGACGTGGAGGCAACCGACGAGGAGCGCGCGCTGCTCAGCGAGCTAGGGGACGACGGGGTGCTGGTGGTCCCCGGCGGCTACGACCGTGTGGAGGAGGTGCTGCGCCTGCTGGGAATCCCCCACCGCATGGTGAGCGAGGAGTGGATCTGCCGCCATGGGCTTCGTCCGGACCAGATGCTCGTGGTGAACTGCCCGGGCCATATCTCCAGCGGGGTCGTCGGGAAGGTGCGGGCGTTCGTGGCGGAGGGCGGCACGCTCTTCACGACGGACTGGGCGCTGCTGCACGTGGTGGAAGCGGCATTCCCGGGGTACGTGGCCTACAACAGGCGGGCCACTGCCGACGATGTGGTGCGCGTCGAGGTGGCGCCGGAGGCCGGCCCGCCCTTCTCCGACCTGTTCTCGAAGGACGGGGCGCCCTTGTGGTGGCTCGAGAGCGGTAGCTACCCGTTCTCCGTGCTCCGGCCAGACGCGGTGCAGGTGCTGATCCGGAGCGAAGAGCTGGCGGCGAAGTACGGCGAGCCGGCGGTCGCTGTGCGCTTCGAGGTCGGCAAGGGCGAGGTCTTCCACATGATCTCGCACTACTACCTCCAGCGCACGGAGACCCGGACGGCGCGGCACCAGAAGTCGTGGCGCTGCTACGTCGCCGAGGAAGGGGTGCCGCAGGAGGCGCTCGGCGATGTCCGGGAGTTCGCAGACCTCAACGTGGCCGAGGTGGAGTCGGCCCGGGTCTCGGCAAGGAGCATGCGCTACGTCCTCCTCGCTCGGGCGCGCCGGAACCGCGGCACGCGCGCCGGCGGGAACGAGGGCGGCAGCGCGGACGTCTAGACGTAGCGCGTGCCCTCGCACGCGCTCGGCGACGGCCGGTCCCCTCCCCCGGGACCGGCCGTAGCGCGCGGCAGTTTGCGAGCCGATGCCGTTCGCCAGCCGGCAGGGCGGCGGTCGGACCTCGCGCGATCCCAGCCGCACCTTCCGGATCGTCGTCGGGCTTCCCGTCCGAGGCGAGGAGCGCCGGCTGGGCAGGTATGAGAGGCGGGCGAGTCGGATGCCAGGCACCGCCGCCTGCGGGGGCAGCGTAGATAGGAGCGGGGCTGGGGCGCCACGCGACGCCGAGCCGAGCGGAGCCGAGCCCCGCACCCACGCGGCTGTCACGCCGTACCCTACCGGAGAGAGACATGACCCTCGCCCTCGCCGCCGCAATGACCGGGGTCGCACCGCTCTCGGGGCTCCAGGCGACGCCGACCCCCGAGCGGCCGCGGGCCACGCGCGCAGTGCCCGCCTACACGTTCCTGAGCAGCATGGGGGCGACCTCCGCAGTGAGCGTCAGGGGCGAGTCGCTCGAACGGACCATCGAGAAGGTGCGCTACACCGGGCTGCGCTTTCTGCGCGTCCAGCAAGGGGAGTCCAACCTGCCGGACCTGCTCACGCTGAGAAGGGAGACCGGCGTCCGGCTGAGCTACGGGATCGGCAGTGGCGTATCCGACATCGAGTCGCTGCTGAGGGGGGCGCGTGCGCTGGCCGCGGCGGACGCGCTGGTCGCCATCGAGGGCCCCAATGAGCCCAACAACTGGCCGATCACCTACCAGGGCAGGCAGGGCGGGGGCTCGGGCTCCTGGCTGCCCGTGGCGGAGCTCCAGCGCGACCTCTACAGGGCAGTGAACGCAGACCCCGTGCTGCGAAGGTTTCCCGTCTGGGGAACTTACCCCGGCGCACAGACGGACAACACCGGCCTGCAGTTCCTGACCGTTCCCGAGGGCGCGGGCACGCTCATGCCGGCTGGCACCAGGTTCGCCGACTACGCAAAGGTCCACAACTACTTCGTCCATCCGAACTGGCCCAGCATGCGCGACGGCCAGCCTACCTGGCCCGGCATACACGACAACCAGACGTGGCGCGCGGCCGACCCCTCCTCCGCGTGCCCGGTGGACGGCCTCTACGGGCACCACGGGTTGACGTGGCTGCGCAGGTTCAGGGGCTACTCAGAAGCCGAGCTGGAGACACTGCCGCGCGTGACCACGGAGACCGGCGTAACGATCAGCGGACCGATCACGGAGGAGCTCCAGGCGCGGTTCTACCTGGCCCTCTACCTCGCGCAGTTCAAGCGCGGCTTCCGGCACACGGCGATCTACCTCCTGCGGGACCGGGTCGACGAGGCAGGCAACCAGACCTTCGGCATCTACCGGCCCGACAACACGCCGAGGCGCGCCGCCTTCTACCTGCACAACCTGACGACGATCCTGGCGGACGACCGGCCGATCCGCCGCCCTGGGTCGCTGGCTCACAGCATTCCGGACCGACCGGAGACCGTGCACGATCTGCTCCTGCAGAAGCGCGACGGCACGTTCTACCTGGTCGTCTGGAGCGAGCGGCTGAACGTCGCGGACGAGGTGACCGTCAACCTCGGCAGGCGGTTTGCCTCCGTGACGATCTACGATCCTACGGTTGGCACGTCGCCGGTCGCGACGCACGATGGGGCGACCTCGGTGCGGCTCTCGATGAGGCACCAGCCCCTGATCCTGAGACTGGGCCGGCGCGCGCCGTAACGCTCGGGGCAGGGAGTGCGCCAGCGCTCCGGACGACGGCGAGCTGACGGGCGGGGAAGGTGGTGGCGATGAGAGGCAGTGAAGGCGCGCTCCTGTGGCTCCTCGTCGTTGCCGGCGCTGCCGCATCGGGGCTGCCCTCCGCCGCCGAAGCGCGCCCCTGGCTGGCAGGCGGATCCCGAGGCTCCGTCGATCAGCGCCATCTCCAGTCGCGGCTGGAGGGCGGCCGCGTTCTGGCGCTGGACGACGGCTCGCTCTGGGAGGTCGCACCCGTCGACCGGTTCAAGACAGCGCTGTGGCTGCCGCGCGAGGAGCTCCTGGTGGTGCGGAGCAACAACCCCTTCCACCCCTACCGGCTGGTGGGCGAGCGCGAGTCGGTGGAAGCGAAGCGGCTCTCCGTTGGGCGCGGCTGGTAGCTGTGCTCTCCCTGCAGGTCGGGTGCTGACGACGTGGGATGGGCGTACAGCCGATCCTATCGAAACGACCAGGTACGCATCCGCTACCTCGAACCTTGGCTCGCCTGCTGCGGGGAGCACCGACCCCACGGAGCACTCAAAGGTACACCGCCTGTCTCACGAATACCTATCCTGCCTGGAACCCACAGCTAGGCACGTGCCGCGGTACCCGGAGGCGTTTGGCGCGGGGAGCGCCGGACGGTGCAGCCCCACGGGCGGAAGCATGCGCCATACTGGGGGCCAGACGCCGACCTGTCGAGCGGCCGCACGCGCGAACATGGCCGCCAACCAATCCGCCGGAGGGACCCTACCATGCCAAGCAAGCGGGACGTCGCGATCGTGCGCGAGCTGGCCGCCCGCGTGGCCGATATCGCCGCGCTGCCGGTCCAGGAGGAGAAGCGTCGTCTGTGGCGCGCGCTGAACGGCCTGCGGCCGGAGCGCCCGATGGTGATGATCGACCAGGTCTGCTGGAACGAGATGAACGTCGACGACGAGCTGACCCTTCGGTGCGCCGATCCCGAGTGCCGCGGCTGGGAGGACTGGCTGCGCCGAACCCTCTTCCAGTGGGAGCGCTTCCCGGTGGACATGGTGGTGGAGCCGTTCGTGCGGGTGCCGAAGGCAGTCACCCACACGGGCTTCGGCGTCACGGTGCAGGAGAACACCGCCGTGCTCGACCCCACCAACTCCGTGGTTGGCCACCTGTTCATCAACCAGTTCGAGACGGACGAGGACCTCGCGAAAGTGCGGACGCCGGTCGTAGGGCACCTGGCGCAGGAGACGGAGCGGCGCATGTCCGTGGCGCACGAGCTGTTCGACGGTCTGCTCGACCTGCGCGCCGAGGGGCTCGACCTGAACCTCTCCCTCTGGGACCCGATCAGCACGTGGATGGGCGTCGAGGGCGCCCTGATGGCGATCGCGGACCGGCCGGACTACGTGCACCGGCTCGTGGGCCGCCTAACCGACGCGCAGATGGGCATGCTGGACCAGCTCGAGGAGCAGGGGCTGCTCTGCGGGCAGCAGAGCCTCATCCACTGCACTGGCGCCTGGACAGATGAGCTGCCGGGGTACGATCCGCACAAGCCGCGGTGCAAGGACCTCTGGGGGATGGGCCTGGCGCAGATGTTCTCGACCGTGTCGCCCCGCATGTTCAGGGAGTACGAGGTCGAGTACGCGAGCAGGACGCTGGGGCGGTTCGGGCTCGTCTACTACGGCTGCTGCGACCCGCTGGACGGCAAGATGCGCGAGGTCCGGATGATCCCGGGCGTACGCAAGGTCTCGATGAGCCCGTGGGTCAACGAGGAGAAGGGCGCCTCCGAGATCGGTAGCCAGTTCGTGTACTCGCGCAAGCCGAACCCGGCGCTGCTGGCCTGGGACGTCTTCCGGATCGACGCGGTGCGCGACGAGCTCCAGGCCACGGTGGACGTGTGCATGCGGCACGGCTGCCCGCTAGAGCTGATCCTGAAGGACATCAGCACGGTGCGCTACGAGCCTCAGCGCCTGTTCGAGTGGGCCCGCGTGGCGATGGAGGTCGTCGGGGCCTGACGGGTGCCGTCCGGCCGCCTACCTCGCGCGCATAGCTGCGTCCAGCGCCGCGCGCACCCCGGCGGGCGTGCCGTCGCCCAGCCGCGGCCCGAGCGCTCTCAGGCGGCCCGGTAGGCGCGCGTAAAGCCGCGCCAGCCGCTCGGCCCGCACGTCGTCCTGTGCGAAGGCGCGCATCCCGAGCAGGACGTCGGCCCGCTCCGCCTCGGGCCAGTCGAGCACGTTGCCCGCGATCTCCGGTCCCTCTCCGCCAGGCCGGACCCGCAGCGGTCGCCACGGCTCGCCTCGCAGGCGCTTCATCATGCGCTCCAGCTTCGGCGCGGTGAGCTGGTCGGCCTGGACCCCACGAGCCTCTGCCCAGGTGCGGAAGGGCTCCCGGTCGGGCGCCCAGTGGTACTTGAAGTGCCCCACTGCCGGCTCCACCGGTCCCTCGTCGAGTACCACGATGCTCCAGGTGCGCGACGGAGTGAAGGGGAGCCTGACCTGCGCAGGGGGCCCGGCGGGCGGTGCGTCGAGCCTCAGCGGGACGGGGTTCGCGGGCGCCGGTACCACCGCCACCTCGAACGATCCGCGCGGGAGCGCCTCGATCAGGGTTCGCCGCCCGCGCACGCCCGGGAACCGCGGCGTCATCGCGGTCGAGAAGCCCTGCGGGAACCGGGAGAGGTCCGGCCTCCGGACGTAGCGCGGGCTCACCTGGTCGATTGGCACCAGCAGGTCGGCTGTGGAGAAGGTGACTAGGGTGGGCGCGGTCACGGTGTCCAGATGCGCGAGCGGCGAGGCCGCCAGATACGCCGGGTGCTCGAAGGGCACGCCGTAGTGGGCTCGGGCCTGGACCATGATGCCGCCGACGGCGAGCAGCACGGGCATACGGGGCGTGGTGGACCCCGCCGCCGGCGCTGCCATCTCCTGGTGCTCGGCGATGAAGGCGCCGTTGTAGCCCAGGTGGATCGGCGGAACATCCGGCATCGCCCACATCAGCGGGAAGGTGTCTGCGGCGAGCATCAGCGCCATCCAGCCGCCGGCGCTCCCGCCAGTGAGTCCCACGCGCAGCGGGTCGACGAAGGGCAGGGCGCGGACCGCATGCAGGATGGCGCGGTCCAGGTTCACCCCACGTCCGAGCGGGTTCAGCGGGTGCGCGTGCGGCGTGCTCACCACGAAGCCCTGGGCGAGCATGCCCGATGCCGCGCCGGCGTCGGCCTCATAGCCCGCGTTGTGCACGAGCGGGGCGCGCCGCGTCGGGCCCTCGCGGAGCGCGGGCGGCAGGAAGATGCGCGCTCTGGCGGTCGTGTCGCGGCCGTCCAGCTCGGGGTAGCGCAGCTCGACCGTGACCATCGCGCCCCTGCGGCCAGCCACGTCGATCTCCACCGCGTCGAGCCGGCGGAGCCGGTTCTCGAGGCGACCGGCCGCGCCGGTGTGGGGAAGGAGGCGCTCCACCCACTCCGGCGCCGCCTGGGTGGGCCGTCCCGGGAGCAGCGCGAGGGAGACGGCGAGCGCAGCGAGGGGCGCTGAGCGGTTCATGGTCTGCCTCCTATGTAGAGCGCCCTCACGGGATGCGCTCCAGTATGAGTGTCACGATGTCCAGCGCGAACCGGGCCTGCGCGGCTTGGGATGGTCGAAGCTGCATGAGCACCGGGTTCTGGCCCTGCCGCATCGTGAGCCGGCCCAGTTCGACGGTCCGCAGCGTGCGGGCGCCCTGCGCTCGCAGGTCGATGCGGGGACCGGCCGGCGCCTCCTCGCGGACCAACTGCACAACGCCCTGGTCCGGCCCCGCCACCACCTCCGCGGTCACGCGGTACGTGCCCGCCGCTGCAACTTCGGCGAGGACCTCCACGCAGTGCGGGCCGAAGATGTCCGAGCCCTCCGCGGTTAGCGAGAGGAACCGCACCTCCCGTTGGCCGATGCGCTCGACGCGCTTCGCAAGCGTCGCGTTCTGGAATGAGAAGGCGTTCACCGGCACGGTCCAGCCGACCGCGATGACGGAGCGATCCGGGTCGGAGACCGCCCGTTGCGCCAGGGGCGGCAGCTCGCCCGCTCCGGTGGGCGGCTGGTCGGCGTACAGGTAGGTGACGCTCGCGTAGTCGGTCAGCATGTCGTTGCGCTCGGGCGCGTGCTCTATGGTGAGCAGGATGCTGCGATCGTAGACGATGGGGTCGGGGACCATGAAGCGGTAGCCGCCGGTCCGGCCCAGATGCTTCTTGTAGTCGAGGCACCCGCTCAGTGGCAGCGACCGTCGCGCGTCCCAGCGGCCCGGCACATCGTACCAGCCGCCGTTGAAGAAGTCCTCGGAGCCCGTGCCGTGGATGCGCAGCTCGCCGTCGATCGTCGCCTGATCGTCGCCCTCGAAGAAGAGGGTGGCGCCCGGCTCGGGGCCCTGGGCCTGCAGGAAGGCGGCCACGACGTGGCCCCGCCCCTGCGCCTCCACGAAGGTGAAGGGCTTTCCGCGCGTCGTGGGGCTCTCGCGGCGCCACACGGCGTAGAATCGGCCCTCCTCGGGCCGCCGCGGCGCTGCCGCGTGGACCACCTCGGCCTCCACGTCGATCGGCGGGCCGGCCGTCCGCTCCGAGATCAGCTCGACCTTCGCGGAGCGGTCGTAGGGCATCGGCAGGTAGACGTAGGCCGTGCCGGCATCGGTCCCCGCGAACGCGGCGCGCATGGCGGGCTCTCCCCAGGAGTAGCCAAAGAAGTCGCCTGCCGGACAGAGCACGTTGGGCTTGCGGGACCCATCGAAGGTGATGGCGAGGGTGACCGCGCGGTCCTTCCCGGCAAGCGCCTCCGCGGGCCGCAGCCGGATACCGAGTATGCGCCCGCCGCGCCACGACTGGAAGAGCGTGAGCCGCCTGCCGGGCCGCAGGCTACCGCGCCTCCTCGTCGTCTGGGGCGCTGCGCCGGTCACCATGCGCGCGCTCAGGTCCGTGCCGGGCGCGGCCAGCAGCTCGGACGCGTCGCGAACCGCCTCGGCGCGCCGGGCGGTCCAATCCGGCGTGAAGCTCTCGACCGACGTGCCCGCCGGGAGTCGCGCGTGGTTGATCTGGTAGAACTGCAGCCGTGGACCGCGATAGGCAACCTTCAGCGACCGGGCATATGGGATCGGCACGTAGCTGGTGAAGCCCCCCGCACCGTGGCTTACGAGCGGCAAGGGCAGGCCCGGCACCCCGCCGAGAAACAGCTCGTGGAACCCGGCGCGGAGCCGCGGGGCGGACTCGCCGTCGAAGGTGAACTCCAACGGCTCGTCGGTGGGGGTGGGGGTCCAGATGCGCTGAACGACCCCTGGCCCCTGCAGGTCGGCGATCACGAGCGTGTCGCCCTCCCTGCGGATGTAGGAGAACCTGCCGGAGAACCCGTCATCGTTGCCGCCGGTCCGGTCGTAGCTCGAATCGGACGCCACGCGGACCGTGCGCAACACAGGCAGCAGGTCGGGTCTCGCCAGGTTCTCGAGCGGGTCGAACGGCCGGTCGAGGGCTCCGCCCGGCAGGCCGGCCACGACGAGCGACACCCCGACGATCGGAAGCGGCAACATGGGTGTGCCTCCTTGGGCTGGGTCGTGCAACGTAGGCGCGGCGCGAACGCGTGAGTGGCGCTCCCTGGCCGCCTCCGGCCGGCGGACCGGCCAGCGGCCGCGCCGGGATCGTTCAGCGGTTCGCCGCTACGCCCGATGTCACCTCCGCGCCGGCGGCGCTACGCCTCTCGCAGGTCCGCTCCCGTCGCCCGGGGCCTGTGCGCCGCCTTGATGCCGAGAAGCAGCCCACGATGACGACGACCAGGCAGAAGTGCGCCTCACCGCGCACTCAGCGGTTTGCGCCATCGGACCTGGCGAGGCCTGCGAACGACCGCACCGCTCGGGCCAAGGTCCGTCTCCTGATAGCAGGGGAAAAGAAGGGATCGCGACCCCATTCGACGCAACAAGCGGGGAGTCTTGCCTCAGCGCGCGAAGCGTCGTCAGAGGTCGGGAGGACCGTGAGCCGTGCTGGCATGGGCGATTGCGTTGTGCGCCGTCGCGCAGGGATCGGCTGGCGCCACGCTGGGCATCGATGGGTCTCGCTTCACCATCGGCGGCAGGCCGGCCTTCCTGCTTGGCATCAGCTACTACGGCGGCCTCGGCGCCACCGATTCCATCCTGATGCGCGACCTCGACACAATGCGGCGCCTCGGGTTCAACTGGCTGCGTGTGTGGGCCACGTGGAGCTACCGGGGCGTGGACGTGTCGGCGGTCGACACAGAAGGCCGGCCGCGCGAGCCCTACCTGTCCCGCCTGAGGCGGCTCGTGGCGGAGTCCGACCGGCGCGGGCTCATCGTCGACGTGACGCTGACGCGCGTCGGGGCGGAGCAGGGGGGCGGCGTGCGTACGCTGGAGGCGCATGAGACCGCCGTGCGCACGCTCATTGCCGCGCTGGGCGACCGGCGCAACTGGTACCTCGACTTGGCGAACGAGCGCGACGTGGGCGACGCGCGCTTCGTACCGACGCCTGAAGTGCGGCGTCTACGGGACCTGGCACTCAAGTTGGCGCCCTGGCTCATCGTCACTGCGTCGTTCGGGGGGCGCGACCTCGGTGAGCGCGACGTGCGCGAGGCGCTGGTGGACGCCCGCCTCGACTTCCTGGCGCCGCACCGCCCGCGCCATGCGCGCTCGCCCGGCGAGACGGAGCGGCACACCCGCGATTGCCTGGCGGCGATGCAGCGGATCGGCCGCGTCGCGCCGGTGCATTACCAGGAGCCGTTCCGGCGCGGATATGACGAGTGGGAGCCGTCCGCAGCCGACTTTCTTACGGATCTGGCGGGCGCGGTGCGCGGGGGCGCTGCCGGCTGGTGCCTCCACAACGGCGGGGAGCGTCGCCGCGAGGACGGGCGCCCGTGGCGCTCGTTCGACCTGCGCGAGCGCGGCCTGTTCGCGCAGTTGGATGCAGAGGAGACCGCGGTCGTCGAGCGGGCGGCCGCCACGGTGCGCGCGGTGGCGCGCGAAGGGAGATAGCAATGGTTGTGCGCGCCCTCGCGCTCGTAGGGATTCTGGCGGCGGTCGCGTCGCTCGCTTCGGCGCAGCGCTTCCCGGAGGGGAGGTGGGTGCCGCTCTTCAACGGCAGGAACCTGGACGGCTGGACGCCCAAGATCAGGGGTCTGCCGCTCGGGCAGGATCCGCGCCGGACCTTCCGGGTGGAGAACGGCCTACTCCGGGTCTCCTACGACGGCTACCAGCAGTTTGACAACCAGTTCGGGCACCTCTTCTTCCGGCGCCCGTTCTCGCACTACATCCTGCGCGTTGAGTACCGGTTCGTGGGCCAGCAGGTCGCCGGCGGGCCTGGTTGGGCGTTCCGGAACAGCGGCGCCATGCTCCACTGCCAGCCGCCCGCGACGATGCGCGTAGACCAGGAGTTCCCCGTCTCCATCGAGGCGCAGCTTCTGGGCGGGGACGGCACGAACCCGCGCACCACCAACAACCTCTGCACGCCCGGCACGATCGTCGTGATGGACGGCCGGCCGGTCGCCGAGCACTGCACCAACTCGCGCTCCAGGACGTTCCACGGCGACCAGTGGGTGACCGCCGAGATGGAGGTCCGCGGGAGCGGCAGGATCATCCACCGGGTGAACGGGGAAGTGGTGATGGAGTACGAGCAGCCGCAGCTCGACCCGGCCGACGGGGACGCGGCGAGGCTCATCCGCAACGGGGTGAGGCTGATCGACAACGGCTACATCGCGCTACAGGCGGAGAGCCACCCGATCGAGTTCCGCAGAGTGGAGATCCAGGTCCTGCCGCGCCGTTGATCGCGCTGTTGGTGGGTATGAACGGCGGGGACGGCCTCCGAGCCGTCCCCGCCGTGTGTCTGACTGTGGATGCGCTCCGCGCTGTCGCCGCCACGGTGCGCGCTGTCGGCGCGGCTGCCGGCAGTGCGGCAGCCGGCAGCGCCGCAAGGGCGTGTCATGGCGCGGGCTGGTCGGTCCCGCGCGACAGGCGTGTGTGGATCACGCCGTGGCGGTCGAACCAGAGCGGGTCGATGGCAAGGAACCGGTCCCACCCGACGCGGTCGCTGGCCTTCTGGTGGTAGACCATCCAGAGCCTGCCGTTCGGCGCTGCCACCACGCTGTGATGCCCCGGACCCAGCACATCACCGCCGCGCTGCGCGATCGGGTTGCCGGGGTGCTTGGTGAAGGGCCCCATCGGCGAGCGCGCGGTGGCATAGCCGATGGCGTAGTCCGGGCCCGCCGCGTGGCTCCCGCTATACATGAGGTAGTAGATGCCCCGCCGCTTCAGCATCCACGGCCCCTCGGTCACAGGGTACTTGTGCTTCTCCCAGGGCTCTGTCGGCCGGATGACCTCGACGGGCTCGCCCACCGGGGTGAGCGGGTCCGCCATGCGCCACACCATGATGCGAAAGCCCTGCGCGAGGCAGGTGTAGTATAGGTACAGGCTGCCGTCGTCGTCGCGGAACATGTGTGCGTCGATGGCGGGCGCTCGGAGGGTCTTCACGTCGTGGAAGGGCCCGAGCGGACCGTCGGCCACCGCCACGCCGATGGCTTTGTTGCGCTGCCGGTCGTCTACCGTGTAGTACAGGTAGAACCGGCCATCGCCCCGCGCGTGGTGGAACACGTCCGGGGCCCAGACGCCGCGCCGCGCGTCGGTAAAGACCTTCCCATGCTTCTCCCAGCGGACCAGGTCGCGCGAGGTCCACGCGTCGTAGCCCTCACCGTCCAGCGTGGGATAGAGGTAGTAGACGCCGCGATACCGGATCACGGCGGGATCCGCCGCGCCTGGTGCGTCGATGATCGGGTTCCGGTACGTGCCCGGCCTCGGCTCGGCGGCCATCGTGGGGCCTCCCTTAGAGCTCGCGAGCAGGCCCGCCCCAATCGCGAGCACTGTAAGGGTGACCGCCGACACTCTCATAACACCCACCTCTCCATTCCTCCTGCGGGATCGCGCTGACGGCGGGGCACAGGGCGAGAAGGGCCACCGTGGTCACCAGCTTCCTCCGCTCGCGATCGAGAAGGCGTAGTAGGCGCCCGTCCCCTCGCCGTAGGAAACGTCCAGCCCCTCGACATGAGCCGCCGGAGGGCCGCGTCGCGCCCAGCGGACCAGTGCGTCGAGCCGCTCGCGCTCGCCCTCTGCGACGATCTCCACGTCGCCGTCCGGCTGATTGCGCACGTAGCCGCGCAGACCGAGGGCCGCCGCCATCCGCCGTGTGGCGAACCGGAATCCGACCCCCTGCACGTCACCGCGCACCACGATGCGCACCTGGTCCATCGCCGCGCTCCCTCGCTCGGCATGGTTCCACGCGCCCGGCGACCGATCCTGCGCCCCGGATGGCCCGGCACCTGTGCAGTCAATAAGGAATCGCGCGTGCGTGTTGCGAACAGCACCGGGCACGGGAGCTGTTGCGGCTCCCCGACCTGTTGGGAGGTCCGACAGCCATGACGACTTGCGCTGGCCGCCACCGCACCCGCGTGCTGGCGGCAGGTGTGGCCACCCTCGCGCTGGCGGCCGGCCTGATGGGCCTGGGGCGCGCAGATGCGCCGCGCATCCGGCCCGCGGCCCCCAACGTGATGTCCTTCGAGCAGCAGGCCGCGCGCTACGTGCGACTGGTGATCCGGCGCAGCCACGAAGGAGCGGCATGCATCGACGAGCTCGAGGTCTATGGGCCTGGTGACGGGCGCAACCTGGCTCTGGCAGGCAGCGGAGCCGTCGCGTCGGCCTCCTCCTGCATCGAGGGTTTTGCGATCCACCGCGTGGAGCACCTCAACGACGGCCGCTACGGCAATGCGCACAGCTGGATCGCGGGACACGAGACCGAGCCTTGGGTGCAGATCGCGCTGCCCGCGCCCGAGTTGATCGACCGGGTCGTCTTCTCGCGCGATCGCGGCGGCGAGTTCGCGGACCGGCTCCCGCTCGACGTGGAGGCGCTGCTCTCGGACGATGGGCGGAACTGGACATCGGTCGCCAGACTCCAGGGCGAGCCAGCCGTCGGACAGGCGGGAGCGCCCACCGTCTCCGTCAGCTTCCGGCAGGAGCATGCGCGGTGGGTGGAGCTGCGCGTTCTGGGCACGGAGGGCGACGGCCCCCCGCGCCTCGAGGAGATCGAAGTCTACGGCGCTGCGCCCGGCGTCAACCTGGCCCTCGCGGCGAACGGCGCCCGCACCGCGGTCTCCTCCGGCGCGAGCCGCGCGGCGGCGCTGAACGATGCCCGCCTCGACGGCGAGGCGCCGTGGGTGGCGGATGGCCCCGCGCGGCAGTGGGTGCGCATCGAGCTTCCGCGACGTGTGGAGGTGAACCGCGTCGCGTTCTCCCGCGACCGCTCGGGCGAGCGGTCCGACGGCCTCCCGACCGTGTTCGAGGTGCGCATCTCGCTGGACGGCAAGCGATGGAAGACCCTCGCCGAGCGCGGCAGGCCCGCGATCCCTGCGTCCCCGGGCCTAGACGACGCGGCAGAGCCCGTGGCGGAGGGGGCGTCCGTTCCGCGGAGCGACGCGCGCGGCTTCACGAACCTGGCCCTCTTGCCGGGCGCGCGGGCCGGGGCCTCGTCCAGCGATCGCCGCTACCCCGGTCAGCACGAGCTGGCGCACCTGAACGACGGCCGCTACGGCAACACGCGGAGCTGGCTCAGCGAGGGTGAGCCCTCCTGGGTCCAGGTTGACCTTGGCGCCCCGCAGTGGGTGACCGCCGTGGCGTTCGGCACCGACAGCACGGGCCGCTTCGTGGACCGGGCGGCGACCGAGTACCGGGTCCTCCTGGCGGATCGGTACGACCCCCGCCCGGGCGCGCCCGTGTGGAGGGTTGTGGCTGCCGGCTCGCGCCCGGACGGCGTCCGGCGGCGCATGGAGATGCGCTTCCCGCCGGCCAGGGCGCGCTGGGCCCGGGTTGAGGTGTCCGCCACCACGGACGGCGCCCTGCGCATCGACGAGCTCGAGGTCTACGGCGCACGCGAGCCGATCTCCGCGGCCGCCGCCGGACCCGTTACCCCGTACCCGCCGCCCGAGCCCGGTGGCCCGTACCAGGCAGCGCTGCGCGAGGCGTTCCTCGGGGACGAGTACGCCTCGCTCAAGATAGCGGGCCGCGCCGACCTGGACGCGGCGCTCACCGGGTATGTGCGCGTGTGGGAGTTCCCCCAGCACAGGGGCACCGACACGCTGCCTCTCCCACCCGTCGTGGGCGCGCTTCGCCTCGACGGCCGGCTGGACGACGACGTCTGGGCGGCCTGCAGCCGCGGAGTCGTTCGCGTGGCATCGCCGGACGCCTTCCACCAGAGCCCGCTCGTGGAGCAGGCGCTCTCCGTGGGCGTTCAGGGCGACGACCTCCTTCTGGGCATCCGCGCGGATCGCCTCCTGAGCAGCCACGTCGCCGTGCTCTCGACGACGGCGTGGCGCGGGGCTGGCGTGCTCGCGCTGCGGGGGCGCGGGCTGGAGTTCCGTCCTGCCGCTGGTCCCGACGAGAAGCGCGCCGCGGTCCCCGTGCCGGGCGGAGTGTCGGCGGACCGGCGCATCGTGGAGGCGCGTGTGCCGCTCGCGCTCCTGCCGGGGTGGCGGAGCCACGGCGTGCGCGTGGGGCTCGGCTTGGGCGGGCGCCACGCGAGCGAGCTGGGCCAGCCTGTAGTGCTGTGGCCCTCGCGGCTCTCCGTGGCGGAGGTCGGTCCGGCCGGCGCGGGGCGTTTCC
Source organism: Chthonomonadales bacterium (assembly GCA_035477595.1). Classification (GTDB taxonomy): domain Bacteria; phylum Armatimonadota; class Chthonomonadetes; order Chthonomonadales; family CAJBBX01; genus DATIKM01. The sequence continues at coordinate 19,831 of DATIKM010000095.1, forward strand.
GGGTGCGGCTGGCTGCGGCGCCGGGTGGCGGCGCCCTGACGGTGACCGGCGATGTGCCGGCCCTCGCCTCTGGGCTGCGCGTGGCGCCGGGGCGCCCGGTAACCGTGGAGGCGCCGGCGCGGCCCGGCCCAGTCGGCCCTGAGCGCAGTCTGTCCCTACGCGAGGCTGGTGGCCCCGCCTACGCGCTGCACCTCCTGCGCTACGATCCGGTGGGCCGCACGCTCCACATGGCGGACGGCATCGCCGCAAGGCTGGGGGCGCGCGGCGTGGATGTGCGGTCCGAGCGAGCCGAGCTGCGGCGCCTGCGCAGGGCCGCCGCGCTCCGTCTCGCGTCGGGCGCTCCTCAGGGGACGGCGGAGGAGCGCGCGGCGCTCTGGCAGGCGCGCCTGTTCAAGCGCCGACTGTTCCTGCGAGCGCCCGACCTCGCGGCAGCGCGGCGCATTCTCTGCGTGAAGCGGCACAGCTTCGAGCCCAGCCACAACTACAGCGATCTGCTCGATGCGGTGGGCGGGGTCGGCGGCGGTGTTGACCTGGTGGAGATCCCGCGGGTCGGCGGCAGGCTGGAGCCGGAGCGCGCGACCGTGCGACGGATCTTCGACTCGAAGGACGGCATCGCCCGCGATGCTGCCGCGAGCTTCGACGCGCGGACCGTCTACTTCGCCTACAGCCCGGGGCGCGGCCAGAGGTTCAGGCTGATGCGCCTGAGCGCTGCGGGAGGCCCCGCCACGCCGATTACCGATGGTGCGTTCGACGACCTCTACCCGTGCCCGCTGCCGGACGGCGGTCTGGCGTTCATCAGCACGCGGTGCCGGCAGCGCTTTCTCTGCTGGAGGCCAGAGGCCTACGTGCTCTACCGGATGGACGCGCAGGGCCGCAACATCAGGCCGCTCTCGTTCGCCAACCTGAGCGAGTGGGCGCCAGCCGTGACCCGCCACGGCCTGCTGATCTGGACGCGGTCGGAGTACCAGGACAAGGGCGCGGACTTCAGCCATACCCTCTGGACGATCCGGCCCGACGGCTCCCACCCCGAGTTGGTGTTCGGCAACACGATCATCCAGCCGAACGGCTACGCCAACGGCCGCGAGGTGCCCGGCACGTCCGAGATCGTCTGCACCCTCATCTCGCACTTCGGCGATCTCAACGGACCGATCGCGCTCATCGACACAACGCGAGGGCGCTTCAATGCGGGCGCGATCCGCAGCCTCACGCCAGAGGTTCCGTGGCCAGGGCACTGGCCCGCGGAGGAGTGCTTCCGAGACCCCTACCCGCTCGGTCGCGATTACTTCCTCTGCTCTCACGCACCCCGGCGCCGCTTCGGCATCTACGTGATCGACCGCTGGGGCAACCGCGAGCTGCTCCACACCGACCCGCAGTTCTCCGCCATGTGCCCGACGCCTCTACGCCCGCGCCCGACGCCGCCGATCATGATGGCGGAGAACCCGACAGGCGCGGACGAGGGCGAGTTCATCATGGCGGACGTGTACGCCGGCCTCGGCCCCAGCGTGCCCCGCGGCTCCGTGCGGTGGCTGCGCATCGCGCAGGAGGTGCGCGCCCCCCTGGAGCGGCTCCCGAGCGGCGAGTACCGCACCGACCACCCCGACTTCGAGAACTGGTACGCCACCCCGACCCACCTCGTCTCGGGCCCGTACGGCTGGCCCAGCTATGTGGCGAAGGCATCCTGGGGACTGGTGCCGGTGCAGCCGGACGGCTCAGCCCGGTTCACGGCGCCCGCCCGGAGGGTGCTCTACTTCTCGGCGCTCGACGATCGCTTCACCGAGGTGCAGCGGATGCGGAGCGTGGTCCAGCTACAGCCCGGCGAGCGGCGAGGCTGCATTGGCTGCCACGAGCCGCGCGAGGCCGCGCCCAGCCCGGGGCGCCGGCCTCTCGCATCTGCCGCTACGCGTCCGACCATGGCGGAGTGGGAGGGCCGGCCGTTCGATTACGAGCGGGTAGTGCAGCCCGTGCTGGACCGCCGGTGCGCTGGCTGCCACGACGGCAGGCCGTCCAGCCGGCTGAACCTGACAGGCGCGTCCGACGAGAGCCGCGTCCCGGCCTCCTATCGGGCGCTGGTGGGCCAGGGCTGGGTGCACTACTTCGACTGGAGCTACAACCCCGGCGGCAACGAGAAGGCAGAGCCGAAGACCTTCGGCAACCGCCGCAGCAGGCTCTGGCAGGTGCTGGATGCCGGCCACTACGGCGTGGAGCTGACGCGTGACGAGGAGCTGCGCCTCAAGACGTGGGTGGACCTGAACTGCCCGCTCTGGCCCGACTACCGCCACCGCCTCTCGCGCCCGTTGGCGACAGGCCGGTGATCGGGGCGCAGGTAGTCGCCGGCGGTCCCCCTGGGCTGTCGATCGTCATCACCGTCCTGCCTGCGGAAGTCACCGCACCGCGCCGCGACGCTATGGAGCGCTCGTGCGGTCGCTGAGGCTGCTGAGGCGCTTCCTGCGGCCGCACTGGCGGTGGGCCGCGCTCGCGCCGCTCCTCATGGCGCTCGAAGTCGCCATGGACCTGCTGCAGCCGCGCCTGCTCCAGCACATCATCGACGTGGGGATCGCGCAGCGCGACGCCGACGTGGTGCTCACCACCGGCGCCTGGATGGCCGCAGTCGCGCTCATCGGGCTGGTCGGCGGGCTTGGGTGCACGGTGGCAGCCGTGCTGGCGGGCATCGGCCTGGGCACCGACCTGCGCCGCGACCTCTTCGGCAAGGTGCAGGCCCTCTCGTTCGGCAACCTCGACCGGCTGGAGACCGGCTCCATCATCACCCGCGTCACGAACGACATCACCCAGGTGCAGGAGCTGGCGATGCTGCTCCTGCGGATCATGGTGCGGGCGCCCCTCCTCCTCGTCGGCAGCCTGGTCATGGGCGTGGTGACCAGTCCCCGGCTGGCGCTGCTCTTCCTTGTGCTGGCGCCGGCCGTCCTCCTCATCATGGCGTTCGTGGTGCGCAAGACCTTCCCGCTCTTCGGCGCGGTGCAGGAGCGCACCGACCGGCTGAACACCGTGGTGCAGGAGAACCTGTCTGGCGTCCGCGTGGTGAAGGCGTTCGCCCGCGCCACCCACGAGATCGGGCGCTTCGCGGGCGTGAACGACGAGCTGATGGCGCACAACCTGCGCGCCGCACGCGTCAACGCAGTCACGATGCCCCTCATGATGCTCACCGTGAACGCGGGCATCGTCGCCACGCTCTGGGTGGGCGGCGGCGCGGTCGCCGAGGGCGAGCTACGGGTCGGGCAGGTGGTCGCCTTCACGAACTACCTCCTGCAGACGATGATGTCGCTGATGATGGTGAGCATGCTAGTGCTGCGGGCCTCCCGGGCAGAAGCCTCTGCCCGGCGCATCTGCGAGGTGTTCGATGAGACGCCGGACACCCGCGCGCCCTCCGAGCCGCGCCCACTTGATGCGTGCGGCAGCGTAGCGTGGGAGAGCTGCACCCTCCGCTACCTCGGGGCCGACTCCGCACCCGCCCTGCGCGACGTCTCGCTCACGGTCGCCGCCGGCGAGATCGTGGCGGTCCTCGGCGCCACCGGGTCGGGGAAATCGTCCCTCGTGCATCTGGCTCCGCGCTTCTACGACGCCTCCGAAGGCCGGATCGAGGTCGACGGCGCGGACGTGCGCGAGGTGGACGAGGGCGATCTGCGGCGCGCGGTCGCCGTGGCGCTGCAGGAGCCCATCCTCTTCAGCGGCACGATCGAGGAGAACATCCTCTACGGCCGGCCCGACGCGTCGGGCGAGGAGGTGCGGCAGGCTGCCCGAGACGCTCAGGCGCACGACTTCATCGCGGCCTTCCCGGATGGCTACGCCACCGTCGTCGGGCGGCGGGGCGTGAACCTCTCCGGCGGCCAGAAGCAGCGCATCGCCATCGCCCGGGCGCTTGTGCAGCGCACGCCCGTGTTGATCCTCGACGACGCCACGAGCGCGGTGGACGTGGAGACCGAGTCCCGCATCCTGAGCGCGCTGGCGCGGGACCGCGGGCGCCGCGCATGCATCATCGTGGCGCAGCGCATCTCCACCGCACTCCTCGCGGATCGCATCGTAGTGCTGGAGGACGGGCGCGTCGAGTCCTGCGGGACACACGCGGACCTGCTCCGCACCAGCCCCCTGTACCGCGGGATCTACCGGTCCCAGGTCGGCGACGACGGGGAGGGGACCGATGGCCGGTAGCGAGCGCAAGCCTGCGGCGCCGCAGGCCCTGCCGCGCCACCCCTGGGCCCACTTCCACGAGACGGCGCCGAAGGCGGCGGACAGTCGGGCGGCGATCCGCCGGCTGTGGGGCTACCTGCGCGTCGAACGGGCGGTGCTGGTTGCCACCGCGGTCCTGGTGGCGGCCAGCTCGCTGCTCGGCCTCGCCGGTCCGTACCTGATGGCCCGGGCGATCGACTCCATTGCGACCGGCTCCGGCGACCTGCCGCTCGTGTGCGCGCTCATGGCGGCCGCCTACGGGGTCGCTTCTCTCCTCATCTGGGCGCAGGGGTATCTGATGGCCGGCGCCGCCCTGCGCACGGTCCGCCGCATCCGCTACGACCTCTTCGCGCGGATGCAGCGGCTGCCCGTCGCCACATTCGACCGTCGCCAGCAGGGCGACACAATGAGCCGGGTGACGAACGACGTCGACAACATCAGCATGGTGCTGTCCGACAGCGTTTCGCAGATCGTCTCCGGCATACTGAGCCTCGTGGGCGTCGCAGCCGCGATGCTCCTGATGAACTGGCGCCTCGCGCTCGTCGCGATGGGCGCGACGATCGCCTCCTCGGTGCTGATGACCGGTTGGGTGGCGAAGCGCACGCGCGCGGGCTTCCGGGACCAGCAGGCGGCGCTCGGCGACCTGAACGCGTACGTCGAGGAGACCGTCTCTGGCCAGCGGGCAGTCATCGCGCACTACCGGCAGCAGGAGGCAGTCGAGCGGTTCCACGTGGCGAACGAGGCGCTCCGGCGCGCCGCCACCCGCGCCCAGATGTACTCAGGCGCAATCGGCCCGCTGATGAACCTGAGCGGCAACCTCAACCTCGCGGTGGTGGCGACCGTCGGCGGCGTCATGGCCGCGCAAGGGACGGCGACCGTGGGCCTTGTTGCGGGCTTCGTGGGCTACTCGCGCCACTTCGCGCGGCCCCTGACCGAGATCGCGGCGCTCTACAACGCGTTCCAGGCGGCGCTGGCGGGAGCGGAGCGCGTGTTCGAACTGATGGACGAGGCGCCTGAGGCCGACGACGCCGACGCGCTAACCCTCGAGGGCGTGCGCGGCGAGGTCGCGCTCGAGAACGTGTGCTTCGGTTACGAGCCAGGTGTGCCGGTGCTGAGCGACGTGTCTCTCCGCGCGGAGCCGGGCCAGGTGGTTGCGCTCATCGGGCCAACCGGCGCGGGGAAGACGACCGTCATCAACCTGCTGAGCCGCTTCTACGATGTCGACCATGGCGCCATCCGGCTGGACGGGACCGACATTCGGCGGTTCCGCCGGGAGGACCTGCGCCAGCGGCTGGGCATCGTGCTGCAGGACACCTTCCTGTTCGCCGGCACCGTGCGCGACAACATCCGCTATGGCAGGCTGGACGCCACCGACGACGAGATCGTGGCGGCCGCGCGGCTCGCGGAGGCAGACGCGTTCATCTGCCGTTTGCCCCACGGCTACGACACGCTCCTCTCCGAGCGCGCGGAGAACCTGAGCCGGGGTCAGCGCCAGCTCCTCGCCATCGCGCGCGCGGCGCTTGCAGACCACGCGATCCTCATCCTCGACGAGGCGACCAGCAGCGTCGACACGCGCACCGAGCGCCAGATACAGCAGGCCATGCGCCGCCTCATGGCGGGGCGCACCTGCTTCGTCATCGCGCACCGCCTGAGCACGATCCGCGACGCCGATCTGATCATGGTCATCGACGGCGGCCGCATCGTGGAGCAGGGGCGCCACGCGGAGCTCCTCGCCCTGCGCGGGTTCTATTGGCGCATGGTGACGGGGCGCTACCAGGGCGAGTTCAGCGCTCAGGAGGGTGTGGCCGAGCCGGAGCCGGCCTCCGCGGAGCCCGCCTGAAGCGCTTGCGGGAGGAGCAGACCGCCGCAGGACCGAAATGGGGCGCATCACAGCGCTAAGGGTGCGCCATGCTCCTCGTTCTGCTCTGTCCTCTGCTGACCATCGCCCCGCTCCAGGCGGGGGTGCAGGAGGTTGCCCCACGCCAGGACGTCGAGGTCGTGGAGCGCGCCCGTAAGCTCGAGCAACTGATCGGCGATCGCGACTTCCAGACCGGCCAGCCCACGCGCAACCGCACTGCCGAGCGATACGGCCTGGACAGGACGGACCTCGGCGTGCCCTTCCGGCACCGCGGTCGCACCTACCTGCTCTTCGGGGACACCCACGGCGTCCGTACGATCGACCTCGACGCGATCGCGTGGACCGATGACCGCGACCCGGAGGACGGTCTGCGCCTCAGCTTCGTGACGGAGCCGGACGGCAAGTACCGCCCGGTGACGATCCCCGGCATCTCGCAAGGGGCATTCGAGGTGCCGATGGAGGGCATCAGCATCCGCGGCCGGATGTACGTGTACCACACCACGGGCCACGCGCCGCCGGTGGTGATGGGCCGCTCGGTGCTCGCCGTGTCGGAAGACGACGGCGTGACATTCCGGCTACTGCACGAGGTCTCGCGCCAGCACTTCATCAACGTGAGCGTGGTGAGCGTGGACGCGCGCCAGTGGCGCGGGCTGCCCTGGCGCAGTGGGCGCGCGCTGGTCATCCTGGGCTCGGGTCAGTACCGGCACAGCGCGCTCCGGCTGGCGGTCCAGCGCGAAGCGGACATCGAGCGGCCGGGCACGATGCGCTTCTTCGCCGGCCGCGGGCCAGGCGGCGAGCCCCTCTGGAGCGACCGCGAAGGCGACGCCGTGGCGCTCTTCCCGGAGGACCAGGCCGGCGAGATCTCCCTGTCGTGGAACCGGTTCCTCGGCCGCTGGGTGTTGCTCTACAACTCCCTGCAGCCCCTGCGCGGCATCGTACTGCGCACCGCGGAGCGGCCATGGGGCCCGTGGTCGCCGGCACAGCTCATCTTCGAGCCGTGGGCCGACCGCGGCTACGGCCACTTCATGCATGTACCGCCCGCCTATGGCGGCAGGGACCGAGTGCACGACCCCAACCGTGAGGGTCAGTGGGGTGGCGAGTACGGGCCCTACCAGTTCCGGGAGATGGCGCGCGGGAGGCGCGGGGAGAGCACGATCTACTTCACGCTCTCCACGTGGAACCCGTACACCGTGGTGCTGATGCGCGCGCGCCTGAGGCTCGCCGGCGGGCGATGACGGAGCGGACGCGCGTCGCGGCAAGCGAGCTGGCTGCGTGCTGACCGACCTCACGGGGATGCGGCGCGGCGGCTGGATCACTCCGGCGGCCGCGCCACGAGGTCAGGGGCGCCGTCCCGCCGGTCCGTCCTTCCAGAAGGACGCGTGCCTGTGCGCCCCGTCGCGGAACCCGTTCGCGAAGCGGGAGTCGATGACGACGATTCTGGCGCGCCCCTCGGTGCCCTTCTGCGGCGCGGGTATCCGGTAGGTGTGGGTGACGGGTGGCGCGTTCGCGGAGGAGCCTGTCCCTGGATAGTTGCCGGCATGCATCGTCCAGGGACCTTCCCTGGCTGGCGCCACCCACAGTGCTGGCGCCACGGCGCAGTGCGCGCCCACCGTGCCGGACTCCGAGCCGTCGTCGGAGCCCGTCACGGTGATCTGGACGACGTCGCCGGGGCGGATCATCTCCGGCATGCCGGACCAGGTGCACTTCAGGCGGATGCGGCGGCCCTGGTTGTTGCTTCCCCCTCGTCACGCGGCTCTCTGCACGCGACGCGGCGACTACAGCCCGGCCTTGCTCCAGCACGCCCGCAGCGCGTCGGCCGCCCAGGTGGCCGGGCTGCCGAAAGGCTCGGGCGTCACCGGGCCGTCGTAGCCGATCTGCTGGAGCGCCCGGAGGAAGCTCGCGGTGTCTATGACGCCGGTCGCGCCGGGCAGGCAACGCTGGTTGTCGATGTGCTTCTCCAGGGGCACGCCGGGGGGCGCGTCGCTCACGTGAACGTACACCACCTGCTCCGGCCAGAGCGCGAGCAGGTGGTCCACCGTGGCGCCGGACGTGTACCAGTGCCAGCAGTCAAGGAGCAGGCCCAGGTTCGGGCCCATCTCCGCGCCCATCGCCAGCATGTCGCCCATGGTATAGATGAACGGGTAGCGCTGGCTGTCCCGCAGGGTCTTGGGCCCGATGAACTCCAGCCCGAGCCGGCAGTCGTGGGCCGCCAGGACCTCGGCGACTGGCTTGAGCCGCTCTATGTGGAAGCGCCGGTTCTCCTCGAGCGCGCGGTCGTTGGAGCAGGGCATGATCCAGGTCATGGTGCGCCCGCAGCCGATGGCGTTCGCGGCCGCGGCGAGCCGAGGGAGCTCGTCCAGACCCTTGCGCCACGCTTCGTCCGTCCCGCGCCAATCGGTGGGCAGGCCCCAGCCAGCCGGCTTCACGCCCTCCGAGTCGAACATCGCGCGGACGGCATCGGCGCCCTGCTCGTCGATGAGTTTCGCCACCTCGTGGACACCGAACTCCACGCCGCCGTACCCCGCGGTCTTCGCCAGCCGAATGGCGTCCGCAAGGCCCTTCACCTGCATGCCGAGTGCGCCCGGGCTCAGCGCCGTGAACATTCCGCTTCCTCCTGCGGGCCGCGCCTTCGAGCGGCGGGCCGCCTCCTGTGGGCGCCGGGGGCGCGCGCACCCTCCGGCGGACCGATGGTTCGCGCGCGCGCGGCGCAACTCCTGCCCGCGCGGTCCGAGGTAGCAGCTCAGGCTGTGTGAGAGTGACGTTGGTGTCCTGGTCTTCGGGCCCCGCATGCGGTGCGCGGCGCGCACGGGGGCGATAGCGAAACGCGCCGCACGCGGGGCCGTAGTTGTCCTTAGGGGCGCCGGATCGCGCGCCCGGGCGCGCTGGTATAATCGCCGCGTGAAGAAGACAAAGGCGGACAACCAGCCGGCGCAGGACCCGAACGCGAAGCGCCCCGTCGCGTCGAACCGCCGGGCGCGCCATGAGTACCACATCACGGACACCTACGACGCCGGCATCGCGCTGGTCGGCACCGAAGTGAAGTCTGTGCGCCTGGGCCGTGTGAATCTTCAGGACGCGTTCGCGAAGGTGGAGAGCGGCGAGGTGTGGCTGCACAACATGCACGTCGCGCCCTACGACCAGGGCTCGCACTGGAACGTGGACCCGCGCCGCAAGCGGAAGCTGCTCCTACACCGTCACGAGATCGAACGGCTGCGCGGCCAGATGGAGCAGAAGGGCTACGCCCTGGTCCCGCTGGGGGTGTATCTGCAGCGCGGCTACGCGAAGGTAGAGCTCGGCCTGGGCCAGGGCAAGAAGCTCTACGACAAGCGGCAGGACATCGCACGGCGAGACGCCGAGCGCGAGCAGCGACGGGAGATGAGCACGCGCGGCTAGGTGCGGCGCCCCAGGGAGGACGCGATGGAAACGCTCGCCGGAGCCCTGCTCGTCGTTCTCGCCTTCATCATCGCGTCGTTCCCGGCCATCCGCCTGCTGAGCTGGTGGAGCGACGGCGTCATCGAGGGCGGCCATGCCATCGTCGCCGTGTCCTTCTACATCGCGCTCATCGCCGCGATGCACGGCTCCCCCACGGGCGTGCGCGTCCTTATCCTGCTTCTCATCGCTGGCTCTGCCGTCGCGATGCCCGTCCTCGCGCGCGCCGCCGACCGTTCGACGAACCGCGCTCTGGACGACGATCGGCTTGCCGCCTTTGTGCGCGTCCTAGAGACCAGGCCCGAGGATGCCGCTGCGCGCCTGGCTGTGGCGGACGAGCTGGCGAAGCGCGGCGACTACGCCCAGGCGATCGAGCACGGCGAGTGGGTGCTTCGGCAGCATCCTCGTCTCAGCTCCACGGTGAGCATGCGCGTCGATAGCTGGAGGCGCCAGATCGCGCATAGCGCGCTGCCGGCCCTAACCTTCTGCCACCACTGCCACGCCGAGAACCGGGCAGACGCGCTCGCCTGCACATCGTGCGGCGCGGAGTACGGCTCGACAGCGGGGCTCCTCCAGCGGATCGCGCAGGAGGGCGGGCCGAAGGCCGTCCTGCGCGCCTGGCTAGTTCTGGCGGGCGCCCTCACGTTTGTGTCGTTCTTCCTGATGCTGCTGCCGGGCCTGCCCATCGTCGTCTCCGCTGCCGTCATCGCCGCCACCGCCATCGTCGCCGCGTGGCTCTTCCTCCGATGGGTGGGCGGCGATCTGGGCCGGCCGGCCGACTAGGACCAACGCGATGGAGGCGCGACCTGCGGTGAACCTCATCTTCTTCACGAAGAACCTGAGCGGGCGGGAGATGCCCGCCGTCGTCGATACGCTGCACGCCATGGGCGCCGACGGCGCGGACCTCGCGGTGCGGCCCGGCTACGCCGTGGAGCCCGCCAACGCCCGCGAGCGGCTTCCGGACGCCGTACGGCTGCTGCGCGAGGCGGGTCTGGAAACGCCGCTCTGCAGCGCGCCGACGGACCTCACGGATCCCGCGGCGCCGATGGCCGAGGGGCTGGTCGCGGCGTGCCACGACGCCGGCGTGCCCAACCTGAAGATCGGGTACTGGGAGTTCCGGCCCGGCGACTACGACGAGCAGCTCGCCGCCGCTCGCCGGCAGGTGGAGGGCTGGGCGAAGCTCGCCGACCGCTTCGGCGTGCGCATCTGCCTGCACACGCACAGCGGGGCGTGCCTGGGCTGCAACGCCTCGGCCATGGCGCCCCTCGCAGCCGGGACCGACCCGCGGCACATCGGCGTCTACCTGGACATGGGGCACCTCGCCATCTGCGGCGAGCCGCCCGGCATGGCGTGCGCGATCGCCGGCAGGAGCCTGGCGCTCATGGCGGCAAAGGACCCCCTGTGGGTGCGCACAGAGAACGGACGAGGGGCGAGCGCTCGGTTCGTGCCCATCGGCGAGGGAATCGTCGACTGGCGCGCGTGGTTCCGGGCGCTCAAGCAGGCGCAGTACCGCGGCCCGATCAGCGTGCACGCGGAGTTCGATGCGCCCACGCCGCAGCATGTGCTGGAGCGGACCGGGCGCGACATCGCGTGGCTGCGCCAACTTGCGCGGGAGGTGGAGGCGGAAGGCTGAGCGGGAGGGCGTACCCGCGATGGAAATGGCCCCGGACGCTCCGCCCGGGGCCATCATAGATTCAGGGAGCGGTTCGGTTCAGGGCTTCCCGTCGCCGGAGTCCGGCTTGCGGCCCAGCCTCGCCAGCTCGTAATGGAAGCCTGCCATCTCTTCCACGGTGATGGCGCCCATCTTACCGAAGCGCCTGCGCTCGTCGTCCGTCAGCTCCGTCACATCGTCGCGGAGGATGCCCTCTTCCCATTCCTCCTGCTTGATGAAGTGCTCCCCAAGCTTCTTGCACCGCGAACACCGGAACCGGATGTACACGAAGCTTGGCCCGAAGTGGCGCATCAGATAGCCCTGCTGCATCACATCCCTGGAGAAGAGCCGCTGGCCGCAGTTGCAGCGGAGCGTCGCCTTCATGCGCTAAGCACCTCCCGAAGGCCTCGCTTCACGGCACCCTCCGGCGGGCCGGAAGGCCCCGCGATGCGCTGGTTCATTGTACCACGACGGCGGCGCACGGGGTTCATTGCGTGACGCCGGCGCGAGAGCGCCCGGGGACGCCGTGCCGCCCGCCGCGCTGTCGCCTGGCCTGCCGCGCGCCCGGGCGCGGCTGAGTTCGCAGGGCTCCGGGAATGCGGTGGCTTGGGGCATAATGGTCTGGCGAAGCGGCGCGCCGGGCGCCGATGCCGCATCGCTGGATGCCGCACGGGGGAGCCCCATGGGCTGGCTGGGCAATAGGATCGCCATCGTTGGGGAGCTGTTCGGTTTCCTGCGCCGGCGCAAGCTCTGGTGGCTGATCCCCATGATGGCGGTGGTCATCGTCTTCGGAACGCTCGTCGCGCTGGCGGGCTCGTCCCCGGCGGCGCCGTTCATCTACACGCTCTTCTGATCGCCTCCCCGACCTCCACGGGCTTCCTCCTTCACCCCGCCTGACCGGCTGCCGGACAGCCATTCGGTGGCCGCGAGGCCGAGCGCAAGCCCCGCCGCGTGTGATACACCGCGCAGGATTCGGCGGGAGGCACGCAGGATCTGGCGCCGAATGTGGGCAGCGGGGAGGCGGGGGCATGGCGCCGTTCGAGCAGGTTCGGGTGACGCGCGGCGGCAAGGGCGCGAGCGGAGCGGGACCGGCCAGCGGCGCCACCGTTGGCTACGAGCAGCAGCTCTGGCAGATGGCCGACGCCTTGCGCGGCAGCATGGACGCCGCGGAGTACAAACACGTCGTCCTTGGCCTGATCTTCCTCAAGTACATCTCCGACGCCTTCGAGGAGCAGCACGCCAAGCTCAGCGCGGAGCGTACCCATGGCGCCGATCCCGAGGATCCCGACGAGTACCGCGCCCAGAACACCCTCTGGGTGCCGTCGGAGGCGCGCTGGCAGCACCTGAAGTCGCAGGCGCGCCAGAGCACCATCGGCCAGCTCGTGGACGACGCCATGGCCGGCATCGAGCGCCACAACCCGGCGCTGAAGGGCGTGCTGCCGAAGGACTACGCTCGCCCGACGCTCGACAAGGCGCGCCTCGGCCAGCTTATAGACCTGATCAGCAGCATTGACTTTCGCCAGCCCTCACCCCGACCTGCCGGCCACCCCTCTCGCAGCGGGAGAGGGGACGGGGGTGAGGGCGGACACGCCCATGATCTTCTGGGGCGTGTCTATGAGTACTTCCTCTCCCAGTTCGCAAGCGCCGAGGGTAAGAAGGGTGGCGAGTTCTACACCCCGCGCTGTGTCGTCAGGCTCCTCGTAGAGATGCTCGAACCGTACCGCGGCCGCGTGTACGACCCCTGCTGCGGCAGCTCAGGCATGTTCGTCCAGTCGATGGAGTTCATCCGCGCCCACGCCACAGGCAACGGCAACGGTGGCCGTGCGAAGGCCGACATCTCGATCTACGGCCAGGAGTCGAACCCCACCACCTGGCGGCTCGCAAAGATGAACCTTGCCATTCGCGGCATCGAGGGCCAGATCGCCCAGGGCGACACCTTCCACAGCGACCGCTTCCCCGACCTCAAGGCCGACTTCATCCTGGCCAATCCGCCGTTCAACGTCTCCAACTGGGGCGGCGAGCGGCTGCGCGATGACAAGCGCTGGCAGTACGGCGCGCCCCCGGTCGGCAACGCCAACTTCGCCTGGATTCAGCACATGGTGTACCACCTGTCGCCCGCGGGCGTAGCGGGCTTCGTGCTCGCCAACGGCTCGATGAGCTCCAACCAGTCCGGCGAGGGCGAGATCCGCAAGAGGCTGGTCGAGGCCGACCTCGTGGACTGCATGGTCGCGCTGCCGGGCCAGCTCTTCTACTCGACGCAGATCCCGGCGTGCCTGTGGTTCATTGCCCGCGACAAGCGCGGGCAACCCTCACCCGGCGTTTCGCGCCACCCTCTCCCACTGGGAGATGGCCGGCGTGAGGGGCCTGCCCATCGCTTGAGAGATCGGAGAGGGGAGGTTCTGTTCATCGATGCGAGGAGAATGGGCAGGCTGGTGGACCGCACCCACCGCGAGCTGACAGACGAGGACATTCGCAAGATTGCAGACACCTACCACGCCTGGCGCGCGTCTCCCTCATCCCCTCCCCCGCGTGCGGAACAGGGCGAGGGAGGGGGCTACGCCGACGTCCCTGGCTTCTGCAGGAGCGCGACGCTGGAGGACGTGCGCAAGCATGGCCATGTGCTCACACCCGGTCGTTACGTCGGCGCTGAGGCACAGGAGGACGACGGCGAGCCGTTCGAGGAGAAGATGCAGCGGCTCACAGCGACGCTGCGCGAGCAGCAGGCCGAGGCCGCGAAGCTGGATGCCGCCATCGTTGCCAACCTGAAGGAGCTCGGGTATGGCGGGTGACGAACAACTGCAAGGGAAGCGCGAGGGGATCCTGCGCATTGCCGGCCACTACGGAGCCCGCAACCTGCGCGTCTTCGGTTCGCTGGCACGCGGCGAAGCCGACGCCCGGAGCGACGTGGATTTCTTGGTCGAGATGGAGCCTGGACGCAGCCTGTTCGACCTGGGGGGGTCTTCAGTACGAGTTGGAGCGCCTGCTGGGCCGCCCGGTGGACGTCGTGACCGAGCGCGGGCTCAAGGCGCGGATTCGGGACCGGGTGCTCCACGAGGCGGTGCCGCTGTGAGAGACCCCAAGGAGCGGTTGCGCGACATGCTCGAGGCGGCTGCGGCAATCCTCTGCACCGAGGGAGCACGATCTTGATTCGTGACATCGAAGAGCGCCGGGCCGAGCTGGAAGCCCTCTGTCGCCGCCTTGGGGTGCGCCGCCTGGAGGTCTTTGGTTCTGCAGCCACGGGTGAGTTCTGGCAGGAAGCCAGGGACCTGGATTTCCTGGTGGAGTTCGAACGGCCGACCGACCCAGGCTATGCCGACCTGTACTTCGGGCTGCTGGAAGCCCTGGAGGCGCTCTTCGGGCGGCAGGTGGACCTGGTCGTCGCCTCCGCCATCAAGAACCCCCATTTCCGCGAGTCGATCAGCGAGACCAGGACGTTGCTCTATGCGGCGTGAGGCGAAGAAGTACCTCTATGACATCCAGCAGGCCGCGGAGCTCATCGCCGGCTTCACGCAGGGGAAGACTCTCGCAGAGCATGAGGGAGACGCCATGCTGCGTTCCGCCGTGGAGCGCCAGTTCGGGATCATCGGCGAGGCCCTGGCGCAGTTGGCCCGTCTGAACGAGCCGCTGGCGGAGGGCATCACCGAGTACCGCCGCATGATCGCCTTCCGCAACATCCTGATCCACGGCTACGCGGAGATAGACCACCGCATCGTCTGGGACATTGTCCAATCCAAGCTGCCCACGCTGCGCCGCGAGGTGGCGGCCCTGCTGGAGGAGAAGTAGGCATGGTGAGCATGGCCAGCGAGGTCCAGAGGCATGGTGCCGCCATCGCCGCCAACCTGAAGGAGCTTGGGTATGGCCATTGACGAACGACTGATGGAGAAGCGCGAGGATATCCTGCGCATTGCTGGCCACCACGGAGCGCGCAATGTGCGCATCTTCGGTTCGCTGGCACGCGGCGAAGCCGACGCCCGGAGCGACGTGGATTTCCTGGTCGAGATGGAGCCTGGACGCAGCCTGTTCGACCTGGGGGGTCTTCAGTACGAGTTGGAGCGTCTGCTGGGCCGCCCGGTGGACGTCGTGACCGAGCGCGGGCTCAAGGCGCGGATTCGGGATCGGGTGCTCCACGAGGCGGTGCCGCTGTGAGAGACCCCAATGAACGGTTGCGCGACATACTCGAGGCCATCGCGGCCATCGAGCGCCATCTGCATCGCGGTAAGGCCGCCTTCGAGCGGGACGAGTTGTTGCAGGGCTGGTTCGTCCGCAACCTGCAGATCATCGGCGAGGCGGCGCGGGCCTTGCCCGAGGGGGTGCGCGCGCTGGCGCCAGAGGTTGAATGGCCCAAGATCGTCGGGATGCGCAATGTGCTGGCGCACGGCTACTTCGACATCGACGCCGACATCGTCTGGGCCGCCGCCAACCGAGACGCCTTGGCGCTCAAGCCGCGCATTCAGCAGCTCTTGCAGCGCCTGGAGGGGCCAACATGAAGCCCGTCCGGAGTATGGCCGAGCAGCAGGTCGAGGCGGCGAGGGTGGATGCCGCCATCTCCGCCAATCTGAAGGAGCTTGGGTTCTGGGACAAGACGCAATGACTCCGCAGTCGCTGCACCGCCTGGTCGAGGCCGGGCTCGTCGAAGAGCGCGGCCAGAAGAAGGGCCGCACCTGGCACCTCTCCGCCGCGACCTACCGGCTGCTCGGCGACAAGGCCGGCTACGTGCGCCAGCGCGGCTTCGAGCCGCTGCAGCAGGAACAGATGGTGCTGCAATACGTGGACAAGCACGGGCGGATCGCGCGGCGCGAGGCGGCGGAGTTGTGCCGGATCGGTCCATATCAGGCGACACGCCTCCTGGCACGTCTGGTCGAGGATGACCGCCTCGTCCGCCATGGCGTGCGTAAGACGGCATGGTATGAGCGGGGGCCAAAACTATGAGCGCGCTCATAAACCGCCATCTACCGCTCATAGAAACGAGCGCCGCGCATAAGATAGCCGCGCGCGGCTATCAGGCGATCGGGCGCGGTTATTCGTCCGCCGTGCCTGGCGCCGGCCCCGCCAGAAACGCACGCGAAAGCATGGCAATCGCACGCGTGCATTCATCAGCGTTGCGCGCGCATTTCGCGGCCGGGGCCGCCTGGCGGCAGTCCGAGGCCGCGAAGCTCGATGCCGCGATTGCCGCCAATCTGAAGGAGCTTGGGTATGGCGGGTGAGTGGCGCGAGACCAAGATCGATGAGATCGCAGAACGGGTTGCAATGGGCCCCTTCGGTTCTTCGATCAAGGTCGAGACATTCGTTCCCTCCGGTGTACCCGTCATAAGCGGGCAGCACCTTCATGGATCGAAGGTCGATGACCGAGCCGGCTTCAACTTCGTCAGCGAGGAACACGCCGACCGATTGAAGAACGCCAATGTTCAACGCGGCGACGTCATCTTCACTCACGCTGGCAACATCGGACAGGTCGCATACATCCCGGAGTCGTCGAAATTCGAGCGGTATGTCATCTCGCAGCGACAGTTCTACATGCGCTGCGACCGCAACAAGGTCATCCCCGAGTTTGTGGTGGCCTACTTCATGACTCCGGAAGGTCAGCACCAACTACTGGCGAATACCTCGCAGGTCGGCGTGCCGTCGATTGCTCAACCCGTAACGTACTTGCGGACGATCGAGGTTCCGCTTCCCCCGCTCCCCGAACAACGCGCCATCGCCCACATCCTCGGCACGCTGGACGACCAGATCGAGCTGAACCGGCGGATGAGCGAGACGCTGGAGGCGATGGCGCGCGCGCTTTTCAAGTCATGGTTCATCGATTTCGACCCCGTGCGCGCCAAGGCCGCAGGCCGGGATCCAGGCCTCCCCACGCCCCTCGCCGACCTCTTCCCCGCCCGCCTCGTCGACTCCGAGCTCGGCGAGATTCCGGAGGGGT
>DATIKM010000096.1:0-18213 GCA_035477595.1 Chthonomonadales bacterium
CACCTTGCGGTCCGTCAAGTACACGTCGGTTCCTCCCGGAGGCTGTCGCGGCACTTCTCCGCGCCCTGGGCGGACGCGGCCAGCGCCTTCGCCACCAACCTCGAGACCTTGGGCGGCGCCTCGGCGTCCGCCACGCCCGCCGCTTCGAGTGCGGCGACATTGGCCTGAGCAGTGCGCATCCGGCCGCTGACGATCGTTCCGGTGCGCCCCATCCGCTTGCCCGGCGGAGCGGCGCGCCCACCGATGCAGTCCACAACTGGCTTCGTCATGCGCTCCGCGATGAAGGCGGCGGCATCCTCCTCAGCGGAGCCGCAGATCTCGCCGGTCAGCACCACGGCGCGCCTCTCGGCATCCGCATCGAAGAGCGGCAGCAGGTCGAGAACGGTCGTGCTAAGGTTGGGGTCGCCGCCCACGCCCACGCAGGTAGTCTGCCCGAGGCCCGCTCGGGCCAGGCCATCGGCAATCTCGCAGGTCAGCGTGCCGGAGCGCGAGATGACCCCGACCGGTCCAGGGCTGCAGGTCTCGCCGGGCCTGATGCCCACCTGGTGGCGGCCCGGGCTGATGAGGCCGGGGCAGTTCGGGCCGATCAGCCGGCAGGGCGTGAGGCAAACCACGCACCCAACCAGCACCATGTCGCCGATCGGGATGCCTTCCGTGATCGCGACCACCACGCCGAGACCGGCCGCGTGCGCCCCCACGATCGCGTCAGCGGCGAAGGGCGCGGGCACGAAGACAATGGAGGCGTTCGGCCCGTCTCGCGGACGGCATCGTGCACCGTCCCGAACACCGGCACGCACTCAACGCGCTCGCCGCCTCTGCCGGGCGTCACGTCGGCCACCACCCGCGTTCCGAAGGCCAGCATCTGAGCAGTGTGGAACACGCCCTCCCGGCCGGTGACTCCCGGCACCAGCGCCCGCGTGCCCGCGTCGACTAGGATGGCCAAGCCCGCCTCCTGCCGCGCCATGGCCGCCGGACCATTCTACCCGCCACAGGCCGGAGCGCCAGTCACCACTCCCCCCACTGAGGTCGCCTGCCGTGCCGCGCGCGCTGTGGGCTCGGATTGCGCCCCGCGCGTAGCGCACGGTAGGCGCGCCGATGGCGCTCATGGTAGAGCGCCGTCGGCTCGAAGCCCACCTCGCGCATCATGAGCTCGGACGTGAGCGCGGGGTCGACCGGCTCCGCCAGGAAGTGCCCCGACCCCGCATCCCACTGGCGCACGGCGACCCTGTCGTCATAGCGCTCCCGCAGCTTGCGCATGACGGACAGGTTCCAGTCCGTGTGCGCGACCACGTAGTCGAGATTGAGGTCCCGCACCGCGATGGGGTCCGCGTCGGTAGTCTCCGCCAGCACCTCGCCGCACGGGTCCACGACGCGCGAGGCGCCGGATCGCGTGCTGGAGACCACCCACACGTGGTGCAAGTAGGCGTAGACCCGGAGCGGGAAGCCGCCGTCGTAGGCCGACGGCCAGACGATGAGCCGCGCCCCCTTCTTCGCCAACACGGCCCAGTTCTCGGGAAAGCCGACATCGAAGCAGATCTGCACTGCCACGCGGCCGAAGTCCAGATCGAACACCGGTAGCTCGCTGCCCGGCGTGACGCCCTCCTCCATCACCGTGTAGTCGGCGCAGGTGGTCACCGGGCAGTGCTTGCGGTATACGCCCGCGATCTCTCCGCGCCGGTCGAGCAGCACCGCGCTGTTGTACACGCGGTCGCCGGCGGCCTCGTAGAGCGGGCAGACGATATGGCAGCGCGCTTTGAGCGCGCGCGCCGCGAAGAGGTCGGTCGTCGGCCCCGGAACCGACTCGGCCGTGTCGCGGACCGGGCCAGACGATCCGCAGCTCGGGAACGACTCCGGCAGGCACACCAGGTCCGGTTGGCGATCGAGGGCGCCATCGAGCAGGCCGAGCATGTACCGGCGGTTCTCCTCCACTGTGCTGAACCACCGGCCCTGCTGCGCTACGGTGACGACGCGAGCGCGCCCGTTGCGATGCCCGGTCTCCGTCATGGCAGCTCCTCCTCTACCCAACATCGGCGCGCCCTGCTCGCCGGCGAGGAGGGCGCGCCGCGTGATGCCGTCCGGCCTCCATCGCCCATCAGCCCCGCCGCGCGGCGTCCACGAGCTCCTCGAGCGCGCAGGTCGCGACCCCCACGAAGCGGTCCGCCCCGCCGTAGTACACGTAGAGCGTGTCGCCGATCACCACCTTGCCGCACGGGAAGCAGACGCCCGGGTAGTACCCATCGATCTCGTAGGCCTCCTCGGGCTGCAGTATCCAGTCTGGGGTGCGGCCCACGATCTGGCCGGGGTCCTCGAGGTCGAGAAGCATGGCGCCAAGGCGGTAGCGCCCGTCCGCCCCTACGGCGTGGTAGAGCGTCAGCCAGCCGCCGGGCGTGCGCAGGGGCGGCGTGTTGCCGCCTATCTTGCGGTTCTCCCACGGCAGCTCAGCCTTCGCGAGCAGGCGGCTCTCGCCCCAGCAGAGCAGATCGTCGCTGCTGGACACCCACATCGCCGGATGCTCCGTGCCGTACTCGGGGCCCACCCAGTCCATTGGCCGGTGGAGCAACCAGAACTTGCCGCCCACCTTCTCGGGGAAGAGGATGACGTCGCGGTCGTCCACCGTCGGCGAGGTCATGCGCCCCGCGCGGATCCAGGAGCGGAAGTCGCGCGTGAGGCCGAGGCCCGTCGCGGTGGCGTTCTCGCGGAGCGTCCATGGGAACTCGGGCGGGCACTCCGGCGCGAGGTAGGCGCGCTCCTCCGGCGCCTCCCAGTACCGGCCCGGAGGGAACGGCCGCGCCGCATAGGTCACGTAGTACCAATCCCCGATCTTCACGATACGCGGGTCTTCGACGCAGCCCGCGTCGAAACCATCGGCGCTCGGCGAGAGTACCGGCGTCTCTGAGCACCGCTCGAAGTGCAGACCGTCGCGGCTCGCGGCGAGCCCCAGGTGGATGCGGTGCTCAGGGTCGTCGCCGGCGGCGCGGTAGAGCATCCAGACGACGCCCTCGTCTGCGTCGAACCAGGCGCCAGGGTTCGTGGTGACGAGACTCTCCCAGGCGTTACCCGGGTTTGGCGAAAGCACCGGGTTGCCAATGAAACGCCGCAGCTTCACAGCGGCCTCCCTTCTCGCCCGCCGGGAACTGCGTCCGCGGCGGCTCCGGACGCGCACAGGTTCGCGACACGCCGCTGCAGATTCCTGCCTCCGCGCAGCACACAGGGAGGAGACAGGTCACGCGCCGGATGGCAGCGCCGGCGGTGCGCTCCTGTGCCGGATTGCGCCCGGCGCAGTCGGCGCGACCTGCGATGAGTGCTGGCGAGGCTGGCGGGAGCGCAGATCCGGGAGCCGCGATGCGGCTATACTTCAGGGGTCCGGCAAGCGAACCGGACACCCCCAACACAGTCCCGGAAGGCACCTGACGATGCGCGCTCTGCAGACCAGCCGTATATCGCTGCGAGGGATGGCTCTGGCGGCCACCTTCGCTGCCCTGACCGCAGTGGGCGCGTTCCTCGCGATCCCCATCGGCGCCGTGCCCATCACCATGCAGACGCTGTTCGTGCATCTCTCTGGCACGCTGTTGGGGAGCCGCCTGGGCGCAGTAAGCCAGTGTCTCTATGTCCTTGCTGGGCTGATCGGCCTGCCTGTCTTCGCAGGCGGCGCCAGCGGCCTCGGCGCTCTCCTGGGGCCCACTGGCGGCTACCTGCTCGGGTTCGTCGTCGGAGGAGCGTATCTGACCGGAAGGCTGACCGAGATGCGCAGGCACTCGGGCCCCGTCTGGATCGCGGCATCCTGTGTCGCCGGACTTCTGGTGATGTACGCACTCGGGGCGCTCTACCTGTCCGTGGTTGCCGATCTTTCCCTGACGAGAGCCATCTTCGTCGGGGTCCTCCCGTTCCTCCTTGGCGACGCCCTGAAGGTCGCCGCCGCGACGGCCATCACGCGCAGGCTGCGGGCAATGCGATGTGCGTAGGCTGGTAGCTGCGGTCACGGCAGGGAAACTCGGTGCCACCGGCGAAACGTTCCGGGATAGGGAACACGCTGAGTGCCCGGATCGTGATTCCGGTTATCACGCGGCATCTCGCGCTGGCTGGCTAGGGAGGGTGCACGATGCAGCCGAAGGTTCTGGTGGTCTTCTACAGCCGCACCGGTAATGTCGCGACGCTGGCCGACGCGATCGCGGCCGGAGCCGCCGGTGCAGGCGCCGACGTGCGCACCGTTCGGATCGACGACTTGGCGCCGGCGACCGTGATCGAGGCCAACTCAGCATGGAAGGCGTCGCGCGACGCACAGCGAGCGAAGTACGAAGAGGCGCGTACCGAGGACCTCGAGTGGGCAGACGCCGTGGTGTTCGGCACGCCCACGCGGTTCGGCAACATGGCGGCGGAGCTCAAGCTCTACCTCGACAAGACGTCCGCCCTCTGGATGCAGGGGAAGCTCGCCAACAAGGTCGCCAGCATGTTCACCAGCGCGGCCACCCCGCATGGCGGCCACGAGACAACGCTCCTCACCATGCTCATCCCGCTGCTGCACCACGGCATGGTGATCGTGACGCCGGGCTACACGGACCCGGGCGTCTTCTCGGCTGGCACACCGTACGGCGCCAGCTCTGTGGTGGGTGGCGGGGCTGACCAGCCGCCGACCGAGGGCGACCTCGGTGTGGCGGAGGCGCAGGGCCGGCGCGTCGCGGAGATCGCCGCACAGCTCCTGCGGGGACGAGCGGCGTAGGCGTTCCCCGGCACAGCCTGCGTGGACCCCGGCGGCGCGGCGAACTGCAAGCGCAATCTCGTAGACCATGAGGTGCGCTCGCGTGTTGTCGGCGACCACGCCATAGGCTCTCTTGGGGGTGGGCCGGCAGCACAAGGTCCACCCGTCCGCCACGTACGCGCGCCGCGCGCGCATGGCGGCGATGGGCAAGCCGGTGCCGAAGAGCACCCGCGACGGGCGGACGTTGTCGGGTGTCCGTTGCAGCACGATCGGGTCCATCACCACCTTCGCCAGGTCGACGATGGACCCGATCGCGCGCTTCTGTCTGTCCGGCAGGTACGCGCGTCCGTAGTGCGAGAGGACGATGGTCGCCGAGGGGTAGTCCAGCGCGCGACGACGACCGCCCCTCTGCACCTCGGGGTGCGCCAGCCGGCCCGCGCGCGGCACGTGGAGCAGGACCGCCAGCCGCATCCGCTCGGCTATCGCAATCTCTACCGGCCCGATCATGTCCTCCACGCGCTCGTCGCCCTGGTGGACGCCGTGCCGGTTCAGGAACGCCCTGCGGCCGGCGTGCGCGGCCTCCACGATCTCCCGATCCAGCTTGCCTGGCGGGCATGAGGCCCCTCCCCGTGATGCGCAGCCGGGTGGCGCCGGCCTCACCCGGCCCGGTCGCCGTGCAGGCGTTCGTGCGCGCGAGGTCGGCGGCAGGCGTCGGCTGCCTGAAGCAGACCGCGTTGCAGGCGCGCGCGGTGAACAACCTCCTCCCGTCTGACAGCAGGGCCTCGCTCGTTCCGGCCTGCGCTCCGTCGCCATGCGCCGCGCCCCGCCGGCGTCCGTCTCTCATGGCGTCACCGCCTGGAAGTCGCGCGTCCAGGCGTGAGTGTGACAGCCCAACACGACCGGCGGCAGAAAGGGGGCCAACCCGGCCTCGTACATGGGCATGCCGACGCGCTCGCAGCGCTCCTGTTCGGTTATCGCCACCTCCTCACGCCGGCTGTCCAGCGTGCGTCCGGTTGGCGACCTCAGGTATGCCAAAGGGCCGGGCATCCCTTCCCGCCCACGCCAGTGGTTTGTGCGGCGGGCGCCTGGAGCCGGGAAGCCTGTCCGGGTCACGACGCCGCCTGCTCGCGTCGCACGGAGGAAGCGCGTCCCGCGGGTACAGTGTTTGGTGGTCGGGCGACGCTCAGCATGGCGCCGCGTGTGCAGCGACAATCAGCGGCGCGCTCTCGCCCTCGTCAGCGCTATGTGCCGAAGAGCGATTCCTTGCCCGCCTCGCCGTGGCGCGCCGCGCAGCGTGCGGGCCAGCGCGCGACGTCTCGAGTAGCCTCGCGTGAGGAGCCGCAGATGGGACCGTCCGGCGAAGTGCGAGGGGTTGCCTGGATCGTCGCCAACCCGGTCGCCGGCCGCGGCTGGCAGGAGTGGTCGCCCGAGCGCCTGGCCGAGGAGCTGCGCCGCCACGGGTTCGATGCTCGCATCCACCGAACGCGCGCTCCTGGCGACGGCGCTCTGGCAGCGCGGCAGGCTGCCAAATCGGGCGCGTGCGTCGTCGCGGCGGCAGGCGGCGACGGTACGGTCCGCGAAGTGGCGGAGGGCCTGCTCGGAAGCGACGCCCCGCTAGCCATCCTGCCGTGCGGCACCGCGAACGTTCTAGCGCACGATCTGGGCATCCCAATGGACCCCGTACGGGCCTGCTCCATCGCGGCAGGCGGCGTCGTGCGCGCCGTGGACGCGGCCTGGTGCGGCGAGTCGCTCTGGATGCTGGCGTGCGGCGCCGGCCTGGATGCCGCTATCACGCTCGGCGTCCGCCGGGAATGGAAACGGCGCGTCGGGATGGCGGCCTACACGCCCTCGATCCTCCGGAGCGTCCTCTCGATGCGCCCCTTCCGCGCGGAGGTGTGCGTCGACGGCGTGGCCTTCCCCGAGACGCTATGGCTCGCGCTCGCGGCGAACACGCGCCACTACGCGGGGCGCTTCTGCCTGGGCGCCGATGTCCGCATCGACGACGGGCTCCTCCACCTCTTCCTCTTCACAGGCGGTCGGATGGCGCTCGTCCGAGCCCTCCTCGCCCTCGCGGCAGGCCGGCTGGACCGCTGTGCGTCCGTCCGCGTGGTTCGAGGCGCCGCCATCGACGTGCGCGCCGAGCCCGACCAGCCCGTGCAGATCGACGGAGACACGCGGCTCCAGACCCCCGTCTCTATCCGCGTGGCGCCGGGCGCCGTGCGTGTGCGGGTTCCCTCCTCGTGGGCTCAGACCGGCACGGATGCCACGAAGATGCGGGGCACCCCGTCCAGGTGACGGTTGTACGCGACCAGGCGCGAGCCGGGAGATACGACCGCGTTCATCACGGGTGACCCGGCTCGCGAGCTGAGCGCTACCGCCTCACCCCATCGCCGCCCCTCGGCGTGGATCGCGTACAGTGCGCCGTCGGCGCCGCCGATCGCCACAAACCGCCCGTCGGGGCTGAAGCGCGGGTCGCCGTGGACGCCGCAGGAGAGCGCGGAGAGCTGCCGCGCCTGTCCGGTCGACGGAGAGACCACATGGACCTGCGGAAGTCCGTCGCCGCCGCAGCCCGGCTCCCCGGGAGCCACGTACGCAATCCATCGCCCGTCGGCCGGTGCCCTGAGGTGTCCCGAGACTCCCCGGAGAGCCGGGTCGCTTCGCTCGGCTGTCCTCGTGAGACGCCGGACCAGGGCGCCCGCGGGGGGCTTTGGGTAGTCGTCCAGCGTCCCCTCGAGCGGGCCGAGCGGGCCCCGGGCGGTGAGGTCGTCGGGCGCCTCGACGATGAACACGTCGTACACCAGCGGCGACGCTGGATGGTCGGCCGGCGCAACAAGCCCGCGGAAGGCCCGGGCGCGAACGCGCCGGCCGGCGGCGTCCTCGAATCCGGCGCCTCCCACCCAGCAATCGCCCTCCGCGCGGCGGTAGTCGTCGGAGCCTGGCCGCGGCGCCTCGACGCAGGCGGTGAGGAGCACGCTGAAGCTCTCGCCCTCAACGGTCAACCCACTCGGGTCGGGCGCCACGGGCGCCCTCAGGCCACGGCGGCTGACTCCCACGTTGCGCAGGTCCGACCCGCGCGTCGTCTTCATCACGTGGTCGTTGTAGGTGAACCCGATCCACTCGCCCGTCGCGTCGGGCTCGTGCTTGTGCGTGCCACCGCGGAGCGCTCCCGGCGCAAAGGGCGGCCGCGCATCGCGGCTGTCCAGCCACCGCCCCGGGCCGCCGTCTGCCGGTATTATGCGGCCGGCCCGCATCGTGAAGTCGTAGGCAGCGCCTGGCAGTGCGTGGATGGCGACGACCTCGTCGTTCGAAAGGAAGCTCGGGGCGCCGACGCCGCTGATCGGATCCTGGCAGTAGACGACGCGGAGCTCACCCGAGGACACGGTGAGGACCCCGATGCGGCCGTTGCCGCCGATGCCGCTCTCATCTCGGCAGTCGAACACCAGGAGCTCCCCGTCCGGCGACCAGTTGACGTTGTTGTCGAGGTCAGCCGGGAGCGTCGCGGGCGTTACGGGCTTATCGTGTCGAGGCGAAGCTGTGAGCATGGCCGGGCTCCGGTCGGTTCTGGCATGGCATCCGCCATCAGCCGCGTGGGCGGGACCGTTGCGTCGACCGGTCCCAGTGCGCCGCGGGTGGCGCTCACGCGCCGCCCCTGCTACAATGTGCGTGCCGGCGTGGCCGGCTCGCGGGAACAACCCGGCGGTACCGTGGAGAGCATTGTGCGCGAGAAGTCAGCCTTCGGCCATGTCACGCAGGTTGCGCTGTGCGCCGTCGGCCTGCACGTGTCGCCGCCGCGCCGGCCCTCGCACGGGCCGATTGTGGCAGACTGCCGCCGCTGCGGCAAGACCTGTTACTTCCATGGCCTCTCGACGGCGGGCCTCGGTGGCCCGCCGATGCTAGTGCCGTTGGTGGTGCGCGAGCTCCCGGCGCACTCGAGCCGCTAGCCGGACGACCCGTCGCGCCAGCGTGCCAGCCCGCGCGATGGGGGCGGCATGGGGTACAACAGGACCGCGGCGCCGCTCGACGGCGCCGCGGTCCTGTTGCGAGGTGCGGCGCCGGTGCGCCGGGCCAGGGGAGCGAGACGGTTGGGCGAGCAGGCGGTGGAGGCCCTCCAGGTGGCGGTCGTCGGGTGCGGCGGGTCGCGCCAGGCCTTCGGGCCGGCGCTTCCCACGGTTGCCGGCGTACGCCTGGCCGCCATGGTGGACTCCGACACGGCTGCGGCGCGCACCTGGACGCGAGGCACGCGAGGCGCGGCGATTCACCACGAGCTCGACGGTCTACTCGCGGGCCGGCCCGTCGACGCGGCGCTGCTCTTCACTCCGCTGCCGGAGCGCGAGGCCCAGCTTCGCCGCCTGTTGGAGTCCGGCATCCACGTGCTGTGCGAAGTTCCGCCCGTGCTCGGACTGAGCGTCTGGCGCGGCATGGCGGCGCTCGCGGCAGAGGCCGGCGTTCACCTTGTTCCGGCGCTGCGCAGGCGCCATGACCCCGTCTTTCTGCGGGTCGCGGAGCTTCTAGAGGCAGGCGCAATCGGCCGGCCCGAGAGGGTTCGCTGCGACTGGAGCTTTCTCACCGAGTACGCGGAGCACCGGAGCTGCGTGCGCTCCTGGCCCGGCGCTCTGCTCCACATGGCGATCGTCACTGTGGACCTGGCTGGCTGGTGGCTGGGCGACGCGGCAACGGTCAGTGCCGACATCGACGCCGAAGGCCGGCGCCAGCAGGACATCGCCAATATGATCTTCCACCACGAGCACGGCGTCTCCATCCATCACCTGGCGCGCACCACGCGCCGGAACCCTGTGGAGCACTACACGATCACGGGTGACGAGGGTCACATCGAGGCGGCCTACGGCGCGGGCTGGAGCCATCTGGCCGCGGAGCCGTTCCGGGCGACCCTCCACCGGCGCGGCGCGGCGCCCGAGGACGTGACGCCGCCTCGCGCGGAGAGGCCTGCGCCGGCCAGCCGCGTCGACGTGGCGGCCGCAGGCCTGCTCGAGGCCTTTTCTGCCTCGGTGCGGAGCGGAGCCCCGCCGCGAGGCCCCGATCACTTCGGACGCGCCCTGGAAGCGCTGGTCGGCGCCTACCTGTCCAGCGCGAGCCGCGCCAAGGTGACGCTCCCGCTTCCCTCCAGCCCCAACGTCGATGCGGCGCTCCCGCTCCTTGTCTCGTCCGCCGCGGAGGCCCCTCCCCACCACGCTCCGCGCGCCGCCACCGCCTGAGCACCGCGCGAGGCGAGGCGCCGTGCGCGCTACCTCGCCCTGCGCTCGATCTCGGCACGGTCCGTCGGGAATGGCTTGAACTTGAACCAGCCCGCCATCTCGCGCTGATCGGCAAAGTGCGGCGAGGCGAGACGCTCGCTCTGGCCAGGCGGGCAGATGGTCACGGCGCGCACCCCTCCGGGCAGACACTCGGCGATCTGGATGTAGGTCCCCCGCTCGATGTTCGGGATGCGTGTCCCGGCGCCGGAGGTGTAGTACCCGCGCGCGAGGCGCCACTCAGCCATCTCCGCCCCCCGCTGCCTGGTAAGCTCAGCCACCGCCTTCTCGAATGCTCCCACAACTACGGCATCCGGCGTGCGCCCTCGCAGGTGATCGAACTGCACCGGAACCCGCGATGCCGACCCACGCAGGACGCGAAGCATCAGGCTCGGCTGCATGGCGGTGTCGAACAGCCCGCGCCCCTGCAGCTTGATGAACCCGAAGGTGGCATCGAAAAGTGCATCGCGCGTCTGGCGCACCCACTCGTCGAACACGGTGGCCGCCACGCTGCCTTCCGTCGCGTTGTGGTCCCACGCCTGAAGGTAGCCGAACGCGCGACGGGCAGCCGGCGTTAGCTGAGGCTGGGCGCGCCTCAGGGCGCTCCGCAGGAGCGGAAGCATCGCCTGCGCTTCGTAGTCGTTCGTGCCTATGTCCAGCAGGATGTTGCGCAGGTCCTCGGCGCTCACTCGCGGCCTTGCGGCAAGGAGTTGCCGGAGTCGCCTGCTGCGCCACACCTCTCCCCACGCCGGCGTGTCGTAGCAGTCCCACCAGACGGCGGGCTTGCAGTTCCAGTTGGCGATCCACCCCGACCTGGGGTTTATGATGTGTGGCATGCGGTCGAACGGCACCATGCCGCGCCACTCATGGTCGCCCTCGCCAGGCGTCGGCAGCCTGGGGTCGACCTCCGGGTGACGGATCGGGGAGAGCCCGCAGAACCAGAAGCCGATGTCGCCGGTCCGGGTTGCGCAGAAGAAGTTGTGCGAAGTGGTGACCAACGCGGACGCCGCACCGAACTCCCGGATCGTCCTCGCCTCCGCGAAGCGCATGATGGCTACCAGCGTCTCCGCCTCGCGTCCCCAGTAGGTCGCAGCGCGGCTGTAGGCGAGGTTCCTGGCGCGGTCCACCTGGATCACCGGTCCGTGCACCGTGCGCATCACCTGGAGGCGCACCGGCTCCGCGCCCGCCACCTCGATGACCTCCTCGCGCGTCTCCATCGTGCGCCACGCGCCCCTGAAGCGGTAACGGGTCGGGTCGTCGGGGTGGAGGGTCCCCACGAACGTATCGGTCTGGTCGTTGACGCCGGTCGTGGTGCTCCATGCCAGGTCGCGGTTCCACCCGATCAGCACGCCGGGTACCCCTGCGAAGCCCATGCCGGCCACATGCAGGCCAGCGCCGGACAGATGCACCTCATGGGCAATCTGGGGCGTGTGGAAGCCCATCTGTGGCCCACCGACCAGCATGGCGTGGCCGCCCGCCGATCTTCTTCCGGCGACAACGATGCAGTAGCTGCCCCAGCGCTCGAAGAGCCCGAGCCGCCGCGCCAGGGCGAGGCGCGCCGACTGGTCGAGGTGCTCGGCGGCCGCGAGCATCGCGTCGGGCGAGGCGCGGTCCACCAGGGCGATCACCTTGCCGTCGGGTCCGGCCCAGTGCGGATTGCCGTGCCAGCTTCGCCCGTCCTCGCCGGGCGCTATGGTGGTCGGCGCCGCGGGGTCGTTGCGCCACGCGACATCGTTCAGCAGCTTCCACGCATCCTGCCCGTGGCGAGCTCGCAGCACCGAGAAGAGGAGCATGTTGCGCATCTCCCCGCCCTCGCTGCCCCCGAACCGCCGAGCCATCATCTGCCCGACGGCGATGCTGTCCGTGGCCCTCCACGGCCGGAGCGCCGCCGGGTCGAACGGCACGGGGTAGCCGTGGACCGCTGGACGCTCGCCGGACGCGACCAGGCGCTCGCGGTAGGCGTTCACCCCGTCGGCATAGGCGGTCATCGCCTCGCGCGCATCTGCCGGGAGACGAGCCAACTGCGCCTCGCGCTCGGCCTCCGTATACCCGTCGATGCGCGTCTCCCGGTCTGCCGCGACCGCCGATGGGCCCACGAGTGCGGCCATCTCTCCCCGCGCGGTGCGCCGTTTGAGGTCCATCTGGGCAAGTCGGTCTTCGGCCACCGCGTACCCGTTACCGTGGAACAGGCCCCTGCGCGTCGACGCGAAGACGTGCGGCACGCCAAAGGCGTCGCGCAGGATCGTGACGCGGTCGCCGCCGACGTCCAGGGTAACCGAAGGGGCGCCGAGGCATACGGCGGGAGAGGCCACCAACAGCAGGCAGACGGCGCGGAGCAGTAACGGCATGGCGCACCTCGCTGGAGGCGCCCCGAGTTGAGGGTGAGAGGGCGCCGCCCATAGGTTGGCGACGCGCGCGCGCGGTTCCTGCGTGCGACGGGTGGTGCGGCGAAAGCCCGAGCGCCTGGGGAGCTAGTTGATGCCCTCGCCCACGGCGCCGCCCTCGGGCTCCTCGTATGCCGGTGGGCCGCCTGTCTCTAGCGCGGCGTCGTTGCCCTGTGGCCCTGCCGGAACCAGCGCCTCGGGCCGGCCGGGGGGCTGCACGGGGGGCGTCGCGGCATCACGGGCGCGGGAGGGGATGCGGCGTTCTGGAACGGTCACCGTTGCGGGCGCGATGGGCTCGCCCTCGCGGATCAAGCCCGTGGGCTGAGAGGCGCTATACCACCAGCCGACCAGCGCCAGCGCGACGATGATCACGACGGAGAGCACGACCTTGGCCGCCAGCTCCTGACGCGGGTTGGGCGCCAGGGCCTTCTTCCGGCGAGCGCGCTTGCGCGCGCCGGCGGACATCGGTGGCAGAGTTGGGGCCGCATTCGATCTGGCGGCCTTTGGGGTCTTGCGGGACGGCTCGCCCTTGTCGGAGCGGTCAAACGAGACGGGCAAGGCGCGGTCTCCTTCTCGTCGAGCGGAAGGGCTCCAGCGAGGCGCCGGAGCGGGAAACACCAGTATACCGCCTGCCGCCGTGGGCGGGAAGACTGCCGGTACGGCCGTCGAGAGACAGGCCGGGCGCTGGACGTGCGCCCGGCCCCTCGGCTGGGTGATAACGGTCCGCGCGCCTCCTTAGGCGGCTGCGGCGATCGCGTCCGGTACGGCGAAGGGCTCCATGGACGCGGCGGCGCGGTCCGCGAGCGCCTGAGCACTCGTCGCCTGCTCCGGGAAGTGGGCGTGCCCGTATCGCAGCCCCACGGGCGCCCTCCCGGCGCAGCACCCGTTCTCGGCCAGCCACTCCGCAACGGCCCGGCAGACCCGGTCCGCCACTACCGTCACGTTGCGGTCCGTGTAAGGCAGGATCAGCGCGAACGTCTCGGACCTGTACCGCGTCACGATGTCGGACCGGCGCACCGTCGCGCAGACCGACTCTGCCGTCCTGCGCAGCGTCTCCTCGGCCCTCAGCGTGCCCACTGAGCGCGCGAACTGATCGTAGCCCGAGAGCTCGACGAGCAATACCGCCACCGGGTACTGGTGACGCCCGGCCCGGCAGAGCTCCTCGGCAAGGCGCGTTCCGAAGTACTTGCCGTTGTAGAGCCGCGTCAGGCTGTCAACGACCGAGGCCTCCTCCAGAATCTGGGCCTGCTCGGCGAGTCGCCGCCGGGCATGCGCCAGCTCCGTCTGTGCTTCCTTCAACTCATCGCTTACGAGAATCTTGCGCATCTTGCGCGTTGCATTGCGCAGGATGTGCGAGACGTAGTTGCACGAAATGCCCAGCTCTCGGGCGATCTCCGTCTGGTTGCGCCCCCTGTAGTAGTACGCGTACACGACGCTCTGCTCCAGGTTCTTCAGCTTCATCAGGGCGCCTTCGAGGACCACCCTCTCTTCGATCGCCACTTCACACTCGACGACTCTTGCCGGCATGGCACGGTCGACGTCGTACGCGCCGGCCTGGTCCGTCGACGAGCCGCTTCCTCCGTCCAGCGATCCGACCTTGAACACCTCACGGGTGGTCAACAGGTCCGCGATGGCCTCCTCCGAAAGACCGACAGCGGCCCCGATCTCCCCGTGGGTTGGGTTGCGGCCCAGCTCCTGGGACAGGCGCTCGATCGTCCGGGTAACCCGCTGGTTCAGCTCCTGCAACCAGGCGGGCTCCTTGATGATCTTGCCCCTGTCCCGAAGGCAGTGTTTGATCTGCCCGATCACAAAGTGGGTAGCGTACGTGCTGAACTTCACGCCTTTGGAGGCGTCGTACCCGTCCACCGCGGCGATCAGACCGATGAACCCCTCCTGGACCAGGTCCTCGACTGGCTCGGCGGCCCCCGCGAACCGCCGCGCGACGCTCTCCACCAGGTTGGTGAACTGCATCACGATGCGGTCGCGGACGGCGGCGTCGCCCGAGGCTCGGTACGCCTGCAGCAGCTTCTGAACTTCCGCCTCCGACAGACGACGGCTCTCCACACTCATTCCCATGCAGCTGAAGGGGCGATCGGTCCCATCGTCCGTCACCTCCCCAGCGGTTCCGCGCGGTCCCTGCGCTGGCCCTCCCTGGCCCGACAGTCGCCGTGGTTCACCGGACCCTATTATGGCGAACGCCCCGGCACGACATCAGGTGAAAGACGCCGCGATCTCATGCACGCATATCGGGTAGGAGACGGGCGGCGGCGCGCCGAATGACCAACGGGTGGTAAGGTTCGCCGTGGCGACGCGCCGGCTCGCCTCACCGCAGCCAATGGCGGCCGTGCGCGCGTCCCTGCTAGGCGCGTTCCCCGCGCTTGTCCCGCACTCCGCGTGAACGCGACCCGTTCGGAAACCGCGCGACGCGAGCGTTCGGTAGAATCCGTAAGAGTGCGCTCGCGTCGCTCGTGGCGCGACGGCGGCTCGCGCGGCCGTCGCTTCGGTGGGAGGCCTGTGGCCATGCCAAGGCAGAAGCGTTCGCCCAGTCGACTGCTCGAGCTGGAGCACCCGGGCGACCAGCTCATCGTGCGCACGCGAGCGGAGGCCTACCGACGGAACCTGAGTGTCGCAACGGTTCTCGCGGCGGTGGTGCTCGGGTTGATGGTCGCCTACCTCATGGCGGCCCGCACGCACCCGGGGCTCTGGATCGCCACGGGCGCGGCTGCCGTCCTTTTCGGGCTCATCGTCCTCAGGGCCTACGACGTACGCCAGACAATGCGCGAGGACGTGTACCTGCTCGACCGAAACACGAACGCTTTCTCGCGCAACGGGGACCCGATCGCGCCGGTCAGCGACATCAGTCACGTTCTGGTCCGCGAGGTGCACGACGAGGGGCGGCCCCTTGAGGAGTACGCGCTCGTCGTGTCGCTGAACGACACACGGCGGATCACCATCGTGGAGTCGGTCGGCCTGCCCGACGGCAAGGCACAGATCGAGGGCGCCGCACGGCGCATCGCCGAGTACGCGGGCGTTCCAGTGCAGGAGGGCTCGCGCGGCGCGGACCAGTGGTGGCTCGACCGCTGACCTGGCCGCACCAGTCCGGAAGCTAGGAAGGAGAGGCGGTATGAAAGCGGTGACGGCGTTGGTTGCGGCGCTCGCCCTGGCGGCGGCCTCCGCGGCGGTGCTGGCCCACGACAGCCCGGCGCATCTCCGCACAAGGCTGCAGGCGATCGAGAACCGGGTGAACGCGGCCAGCGCGCGCAAGGACGTGAACGCCGTGATGCGCACGCTGACGACCGACTTCCGCGCGACGGACCACAGAGGGCGGGTGATGAGGCGCGCCCAGGTCGAGCAGCAGATGCGCGAAGTGTTCAGGACGCTCGTGTCGTACGAGGGCCGCGGCGTTGTGGGCACGGTGACGCTGCCCAGGCCCGGCGTGGCGACCGCCACGGTCAGGTCGAGGGGCGTCCTGGTCTCGCGCGACCCCTCCACGGGGCAGCGCACACGCCTCGAGGTGACCGCGGTCACCCAGGACACGTGGGTGCGCACGCGGGGGCAGTGGCTGCGCAGCGCTTCGACGACGCGCTCGGTCACGGCCCGCCGGGACGGCAAGCCCATCGAGTTACCGTAACAGGCTGGCGAGCAGGCGGATGGAGCTAGGAGGAGCCACAGGATGCGAAGGGGTGCGTGGTGGTGCGCGGCCGGTCTGGCTGCGCTCTGCATGGCTATCGGGCAGGACGCGCGCGCCCAAGGCGCACCTCCGCCCGCGGATGTCGTGGCCGTCCTGGACCAGATTGCCGACATCGACAAGATGCGCGTCATTACGCCTCTGCGACTCAACGCGGACCAGGTTGGCCGGATCATCGACGCCATCCGCGCAGGCGAGCAGCAGTACAGCAGGGCGCTCAATGCCGTCGGAGTCCCCACGGTGCGCGGCATCGCCGAGGAGGTGCGCGCTACCCGCCAGCGAGCGCTGGCGGGTGAGACCGTGCCTGCGGCCTTCACCGAGAGGGTGCGCAGTCTGAGCGAAAGCTTCGCCAGAACGCAGCAGCAGGAGTACCTTGCTGCGGTGCGGCGCCTCGCCGAGGCCATCAAGGGCATCCTGACCGAGGAGCAGTACGCCTCGGCCGTCAGGCTGGCGCGCGAGGTGGCGAGGGAGGAGCGATCGACTCGAGCGACCGGCACCGACGATCAGTTCTTCAACCTCTATGTGGTGGGCACGTTCGTCAGCTACCCGCGCATCACGCCTCTGCTGGAGGACCTCCGTAGCGCGCTCTCCGGAAGGCCGGCCGGCAACGCCGCGGAGCGACCCTGACGTTGCAGCCCGCCGAGCCGGCGGAACCGGGTGCCGCCGGCGGGGACTACGCCGCGCGGCATCTGCGATGGAACACCGCCGTCCTCCTCGCGGATGCCACGTCGTTCTACCTGGGGCTCGCGCTCTTCGACGGGGCGACCGTTCTGCCCGTACTGCTCGCCACGCTGGGCGCGAGCGACATGGTGGTGGGAACTGTCCGCCTGCTGCAGACGCTCGGCTTCACGCTGCCAGCGCTGATCGCCGCCCACTGGATCCACGGTCGGGCCTACCACAAGTCCTACCTGCTGTGGTGCTGCGCGGGCGCGCGTGTGGGCCTCTTCGCACTCCCGTTCGTGCTGCTGTTCTACGCGACGTCGCATCCCGCCCTCGTCGTCGCGGCGCTGCTGGTCATCATCGGCATCTTCTGGCTTCTGGACGGCGCATGCGCGGTCTCGTGGTTCGAGATCGTGGCGAAGTCGATCCCGGCGCGGGTGCGCGGCAGGTTCTTCGGCGGCATGCAGACGCTCGGGGGCGTTGTCGGCATGTGCGCAGGCGGGATCGTCGCCTCCGTGCTTGGCAGTCGCGCGCTGCCTTTCCCCACGAACTTCGCACTGCTTGCGGTCGGGTGGTGCGTGGGCGCCTGGCTCTCGCAGGGGTTCCTCACGCTCATCCGTGAGCCGGTCTCGCACTCGGTCGCCAAGGATGAGCGCCCGGGCTTCCGCGACTTCCTGCGCTCATCCATCCCGCTCGTCCGCGACAACCCTCGGCTCGCACGACTGATAGTGGCGCGCATCGCTCTCGACGGCGCAGGGCTCGCAGCCCCCTTCTACGTGCTCTACGCCCAGCGAGCGCTTGCGGCCCCCGTCGCCACGGTGGGGCTCTACGCCCTCGCGAGGAGCCTGGGCAAGGTCTGCACAGGGCCCGTGTGGGGTTGGTGCGCCGACCGCTTCGGCTCGTCCAGGAGCCTGTGGTTCGTCGCGTGGGCGGTCATGGCGGTGCCCGTACTGGCGCTGCTGTGCACGCCCGAGACGAGCTGGCTGATGTTCGTCGCCTTCTTCCTGCTGGGCGCCGTGGAGGACGGACTCTGGATGATGTTCTCCACCACGCTGTTCGAGTCGGTCTCGGCCCGCCAGAGGCCCCTGGCGGTCGGGGTCGCTACCGTCTTCCAGACGCCCTCTGCGCTCTACGGCCCTCTCGGCGGCCTCATATCGCAGCGACTGGGGTACCGGGCCGCCTTCGCTGCCGCGGCATGCTTTGGGGTCGCGGGCGCCCTTCTGGCCGGCCGCGTTCACCGCTCCCGCATCGCGCCCTCGCCTCCGGATCCGACCGGGGGCTGACGCGCTGACGCCCTGCCGGCGCCGGGCGCCAGGAGGCCGCTCACCTGTTCCGCGGGCGGGAACGCGTCGGCTACACAAACAGTATTGATTACTGTTACTGAGCAATAGAGCGACTGCAGGCTGCGCGGACTGGATGGGACGCCATGAGGGTCACCAGGCAACGGGAGGCGGTCCTCGAGGCGCTGTGCGAGCTGCGTTGCCACCCAACGGCTGAGGAAGTGCATGCCAGGGTGCGGCAGCGCCTTCCCCACGT
>DATIKM010000097.1:0-5792 GCA_035477595.1 Chthonomonadales bacterium
TGACGCAGACCGGAGCCGAGCCCGCGCATGACCTGCGGCACCCGGTTTCCGAACAGGAGCAGTACGATCACCAGCACAATCGCGACCTGCGCCGGACCGAACCCATCGAACATCGTGCGCCCTCCCCGCCGCCCTGCACGCTGCCGGCACCAACAGTATAGCCTGCCGGGCCGACGGGCGCGACCGCGACGGCGCCGCGGTCGAGTGGGACAGGCCGGGGCAAGCGACGCGACCGCGGGCGCGGGCGGGCGGATCTCGCGGGGACCGCCGCCCGAATTGTCGGTGTCACCGGCCATCTGCAGGAGGCGCGAGCACATGGGCCACACCTCGCTCCGCTC
This sequence comes from Chthonomonadales bacterium, assembly GCA_035477595.1. Lineage (GTDB taxonomy): Bacteria > Armatimonadota > Chthonomonadetes > Chthonomonadales > CAJBBX01 > DATIKM01. The sequence goes on from DATIKM010000097.1 coordinate 339, forward strand.
ACAACCGGCATCAGCCTGATGTGGTTCCTTGCGCTGCATCCCGCTCCGGGCGGCCCCTCCTGCGCCGCGGCGCGCAGATCCGCAGGCGCCGGCCGGCGCGGGGCCGGCGTGCCTGCTGCCGCGCCGGCAGGTCACAGCGCTCCGGGCGTCGAAACTAGAGCTTACCCACATCGGCAGCGGAGCGCCATCACGTTGCGGGCCAGTCAGTCTGACCCCCACATTGAAACGTACGGCAGCGGGAAGCGCCTGCTCTTTCGTGAGGAGGCGGCGCTCCAGTGCGCCTTACGGCGACTCGAGGCGGACGGACGTGTTCTCGTGTTCAGCCACGGGCGCAATTGGTTCGATGATCGCGCGAAGTACCCGTTCTACGCGTATGTGACCCGAGGCGCCAACCGGGAGCCCCTCACCAAGCAGCACATCGACTACCTTCGCGGGGTGCTCGAGCGCGGCGCCGCGTCCATTGCGGGGTCTGTCGCGTCGGCGCCGGAGTCCGCCGGATTGGCGCCCGAGGTCGATGGCGCCGCGCCCTCTGTACCTGTGTCGCCGCAGGCCCCGCGGGCTGCCGTGGATCAGGACAGCCTGAATGCGTGTGTGGCCCCGCTGCTTGCAGACCTCGAGCACCGGCTCCACACCCACATCACCCTCACGCTCACAGCGCTCGTCGACAAGGTGGCGGACGTGGCCGAGGGGCAGCAGGCTCTGCGAAGCGCGCTGCAGGAGGTGGCGGACTCGGCCAAGATGCGGCATCTCGAGGATCGCCTGAAGCAAAAGCAAGCAGATCACGACGAGGCATTGCAGCTTATCAAGGTCGCGGAGGACGAACGCGACGACCGCATTCGCGAGCTTGCCCACGTGCGTGGCGAGCTGGACGGGCTAGCCCTTGAGCATGATCGGCTGCGCGCCAGCAAGGCGCGCGACGCCTTCGACCTGCCTACCGACCTCCCGGAGATGATCGCTTTGCTGCAGAGCTGGTACCCCGACCGCGTCTTCTTTCATCAGCGCGCGGTGGATGATGCGAAAGCCCGCAGCACACAGCACTTGAAGAACATCAAGACAGTGAAGCGCGTCTGGAGCATCCTGCAGTCCATTCCGACGACGCTCTACCGCCAGGTCTTCTTGGACGGCAGCTCGCGCCTAGAGCAGGCGTACAAGGAGGCCACCGGCTTCGAGCTGGCGCTCCGTGAGGGCGAACAGACGAACGACGACCCTAAGCTGATGGCCCACCGCCAGGTGGAATACGAGGGCGAGACCGTCGAGTGCAAGGCGCGCCTGAAGCTCGGGCCCGATCTGAGGGTGCACATCCACTTTGACCGCGCGAGGCGGCTCATCCTGGTCGGTCGGTGCGGCGACCACCTGCCCACGGCCGGCACAAGGCGCCTCCATTGAGTTCAGCAGATCGACGGCTGGCCGCCGTAGACCTGAACGCAGTCCCGATCGAGGACCTGCGGCGCGCGGCGCGCCGAGCGGCTGCGCGTCGGCTCGTGCGCACCGCGGGTGCGATGAACGTGGTGACGGGACCCCTGGCTGCCTGGGTCGCCATGACAGCGCTGCCCGACACGCCGCTCCGCTACCCCGTGGCTGGCCTCGGCGTGTCTCTCTTGGCCGTCGGGCTCTGGCATCTCCTGGGTCCGTCCCGGGCCGGTGTGCGCGCCGACGCAGCCATCACCACGCTTGCCGGGATCGGCTGCCTCGTGGCCATGCTAGCCCCAGGCGGTCCTCCCATTCGAGGAGCGCTCGCCGGCGCGGGATGGCTTACCGCCGCGGCGCTGCTCGGACTGGGGATAGGGGCCTTCCAGACAGCCCGCCGCATCGGGCCAGGGCTCGCAGAGCGCGTGGAACCGGCCCTCCACCGCGCGCTGCGGCGTGCGATCACGCGCCTGCTCGTCGCAGACCCGCTCAAGGAGCTGGACGTGGTGGAAATCCGCGCGCCCGGCAGCGCGCGGCTCTCATGGCGCATGCGACTCATGGCCGACCGTGCGCTGGCGTCGATCTACCAGAGCAGCGACATCGTCGTCGTCCCGCGCGCGGAGGTGGGGATCGAGGTCCGCGGCAAATGCCGGTTCGGCGGCAGGCTGCGCGTGGCGGTCCACGCCGCCGAACGCAACCTCGAGGGCGCCATGGCGACCGAGCACGTGGAGCGCCTGCAGGCCTGGATCGCGAAGACCTGATCGGCTTGCCGCCGTGGCGTCAACCAGCCCGCGCCCACGGTGCTGCGAGCCGCCGGATCGTGGCCAACGGATGGAACGCGGGAGCCCTGCACTCAGGTCTACCGGCTCCGGCCATCTGTTCGCCGCGCGCGCCACGGCGGCGGGCTCATGCCAGCGACGCCTTCTGCGCGGCGCGGGACGCGCGCAGCTCCTCGAGCTCGTCCAGCGTGCGCGGCCAGTCCTCCCGCAGGAGCCGCGCCAGCGACCGGTCCGAGAGCAGCTTCCCGCCGGTCTGGCACGCGGCGCAGTAGTTGCACTCCCTCCCGGCGTAGACGATGCGCTGCACCGGTGCGCCGCACACAGGGCACGGCTGGTCGTACTTTCCGTGCACCGCCATCTCCGGCCGGAACGCGGTCACCTTCTCCGGGAACCCCTCGCCTGCCTGCGCCGCGAGGCGCTCCGACCACTCCACGAGCGTGTCGCGGCATGCCGCGTGGAGCGCCGCGATGCGCTGCGGGTCGAGCCGCCGCGTGAGGGTGACGGGCGAAAGGCGCGCTCGGTGCAGAATCTCATCGCTGAAGGAGTTGCCGATGCCGGAGAAGAGGCGCGGGTCCGTAAGGGCGCGCTTGAGCGTGTGGTTCTCGCGCGTGAGGGCATCGGCGAACGCCGCCTCCGAGCACCCGATCGGGTCGATGCCGCCGGGATCCATCGCCAAGACAGCGGCCTCGCCTCGCACCAGGTGGAGCGACACGCGCTTCCGGGTCGCGGCTTCGCTCAACATAAGAGAGCCCTCGGCGAAGTCGAATGCCGCCAGCGCCGCCCTCCCCGCGAGCCGCGCGTCCGTCGCCCTCCAGTGGAACCTGCCCGCTACCATGAGATGCACGACCGCGTGCAGGTCGCCCTCGAAGGAGAGGGCGATCCGCTTCCCGAGCCGGCGCGCGCCAGCCACCGCGCGTCCCGCCAACTCAGCGGGCGGCGGGTTGACGGTACGCAGCACGAAGGGGCTGGCGACCCGCAACGCCCGCAGCGGCCGGCCCAGCACGCGAGCCTGGATCGCGCGGACGTACACCTCGATGTCGGGCAGCTCGGGCATGGAGCACCTCCGTTCTGGCCCGGGATGGCGCCTCCTGCTTCGGCGCGATGGCAATCCGCTCCTGCGGCGGGCCGACGCGCGCCACGCTCGCGTGCGGTACCATAGAACCGCCCGGTGCCAGCCACGCCGGGCGAGGAGGCGCGACACAGCGTGAGAGAGGCCAGCGAACGCCTGGAGTTCATCCCGCTGGGCGGCGGGGCCGAAGTCGGCAAGAACATGCTCGTCTTCCGGTACGGCGACGACATGATCGTCGTGGACTGCGGCGTGCAGTTCCCAACCGAGGAGCACCCGGGCGTCGACCTTATCCTGCCGGACTTCCAGTACCTGCGCGACAACGCGGCCCACCTGCGGGCCATCATCCTTACGCACGCCCACGAGGACCACGTGGGCGGCCTTCCCTACGTGCTCAAGGAGGTGGACGCGCCCGTCTACGGCGCCCCGCTCACCATCGGCATGGTGCGCGCGAAGCTGGAGGAGCACAAGCTGGCGGACCGCGTCTCGCTGAGGGTCTTCCGGCCCGGCGAGCGGCTCAGCTTCGGCGCGATCGAGGTGGAGCCGGTCCACGTGACCCACTCCATTCCCGACACGGTGAGCCTGGCCATCCGCACCCCCGTCGGCCTCGTGGTGCACACCGGCGACTTCAAGATTGACCAGACGCCCTCCGACGGCAAGCTCTTCGACGCAGGGCGCTTCGCCCAGCTCGGCGACGAGGGTGTTCTTCTGCTCATCAGCGACACCGTGAACGCGGAGAAGACCGGCTGGGTGCCCAGCGAGCGCATGGTGGCGCGCGCCCTGGAGCAACAGATCGTCGCCGCGCCCGGACGCGTACTGGTCACTGCCTTTGCCTCGAACCTGCACCGCGTGCAGGAGGTGTTCGCCATCGCCGAGCGACACGGGCGCCGGGTCGCCGTGGCGGGTCGCTCCATGGCGCGGAACATCGAGGTGGCGCGCGAGCTGGGTTACATCCAGTACCCGGATCCGCTGCGCGTGAAGGTGGAGGACATCGAGAGCCTGCCCCCGGAGCAGGTGGTCATTCTGACGACCGGCTCCCAGGGCGAGCCGCTCTCCGCTCTCTCCCGCATGGCGTGCGACAACCACAAGATCCACGTCGAACCGGGCGACACGGTCATCCTGTCCTCCCGTCCGATCCCCGGCAACGAGGACGCCGTGTGGCGCACGGTAAACCGGCTGATCAGGCTGGGCGCGCGCGTCGTCTACGACCTCATCGTGCCGATCCACGTATCGGGCCACGCGAACCAGGAGGAGCTCAAGCTGCTCTACAACCTGACGCGCCCGCTCTACGTGGTCCCGTTCCACGGCGAGCCCAGGATGATGGCGGCCTACACGGATATGCTGACCTCCATGGGCCACCCACGCGACCGCGTCCTGTGGATGGAAAACGGCGACCGGCTGGCGCTCGACGGTACGACGGCTGAGCTGCTCGAGCCCATCGAGGCCAGCGGCGACGTGCTGGTGGACGGCATCTCCGAGGGTGGCGTGAGCGAGTTCGTGATTCGCGACCGGAGACACCTGGCGAGCGACGGGACCGTGATCGTCACCGTGGCGCTCGACCGCGCCACCGGCGAGGTGCTGGACGGCCCGGAGCTCATCTCGCGCGGCTTCCTGCATCCGGAGGACTCCGAGGAGCTGTTCGCGGAGGCGCAGACGCAGGTCCGCGCGGCGCTCGAGGGCATGGGGCAAGAGGAGGAGGCCGATTGGGACAACGTCCGCGCCACGGTGCGGGACGTCGTGTCGCGGTTCCTGCGGAAGCGCACCTCGCGCCGGCCCGTGGTGGTACCCGTGGTTATGAACGTGTAGTGCGCACGGCCGGCGACAGCGGTTGCGGGCGCGCGCCGGCGTTGGGTATCGTATTGAATCGGTGGCCAGCCCAAGCGCGGCGAGGTGGGCTGCCGCGCGGGCGAAGCTAAGCTGCAAGGAGGACCTGACGGAACCCATGCCTACCTACGGATACGAGTGCGAGAAGTGCCGCGAGCAGTTCGAGGTCTTTCAACGGATCACCGACGCCGCCCTGGAGGCGCATGAGGGCTGCGGGGGCCGTGTGCGGCGCCTGCTCTACCCCGTCGGCATCGTCTTCAAGGGCGCGGGCTTCCATGTGAACGACTACGGCCCGAACGGCCGGAACGGGGGATCGAGGAAGACCGAGGCGGAGAAGAAGGCGGAGACCGCTGCCGAGAAGCCGGCCGAGACCAAGCC
>DATIKM010000098.1:0-21006 GCA_035477595.1 Chthonomonadales bacterium
GGCCTCGGCCTCCGCCCGCTGAGCGGCCTGGGCGACCTGCCGCGCAACCTCCAGCTCGCGCTGGACCCGCGCGAAGGCCAGCGCCTTGGATGGGATCCGGTCGAGAGCAACCCGTGTCCTGGCAACTGCGCGCCGCGCTTCCGCAAGCCGCGCCTCGGTGTAGACGAGCTGGACGCGGGCCTGGCGGTGCTCCATATCGAGCTGGGCATGCGTCTCCAGCGACGGCCGCGCGTTGTCCGACACGGCCTCGACCGCCTGGTTCAAGCGGTTCCGCAGATCACGGACCTGCTCGTCCAGGTCAGGCAGGATGCCCGGGTATTCCTCGGTATACTTCTGAGCCGCAGCTGCCCGCTCGATCTCTTTGTCGCTCAGCATCTTCTGTAGCGACAGCACCAACTGAGGGTCGCGCACGCCCGGACCGGTGCGCAACGACGCGTTCGCGCTCGCGAGCCGCTGTGCCAGGGCGCGCGCCCTGGCACGCATCGCGGCCACGTCGTTCTCGATGGTCGCCACTTCGGCCTGACGCGTGCTTAGCTGGGTAACGAGGGCCGTGGTCTCAGCCGACACGTCCACGATCCCGCTCTGCTCCCTCAGCTGCCGCTCGCGGCGCTCCAGACGGTTGACCTCGTGAATGGCGCCCGCCGCCGCGCTGGCGAACTCCCGGGTGATCCGCGCGCGCCGCTCGCGCGCCTGCATCGCTCGGAAATAGTCGAGCGAGTACGCCACCGCATTGGCGCTGAGCCGGGCAATCTGCGCGTTGTCAGCGCGCACCGTCACGTAGACGACGTTGGTGTCGGGCTGCGCTCCGATCTCGAGCGACGTCTGCCAGCTCAGGGCCAGGAACGAGAGCACGGCGTTCCGCAAGCCCGGCGCCGCTCCGCCGCTCTGCAGCTCGTCCACCCCAGGGTCCGAGCGAGCGAAGACGGTCCGGCTGCTGACGGTCATCCCCGCCGGCTGCGTGCCTCCCGCCACCATGGTTGCCGCGGCATCATTACTGGTCCCTGCCGCGTCGGCGCGCCGCGCACGGAGCCCTTCGGTCAGGTATTGGCGCACTGCTTGATGGAAGGCAGCGGTCCTCATCAGAGCAGCTTGGGACTCCGCGCTCTCCACCACCGGACCGGTGGGCGACGCCATGCGCTGCGTCGGAGACATGGCCACAACCGCAGGCACGATCCTCAACACCGCACGCGCCTCGTAGAGCCTCGGCATGCGGGCTGTGATCAACGCAGCCGCGCCGAGGCTCGCAGCCATCACGGTGAGCACGATCCACCTGCGGCGCCAGACTGCGCCCACAAGCTCGCTGAGTGTGGACTCGCCAGCGCTCTCAATGTAGCCAGCGTGTTCGCTCATCCCCGACCCACTCCCACCTGATGCGGCCGCCCAGCGACTCCGCAGCGAGCGCCGAGATTGACTGCCTACGCCGAGCCAGCGCGGGCCGCCTCGCTCAGCAGCCGCTCGAACCGCGCGGCCACGGAGGCGATCGGGAAGTGCGCCTCGGCGTAGGCACGGCCGGCCTGGCCCATCCGTTGTCCCGCTTCCTTGTCCCCGAGAGCCTTGAGAACAGCTGCCCCCAGGGCCGCGCCATTGCCCGGCGGGCACACCCAGCCCGCTCCCACGCTCTCCACCAGCCGCGCCGACAGGTTCTCCGGAGGCATCGACGCCACGATCGGCCTACCCGCACACAGGTACGCGAGCACTTTGGACGGGATCGAGTAGGCGCCGGCGTCGGACTCGAGGATGGCAAGCATCACCTGGGCGCTCGCCAGCATGGCTGGGAACTCCGCGGCATCCTGGTAAGGCACGAGCAGCATCCGAGCCGCAAGGCGCGTTGGCAGATGCCGCCGGAGCCAGTCAGCCCCGGACCCCTCCGATGCCACCACGAGCACGGCATCTGCCAGCTCAGCAACGTGCTCCGCCACCGCAAGCAGCAGAGATGGATCGTGCTTCAGCCCGAGGGTGCCTGAGTACAGAGCCACTGGCCGGCCCGCCAGGCCATGCCGCACTGACCAGGCGTTCCGCTGCGGCGCCATTGGTATGCGCTCGATCGCCGCCCAGTTCGGGATCACCGTGACCCTATCGGGCGACACGCCGAAGCGCAGGAGCAGTGGGCAGAAGTCGCCGGCAATCGATACGACCCGCACGCCCGCGCGCAGGTTCCTCGCCTCGATGGCCTCGCAGGCGTAACCCAGAGGCGTCGCGACAGGTCCGAGCTTCCGCCGCAACACCCGCCGCACCCCCGCGCCATAGATGTCCTGAACCCAGGGAACGTACGGCACGCGACGGCGCCGGCAATGGGACACGAGGACGAGCTCCGAGAACAGGAGGTTGGACGAGAGCACGACGTCGGGACGCAGCGAGGTCGCCACAGAGCTTAGAAGCATGCCGTAGCTAAGCTCCTGCGAGATGCGCCGGACCACGGAGCCCTTTGTGAACGTGCTGGACAGCCCGAGGGCCACTATCCGGAAGCGCGCCGGGTCAGATGCCGATCTGCACAGGTCGCCGTGTGGCGCGATGAAGGAGGGGCAATGCACATAGGTCACTTCGTGCCCGCAACGTGCCAACTGCCGGGCAAGCTCGACGCTGAACGAGTGACCCGGGTAGTGCTGCAGCATCACGCGCATCGGGGGCAGGCTCCCTCACGAGAGCAGGCTTGTGAACTGCACGATCCGACTTCCGATCACAGAGACCAGCGGACGGGGCCGATCCCATACCACAGGGCGCTGCACAGATGACCAAGGGCGCTGCCGAGGACCTCCGTGCGCGTGCAGCCGACCGTCCCAGCCGCGCACCTGGCCCGCGCCCATATGCCGCAACGAACCCGCCAACGTGCTCAGGCCGGGCTATCCCCGCAGGAACCCGTGCAGGACCCGCCGCAGAGCGGACGCCTTGGTTAGCGCCAAGGCGGGGGCGAGGACCGTGCACTCATCGCGCCCCAGGGAAACGACGCCAATCAGCACGCTCCGATGCCATGCAAGACAGCCACAGCCGTCATGCCCACCAAGCGCAGGTCCAACGAGAGCGAGCAGTGGTCCACGTACAGCAAGTCAAGCGCAACGCGCTCGCTGAGCGACGTATTGCTGCGCCCGCAGACCTGCCACAAGCCGCCGAGCCCGGGCTTCACCGTGCAGAGCTTCGCGACGTTGGCGCCGTACGCGGCCAGTTCCGGCCCGATCAACGGGCGCGGGCCTATAAGGCTCATCGAGCCGCCCAGCACGTTCAGAAGCTGTGGCAGCTCATCGATGCTGAACCGCCTCAGCAGACGTCCGAGCGGCGTCACCCTTGGGTCGTTCTTGATCTTGTAGGAGGCAAGGAACGCCTGATGCAGACGCGCGTCGGACTGCAACCGCTGCTCTGCGTCCACCGCCATGGTCCGAAACTTCCGGCAGGTGAACGGCACTCCGCCAAGACCTATGCGCTTGTGGCAGAACAGCACCGGTCCTCGGCTGGTCACCTTGATGGCCACCGTCACGACCAGCATCAGCGGAGCGAGAAGCAACAACAGGACCGACGCGCCCACCACGTCCATCACCCGCTTGGCGCGCTCGTATCCGCATCGCGCCGACGAGGGCGTACTCGGTGTGCCCTCCAGGAGCCGCGCTACCGGCCTGGGCACGCGGATGTCGGGCAGCGAGGTGGCTCCCGCCGGCGAAGTGAGCCCCGACGTCACCAGGGGGCTCTCCCAGTCCGGCTTGCCGCCACCCGCCGCCGGACCCCGTCCCGTGATCTTGCGGCCGCGCCCGGTGTGGGCACCGGCCCGTACACCAACCCCTGCGAAGCGCTTCACTCGAGTTGGCTCCCGCAGTAACCCCCGATCATTCCGCTGGACGTCTGGCATGCTGCCCGTTCAGCATCGGTGCATCACGACTGCGGACCGGCACGGCTACGTCGGCCAGCCCCGGGCACAACGTCCCGTGAAGCGCCCGAGGCGATCTACCTACTACCACCCGCCGCTGCCTGCATAAACCGTGCCAACGCTGGGGAGGAGTTGGCGGGCGGCAGGCAGTGGAAGCAGCAGGCGCATCGCGGGACTTCAGCGCGCGCTCCGGGGGCACGTGCGTCGCTTGAGGGTGCTTGCCCTGATGCAGCGAGGGCGACCGCCATCCTGGCGGTCGCCCTCGAAGGTGCAGGAATCGGGTGGGCAGTACTGGATTTGAACCAGTGACCTCCTCGGTGTGAACGAGGCGCTCTACCACTGAGCCAACCGCCCGACGCCCGCCATTCTACACCGCCGGACCGGATGTGTCAACGGTCGCGGAGCTTGGGCGCCCGGCCCAGAAGCCGACGCCACCAGGGCGCCTGGGCCATCTCGGCGTCCACGAGGCGGTCGTCCTCAGGCTGTGCCGCGGCGCGCAGGAGGTCGTCCGCGCCGCCGTCCGTCGGCGCCCGGCCCGCCGCGCGCAGGAGGGTAGCGCTGGATCCGTCGGCACTCGGTCTCAGGAGCAGCCTGGTCTCCTCCAGCGCCGCCTTTGCCGCGACGGCGGCTGCGTGGACCGGAGAGCGTGGGTTCGCCGCCTCACGCTCGAGGAAGGCCCGAGCGTCGAAGGCCCGCGAGAACAGGCCGATGCGGAGGTGGGCCTCCACGGACTGCAGTATCCGCGCCGCATCGCGCGGGCCGATCCGGAGGTCGGAGAGCACCGCTCGAGCGATCGCAGGTACGTGGCCGAAGCGGCCCAGCGCGCGCCTCGCCGCGGGCGCGTTGCGCCCTCCGGACCGCAGCAGGCCGAGCAACGGCTCTACCGCCAGCGCCGACCGTCTGTCGGCGAGCACGAGCGCGGCCGTGACCCGACGAGGCCCCCGTGCGACAGTCAGCAGAGCCTCAAGCTCGCGCACAGCGCCACCGTGGCGGGACGCTCCGAGGGCGCGCACCGCCAGCCTGGGGAATCGGCGCTGCTCGCGCGCCTCCCGGGCCAGCATCGCGAAGGCCGAATCGTCCTCCAGACGTGCCAGCCCCTGGACGAGGCGGCTGTAGGAGCGGCTGTCGGAGGCCGTGCCGAGGGCGTCAAGGAGTGCGTCCCGCGCGGCGCCGGGCCCCACCCGCTCCAGCATCTTCAGAGCCATGTGGGGGTAACGGCCGGCCGCCAGAACCTCACTCACCAGGTCGGCGGCGCGTTCCGCCTCATGTCCCGCCAGACCCTCGCTCAGGTCGGTGGGTCGCGGAGCAGGACCGTCGGCGGGCTGGTCCGCGCCCGTGTTCATCGGCGGGCAAAGCGGCCGAGGTAGTCCGCGAGCGCCATAGCGCCCTCGCGTGGGAACGCGTTGTAGATCGAGGCACGGAAGCCGCCGACCGAACGGTGGCCCTTCAGGCCATCCATGCCGCGCTGCTCGGCGCCCACGAGGAACTCCGCCTCGCGTGACGCATCCCGTAGCCGAAACGTCACATTCATCAGCGACCGGTGCGCGCGCCGCTGCACCGGCGCCTCGTAGACGTCGGGATGGGCATCGAGGGCATCGTAGACAGCCCCTGCCTTGGCCCGGTTCTCTGCCTCGATCGCGGGCAGGCCCCCCTGTGCCTCGATCCACCCGAGGACGAGGCAGACCACATAGACGCCGAAGACCGGCGGCGTGTTGTAGAGGGAATCGTGCTTCTCGTGCGTGCGGTAGGACAGCATCGCCGGAAGGCCGTCCGCTGCATCGGCGATGAAGGCGCGCCGCGCCACCACCACGGTAACGCCGGCCGGACCGAGGTTCTTCTGGGCGCCCGCGTAGAGGAGAGAGTACCGGCTGTAGTCCTCGGCGCGAGCGAGGAAGTCCGACGAGGCGTCCGCCACCAGGGCGACATCGCCACTATCGGGAGGGGCAGGCCATTCGGTTCCCTCGATCGTGTTGTTGCTGGTGATGTGCAGGTAGCGTGCGCCCTCAAGCGGCCCGGTGATGGCCGGGATGGCCGTGTAACCGCTTGCCTCTCCGGACGCCACGACCGCGACGTCGCAGAGGCGTGACGCCTCCTCGATGGCGCGCACCGACCAATGGCCCGTGTCGGCGTACGCTGCCGTGGCGCCTTGCGCATAGTTGAGCGGCAGCATGTGGAACTGAAGGCTGGCGCCACCGCCAAGGAAGATGACCGTGTAGTCCGAGCTTTCCAGGCCCATGATGCGCAGCAGGCGGCTCTTTGCGTCCTGGTGGATCGCCTCGAACTGCTTTCCGCGGTGGCTGACCTCGAGGACCGACATGCCGCTCCCGCCAAACTCAAGGACGCCGCGGGCCGCCTCCTCGAGGACTGGGACCGGAAGCGCAGCCGGTCCTGGACTGAAGTTGTAGATACGGTTCACAGGTCCAATCCCCTTACGACCCGACGCGGCCAGTCTGGGCTCTCGTCAGGCGTGCGAGCGGCCCGAGAGATCGTACCTTGGATTCCGCCAGCAGCGCTCACGCCCGCGCCACACAGGCACGCGGTGTCAGACGGCCGGACAGGTGGCTGGCCGGTGCGCGCCGCCGTCAGCGGCGTGCGACGTTCAGAACATGGTGTCGGCGGCCGACCGGAACCCGCACGCTCTCGAGCGACGAGAAACCGGCCTCGCGGCAGACTGCCTGATAGTCGTCCCATGTCCACTGCATCGAGTTGCAGATAGACGCCGTGTGGATTGTGGCCTGCCCGCCCTCCCGCACGATGAACACGTGGTTGTCGACTACCCCGTACGGGGCTCTGTCGCGCACGACAAGCAGGATGAGGTGGGTTCCATCGTGCTCAAAGTCGGCGACGAGCTGGTACCTGGGCGCGGACTGCCACGCATGCTCGATCTGGGCCTCGCGCTCCTCAGGGTTGGAGCCCTCGTCCGCGCCGGTGAAGATGAGCACGCCGCCCGGTTTGAGGATTGACGCTAGGTTCAGGGCGGCAAACCGCAACTCCGTGCGAGTTGCGGTCCGTGAGAGCGCGTCGTTGATGACTGCGTCGAACTCCTCGCGGAAGCGCTCGCCAAGGCTCTGCCACGGGCAGTGCGCGAAGGGGATCGACGTGGGCCGCGTGGCAGCGACTTCCGGCGCGTAGCGGATGGCGACTGCGCTGCTGTCCGCACCGACCATATCGAAGCCCAACTCCTCGAGCAGGATCGCCCGCAGGCCCAGTCCGCAGTTGCAGTCGAGCACGCGCGACGCACCGGACTGCGCAAGCACCCAGTTCCACACGGGAGCCAGCCGCGCGGGCCGGCCCTCGGGATGGGTCGGGTCGCGGAAGTAGGGAAGCCAGAGAGGACGCCGGAACCACTGCCAGCGCCAGATGACGTCCCAGTCCTCGGCGGTGTTCATCGAGCGTTGTCCCCCTCGCGCGGCGTGTGGTTGGTTTCGCTGGCGCCGCCCGGCAATCCTGCCCAGCGGCGAAGCGCCGGGGCCCCGTGTCGCGCGTTGCCGGGTCCGAGGCTTTGCGGCTATACTGACAGTCGGCCCGGCTCCCCGCGCGAGGCCCTCCGGGAGAACATGACCAATGTCATTGGAGACGGGCGCGCCTCCCCTGGATGCATCGGTCAAGGCCAAGCTCGCCGATATGAGGTCGGCGTTTCGGGCCATGGGGTCCGTGGTGGTCGGCTACTCGGGCGGGGTCGACAGCACCGTCGTCGCACGGGTGGCACACGAGGAGCTCGGGGAGCGCGCGATCGCCGTCATTGGCGACTCTGAGGCGTTCCCCCTGGGAGAGGTGGAAGCCGCGCTGGAGGCGGCTGCCAGGTTCGGGATCGAGGTCGTGCGGGTGACCACGCACGAGATGCGCAACCCGAACTTCCGCATCAATACACCGGACCGATGTTACCACTGCAAGTCCGAGCTATTCTCCGTCCTGGCATCCGTGGCGGCGTCTCGGGGCATCGCGTTCGTGGCCGATGGATCGAATGCGGACGACGTGTCGGACCACCGGCCGGGAATGCGCGCTGCGGGCGAACTGGGGGTACGCAGCCCTCTGCTCGAGGCTGGCATCACGAAGGCCGAGGTGCGCAAGATCGCGCGCCACCTCGGCCTCCCCAACTGGGATCGCCCCTCGTTTGCCTGCCTCTCGTCGCGCTTCCCGTATGGCACGGAGATTACGCGGGAGTTGCTGGAGCGCGTTGACGCCTGTGAGCGTACGCTGCGGGAGCTGGGCTTCCGGCAGTTCCGCGTCCGGCACCATGACACGACCTGTCGGATTGAGCTGGAGCCGCCCGACCTCGCGCGAGCACTTGAGCTGCGTGGAATTCTAGTCGAGCGGTTCCGTGCGGCCGGGTACCTGTATGTCGCGCTGGACCTCGAGGGATTCCGCTCCGGCAAGATGAACGATGGCCTGGCGTCGGGTAGCACCGTGCCGACGTCGGCTCTGAGGCGCACCAATGCACACCGGGAGGGGTGAGCTATGAATGAAGATCGCCTGCGTGGCCTGCTTGATGACATCCGGTCCGGCCGCGTCGACATCGAGGAAGGGCTGTTAGCGCTCCGCGACCTCCCGTACGAGAACCTCGGGTACGCGAGAGTTGACCACCACCGGGCCTTGCGCACCGGCGTCCCCGAGGTAATCCTGTGCACGGGCAAGACAAGCGAGCAGGTCGTTGGCATCGCGAGGAGCATCAACGCCCGAGGCACCCGCGCGGTGGCCACGCGCGCGTCTGCCGACGTCGCATCGGCGCTGCGCGACGCGTTTCCGCAGATGGAGTACCACGCGGTCGCGCGCGTTGCCGTCGTGCCCGCACCCGCGCCGGAAGAGGCGCCTCCCGCGGCCACACGGGGAGTCGTGCTGGTGATCGCGGCGGGGACGGCCGACCTCCCCGTCGCGGAGGAGGCGGCCGTCATCGCCGGCCTGCTGGGCTCACCCGTTGAGCGGCTCTACGATGTGGGGGTGGCGGGCCTGCACCGTCTGCTCGACCATCGCGAGGCCCTCTGGTCCGCCTCTGTCCTCGTGGTAGTGGCGGGGATGGAGGGCGCCCTGCCCTCCGTCGTCGGTGGGCTGGTGTCGCGGCCCGTCATCGGCGTGCCTACGAGCGTGGGGTACGGAGCGCAGTTCTCGGGGCTGGCGCCTCTGCTGACGATGCTGAACTCCTGTGCCTCAGGCATTGCCGTTGTGAACATCGACAACGGTTTCGGCGCCGGTTACCTGGCCCACCTGATTAACTCCGTCTGACGCCGGCCCGCCGGGCCGCGCAGCTTCGGGCTGGAAGAGGAGACGCGTGGCATCGATCAGCCATTGGGTGATCGTAGGATACGGCATGGGCGCCCACCATGCCCGACTAATGAAGGGAGTCGAGGGTACCGCGCTGCACGGCGTCTGCGACATCGACGAGGCGAAGCGTCGCCGCGCGTGCGAGGAGCATCCCGGCATTCGAATCTATCGCTCCCTCGCGGAGGTGTTGGCCGACCGCTCCGTGGATGGTGTGGTGATCGTGACTCCGCACAACCAGCACGCTCCGATGGCGATCGAGGCGATGCGGGCGGGCAAGCACACCATCACGGACAAGGCAATGTGCCTGACCGTGGCGGAGGCCGAGTCGATGATCGCCGAGCGCGACCGCGCCGGCGTCCTCCTCAGCGTGTTCCACAACCGTCGCTGGGACGGCGACTTCCTGACGGTGAGGCAGATCCTCGAGGATGGCGTCATCGGACGCCCCTACCACATCCAGTCCTGCGTGACCAGCGCGGGCTCGCCGGGCGGCTGGCGCACGCAGCGCGAGGCGATGGGCGGCTGGCTCTATGACTGGGGCGCCCACACGATCGACCAGATCCTGCTCCTGGCCGATTCGGCGCCCCGCACCGTCCACGCCTACTGGCACTATCGGCGAGGCAAACCGACCTCGGTCGAGGACTTCGTGAGCTGCACGGTCTGCTTCGAGAGCGGCCTCACAGCGCACACCGTGGTCGGCTACCTGAATCACCTGCCGATGCCGCGATGGTATGTGATGGGCGACACGGGCGGGCTGATCGCCGATGACTTCGAGCGTCCGGTTCGCCTGCGCGCCCGTATCGGCAACTCGCAGGCCGACATCAGCGTACCATTGCAGCGCTCAGACTGGCGCGCCTTCTACGCTAACGTTGCTGCCACGCTCCACGGCGCGGAGCAGCTCGCTGTCAGGCCGGAGCAGCTCGTCCCGCAGATCGCCATCGCCGAGGCGGCCTACCGTTCCATTGCCACCGAACAGGTCGTGCGCCTGGCCAACGCGTAGCGGGCGTCTGCGCGTCGATCCTATACGACCGCATCGCAACTCAGCGGGGCAGCCTGCCCGCGAACAGGAGACGATCTGCCATGCCGAAGATCGCGTTCGTTGGTGCTGGGAGCCTGGGCTTCACCCGAGGCCTCGTGCGGGACATCCTCACCTTTCCTGCCTTGGCGGACTCGACGATCAGCCTCATGGACATCGACGAGGAGCGCCTCTCGTTCGCTGAAACCGCAGTGAAGCGGATCGTGGCCGCGGGAGGCTATCCCGCCCGCGTGGAGGCGACGCTTGACCGCCGGCGCGCCCTCGACGGCGCTGACGCCGTTCTCTGCACTATCTTGGCGGCGCCCGTTCAGGTCTGGCGGCACGACATAGAGATCCCCAAGCGTTTCGGCGTCGACACGAACGTGGGAGACACCCGTGGGCCGTCCGGTGTGTTCCGTGCTCTGCGCACGATCCCCGTGATGCTCTCCATCTGCCGCGACATGGAGCAGGTCTGTCCGCGCGCTGTCCTGCTGAACTACACGAACCCGATGGCCATGCTCTGCCGCGCCATTCTGCGCGAAACGAGCGTGCTGGCGTCCGGTCTCTGTCATAGCGTCCAGGGCACTGCAGCGATGCTGGCCCGGTGGATCGGCGCACCGATGGACGAGATCACCTTTGTATGCGCGGGGATCAACCACCTGGCGTTCTTCACCGAGTACAAGTGGAAAGGCGAGGACGCCTACCCGCACCTCCGCGAGGCGGTCCGCCGACCGGAGGTCTACAACGAGGAGATCGTGCGGAACGAGATGTTCCTGCACCTCGACTACTACGTGACCGAGTCGAGCGGCCATAACTCGGAATACAGCGCGTGGTTTCGCAAGCGGCCTGACCTGATCGAGCGCTACTGCACGCATGGTACTGGATGGAACCCGGGGAGGTATGCCTATATCCTCGACGGATACCTGCAGCGAGAGGACACCTGGAGAGACGAGGCGCGACAGTGGCTCTCGGACGAGACAACCATCGACCTCAGGCGCGGCCATGAGTACGCTGCGTCCATCATCAACGCGGTAGCGGGCGACGGTGACCTCTTCGAGTTCAACGGCAACGTGCTGAACAAGGGGCTGATCGACAACTTGCCGCCCGACTGCTGCGTTGAGGTGCCGGTCGTCGCCAGCCGCCGCGGGCTCGATGCCATTCACGTGGGTCCGCTGCCTGCCTCCGTGACACCCCTGGTGAGCACGAGCGCCCTCATCGAAGAGCTTGCGGTAGAGGCTGCCATCACGGGCAACCCGCGCCTCGCCTTCCAGTCCGTGGCGTACGACCCGCTCACATCGGCGGTGCTTTCGCTGGCTGAGATCAAGGAGATGGTGGCTGCCATGCTGGCAGTCAATGAACCGTATCTGCCCCAGTTCAGGTCCATCGCCATCTAGTGTGTTAGGCGGCCACGCAGCCCTGGCTGGCACTCGGGCCCGGAAGCCGGGCTCGAGCCGGGGCAGCGACGTGCCTGGGACGGCCATAGGGTGCATCGCGCCAGTCCCGCGCGGCGCGCGCCTGGCCAGGCTCCTCCCCGCGCGGGAACTGGCAGGGGCTGTGTAGCGGCTAACAGTGTAGAATTCCGCAGTTCACCGGCGCCCGGAGGGAGTCGCTGGCGCGGTCCCACCTCATGGTGATCGAGCAGACGCGCACGGTCCAGGTCCCCGCCGGAGGCGTGCACAGGCGCAGCAGGCCTGCCGGCATTACCGGCAGCTCCTCGATGGCCCTGGCGGCCGCCGGTCAGCGACCGTCGGTGGGGCTGGCAACACGCCGCAGGCAGAAGGCCGCCCGGCGACCCGAGAGCCGCATCTGCGCGGACGCGCAGATGCGGCGTCGATGGCGGGAGCGGTTCCGCGAGGACCCATAGGAGCGACACGGCATGTCCGTCTATGGCGGATCCCGGCTGCACAGGTACGTCGAGCTCATCTTCCGCTCCAAACGCCTCTTGATCCTATGCGTGGTGATCGGCACCGTCGTGGCCGGCGCAGTCATGGGGCTACGGCGCGACCTCTACCATACCTCGATGGTCATTGCGCTCTTTGGGGACCCCACGGTCGCGGAGGCATCCGGCGAGTCGCGCGACATGAGGCAAGGCATCATGTCCGAGACCCAGCGCAAGGTGCACCGACTCGATCTCTGGGTGCGCAAGGACCCGGAGTTTCTAAGGGAGTCGCTCCGCAATGAGGGACTCGACACGCGCCACGGCGCCCAGTTCGACACCTTCGTTCGCGAGGTACGCTCCGCCGTGCGGATCGCGCGGGAGCTGGTGGGCGGCCAGTACCTCGAGGTCTCCATGGTGTGGCGTGATCCTGTCGAGGCAGAGAGGATCCTTGGCTCCCTCTACAGCAGGTTCGCGGACCGCACGGTCAGCGAGGAGACCGCTGTTGTGACCACCCGCAGGCTCATGCTCGAGCGCCAGTTCAGGCAGTATGATGCCAGGGCAGACGAGCTTGCCCAGCGAAAGACCAGCACCTACGCACAGGACTGGTACCGTCAGCCCAGCCTGCTGCCCGTCTACATGAGCCGCTGGGACCAGTCGCAGCGCCAGTTGCTTGATACCGAGATGATGCTCAACGAGGCGCGCGTGCGCATGAGCCAGGTGGACCGGATGCTGGCTGCCGAGCAGCAGTACGTCACGGACACGATCGTGGAGGTCACGGGTAACGACGACCCTACGGTCGCGCTCACGACGCGCCGCCAGGAGCTGGAGTCCCAGCTCGCGCAGCTCCAGACCCGCTACAACGTGCAGCACCCGCTCGTGCGCGACACCATACGGCAGATGGCGGCCCTCGATCAGCAGATAGAGGAGGCGAAGCGTAGTCCAGTCGTGCGCCGCACCTCCGAGACGCAGCGCAGCCGGCGCATCAACCCGCAGTACCAAGAGCTGCAGCGGCAGCGCGCCACGCTCGCCTTGAGTGTGGGTGGCCTGACGCAGCGCCTGGCCTCTTTGCGGCGAGACGCTGAAGTCGCCCAGGATCGCGTCCGGGAGATTCCCGGCTCGAGGGCCGTGTTCGAGAGAGCATCGCGCGACTACGAGATGATGGACAAGGTGCGCAACGAGCTTCGGGCGCAGCTCGTGGCTGCAGAGATCGACGAGGAGCGCGAGAAGACCACCCAGGCTGCACTGGTGAAGCTGATGTTGCCGCCCAGGTCGGAGCGCGCGGACTCTGGTGCCAGGGCGATGCTGCTCTGGACAGCCGGGCCGCTCATCGGGCTGCTGATCGCCCTCGCGTTCTCGCTCCTCGCGATGGCATTTGACCGCACGTTGCGCACACCAGCGGAGGTCGAGACCTTCCTCGGCAAGCCCGTGCTCGCCGTCATCCCCAAGGTGGCGCCCGGCGCGGCCGACGCGGCCAGACAGCTCCCGGGCATGTCGAGACCCGGCATCGCGCCATGATGTCATGCGCCGGCGTCGTCGCCGCTGCGCGGAAGCACAGGGGACAACATGCCTGAGACCGACCCACAGAACACCACTGCGCAGGGCGACCTGGTTCGGATAGGCGGCCAGCAAGTGTGGCCTGCATGCCACGTCACTGTTGGGAGCGCCAACGGGACCGCCATTGTCACCGAGGAATACGCGCGGCTCCACGCCGACATCGAGCGCGCCGCCAGCCCTGCCCACTGCTTCGTGGTGGGCGTTACGTCGGCCGTGTATGGCGAAGGCAAGACGACGGTCGCCATGAACCTAGCCGGCACGATCGCCCAGAACTCGCAGGCGCGTGTCACGCTCGTCGACTGCAACCTGCGGAACTGGGGCGTTCAGGAGCGCTTGAACATCGCCGACACGGCGGGTCTGGTGGACATCCTCGAGGGCGCCGAGGACGACCTGACGAACGTTCTACATCGGACCGACCTCGACAACCTCGCCATACTGCCCTCCGGCAGACAGGCCGGCAACCCCTCGCGTCTCGTTCGCTCGCCGCGGCTCGGCGAGTTGATGAGTGCGCTGCGGATGTCGAACGACTTTGTGGTCGTGGACCTTCCGCCGGTACTCCCTGTGGCGGACACCAGAACGCTCACGCGCTTTGTGGACGGCGTCGTCCTGGTGGTGCGCGCAGGCATCACGCCACGTGACGTCGCGGCGCGCGCCATGGGTGCCGTGGGAACCGACAAGGTGCTGGGCGTGGTCCTCAACGGCGTGGAGTCGGCCATGCCGCAATGGCTTCAGCGATACTTCTCGTAGGCTCGACAGTCGGAGCCGCGGTCCCCTGGGTTGCGATGTACGCATGCGGCCGCGCAGATGAACAACGACCTCGCCTCCAGGATGCTGGGACATCCCAGAGCGTATTCAGTCGCGCGTTGGCCGGAAGCGCCCCAAGCCGCCCGCGCCGGCGCACCGTTGGGCCGCCGGGCATGCGAGTTGCCAGCGCGGCAAGGTATCATGGTGCGGCAAGAGAGATGCAGACGGAGGGTGTCCAGGCGGATGCGATACCTGAACGGCTTCGTGGTGCTGGGAGTCGTCCTGTTCCTGATCAGCATGGCCGGTATGGTGTACGGCAACACGCTGCTGACGGAGCCAGGCCTTCCGGTTAACCATTTGGCGCGCTGGGAGTACCTGGCCGCGTCCGTCCTCATGCTGGTGAACGGTGTGGTATCGATTCGGATGATGCAGCGCCACACCGGTCGGAGAGAGGGATCGGCGGCCGGCGAAGGAGCCGACACAGGCGCGAAGCGAACGCCGGCTCCCTGACGCGTTCGGCGCGCAGGCGGGTCGAGCACGGAGGCATGGGCCAGGCATGGTGATGGAGCTAGATATCAACGAGGTCAAGTGCTTCGAGTGTGGCAGGGAGATCCCCTCGATCCCCCGCTGGCTCTCGAAGAGCAGCAATGGCCCGAAACCTAAGGTGAAGTTCGAGTGCGAGGACTGCCGCCAGAAGCACCCGCGGATGCCCGGTGCTGCGGACCTGGACGCTCGCGAGATTCGAGAACCCGAAGCAGCCCCCGCCGCCGAGGTCGTCGAGGACGACGCTGAGGTCGACGAGGACCAGGACGACCACTCGGAGGAGTAGCGCGCGGCGTACCAGGAGAAGCGACTGGGTGGCCCCGCCGAGGTAGGCGGGGCCATTGCCATGCCCTTCACCGTCTACCGATCCGCTACGGCGCCTTGCGGCGCTGCTTGCGCGCCTTGCGCCGCGCTCGCGCCTCTTCGTCGCGCCGGCTCTCCTCTTCGTATAGCTCAGCGAGCGCTGCGAGCGGATGCACCGGCGGCGCGTTCTCTTGTTCCTCGCGAAACTCCTCGATCCGCCGGTCGAGGGCGCGCAGGCGAGTCGCGACGCGGTGCAAGAGCCAGACTGTTAGAGCCAGGCCAAGGCCGACGTAGAGTGCGTATCCTGCGGCTGGCCACCACTCCATCTTCGTACCGGTTTCCCGCCTGCCTACACCCCGAGCGTCGTCGCGGCGCCGCGCAACGCCCTCAGGCAATGGTCGATGCTCTCATCGACCGTGAGCCCCAGCTCATCCGCTCCCCGCACGATGTCGTCGCGCGACACTGCCCGAGCGAACGCCTTGTCCTTCATCTTCTTACGGACGGACGAGACCCCCACATCCGCAAGGCTGCGCGACGGCCGAACGTAGGCGACCGCCAGCAGGAATCCGCAGAGCTCGTCGACAGCGAACAGCGCCTTGCGCATGGGCGTCGAGCGGGGGATGCCGAGGTAGTCGGCGTGTGACCCTACCGCCTCGACCAGGTCCTCCGGCCATCCGCGCAGGCGAAGGACCTCCATCCCGCGCGTCGGGTGGTCCGGCGCCGTCGGCCAGCGCTCGTAGTCGAAGTCGTGCACGAGCCCGACGGCGCCCCACACCTCTGGGTCCTCGCCAAGGCGCGCGGCATGGTAGCGCATCGCCGCTTCGACGGCGAGGGCATGCTTTAGGAGGCTCTCGTTGGTGGTGTACTCCGCAAGGAGCGACCATGCCGTCTCGCGCGTGATAGCCACCGACAGCTCCCTCTACATCCCCATGATGTGGTAGCCAGCGTCCACGTGGATGACCTCCCCGGTGATGCCGCGCGCCAGCGGGCTCATGAGGAAAGCCACCGCATCGCCCACCTCGGACACGTCCACGCCACGCCGCATCGGCGCACGCTCTGCCACGTACTGCAGCATGGTGGAGAGGCCCACGATGCCACTCGCGGCCAGCGTCTTGATGGGCCCGGCGGACACGGCGTTCACCCGGATGCTCGCCGGGCCGAGGTCATTCGCGAGATAGCGCACCGACGACTCGAGGGCCGCCTTCGCCACGCCCATCATGTTGTAGCCCGGCACCACGCGCTCTCCACCCAGGTAGCTGAGCGTCACCACAGCGCCCCCACCTGCCGCCTCAAGGAGAGGTCGCGCGCCTCGTGTCAGAGCCACCAGCGAGTACGCGCTGCTCTGCATCGCAATCCGGTACCCCTCGGCGTCTACCGTCACGAACTCGCCGGTCAGATCATCGCGCCGCGCATAGGCGATGCCATGGAGTAGACCGTCCAACTGCCCGCCGAAGTGCGCCTGCACCTCCGCCATGAGCGCCGCCACCTGGTCGTCCTGCGTGGCATCACACAGGTAGACGGGGCTACCCTCCAGCCCGGATCCCGCAACGAGCTTCTGCACGTCCAGGCGCTCTCGCTCGCTGTACGCGGAGAAGGCCAATCGCGCGCCCTCGCGCGCCATCGAGAGTGCGCAGTGCCACGAGATGCTCCACTTGTTGCGGGCACCACAGATGAGGATGCGACGGGACTCGAGGAAGCCCAAGCGTTTCTCCTTGCCAGCCGTCTTCAGCGCCGTCAGGCGCCCGAGCCCATCAGATAGGGCTCTCTCAGCGCGTCCAGCTCGCGCTCTATCCGATCGGACTCCGCCTCAGTCGGCGACACGCCACCCGAGCGATCGATCGCCTGCACACCGAAGCCCTTGCGCCGTATGTACTCCTTAATCGCCACCGTGTGATCGACGCCGCGCATGGTCTCCATCCCGCGCCAGGTGTCCGACTCCGCTCGCGCGGCGAGGACATCGTCGCGCTGCTCCCAGCCACGCTGCACGGCACCGAGCACCTCGGGGTAACCGTTGCACCCCTGGCCGATGACACCCACCGAGCCCTGCGCGAGCCCCCTGCGGAAGTACCCTTCGTGGCCGCAGATCAGGCCGAAGCGCCGTCCGCGGACCGCGTCCGCGACCGGCCCGAAGACCTCGTCATCCGTCGTCGACAGCTTCAGTCCCGCGATCCTGGGCATCTCGAGAAGGCGCACCACGAGGCGCTCCGTGAGACGGCACTCGACCGGAAGCCCCGCAGGCTGATATAGCACGAGGGGCAGCCGGGTAGCCTCGTGGACGCGGGCGTAGTAGGCGTATGACGCCTCCTCGGCGTTCCCAACCCCCGCGGCGATGGCCTCCGGCATCACGTGGACCGCCGCCGAGAGGCCCAGGGCCTCGTAGTCGTTGGTCAGAGCGATCGCCTGAGCTATGTACGCCTCTGCGTCGGGCCGCTCGCGCCTGTCTCGCCCCAGCCACTCACCGCTGGCACCGCCCAGCACATGCATGCCCTGAGGCAGCGCGTCTCGGACGGTGGCGGCGAGCAAGCGCGCCTCGGCGAGCGTGAAGGTGTGCATACGGCCCATGCCGCTCCGCACGAAAACGGCCGACACCGCGCCGGTCGAGGCCAGCCACCGGCACATCTCGCGGGCGCCTACCACGTCGATCGAGTGGTCGGCGTGCACCGGCGTGAGCATCGGCGCGATGACGCCCCTCAGACACGGCTCGCAGCTCGCAACATCGGTCATCCGTTGTCCCATGCCGGCGCGCCACGTTGTTCGCCGCGCGGGGGCCGGAGTCCTGCCGCGCATCGCCGGCCCGGTCGCTGCCCCACGCGCCGTGCCCCAGAATCAAACGTGCGCATGCCGCGACGCACGCCCGTGTGCTTACCCGGGGTACTGAGCAGCAGTCTCCGAGCGCGCCGTGGCCGTCGCGCCGTCGTGCAGGAGGGCGCGCCTCGACTCGCGCGAGTACGGCCTGCCAGAGCGTTCGAGCGCTGTGGCGATCAGACCCCGGAAGAGCGGGTGTGCGTTGTTCGGCCGCGACTTGAACTCCGGGTGGAACTGGGTGGCGATAAAGAACGGGTGGGCGGGTATTTCGATCATCTCCACCAGACGGTAGTCGGGCGAAATGCCCGAGCACAGCATCCCGTGCTTGCCAAGTGTCTCGCGGTAGTCGTTGTTCAGCTCGAAGCGATGCCGGTGGCGCTCGTACACCGAGTTGCCGCCGTACAGGCGCTCCGCGAGCGACCCCGCCACGAGCTGGCACCGGTAGGCGCCCAGACGCATCGTCGCGCCCTTGTAGTGCACCTCCTTCTGCTCCGGAAGGATGTGTATGACGGGGTGAGGCGTGCCCGGGGCAACCTCCTCGGAGTGCGCCTGCGCGAGGCCGCACACGTGCCGCGCGAACTCCACGACCGCCATCTGCATGCCGTAGCAGAGGCCCAGATAGGGAACGCCGTTCTCGCGTGCGTGGCGCACTGCGGCGATCTTCCCCTCCACACCGCGCGACCCAAAACCGCCAGCGACGACGACGGCGTCCACTGCGCGAAGTCGCTCGGGCACATCCATGCCCTCCAGCGCCTCGCTGTCCACCCAGTCCAGGTTCACGCGCGCGTTGTTGGCAATGCCGCCGTGCTTGAGCGCCTCTGCGATCGAAATGTAGGCGTCGCCGTTGCCGGTGTACTTCCCGACGACGGCCACGTCGACCTCGCGCTCTGGCTCCTTGATGCGACGCACGATCTGCTCCCACTCCGAGATGTCCGGGGGGTGGTGAGCAAGGCCAAGTCGCTGAACCACCAGTTCCGCGAGACCCGATTCCTCGTACCGGAGAGGCACCTCGTAGATGGTCTCGATGTCGAGCGCCTCGACGACCGCCTCGCGGCTCACGTCGCAGAAGAGCGATATCTTGTCGCGGTGCTCGTCACTGATCGGCCGGCGCGTGCGACAGACCAGCACGTCCGGCTGGATACCCATCTCGCGTAGCTTGGCGACGGAGTGCTGAGTGGGCTTCGTCTTGATCTCTCCCCAGGGACCCACGTCCGGGATAAGGGTCACATGGATGAACAGGCAGTTCTGCGGGCCTGCCTCCTTGCGGAACTGGCGAAGAGCCTCGATGTAGATCTGCCCCTCGATGTCGCCCACGGTGCCGCCGATCTCTGCAATGACCACGTCGGCGCAGCACTCCTCACCGACCCGGACGACGCGCTCCTTGATCTCGTTGCTGATGTGTGGGATCATCTGGACCGTGCCGCCCAGGTAGTCGCCGCGTCGCTCCTTCGCAATCACCTCACTGTAGACGCTGCCCGTGGTTACCGAGCTGTGGCGCGTGAGGTTCACGTCGGTGAAGCGCTCGTAGTGGCCGAGGTCCAGGTCCGTCTCGGCGCCGTCCTCAGTCACAAACACCTCACCGTGCTGGTACGGGTTCATCGTGCCGGCGTCGACGTTGATGTAAGGGTCCAGCTTCTGCAGGGTAATGGTGAAGCCCCGGTTGCGAAGAAGCCGCCCCAGGCTTGCCGCCGTGATCCCCTTGCCGATGGAGCTCACCACACCGCCTGTGACGAAGATGTACCTGGCCATGATCGCACCCTTCCGCGCCCTGCCGTGCACCCAACCGCTCCGGCGCTCCCTGCGGGGAGAAGCGGCCTCCCCTGGACGCACGAAACCCCGCTCCCCGGTCGGCGGGGGCGGGGTCCACTCTCTCCAGCCCTCCCCATTATAGCGCCTGAGGCTGGAGACCGGCAAGCGACCCTCGCCCCACTCGTGCGCCCTCCGCGCCCGCGCCGATGATGCTAGGCAGCACCTCCCGGCCAGGCTTCCGACGCCTGGTCCGACGCCAACGCCACGTCGATCCCGGCCTGGGCGTCGGCGGTGCCGTCCATCCGGCGCCCTGCGCGGTGTCCACCTCCGGTAGATCGCTGCATCCACGGCTCGCTTCAGTGCTCCCGTGTGGGATGGGCTGCACGGGCATGGCAGACCGCTGGTGGCGCGTCTCCAGCTAGATGCGGCACAACTGGGCGAAGCTTGGCGCGCTCTGCAGGACTCCGACAGCCGGCGACCGGCGGGAGCCTTGCATCAGGCCCTTCTCGCGTCCCACCACCTCGGTCGCCTCCGGGTCAGCGCATAGCCAGCGGACCGGCTCCCATCCCTGTTCGGAGCGGCTCGAGCCGGCGGGGAGCGCGACGCACCACCCTCCCACCCACGAGGAGCGCGTTTCGCCATCGGGTAACGCCCCGATGAGGGTCATGCCGTACTGCAGGTCCGGGGCGCAGCGGCGGATGTCTTCCACGCTGCTGATGTGGAGGCTGCGAAGCGACACCCCCACGGGGAACGGGGCCGCGGTGCGACGCCGAAGCCCTGCTGAAAACCGGCGATGCGCGCAACTTCGTACTTCTGCGTGCAGCTCACCATCCACTCGAGCGCGGTGATAACCGCGAGGATGGTTCGCCGTGATGCGCCGCGACGCGTGGTCGTGGAAGTCGGCGCCGAACGCCCAGCCCCACGTGAGTATTGGGTTGGCGCCGCCGCACTCCGCCCATGGCATGATCCCCGCCCAGGTGGTCCTCCCGCGCTCGATGCGCGTCAGCGCCTCCGCGATGCGGTCCGGATCGCAGATGTCGCGCGGCAGGAGCTCGGGGCGAGGCCGGCTCCTGCGAAACCGCGCTTGTTCCAGACGAACGCCAGGTTGGGGTCCGCACTAGAGGTCAGCCGCTTACGTGCGCGACCGGCAGTGGTTCTGCCGCCAGCACCGCGGGAAGCAGTCCGCCCTCTGCACGCCACTGTGGGCCAGCATCTGGTCGAGGGGCTTGATGGCGCTCTGCTCCGCCCACTCCGCGACCTGAGGCCCGTCGACAAAGATGACGTCGGGTGGGCGGCCGGCGGCGA
>DATIKM010000099.1:0-2820 GCA_035477595.1 Chthonomonadales bacterium
GCGCGCAGAAGTCGCTCGGCGGCGTCCCCTCCAACGCAGCGCGACGCGCATGACGATATGCCACCGTATAACACCACATCGTGAACGCGAGATGCGACCCGTAGAGCCACCAGTACCAGTCCGGAGACTTGAGTGCATCCACGGACAAACCGTGCCCGGTACCGTGCAACGTGACAGCGGTAGAGAGAAAGAGCAGAACGCAGAACACCATGGTAGCCAAGAAGAACAGTGGCAACCTGCGCGTGGCGAACTCGCCCTCACTCGCCTCCGGCGCAGCGCGACGCAGATCACGAAACGCCATCGCGAACCACCATATCTGGAACGCAAGAAACAACCCGAAGAGCCACCAGACTAAGCCGATCGATTTGAGTGCATCCACGGACACACCCTCCTGTTAGTCTGAGCCCCAGTCGGAGGTCGGCGCCAAGGCGCGGAGCCACGCTGGCTCGCCTCGGCCACTACGGCGTTCCGCCGGCGCGGACGCACTCCCTGCACGACCGCTCGCACGCCCGCCTAATGTCGGCAGCCAGTACTGCGCAGGCCACTACCGCAGCGGCCGTCCGCCGCGTGCACCATGTGAGGCAGATGGTCTTCAAGGACGGCGCCACGAGCACCGAGCAGCGCGCGAGGCACACACCAGTCGCCTCGGCGACCCCGCCACCGCACCAGTCGGTCGCCCCCACTCTGGCCCTGCCATAGCACGCCGCTCGGTCACTGGCGCAGTTCCATCGCGGGGACGGCTGCGCCGCCGCCCCTGGGCGAGGCGTGGGCCGAATAGGAGGCCGGCGACCCCAGCGATCAAGAGCATACCGATCGAACCCGATCCTCGCCATTACGAGCAGCAGGCCGACCCGCGGCAGGTACTCCCCGTCGCCGGAGGAGACCAGGCCCTCCTCGCCGGTCCGCATCCAACGCCACGGCGTCGCCGCATGGCCCGCCGCGAACCGAGCCACGCCAAACGCATCGTACAGCGCGCTCGAGACCACAGCGCCCGCCGGCCCCGAGCTACGGCACCGGCACGGGACCTCGCTGCAAGCCTCGACCGGCCCCGAAACGGTTCGCAAGCGCCTGCCCTAGCGCGAATCCCACTACCGCACCGGTTGCTACGGCAAACAGCACTCGGACTGCCGAAGTTGTGGAGCGAGGCCAGGCAAGCGCAGTCGTGGAAACGACTGTAAGCACCGTAAAGGCCATGAAGGCGATCAGCCACGCGCGCGGGTTCGATCGACTGTGTGGCCAACTCCAGCCCCATACGAGGTACGCCAACTTCGTACTGAGGATCGAACAGAGGTCGAACATGCCAACCACTATTGTCATGAGATCGGGCGCGGCAGCTGGCACCGGCACCCGGGAGTCCGATCGGTCAGCAGCTGCAAACTGGGCCATCAAGTGTTCAGTCCGTGGCATGACATGTGCCAGCAGGTACACACTCACCGCGTAGACAGCCAATGCCACCAGGAATGCGACTGCGATGCGACTGGACATGTTGCTCACTCTCCGTCGTCGCCAGTGCAAGCGCTCGGATTGGCAATGCGTCTGACACTGGTACAGGTCCCTGAGAACGCGACCCGTGCCGAGCGTCGCGGCCGAGTGGCACGCGTGGCATGTGAGGGCACAGATGCATCAGTGCCAACTCCGGAGACAGTCCCTGAACCGCCTGGTGGATAACACCACCCGCTGTGCGCTTACGTCCGGTGACCGCGCCGGAGGCAACGCGCCTCTGGCGTCCTGAACACATGCCCAGTCCCACCCAGGGACCGGTCCAGAGAAGCCTGTCCCGGACGGCCGCTGCCTCCTTCGCAGCCAAGCCGCCACCCGCGGCAGGGATTCCCCGTCGCCGGAGGAGACCAGGCCCTCCTCACCGGTCCGCATCCAACGCCACGGCGTCGCCGCATGGCCCGCCGCGAACCGAGCCACGCTGAACGCATCGGCCAGCCCGTTCGAGACCACGGCGCCGGCCGGCCCCGAGCTACGGAGCCGGCACGGGACCTCGCTGCAAGCCTCGACCGGCCACGAAACGGTTCGCAAGCGCGCGCCCGAGCGCGAATCCCGCTACCGCACCGGTTGCTGCGGCAAACAGCACTCGGACTGCTAGCACTACGCCCCACAGCCCAGCGAGTGCGAGCGTGGACACCATCAGGACTGCAAGCACCGTGAATGCCCGGATGCCCACAAGCCAGGCACGTGGGTTCGCTCGACTGTGTGGCCAACTGCAGCCCCACACGAGGTACGCCAACCCCGTACTAGCGATCGCACAGAGGTCGAACATAACAATGGCCACATTGAGGTAATCCGGCAGGGCAGCTGGAACCAAGGGACTTGCAGCCGGCACCTCCAAAAACTGGTCTTCGAACGGTACAAGCGTTGGCACCAAAACACCGACTAGGAGGAGAAATCCGCTCACCAGGTAGACAGCCAGTGCCACCAGGAACGTGCCCGCGAGGCGCCAGTACATCCCCCACCCCCTCCGTCGTCGCTAGTACAGATGCTCGGTCTTGCAGGCCATGTAACACAGCATGAAGTCCGCATACACTCCAGCCAAGCAGGGCAGGACGGAAAGCTCGAGCAATCGACGAAGGCGGGAGCCACCCCTACGCCGCAATGCGGCCCTGATCGGCTTTCTGCACCGCCAAGCCTGTTCGGTGGCCCGCTGGTGACAGCCCTGCAGGCACCGCTCCTGGTCCGTCCGAGCGGGGTCAATCCACGCGCGGATCGGTCCGGCGAAGCCTGTCCCGGACGGCTGCCTCCTTCGCAGCCACGCCGCCACCCGCGGCAGGTACTCCCCGTCGCCGGAGGAGACCAGGCCCTCCTCGCCGGTCC
>DATIKM010000100.1:0-13831 GCA_035477595.1 Chthonomonadales bacterium
AGGGCGTGTGGCCATGGACGACCGTTCGGCCCCCGAAGTCGCTGTCGCTCCGGAGGAACTCCTCCCGGATCCACAGGCGCGGGTCCCGACCGCCCGGCCCCGCGTCCATCGTGCCGTCCGGCGGGAGCCCGGCGTGCACGAAGTGGTGGCGCTCCGCGATGTGCTCCATGGTCATGGACCGCAGGAAGGCGAGATGGTCGGCGGGGATGGCCTCCCTCCAGGCGCGGAGCTCCGGCCACTTCAACGGGCGCGCGTCCAGCCCGTAGGACCGCAGAGTCGCCGCGCCTCCGCAGGCCAGCCACGCCGCAAGCGGCGCCCTGACTGCTGGGCGCTCCGGGCACCCCGGCGCCGACGGATCGCGCGCGTCCAGCGCGTCGAGGAGCAACTGCTCATGGTTGCCGCGCAGGAAGACGGTGTCCGGGTGTTGAGCGCGCAGATCCAGGCACCGGTCGAGGACGCCCCGTGGGTCGGGACCGCGGTCAATCAGGTCGCCCACGAGCACGAGGCGGGCGGCGCCGAGCAGACCAGCGGCCCGTATCCGGGCGAGCAGGTCCTCCAGCAGCTCCGCCTGCCCGTGCACATCGCCGACGGCGACCAGCACGCGCGCCACCTCCCGTCGCGGCCGACGCGGAGCGCCCGTGCGTGCACAGCGCGGGCTGGGGGCCAGCCTACGGACCGCCGGGCCGACCAACGTGACCGGCGATGGCGCCATTCCACCGCGCCCGTGCGTTTGCCTGCACGCCGTCTGCAAAGCCAGGCTGGCGTGCAACCGCACTCCAGCCGCGGAGTCCGCTGTTATCCGGGCCTGCTCGCGAGGATCAGGGCAGCGGCCGTGGGGTCCCGTCGCGGGTCGAGCCAGGGCTGGCGAGCAGCAGCCCTGCGGGTGCCGGCGCCGACCACGCGGAATGATGGCGCCACCTACTGCGCCCTTGATCCATTGCGCTCTTGTGGGCGGTTCACGGCAGCGGCGAGGCGCTCGGCGTCGGCCTTGATCCAGAACTGCTCGATCGTGATCGTCCGCACGTTCATGTGGTTGATCATCGGGCAGACAATGATCTCGTCGCCCAGCAGGAACACTAGGCGCTCGCCGTGGTGTCTGCGCGAGAACTGCCAGTATCTAGAGCGCCCCTCATCGGTCAGGTCCATGTGGACCTTCCAGAAGCTCTCTCCAAAGAGCGGCTCGTAACCCTCCTCCAGTCGGGCGCCCGTGAAGTGAGCGCCCGTCAGCACCACTGGGCAGACGGCGAGAAGCTCCGAGAGCGGGACGATTGCGCCGCGGCTCACGCGGGACGCGCCGGCAGGCTGCGGCCGGTCGGCGAACTCGTCCTCCTCCTCGGGGGCGTCCACCGGCTCGGCAACCTCGTCGCGGTAGCGGATCTGCCACGCCCTATTCAGGTTGTAGGCGCGGTAGCGTGGCTCCCAGCCCGGGCGCTCCCGATCCAGCAGGCCCAGAACCGTCAGCCCGGTGGGGTCCGGCTTCAGAGGGGGCCACTGCACGCTTGCGAGCCGCGCAGCGTTCACCTGGGCGTAGGCGACCCACGCGATGACGACCACCACCGTCAAGATCACGATGGTGCGCGTTCCCCTCTCGCGCAGGAACGGCCTGCGCGCCGCGGGAGCGCCGCCGTCCGGCCGCACTTCGGTCTCCGATGCGCTCATTCCCCTCACCCCTCCGCGCGCCGCGCTCTCGCGACGCGCCAATGCATTGTACACCGCTCTGCGTCTGGCCACCAAGGACGGTGCGCGGCCATAGAGGAATGCGGGGCGCGACGGGAGCAATGAGGGGCATTGCGACTCGCGCCGCGCAGGCCGAACCCGCGCGCCACACGCCCGAAGGAGCGCTCTCATGACGCACCGGATTTCCCGCCGCCGGTTCCTCGAGGATTCCGCCGCCTTGCTCGCCATCAGCGCTCTGCCCGTGGCGGCCTCGGCAGGCCAGGCAGGCTCGCGCCGGCGCGTGGGCCCGAACGACACGATCCGCGTCGGATGCATCGGCGTCAGGGGCCAGGGCTCCAGCCACATCAACGCGTACGCGGGCATGAACGACGCGGTCGTCGCCGCAGTGTGCGACTGCGACACGGCCTTCTTCGACCGCGCGGTCAGGGCGGTCGAGAGCAGGGGCAAGCCGGCGCCCAAGACATACCAGGACATCCGCCGGCTGCTCGAGGACCCAGAGATCGACGTGGTCTCCGTCGCCACACCGAACCACTGGCACGCTCTGGCCGCCATATGGGCCATGCAGGCGGGCAAGGACGTCTACCTCGAGAAGCCGGGCAGTCACAACGTGACCGAGGGCCGGCGCACCGTGCAGGTAGCGCGCAGGCTCGGCCGCATCTGCCAGATCGGCACGCAGAGCCGGGCCAGCGCCGGGCTACGGGAGGCGATCGCCTTCCTGCACGACGGCGGGATCGGCAAGGTGCGGCTCGCGCGCGGGCTCTGCTACAAGACGCGGGCCTCCATCGGCACAGCGGCCGGTCCGCAGGAGCCGCCGGCGACGGTGGACTACGACCTCTGGCTCGGGCCGGCGCAGCGCAAGCCCGTCCGGCGCAGGCAGTTCCACTACGACTGGCACTGGTTCTGGGACTACGGCAACGGCGACATCGGCAACCAGGGCATCCACGAGATGGACAAGGCGCGGTGGGGCCTTGGCAAGCAGACGCTGCCCGCAAGCGTGGTCGCCCTCGGCGGACGCTTCGGCTACGTTGACGACGCCGAGACGCCCAACACAATGGTGGCCGTCTTCGACTACGGCGATGCCGACCTCATCTTCGAGGTCCGCGGCCTGGTGAGCAGGCCGCCCGGCGACGACCGGTCGTGGATCGCGCTGCCCGGCGATGCGCGGCTGGTGGGCAACCTGTTCTACGGGGACAAGGGCGTGCTGGTGATGCCGAGCTACAGCTCCGCGACCGCGTTCGACAACGACGGCAACCAGATCCGTGCCTTCCGGGGCGGCGGCGACCACCACCGCAACTTCCTTGCCGCCTGCCGCAGCCGCAAGCACTCCGACCTGTTCGCGGACTGCGAGGAGGGCCACCTCTCGAGCGCGCTGTGCCACCTCGCCAACCTCTCCTACCTACGCGGCGAGGAGGCCCGGTTCGACCGGCGGGTCGCGGCCTTCGACGGCGACAGAGACGCGATCGAGTCGTTCGACCGCTTCGCGGAGCACCTGGCCGCCACGGGCGCGCGGCTCACCGAGGGCACATACCGGCTGGGCCGCAAGCTGGCGATCGATGCGCGGCGCGAGCGCATCGCCAACGACCGCGAGGCGAACACGCTCCTCACGCGCGAGTACCGCGCCGGCTTCGCGGTCCCGGACCGGGCCTGAGCGCCGGGGGCCGGGGGCAGGGCGCGCCCATCCGGTGCCGAACCCGGCTCGGCGCAGGCAGGAACCCATGCGCGCGAACACGCAGGGGCCGCTCGTGGCGGGTGCGCGGATGCCGCCACGACACCCCGACTGGCGGCAGCCGTAGCGGGCCCCGGCGCGCGGCGGGCAGGCTCAGTCCTTGGTGCGGAGCAGCTCCCCGGTCTCCGCGTAGCTGACGCGCTCGGCGATGTTGCAGGCGTGGTCGGCGGCGCGCTCGAGGTACTTGGCGGCGAAGCAGAGGTAGACGCCCAGGAAGGCTATTTCCGGGTCGCGCTTGATCTCCGAGATGAGGAAGCTGCGCTGCTGGTGGAAGAGCACGTCGACGGCGTCGTCACCGTTCACTGTCTCCTGCACCAAGGCCATGTCGCCCTCGGCGAAGGCGCGCACGGCGCTCAGTACGAGCGCGCAGACCATGTCGGCCAGGCGCTGGATGTCGATGATCGGCTTGTAGAGGGTCTGGCTCCGGACGAGCCTGCGCCCGATCTTGGCGATGTCGACCGCGTAGTCGGCGATCCGCTCGAGGTCCGCGATCAGCTTCACCACTGTGCCGACCAGGCGGAGATCGCGGGCCACCGGGGTCTCGAGCGCGATGATCCGGAAGCACTCCATCTCGATCTCGATATCCATCCGGTCGATGCGGTCGTCCTTGCGGATCACATCGCGGGCCGCCGCCTCGTCCGGCGCCTGGAGGACGCGGACGGCCTCCCGCAGCATCTCCTCCGAGAGGGCGCCCATCTCGATAACGCGCTGGCGCAGGGCCTGCAGTTGCTGGTCGAACTGGGTGCGGGTGGCGGGCATCGCTCGGCGCCTCCGGGTCAGGTTCTCACCATGATACCTGAGATGGTTGTCGGGAGGCGGGCGGCCCAAGATCAGGCCCGGCGCCGCCTGCGGCTATCCAGAAGCACCGCACCCAGTATCACCATGCCCAGCACCACCTTCTGGGCGTAGGCCTCCACTCCGAGCAGGTTCATACCGTTGCGGATGACGGCGATGACGAACGCGCCGATCAGCGTGCCGAACACCCTGCCTTCGCCGCCGCGGAGGCTGGTGCCGCCCACGACGACCGCCGCGATCACGTAGAGCTCCAGCATCAGCCCGTAGGTCGGCGAGCCCGCCTTGAGCTGGGAGGCGGTGATGACGCCGCCCACGCCCGCCATGATCCCTGAGACCAGGTAGACGAACAGCAGCGTGCGCGCCACGGAGATGCCCGACAGCCGCGCCGCCTCGGGGTTGCCGCCCACCGCGTAGATGCGCCGGCCGATGGCCGTCCGGGTCATCAGCGCGTGGGCCGCCAGATAGAGCACGATCATCAGCGCCACGGCGTTCGGCACCCCGCCCAGGTCAGCCCCGCGGCCCAGCCAGGTGAACGACGACGGGATGTCGTAGATGGTCTGGCCCTGCGCCACGATGAAGGCTAGGCCGCTCGCGACGAGCATCATCGCCA
Organism: Chthonomonadales bacterium; assembly: GCA_035477595.1. GTDB lineage: Bacteria > Armatimonadota > Chthonomonadetes > Chthonomonadales > CAJBBX01 > DATIKM01. Next base: position 4,809 of record DATIKM010000100.1, read on the forward strand.
GAGTCGCGATGAAGGGCGGCACCGTGAAGCGCGTGATCATCGAGCCCGAGAAGGCGCCCACCAGCCCGGTGAGGCCGCACGCCGCGATGCTCGCGATGAGCATCGCCGGGGCGCCGGCGCCCTCGCCGCCCGCAGCTCGAATGAGCCACGCCACGGTCACCGCCGAGAGCGCCAGCAGGCTTCCCACTGCCAGGTCGATGCCGCCCGTGATGATGACCATCGTCATGCCCACAGCGATGATGGCGATGACGGCCGTCTGGTCGGCCACATTGCGCAGGTTGCCAGGCGAGAGGAACGCGGAGCGCCAGACGGGCGCAGGCGCGCGCACCTCGAGCCCGGCGAGCGCCGGAACGCCGGCGCGCAGCGCGTCCCAGACGGCCCAGTCGCGCGCGGCCTGCGTCGCTGCGACCATGCGAGGCGCCGCTCCCCGCGCAGCCAGCGCCTCGACCGCGGCGCGCACCGTCGGCGGGTCGCCCACGACGCTCTCCACAGGCGGGGCACCGACGCGAGCGGCGGCGCGCGCGAAGGCCTCGACGAAGGCGCGGCCATCCGCGTCGTCCGGCGCGACCACCAGCACGGCGCCCGCGCGGACCTCCTCCTGGAGGGCGCGAGCGAGCGACTCGCCGCCCGCGAATCCACCCGGCGACTCGGGGCGCCACGTGGCCCAGGTGAACACCAGGCAGAGCGCCGCCAGCACGCATGCCATACCGTAGGAGGACCAGAGCCGCTCCAGCCGCGGCATCACCTGAGTGCCGGGTCCCTGTCAGCGTCGGCCTTGCGGTAGAGAGCCGTGGGGATGAGCGTCTCGGCGGGGAGCTTCTCACCGGCCAGGTGGCGCGCCACCGCCGCCACCGCCATCTGCCCGATGCGATCCGGGAACTGGATCGCGCTCGCGTGCATGCGGCCCTCGCGGATGGCCTGCTTCGCCTCGGGCTGGCCGTCGAACCCGATCACCACGATCCCCTGGCGACCTTCCTTCTCGATGGCAGCGACCGCCCCCAGTGCCGAGGGGTCGTTGATGGCGAAGATGCCGTCGAGGCGAGGGCGCTTCTGCAGGATGTCCTGCGCCGCCCGGTACGCGGAGTCGCGCATGCCGCCGCCCGGGAGCTGGGACACGACGCGAATGCCAGGCGTGCCCGCAATGCCCTCCCGGAATCCCCTGGTGCGCTGGATGACCGACTCGACCTCCGGGTGGTCGATGATCGCCACCGTGCCCTCGCCACCGAGGGCCTCGATCATCCCCTGGGCCGCCAGCTTGCCGCCGGCGAAGTTGTCCGTGGCAATGTGGGACACCACCTGTGCGCCGGGGTCCATGCTGGCGATGTCGGCGGTGAAGACCGGGATGCCGGCCTGGTTCGCGGCGCGGATGGATGTCCCCACGGCGCGCGAGTCCGCCGGGCAGAGGATGATGGCCGCGACGTTGCGCGCCACGAAGTCGTTCACCTGGTTCCTCTGCCGCGCGGCGTCCATGTCGGCGGAGACGATGGAGACCGTGTAGCCGTGCTTCGCCGCCTCGGCCTCCATGGCATCGCCCATCTCCTTGAAGAAGGGGTTGGCCAGCGTGAGGAGCGAGACGCCGATGACGCCCCTGGCGGGGGCGGGCGCGTCGGCGCCCTGCGGGCGATCGGGTGCGGCTTCGGGCCCTCCGCGGCACCCTGCGAGTAGGACCAGGAGCAGGGCGGGCAACAACGGCGAGCGGCGCATGGCGGCCTCCTGAGGGAGCGGTGATGCTGGACACTCCCGTGGCGAGTCTTCGCCGCCGGGAGAGGCGGTTTCCTGCGTAGGCGGGGCGCCCGCCAGGGCCGGCGCCACGCGCGGGTGGCCGCCGTCGCTCCGGCGCTCGGAGCGACGGCGGCGCAGCTCTGGCGGTGGCAGCCCCGCTGCAGCCAGGTCGCCAAGCCCGCCTCTGCTGGCCCCAACCACGGTGCGCGAATGCGCACTTCGCGACCCTCAGCGCGTGGACTCGGTCGCGCGAACCCGTCACCCTCCGCGGCGCGGCGGCGCCAGCATGAGGTCCTCGATCAGCCTGCCCACCTCAGCCGGTGGCATCAACGGGATGAGGTAGCGGTGCTGCCTCAGCGGCGTGGGAATCCACTCGTTGAAACCGTGACTCACGCGCGCGCGCATCAGGGCGAGCCCCGGCTCCGAGAGTCGCCAGTAATCGCGCGCGCCGCGCACCGCGAAGAGCACGGCCGTTTGGTCCCACGCCTCGCGGTCCTGAAGGTTGTTGAAGTGGAGGTAGGCGGCACGGACCGGGTTGGTCTCCGGCGTCTCGCGAAGCCGCGCGCCAACCTTGATCGCGGCGCCGATCTCGAACCCGCTAAAGACCACGGGCGTCGGCCAGTCGTTCACCGCCCGCACGGAGGCAACCGTGTCGTACATGAGGTTGTACTCGCCCTGGCCGTCCGGGAAGCGGCCGCCGGGAAAGATGCCGCCCATGCAGACCCACTGCTTCACCTTCTGCCTCACAAGCTCCTCGCCGTTCAGCGGGCTGTGCTCGTCCGGCCCGGTGTCCAGCAGGGCCGCCAGATTGCTCAGGAAGCCAACCGACACGATCGTGACGCTGCCGTCGGGCTGGCCGGCCAGGATTCGGCGGCTGAGGAGGGCCGCGTCCGGAGCGTCGCTGCTGCGCCGCAGGTCGTGCGGGAACGCCCTTGCGACGGCCTCGGCGTACCTGGAGGACGTATCTCGGTCCGGGTCCCTCGGGTTCCTGTAGCCGAACTGGTGCCGGCGCTGGTAGCCGATCGGCAGGTTCGGCCGGCCATACCAGGTGTTGATCGCGTCGGCGCAGGGGACCGACCACTCGTTCTTCGCCGAGACCAGGATGGCCAGGATCTCGCACTCGCCCCGGTCCGCGAGGGCATGCAGCGTGGCTATAGCCCCCGCGTCATCCACGTCCTCCGCCAGGTCGACACAGAGGATGATGCGCGGGATGCTCTGGGGTGGAGGGCCAGCCTGGCCGGCCAGCGCGGCGATGGACAGCACACAGGCGAGCGATATCGCGATCATGGCGATCTCCTGGCTGGGCGTGAGCGTGATACGCAGCGGCGACGGAGGTCCCAGCGCTCCTCTCGGACTCCGCCTCCTACCCTCCTCTTCGCGGCGACGACAACGGCCCGATGTACTGCGTCGCCACCACCACGTCGTCGATCCACACGCGCCGCGGGCCCGTGCTGCGGGACTCGTAGAGCTGGAGGTCCACGCGGTTCAGCTTCAGGTCCGGCGTGGTGCGGAAGCGCAGGTTCGGGAAGTCGGCGCGCAACCTGCCGTCTACCCAGAAGGCGACGCGCCCTGAGCGCGCGCCGGGCGCGCCCGCGTCGACCATCAGCTCGAGGCAGATCCAGCGGTCGAGCTGCGGCGTCAGGTCGGGACGCGGGACGAACGCATCGCCGAACAGACGGCGGCGCTCGTTCTCCTGCGGCTGGATCCTGCCGGACGGGTAGAACTGCTCGCCCCACTGGTGCTGCTGGTCCATGTGATAGACGTAGGCGACCAGGGGCCCCGGCGGCGTCATGCCGGGCTCGAAGGTCCAGTGGTCGAGCAGCACGGTGATCTTGTTGGCGCCACTCGCGGGCACGCCGGGATTGGCGTGCGGCACGCCGGGGGCGCGCGCCTCGATCGCTCCGCCGACGTGGTGCGCTCCAGGAAAGTCGGGCGCGTAGCGGATGTAGTAGCGCATGAACAGGCGCTCCCGCCCGGGATGCAGGTTGCGCGTCAGCCCCACGCTGCCCGCGCCGGGGGTGGCGAGCTCCACGGCCTGGCGCCCGGTGTGCGCATGCCGGACCGCGCGGCTACCGCCCCAGGCGTGGTCCCAAGCATGGTTCCAGCGGGACCGGTCGGCCTCGTCCTCGCGGAGGCCGTCCGACAGGCGTTCGCCGGTGACCGTCTCGAAGCCGTCCGCAAACAGCACGGCCGGATGGCGCGCGATGCCGGCGTCACCCGGATAGCGCGCGGCGATGCCAGGGCCTTCGGGCAGTCTCGACAGGCTAGCGCCCTGCGCGAGCACGGCCACGACGGCAAGGATGCAGATCGTCATGGCGACCTCCTGGGCGCGCACCGATGGGCGCACCCATCCCCGGCGGCTGCAGGCGCAACCCGCGCCGGGCCGATGCATCGTTCATCCATCGAGGCTGCTGCTTCCTGCTGTCGCGCCCCCGTGGCGCGAGGGAGAGCGCGGTGAGGCGCACCCCTAACCGCCGGGCGGAGGCGGGCCGAGGTCGCCGCCCTCCTCGCGCCGCCCGTCCGGGTGCAGCAGACGCCACGCCGCGACGTGCGAATCGTGCACGGTTACGTGCCGGTTCGGGGCAAGATCAAGCCGGCGATGGGGTGGGTCGCAGAGGGCGCCCTCGAGCATCACTCCCTCCCACTTCGCGACCCGCACCCAGAGCGGCTCCGAGCCTCCGTCCGTCGTCGGGAACTCGACCAGAACCCGCAGGGCGACCCCGGACTCCCGACCGACACGGTAGCGTTCGGCGGCATCCTCCATCGAGAGCGCGGTGCGCATGGCAGCCGCCTCCGGCCGATGCCCACTGACCGATGCCGCGGGGCACGGACCGAGGAGATGCTCGATCGCGTGGCGCAGCCAGCCCCGCTCCAATCCTTCCGGCGGCCCCACGCGCAGCGCGCGCGGCCGGCCGTCAGGCCCCTCATCGACCGCCAGCGGCACGCGCGCCCACCCGGCGCCGCCTTCTGAGGCCCGAACCGCCTGGCCGCATCCGGCGTGAATCACGTCCTCCCGCGCCACCCTCACGTCGCCCGGCGTCTCCAGGGAGGTCAGTGGCGTGCGACGGAGGCCTGCCTGCTCGTTTAGCAGCCGCAGGAGCACGTGGGCGAGGCCCAGCAGCAGGGCGGCCGCCGGCTCCTCCAGATCGGCGGGCACATCGGCGAGCTCGAGGTCCGGCAGCCCGAACTTCGCCATGCCAGCGGACGCCACCGTCACGCCGTGGCCCCTGGCCTCCGTGGTGACGCGCAGACGGTCAGCGATGGGCGGCCGGCCAGCGCCCTTCCGCAACCGCTCGCACTCGCGCCGGCCCAGCGCGCGGACCGCGAACGGGTCCACCACCACGCCATCGAGCCGCTGCGCCAGCCCGCATGCAACGACCTCCACGAGAGAGAGCCCCTCCGGCGCGCCGTCCACGCGATCGAGCGACGCCACCTCGAGTGCGTGGGTAGCATTCCGCAGCGCCGTCTCGCGCTGCGGACCGAGGCCTGGCCGCAGCAGCGCGTCGATCGATGGCTCGCACCACTGCTCCGGCGTGAGGAGGTCCAGGGCAAGGCCCCTGCGCGCGAGCACCTCCGCAAGGGCATCGCGGAAGGCGCCCGCCGGCATGGCGGCGACGAGGGCGGGCGCCTCTAGCGCCAGTTCGGACGGGTCGGGCGGAGCGTCCGCGCGGAAGTGGACCCGCAGCGCACTGCGCACGCCGTCAGGCAGCGGGATGACCCTTCGAAGATGGCGCGTGTGCTGTTGCATGGCGGTCTGTCTCCCCGGCTCCCACATCACGAGCGCGAGCCGCGCGCGCCCGCACCTCCCCGGTACGCCGAGCCGGCGCAGCAGCGAGAGCGCCCGCAGGCCCTGCCGCGGCGGCGTGTCCGCGCGGCGCGCCCGTCGCCCTCCGGACTCTACCACTCCAGAGCGCCGCTGGCAACCGTGCCGGAGCGCGTCGGTCAGGACCCCGGCGGGCGGGACGCCTGTCTCGGCGACGGCGGATGCGTTGACCATCGCCGGTGCCCGTGCTAGAGTGAGCGCGAGGCCCATAGTGGCGGCCGGACCGTGGCACTCCGGCGGGAGGGGAGGAAACGATGGCGCGATGGTGGACGGTAGTGGCGGCGGTGGCTGCTCTGGCGTGCGTTGGCGCGAGCACTCAGCAGGCGCCCCCGAGGGCCTTCGTGGACGGTACGGAGCCCGGATGGGTCGCACTCGGGGAAGCGGACTTCGTGAACGTCAATACCAGGCCCGAAACGTGGACCTGGCAGGATGGGACCGCCCGATGCACGGGTCAGCCCGTGGGCGTCATCCGGAGCGTGAAGACCTACACCAACTTTGAGCTCATCCTCCAGTGGAGGCATCTGCGTTCGGGAGGGAACTCCGGCGTCTTCCTGTGGACCCAGCCCGCCTCGCTGCAGAACCTGCAGCCCGGCCAGTTGCCCCACGGCATCGAGGTGCAGGTGCTCGACCACGGCTTTCGTGACCAGTACGAGCGCCAGTCCGGCAGGAGGGCGACCTGGTTCACCACCCACGGCGACGTGTTCCCGGTGGGCTCGTCCTCGATGACGCCCTTCCCGCCGGTGTCGCCGGACGGCTCCCGCAGCTTCCCGCGGAAGCAGCTCACGAGGGGCGTGGGGCAGTGGAATCACTACTACATCCGCGCCGTGAACGGCGAGGTGCGCCTCTGGGTCAACGGCCAGGAAGTGTCCGGCGGCACGGCGTGCCGGCCCGCGACGGGCTACCTCTGCCTCCAGTCCGAGGGGTCGCCCATCGAGTTTCGCGGCCTGCGGATCCGCGAGCTGCCGTAGCGCCCGCACCGTGTGGCTGACGGGCTTCCTGCGCCGGGCGCAGGTCGAGACCCTCCACCGCAACGCCCTGCGCGTGCTGGAGGAGGTTGGCGCGCGCGTCGAGCACCCCGTGCTGTGCGAGCGGCTCGGCGCGCTCGGCGCACAGTTTGACGACCAGATCGGGACAGTCCGGTTCGCGCCGAAGACACTCGAGCGCCTTATCGGCGAGGCGCCGAAGACGCCGCTGCCCGAAGGCCCGCCCGCGGTCGGCTGCGCGGCGGGCGTCTACCAGTCGGTGTGGCTGGACCCCGACTCCGGCGCGCTGCTGCCGTTCGACGAGACGCTGCTCGCGCGCTACCTCGCCATCGCGCGGGCGGCGCCCGGCGTCGAGGGCGCGGGACTTCTCGGCGTCCCCTATGTGCCGGAGGGCGTTCCGCCGCGCCTCCTCCCGCTCGCCGAGAAGCTCGTTGCGTGGAAGTGGGGCGCCTCGCCCGGCGGCGGCGTGCACTTCACCGACCTCTGCGCACCTCTGCTCGACCTCTTCGCGTGCCATGCTTCGTGGCAGGGCCGGAGCGTGGAGGAGGTGTTCGCGGCGGGCGGCTACCTGATCTCGCCGCTGCGGCTCGCGCGGCCCGAGTGCGAGCAGCTGCTCTGGTTTCACGCGCGAGGTCTGCGCTACTTCGTGGGCCAGCTACCGATGCAGGGCGCCACCGCTCCGGTCACGCTCGCCGGCGCCGTGACGCTCTCGCTGGCGGAGCAGATGCTCCTCTTTCTCGTGCGGCGGTCACTGTGGGAAGACGCCACCTGGACCGTGGGAGGCTCCGTCTCGACGGTGGACATGCGCACCGGGGTGTCCTGCTATGGCCGGCCCGAGATGCAGCGGGTGAACGCCGCCTTCGCCGAGCTTGGGCGGTTCTACGGGTGCGCTGCCTCCGGGCACACCGGCCTCACGGACGCCAGGACGCCATCGTTCGAGGCCGGTGCGCAGAAGGCGGCGGGCGCGCTGTGGACCGCGCTCGCGTGCGGTCACGCGGAGGTGCAGGCGGGACTGCTCGGCATGGACGAGGTCTGCTCACCACTCCAGCTCGTGCTCGACGCGGATCTCGCGGAGGCGCTGCGCGCTCTGCTCGCCGAGCCGGCCGTGGACGACGCATCGTGCGCACTGAAGGAGATCGCCGCGGTGGGGCCTGGCGGCGGGTTCCTCGGGTCGCCCCTCACGGCGGAGCGGCACCGGTCGGAGCTGTGGCGGCCCGTCACGTGGTCGCGCGAGTTCCGGGCCGGCTGGGAGGCCGCGGCACGGCCGAGAGACCTGAGCCGCGCCCGGGAGCGCCTCCAGGCAATCGAAGCGGCGTGCGACCCTCTGCCCTGCATCGACCCCGGCGAGGAGGCCGAGCTGAACTCCATCGTGGCGGCCGCTGCGCGTACCTGCCGGCCTTAGTCGGGCCGCACACGGCGCGCCTGCCGTTGCCCGTCTGCGTGCAACGCACAGGCAGGCCTCGCACCGAGGCGCCTGCTCCACACTCAGGCCAGCGCAGCCTCCAGACGCGCCATCACCTCAGCCCGGCGCTGCTGCTTCACGTTCAGCGTGGTAGTCCCCATACCTGCTTTGCCTGCGCGCAACGCGCAAGCGCAGGCAGTATGCGGTCAAGGTCCCTGAGCAACTGACCCGGGCGTTTCTGCTAGGCAGTTGCATGGCAATGGGCTTCTCTTGACACACGCGCATGGTGACGATATGCTCTGTGAAGGCGCATCGCGATCCTGTCGGCGAGCGCTACCACCTGTCAGTCGTTCGCGGGCTCCGGCGCGACGGCACGCGGAGCACGCCGAACCATCGTGTCCGGATGAGGAGGCTCGAAGGGGGCACGAGCCCATCGGCGCGGACGGCAGGAAGGACCTCCCGCGACGGTCGGTCGGGCGCGGCGGGGGTGATCACGGGCGCTGGCGGCGCCGTGGTCTCGAACGGCCTGGACGCCGCGTTTGGCGTGGCTCGGTTCGCGGCGGGCCATGCGGCGACGCCGTGGCGTTTGATGCGGACCGGCGAGGAGGGCCTGGTCTCCTCCGGCGACGGGGAGTACCTGCCGCGGGTCGGCCTGCTGCTCGTAATGGCGAGGATCGGGTTCCATCGGTTTGCTCTTGATCGCTGGGGTCGCCGGCCTCCTATTCGGCCCACGCCTCGCCCAAGGGCGGCGCCGCAGCCGTCCCCGCAAAGGAACTGCGCCAGTGACCGAGCGGCGTGCTATAGCAGGGCTACAGCGGCGTCCGCCGGGTGCGGTGGCGGGGTCGCCGAGGCGACTGGTGTGTGCCTCGCGCGCTGCTCGGCGCGCGTGCTGCCGCCCTTGAAGACCATCTGCCTCACATGGTGCACGCGGCGGACGGCTGCTGCGGTAGTGGCCTGCGCAGTACTGGCTGCCGACGTTCTCCGGGCGTGCGATAGGGCGTACAGGGAGTGCGTCCGCGCCGGCGGAACGCCGTAGTGGCCGAGGCGAGCCAGCGTGGCTCCGCGCCTTGGCGCCGACCTCCGACTGGGGCTC
>DATIKM010000101.1:0-2150 GCA_035477595.1 Chthonomonadales bacterium
AGCGGAGGCGGAGCCTGCGGACGGCCCGCCCGCCGATGCGAGCGCTCCCGGTCCGCCCGGACCCGCTGGCGCGGAGGGCGCTCGCGAAGCTCGGACCGCGCCTCCGGAGGGCGAAGCGCGCGCGTGAGGCGGGCAAGCGAAAGCCCCTCCACGCCGAAGCGATGGAGGGGCCGCTGCGCGAACGCCATATGTGGCGGGGATGACGGGACTTGAACCCGCGGCCTCCTACGTGACAGGCAGGCGCTCTAACCGGTCTGAGCTACACCCCCGCGATCCAGACCACGCTATTATAACCCATACCGCCCCGCTGTCAATGGAGCCCCGCGTCTCCGGCCCTGGGTAGGCACGACGCATCGTCGGCGGTCCCCGGCGCACTACCGCCGGGCTCCGCACTGCCGCCGGGCTCCGCGCTGCCGGCGGTCACCAGACGGAGGAACGCGCCCGAGGAAGGCGAACCTTTCTGCGTGGGCGGCGCGCTGCCCGGCGCCGCCGGGGAGGCCTGCCGCCATGCTCTTGCCGCTGCTGTTCGCCTCGCTGAGCGCGCCGCTGCCGGAAGCGCGCACCGTACGCATCGCGCCGAGAACCATCCGCGGAATCCTGGCCAACCCGCACATGGGGTGGCAGACCTTCCACACCACCGCCGACCGCGACCGCGCGCTGCCCGCCTGGATCCCCTCCACGGTGGCCTACTACCGCTGGGGGTGGCGCGAGCTCGAGCCGGAACGGGGCAGGCTCAACACCGCGCTCGTGGACTCCACCATCGAGGCCGCGCGCAGGGCAGGCCAGCGCCTCGCCTTCCGCGTGATGAGCTGCAGCTCCACGGCCGCCGAGCCGTACCACCCGGACTGGCTCGCCGGCGCCGGCGGCGTCGTCCGCCGCACTCACTACGACGGCGTCCCGCTCGACGTCCCGGACCTAGACGATCCCACCACGCTCGAGCTCCACCTCGACCTGATCCGCCGGCTGGCCGCGCGGTACGACGGCCACCCGGGCATCGACCACGTGGACCTCGGCTCCGTGGGGTGGTGGGGTGAGTGGCACATGAGCGGCGGCGGGCCGGTCGCCATGCCCACACCCGAGACCTGCCGGCGCATCATCGACGCCTACTTCAGCGGGTTCCGCCGCACGCCCCTCCTCATGCTCGTCGGCGGCGGCGAGCACACCGCCTACGCCTGCGAGAAGGGGGCCGGCTGGCGCGCCGACTGCCTGGGCGACATGGGCGGCTTCTCGCGCACCTGGTGCCACATGCGCAGGGGCTACCCGGAGTGGTTCCGGCAGGGCCGCCTGGCGGACGTGTGGAAGCGCGCGCCGGTGGCCTACGAGAGCTGCTGGGACATGCGCCGCTGGGTGAGCGAGGGCTGGCCGCTCCGCTACATCTTCAACTACGCGCTCGCCACCCACGCCTCCTACCTCAACAACAAGAGCGCGCCGCTTCCGGAGGGGCCAGAGGTGCGCGCCGAGATCGAGCGGTTCCTCGAGCGGTTGGGCTACCGGCTCGAGTTGCGCGACGTGCGGCACGCGGCTGCCGTGCGCGCCGGGGGCGCGCTGGAGGTCCAGAGCCAGTGGCGCAACACGGGCTCGGCGCCCTGCTACCGGGACTACCGGGTGGCGTGGCGGCTCCGCCGCGGCGAGAACGCAGGGGCGCCCGCGCTGGGGCCTTCGGTCCGCGCCTGGATGCCCGGCCACGTGGAGCCGTTCACCGAGGCGTTCCTGCAGGCGCCGCCGGACCTGCCGCCCGGACCGCTAAGCACGCACCGCGACCGCCTGCCCGTTCCGGCGGGCCTGGCTTCGGGCGTCTACGCGCTGGAGGTGGCGGTGGTGGACCCGGCGACGCTCGCGCCGGTGGTGCGGCTGGCCATCGATGGCCGCCGCGAGGACGGCTGGTACTTCGTGAGCCAGGTCTCGGTGATGCGAAGCGGCCCGTAACGCGTGCAGAGCCGAGACGAGGGGGAGGGGGCGGGGCCATGAGCCAGGTTTGGATCGCATCACCGGGCGGGCCGGTGGAGGGACCGTGCGACGAGCAGGCGCTGCGCGAGCGGAGCGCTCGGGGCGAGCTGGCGCCTGGTACGCTCTATTGGCGGGAGGGAATGTCAGAGCGGCGCCCGGTCGCGGAGCTCCTCGGGCCGCCCGCGCCGCCGTGGCAGGCTCCA
>DATIKM010000102.1:0-11316 GCA_035477595.1 Chthonomonadales bacterium
CGGCGGCGAGACGGCAGGTGCGCCGACCGCGGCGGCGCTTCCCCATTCGCCGCCGCACCCCGCCGATCCCTGCCGCTCGGACCGACGGCCCGCCATGGCGTCGTCCTCGGCGCTCAGCGCCGCCGTGGCGCCTCCAGACGGCCCCGGCGGCCCCGGAAGCCCGCGCGCGTGTCGAGCACGAGCGCCAGGAACGCCTCTCCGGGACCGGGCTCTTTCAGCGGGACGATGCCAGGCATGTAGGCTCGGTGGGTCTCGGCGTAGAAGGTCACCGGCGCCGACCAGGTCCGCCCGCCATCCCTGCTCACCACCAGCTTCGCGTCCATGTTGAGGTACGGCGGCGGCGTACCGGAGCGGTCCGGGGTCGCGCGGTCCTCATCGGTCACGAACACGCAGATGAGCGCCCCCGAGGGCATGCGCGCCACCCACGGCGCGAGGGCCATGAAGCGCCGGTCGCGCGGCTCGTAGACCACGCCGCGCTCGGTGCGCTCCCAGCTCCACGATCTCCCGCCATCGCGCGACTCGACCCATCGAACCACGTTGGCGTGCGGCGCGAAGGTCTGCACGCTCTCGAACACGCAGAGAAGATGCCCGCGTGCCACCTCGATGACGGTCGCCATTCCGTCCCGCGAGAGGTGCTCGGGCCGATGCGCCCGGCTCACCGTAACCGGTCGCACCCACGCCCGGTCGCGCGGGTCCCAGGTGCGCATCCGCAGCCACTGGTGCCCCCGGAAGCCTTCCGCGTTGGGCGTGTACTCGTCGTCGTAGTAGCACTGCAGCGCGCCGCTGCGCGTCTCAATCAGGAAGCTCGACCAGAGCCCTCGGCTCGGGCCCGGGCCCACGGGGCGCGATTCCTCGACGGTGGAGTGCGGGCGCCACGTCCGTCCGCCGTCCGTGCTGGCGGCGACCCGGATGGCGTAGGTGGGCGCTGCCGCATGGCGGCCGTGAAGTCGGTTGTCGCGGTAGGCGTGCAGGAGCGTGCCGTCGCGCAGCTCGAGGAAGCACCCGTCGCCGATGTCGGCGTCCGGCTCGTTCGCGCGAGCGATGATCCCCATGCGGGACCACGACCGGCCGCCGTCGGTCGAGCGGAAACAGACGACGGCCATGCCGCCCTCGTGCGGCTCGGTGCGCACGGCAAGCACGCTCCCATCGCGCAGCGCGAGGGCGCCCTTCGCGCCCTCGGCGGGCAGCAGGGCCGGCTCCAGCTGCACTTCTGGCAGCAGGGCCGGCTCCAACCGCACGGCGGGCTCGGGCTCGGCGGGCGCCGCCGCGACGAGCGCCGCGATGGCAGCGATCGCCGCGATCATCGCGATCATCGCACAGCCTCCTTCGTCCTCTGGTTCGCCATCGTGCCTCCCCGCGGGGATGCTACAGCTCGCCGCTCGGGTGGAAGCACGCGCCGGGCGCCACGCGAGCCCCCCGCGCCCAGTCCGATGCCGCCATGCGCCGTCCGTTCTCCGGCTGGACCTCGCGCAGCGTCACCACGCCCACGCCCGTCGCGACGACCACCCCATCGCGCGTTACCGCGAGGACTTCCCCGGGCGCGCCCCCGGCAGCGCCGTCCTCCGCATGCGCGCGCCACAGCTTGAGCCGGCGACCCGCCAGGGTCGCGACGGCGCCCGGACGCGGCGACATGGCCCGCACGCGGTTGCGCACGGCGCACGCCGCCTCGAACCAGCGCACCTCGGCGTCGCGCGACTCGATGGCTGGCGCCCACGTTGCGTGCGCGTCGCTCTGCGGCGTGCGCGGGCACGAGCCGTCGCGCAGGAGGCGGATCGTCTCGACGAGCAGGTCCGCGCCCTCCCGCGCGAGCCGGTCCGTCAGGGAGCCGGCGTCGTCATCCGGCGCGATCTCCACCTGCCGGGAGAGCAGGATATCGCCGGTGTCCAGCGTGGGCTCCATCCACATGGTCGTGACGCCGGTGCGCGCCTCGCCGGCCAGGAGCGCGCGCTGGATGGGGGCAGCCCCCCGGTAGGCCGGCAGGAGCGAGGCATGCACGTTCACGGGGCCAAGCGGCGGCAGGTCCAGCAATGCCGCCGGTATGATCTGCCCGAAGGAGGCCAAGGCAATGAGGTCCGGGGCCAGCGCGCGCGCCTCGCGCAGAAACGTGCGCGCGCGCACCCGGTCGGGCTGGAGGACGGGCAGCCCGAGGCGCGCCGCGGCCTGCTTCACCGGCGACTCGGCGGGCGCCCTGCCGCGGCCCTTCGGCCGGTCGGGCTGGGTTACCACGGCGACCACCCGGGCGTCCGGCATCGAGGCGACCGCTTCAAGCGAGGGCGCCGCGAACTCCGATGTGCCGATGAACAGCACCCGCGGACTCACCGCGCCGTCCTCCCTCTCGCGTCCAACCTCTACTCCGGCAGCCGCGCCAGGAGGTCGGCCATCACCAGCAGGTCCTGCAGGTTGTGCTCCATGATGCTCGCGATCTCAATGGCGTTCCCGGTCCGGACGAAGGCGTGGTAGGCCTCCGGGATTCGCGCGCCCGGGATGTCATGCTCCCGAACACGGCTGCACACATGGCTCGCGAGGGTCTGCAGCCGGCAGTCCGGCACCTCTCCCCGCCAGGCCCGCCGACCGGAGTGCAGGAGGTCGAGATGCATACCGCTCACGCGCAGCGGCACTCCGGTCGCCGCCGCGCGCATCCGCAGGTAGGGCATGTCGAAGCTCTTGCCGTTGAACGTCACGAGCACGTCCCGCTCCGACGCGAGCCCTCCGAACAGCGCGATGGCGGCCGGCTCCTCGGAGTAGTCGCGCGCCAGGATCTGCCGGACCACCAGGTCGCCATCCTCCGCGTGCATCGCGCCGATGAGGAAGAGCGGGGTGCCCGAGAGACCCGTCGTTTCGAGGTCGACGAACAGGAGCTGCTCGGGCGCCACATCGCCGGCGTGGTCGTGCGGCAGCGGCCTCTCGACGAGGCGCGCGTGCAGCCGGTGTGCCGTCGCGGCATCTTCGCCGCCGAGCGCGCTGGCGCGCACCGTCCGCACGAGCGCGGCGCCCCACGGCGGCGCCACGCGCTCCTCGCCGCGCACTGCCTCTTCGATCCGGACCGCTGCGCCGGAAGGCGGCGCATAGGCCGGCGCGCGCGGCAGGGAGCGGGGAACGTCGCGGCGAAGCGTGAGCGGCGGCGGAACGCCCCTGGGCGGCGGCGGAGCGCCCGTGGGCGGCTCGCGCAGGCGCCGCCGTAGTTCGGTGAGATCACGGTCTGGGGCAGGGACGTGCTCCAGCGGCGCGCGGTTGAGGGCCGCGATCCGCTCCCAGAGCGAGGGCCGTTCACCGGGGTCCGTCACGCCGCACCGCCTCCCTGACCTGACCGACCGACCGACGCCCCATCTTACTGCAGGTGGCAGTAGTCTGTCTACTCCTCTCGTAGCGCGGACGACCGGCCGCCGGAGGCGCCCACCATGGACTCCGCTCTGCGCTGGCTGACGCCGTCGATCGAAGCCGTACAGGCCACGCACCGCGCGCGGCTCGAACGGTTCTTCGCGTGCCCCGAGCCGGCGCTCCTGGCGATCGATGGCCCGATGCCGGGCTCGTCCCACGGGCTCTGGGGGACGAATGCGATCGACATGCTCGCAGAGCCGGACGCCTGGCTCGACGACGTTTTCGCCAGCATGGAGGCGTCGACCGATCTCTACGCGGATCGCCGCACGTACCGGCCGTTGCTCATTGAGACCGACGCCCTGGGCACCCATTACATCGACGCGCTGCTTGGAGCCCGTGTGCGCTTCCACGAGGGTCAGGCCTGGCCCGATCCGCTCCATGGCGCGCCCGAGCACCTGCAGCCGCCCGATCTGACGCGCTCGCCGGTCTTCCTCCGGTCCCTCGCTCTGGCCCGTCGCGCGCTGGAGCGCACGGAAGGACGCGTGCTGCTCTCCACGCCAGTCCTCAGTTGTCCGGTGAACATCGGCATGAACCTCTTCGGCGGCCGGCTGCTGGAGGACCTGGCGGCCCGGCCCGAGGCGGCCCGCCACGCGCTGCGGGTCATCACGGACGTCATCGCACAATGCACGCGCGCCTTCATCGACACGATCCCGGAGGCGGTGCGCCGCGCCTCCGTGGGGTGCAGCCGCTGCATGCCGGCCGGCTATGGGCTCATCGACGGCTGCGCCACGCACCTGCTCTCCGGACGACACTACGCCGATCACTTCGCCGACCTCGACGCGAGCCTCCTGGGCCTGTACCGACGCGGGGGCATGATCCACCTGTGCGGAGCGCACGCGCAGCACCTGACGGCATGGCGGAAGATGCCCGCTCTCGCCTGCGTGCAGCTGAACGACCGCGCCGCGGAAGACATCGAGCGCTACGACGCCGCGCTCCGCGCCGACCAGATTCTGTACGCCGCCCCCTGCGAGACCGTACCTGTCGAACGCATTCTGTCCATCGGCCGGCGCCGCCGCGTCGTCCTCCAGGCCACGCTGCCGGACGGCATGTAGCCGGCTCTCTCCGACACCTCCGCCCTTCGCCCCCGCGGCGCCTCGCCGCTCGTGTGGAATGGACCGCAGGTGTGGAACAAACGCTGCGGGAGAGCCCGTCCAGCCATATGGAACCGCCCACCAAAGGTCGGTGCAGCGGGCCCGCAGACGAGCAGCGGGCCTCCGTGGCGACGGACGGTATTGGTCCTGTTTCGTGCCGGATACCATACCGATAATGGGGCGGTGGCAATCGGCGGAGACGGCAATGGCGATGGCATCGACGTGCGGCATACAGCTGCGTCTGGCGAGCGGCGTCCCGGTGGTGGAGGTGCAGGGCCTCTGGGAGCCGTCCAGTGCGGGGCAACTGGTCGAGATGATCGGCGCTCTGGCGAGCGCCGGCCACTTCGAGATCATTGTGAACCTGCAGCGCGCTGCCACGCGCGGCGCCGCGGTACTCCAGTCGCTCTGGAGCGTCGCAGATGCGGTCCGGTCGCGTCACGGACACATCGACATTGTGGGAACCGCCGACCAGGTGGAGCACCTCGCGGCCCGAGCGGCCGATGACCGGTTCCGCCTGTACACCTCGGAAGCAAGCGCACTACGCCGAATCAAGCGGGTACCGGTCTACATTCCCGGTCCGACCGTCACGGCGCGGCCTGCGACTAGTTACCGCACGCCCTAGCCTGGCCGCACGACGGCACTCGGCACCTGAGGAATGGAAGCGATGCCACCCGAAGAGAACACCCGGTTGAAAATAGTGCGCCTCATCGAGCCGGCGCTGTGCCTGTCGTGCCGGTTCTCGACCATCGCCACCGTTGAGATGGACGACAGCTCCAACCGCCGGATGCTCCACTGCAAGCGGCTCGACTGCGACAACTGGCAGACCGAAGCGTGCGAGGAGAGCCCCAGGAACATCGTGGAGAACGGCTGAGGCGCAGCGTCTGCGCGGTTTGCGCGTCGTCCCGGCTCGCGACGTAGAGCCGGCATGCGCGACCGAACCTGGCGAGGGCGCGCTCGTGTCGGAGGCCTGGTCTGCCGGCCACGCGGCGCGAGCGCGCGCACTCCCGGTCCACGATGCGCACCACGCGCCGCAGCCCAAGCGCGCCGAGCACGTGGGGTCCCGCAAGGCGCGCTCGGCCTCGTACGCCAGTCCCTGACCCCATGGTAGCCTGACGGTGCTGCAGGGGATCTCCGCCTCGTCGCCCCACGGCAGGCTCTGCCGGATGCGCCCGCATCGGCCCGCCCGGCGCAGGCCCGGACGCAGCAGCGCCGCGTAGAGCCCGATGCCGTCCCATTCCCACGGTGCGGCTCAGCGCGCCGCGTCTGCCAGTGCCCAGTCGCGGGAGCGGACGCCGCGCATGTCGTGCATCCACTCAGGGCCGGCGCAGAGCGCGGCGAGCTACTCGGCGTCCTCCTCGCTGAAGGGCCGCAGCGCCAGGCGGGGCGTCTGCAGGCAGGCCTGAGCGATCACCGGCGGGCGAGCTGCGACACGCCGCGCGCGCCACCCCCGTCGCCTGAAGACCTGGCTGCAGGCTTCGGGATCGAAACCTCGGCGACCACCGGAAGGTGGTCGGAGCCGGGCGCTCGCACAGCCCATGCTGACACCGGCTCGGCGCCCCGGCCGCACCACACGTAGTCGATGCGCCAGAGCGGCAGGTCGCGCCGGTAGGTGAGACCCCACCCCCGGCCACGCTCCGCGAACGCGTCGCGCATCAGGCCGGAGAGGCGCTCGTAGGCCTTCCCCCGCGGCGGCGTGTTGAAGTCGCCGCAGACCACCACCGGCGGACCGGGCTTGTTCAGCCGCTCGAGCAGGCTGTCCGCCTGACGCACGCGCACCTCTGCCATGCCGCGCGCGTACCTGGCTATACCCGCAGCGTTCTGCGCGATCGAGCCGCCCCCGAGCGCCGTAACGAAGTGCACGCTCACGACCGTCGCCCGGCGCCCGCCGAGGTTCACGTCCACCGCGAGGGCATCGCGGGCCACGCCGGGCGGATCGAGCTTCCACGCCCTGGCATTGCCCATCGGAACCCGCGAGCCGATCATCACTGAGCCTCGGCGCACGAACCTGTAGCCGGCGAGGTCGCGGGGCAGCAGGACCGCGGGACCCTCCCGGCCCTCCGGTCCGACCGCCTCCTGCAGGCACAGCACATGCGGGTTCTGGGCGCGTATCGTCTCCGTCAGCCGCGCCACTCCGCCGACGCCCCCGTGCAGGTTGTAGGTCATCACGCGCAGGACGCCCTCGCCCGGAGGCCCCGGCGAGCCCCATCGGAAGCCCATCATCGGCCACGCGACGATCGCGCAGGCGCCGATGCAGGCGATCGCGCCGCGACCGGAGCGCGCCCACGCACACAGCGGAAGCAGCAGGAGCGCCGGCAGGAGATAGGCCGCCTGAGGAACGTAGAGGAGGAGCGTCACCGGCCAGGCGACCTCGGCCACGGTGGCCTGGACCGCCCAGAGCGTCCCGACGGCAAGGAGATAGAATGCGCACAGCCCGCTGGCGAACCGGCGGCGGCGCGCATGACGCAGATCTCGGACGGCTGCGGTCCCCATGCTGTCAGCTTCACCCCGGCCGGTCGCTGGTCCTTCCGGCTGATCGGCTGTGGCGCCCCGAGGGCGCGCAGGAGGCCGGAGACGCCGCGGGGAACCGTACTCCGGTCAGGCCGCCCGCGCCACGAGGGCGGGCTCAGCTTCCCTGCGTCGCGCCCTCGCGCCCGGCGCCAGAGCCGCTGCGGACGGCGTATCGAGCGCGGCGACCAGCACGACGGCGGGCGCTGCCGGAGCGCAGGCCATGTGCAGCAGCGCCTCGATGCGACCGGTGGCCTCGCGCTCGTTGCGGGAGACGGCGAGCGCGCCGCTGAGCGCGTCGCCGCCGCGCAGCAGACGCCGGACGGCCTCCGCGGCGCTGGCGTTGTGGAGGATCAGGCGGCGCACCCGCGCGTGCGCCACGCTGATGCGCAGGCGCTCCAGGGCATCCAGACCGGTCAGCAGCGGGCCGGCGCTGCGATCATGCGTGTGGCAGGGGGCGTCGAGCGCGCGACCCGAGGCATCCTCGACATGGAGCCCGGTCGCGCCTAGCGAGGCGCAGGTGAGCATGTCTGGCGTGCAGAGCGCCACCCGCAGCGCGCAGTCCAGATCGTGCGGTGAGACGCGCAGGCGTTCCGCGGCCGCCATGAGGGCCGCGCGCGCCGCATGACACGCGCACATGAGCAGACTGCTGGCGTCCGCCGGGCGTCGCGGCGCGCCGTTGGCCTCGGCACGCTTGCGAACGCACTTGGCGGCGTGGCGCGTCGCGATGGCCGCGCCGGCCGCGCCGCGCGGCGCATCGGCCCCGTCCGCGATGGCGGAGACCAGTACGCCGCCGGGCAGGACATCCCAGAACACCGCGGAACCGCCCTCGGCGCCCGCGTCTCCTTCGAGAGCTGCGGATGCGGCGCGCCACTGGCGCAGCGGCACGCTTACCATGGAGGCGTCGGCCAGCGCACTGCGGACCGGCATTTCGGCTACCGGCATGTTGGGTCCCCCTCGGTCAAAATGCGCGGGTGGGCGGGCGTCGTATAGGCAAGCGGCACGGCGCTGGACTGCCGTGCTCGCGAGCGCACCAGGGCGAGGGGGAGGCTCGAGGAGCACCGGAGTGTCCTCGAACGCGTCATCGCGCCAGACGTTGGGATTATCGGCAGGCGTGGAAGCGCGCTTTACCAGTATTCGTACCAGCTATTGACTCGCGGCTTGCGCGACGGGAGGGTGACGATGGACTGCTTGCCGCCGCGGCTCAGGTGGGTCCGCAACCGTGCGGGCAGGCTCCTATCGGTGGAGGGCTTCCACGCAGAGGAGGACCGCTTCCGAGGCGGGCTGAGGCGCTCCGACAGAGCCGGTCTCACCAGGCTGGGCGTGCTGCTGGGCGTCCTCCTGGTGGGGGTGGTGGGGCTGGCGGTCCGGACGATGCTCTGGCACCCGGGCCGCCACGAGCCCGCCAGCCCGTTCGATGGCAACTACAAGACGGCGACGCTCGCCATGCAGGAGCGGCTGGCAGGACTGCCCCCGGCCGAGCGGCTTCACCACGCCCTCCGCTACGTGGATGATCGGCGCTACGCGGCGCGCTTCGCCGCGGTGGACGCGCTGGGCGACCTGCAAGGCGACGACGCCGCTGACGCCCTGGAGCGCGCCTTCCTCGACAGCAGCTCCCTCGTGCGGCAGCGCGCGCTGGAGCGCCTCCATGTGCTGGACCGGGAGCGCGGAGTCCGGCTGCTCCTCGCGGGGCTGCTGGACCACGACGTCTGGCTGCGCCACACCGCCGCCATGCAGCTTCGCACCCTGGCCCAGCTCGACCCGCCGCGGGTCGGGAAGGAGGTCGTGCCCGCTCTGGTCGCTGCGCTCAACGACCCCGAGGAGGTGGTCGTGCAGATGGCGACCGGCGCGCTCCGCAGCATCAGCGGTAAGCCGTGGGTGTACCGGGTACGCGATCCCGTGGCGACGCGACAGGCGGTGGTCGCACAGTGGCGCCGCTGGTGGTCCGAGAACCGCGCGTCATGGCCCGGGGACCCCGATCTCGCTAGCGTACGCCCGATCGCGCCGGCTCGGGCCGATCCCGCGCCCAGCTTCCAGGCGGTCGCGCTCGATGGGCGACGGTTCAGCCTTCGCGGGCAGGAAGGCCGCATCACGCTGTTGTATTTCTGGGCTACGTGGTGCAGCGCTTGCCGCCCGGCGCTGCCCGGGCTCACCGGGATCGCGCGCCGGTACGGCCCGCGTGGAGTGGACGTGCTGGGCCTCGCGACTGGCGAGCGCATGGGTGCCGCCGCGCTGCGCGAGTGGCTGAGCAATGAGGGCGTCGGGTTTCCCGTGGCGCTCACGCCGGAGCCTGTGGCGCTCGCATTCGGCGACATTGAGGAGGTGCCGGTGACCGTACTGATCGACCGCAAGGGAATGGTCCGCTACCGCTGGGAGGGCGAGCGCGACCTGAGCACGGTGCAGGCAGGTGTTGAGCGGGTCCTGGCGGAGCAATGAGGACCGCCATGCTTGTGGTAGCTCTGTTCGCTCTGACCGCGACCACGGAGTCGGGCAACGGCAGCTCGCCCCCCGCCACCTTCACCAACCCCGTCTGGGATCGCGACTGCCCGGACCCCTTCGTGCTGGCGTACGGCGGCCGTTTCTACGCGTACGCGACCGAGACCGCAGCCGTGGGCAGGGGGTTCCAGGTACTGGAGTCGACCGACCTGGTGCGTTGGACCCACCGCGGCCTCGCCTACCGTCCGCCGTGGTCGGACGTTCACTACTGGGCCCCGGAGGTCGTCCGGCACCGCGGGCGGTTCCACATGACCTACTCGGCGAGGAACCCGGCGACCGGCAAGCACGACATCGGCATCGCCACGGCGGCATCGCCGGTCGGACCCTTCACGCACCGGGCGATCCTCGTGCGCGGCGACGACAACCGCGTGGGCGTCATAGACGCCACCATCTTCTTCGACCGCGATCGCACGCCGTATCTCATCTACTCCGAGGAGGACCCCCGCAGCATCGTGTTGCGACGCCTCGCGCCCGACCTCGACCGCGTCGTGGGCCCGCGCGTCGTGCTGCTGCGGCCCGACCGTGAGATCGAGCGAGGGATCGTCGAGGCGCCGACGATGGTGCTCCGCCGCGGCGTCTATCATCTGTTCTACTCGTCTGGCTGGTTCCAGTCCTACAAGGCCGACGCCTGCTACGCTGTGTACAGCGCCACCTCGCGGTCGCTGACGGGTCCCTTCACGAAGGACACCAGGCCACTCATCCAGACGGTCCCCGGCGCCGTGTACGGACCGGGCCACCAGAGCATCGTTTCGCTGCCGGGCGGCGAGTACTGGATGGTCTACCACGGATGGGACGCTCGCGGCGAGCCGCTCTACGGGAGGAACCCGGCCGGGCGCACCCTGCGGATCGACCGGATGGTGTGGATCGGCGACGTGCCGGTTGCAGACGGGCCGACGACCTCGCCCCGACCCGCTCCCCGCGCTCGTCGCTAAGCGAGGAAGGGGGGCGGCCGTAGTGGTCTGGGTGATCGCGCTCGTCGCGTTGGCGCCCGCCTCCGCGCCTGCCTCGGGCTCCGCCGAGACGTGGCGGCGCTGGGAGGCGGAGCTCCGCAGCTCACGCACGTATGCGATGCCCTGCGCCGATGTGAGCGTGAGCGTCTCCTACGAGGGGCCCTCGGGTCGGCGGTTCACCGGACTCGCGTTCTGGGACGGCGGTGACACGTTCCGCCTGCGCGCGGCCTTCCCCACTGCCGGGATCTGGCGATGGCGGACCTATCTTACGATAGCTCGTTCGATGTCGCCAACACCCAACCTGCATGGAGAGCACAGCTAGCTCCGCTCTCCACGAACTCGCCCGGCAGTAGGGAGTGGAGGTCCACCCAGGAGGCGGCCGTTCCGCGCCAGAGGGAGGCACGCTCCGAGCCTCCGACCTCCGCATGCCCTACCTGCTGCCCGCCCGAGATGCAATATGCCTGCGATTCGCTGGCCCCGGCGGGATGGATGTCCACCCAGGAGGCGGCCGTTCCGCGCCACAGGGAGGCGCGCTCCGAACCTGCGAGTTCCGCAAAGCCTACCTGCTGCCCGCCTGAGACGCCATGCGCCAACGATCGGCTGGCCCCGGAGGGATGGAGGTCCACCCAGGAGGCGGCCGTTCCGCGCCAGAGGGAGGCGCGCAGCGTACCTCCGACATCGGCCCACCCTACCTGCTGCCCGCCTGAGACGCCATGCGCGTACGATTCGCTGGCCCCGGCGGGAGTGAGGTCCACCCAGGAGGCGGCCGTTCCGTTCCAGAGGGAGGCGCGGAACGAACCTGCGACCTCGGCAACGCCTACCTGCTGCCCGCCCGCGACCCCAAGTTCCACCGAATGGCTGGCCCCAGCGGGATGCAGGCCCACCCAGGAGGCGGC
>DATIKM010000103.1:0-17992 GCA_035477595.1 Chthonomonadales bacterium
GGAGGCGATCGCGCGCGGCAGGCTGGTCGTGTGCTCGGTGCTGTCCGGCAACCGCAACTTCGAGGGTCGTATCCAACACGAGGTGCGCGCCAACTACCTCATGTCCCCGCCGCTCGTGGTCGCCTACGCACTCGCCGGCCGGATGGACATCGACCTGCTCACCCAGCCGATCGGCTCCGGCACCTATGGCGAGCCCGTCTACTTGCGCGACCTGTGGCCGACGCACCATGAGGTGAACGAGGCCGCGGCCAGTGCACTGCAGACTGAGGCCTTCCGAAGCAACTACGCGAGCGTCTTCGAAGGGGATGCCGCATGGGAGGCGCTGGACTCGGCGGAGGGCGCGCTGTACCCGTGGAACGAGTTTTCCACCTACATCAAGCTGCCCCCTTACTTTCGGGGGATGGAGCGCGACGCCCCAGGCCTCGCTCTCGACGTGCGCGGCGCCCGGGCGCTTGTGGTCTTGGGCGACTCGACCACCACCGATCACATCTCGCCGGCCGGGTCGATCCGGCCCGATTCGCCCGCAGGCTGCTGGCTCATCGAGCGGGGCGTCCATCCTCGCGAGTTCAACTCCTACGGGGCGCGCCGTGGCCACCATGAGGTGATGGTGCGCGGAACCTTCGCCAGCACCCGGCTGAGGAACCGGCTGGCGCCTGAGACTGAGGGGGGTTGGACGACCTACCTCCCTACCGGCGAGATCGTCAGCATCTTCGATGCGTCGATGCGATACCGATCTGCCGGGACGCCGCTGCTGGTGATAGCAGGCAAGGAGTACGGCTGTGGATCGAGCCGTGACTGGGCTGCCAAGGGACCGTACCTGCAGGGAGTCCGAGCGGTGCTCGCCGAGAGCTTCGAGCGCATCCACCGATCCAACCTGGTCGGAATGGGCATTGCGCCGATCCAGTTCCTCCCGGGCGAGACAGCCGACACGCTGGGGCTTACAGGCCGCGAGGTCTACGACATCTGCGGCATCGAGGATGCGGTGCGGGACGGGGTAGGACCCCGCGCGCGACTGACCGTGACCGCTGATGACGCGTCTGGCGCCAGGATAACGTTCGCGGCGGTTCTGCGCGTCGACACGCCGAAGGAGTTCGAGTACATGCGCAACGGGGGCATCCTGCAGTACATGGTCCGGCGCATCGCGCGAATGGGCTGACCGCGGCAATGACCAGCCCCGCGGGGCGATGGACCGGCGCGCCCAGCAGCGCCAAGGCGCCGGCCTTCAGTCCGCTGCTGGCGCATGTCCCGCACGTTCTGCATCACTGCCGGCGCCAGGAGTACCATGATCACGAGCATGGTTGCGGGCGAGACGTGGTCCCCGACCACCGCCAGCCGACCGAAGTAGTTCGCGGCGAAGACGCAGACGCTGACCCAGAGCCCCGCCCACGCCACCGAGGGCGCAAAGAGCTGCGGATACGTCATCGCTCCGAGGCTGGCGGCGAACAGCGCGATGGTTCGCACGACGGGGGCGAACCGGGCGACCACGGTTGCCCTGCTACCGTACCTTCCCGAAAACCCGTGCGGTCCTCGCCAGATTCCGCCGGTCCACCACCTTGCTGCGCTCGTTGCGCACCATCCGCGCGCCCAGCACCTGGCCGATGCAGTAGGTCGCGTTGTCGCCACAGAGCGCAGCCGGCCCCAGAGCCAGGATGACGAGCGCGACGCTTATGTCGCCCCTCGCTGCGATGGCTCCCGCCGCACACAGCACTGATGCACCCGGCACGGACGGTGTGACTACCAGTCCGGCCTCGCAGGAGACGATCGCTGACGCGATCAGGTAGGTCCACGCGCCGCAGTCCGCGGTAACGCGACCGATCGCCTGATCGAGATGCAGGGGCATACCAAGGACGTCCCGTAGGGAGTCCCTAGGACCCCTTCTCGCAGGGCCGGCGCATGCTCCACGTCAGCCTGCCGTCTCCGGCGTCAGGGCAGTACGCGCCTCACTCGCCCCCCGATAGACTTCCTCGACCTTGTCCGCCATCGCCTCGGGAGTCCATCGAGCCGCACTCGCCAGGCAGGCATCCCGCATCCGGGCCCGGAGCTCATCGTCGGCCAGGAGAGTCTCGAGCGCCGATGCTACGGCCTCTGGGGACGGATCCACCACGAACCCGTCCTCACCGTGCCGCACCGTCTCCCCTGCTCCCCCTGCGTTAACCACCACGCAGGCGGTGCCAGCAGCTCGCGCTTCAGCAACAACCAGCCCCTGGGTCTCCGTCGTTGACCCAAGCACGAACGCATCCGCGGCCGCATAGATGGGCGGGAGCTCGTGATGGGGCACTGGCCCGGTGAGGGTCGCCTGCCCCCCGTAGGCGTTCGCCTGTACGGCGGCCCGGTACTGCTCCAAGTGCGGGCCGCCCCCTACAACCAGCAGTCGCACCTCCGGTCGTGCGTGACGGAGCCTCAGGAAGGCAGCGAGCACCAGATCGAGGTTCTTCTCGCGCGCGATCCGGCCAACCGCCAGGATCATCGGTGAGTCCGGAGGAATGCCGAAGCGCTCGCGCGCCTGCTGACGCGCATCCGTATTGACGGTGGATGGCGCCGGCACAGGCACGCCCGTGGGGACTATTGCCACGGGTCGGTGCACGCCGTACTGCCGCAGGGACCTCTCGGCGACGCGCGAAGGCGCGATGATCGACGCGCAGGCATTGTAGTACCGTGGCATCCATCGGTCGAGCATGGCTCGAACCACAGGGTCCGGAAGGAAGGCCACGTAGTGACTGTAGTGCTCGTAGAGCGTGTGGTACGTCGAGACCAGGGGTGCACCGACCTGCCGAGCTAGGCGCCACGCGAGCACTCCGACGAAGAACGCGCCATGCGAGTGCACAATGTCGGGGCAGAGGCGCCGCAGCCGACGTGGCGCGAACGGCAGCCAAGGACAGGCAACGGGGTAGTCGCGGTTCCAGCGCGTGTGAAAGGACGGGAGGCGAAGGACCAGTCGTGATGCATCGTGGTGTGAAGCATAGTGCGGAGCGACGATGACTACGTGGTGGCTTCTTGCCCGAAGCTCGTCCACCAGCGCGCGGACCGACGTGCTGACGCCGTTGCAGGTGGGCTCATAGCACTCGGACAGCATGCACACGCGCATGGTGGGCTCTCGGTCAGACCTTCGAGCTGGCGGCGACCCGCGGCGCGTCACCCGCTGCTTCTTGCCTGCGCCTCAAGGAAGGCCAGGACGTCCGAAAGCCGGAACCGACGCTGGTCGCCCTGGGTCCGCTGATGAGTCAGGAGACCCCGGTTCGTGTAGCGGCGCACCGTGGCCGGACACACATTGAGCAGGCGGGCAGTGTCCTCCAGAGACAGCGTCGGGTCGAGCAGACGCTGGATCAGTTCCAGTCGTGTCTCCTTGAACCGGCGGCTGTAGGAGTTCTGCGCGACCTCGCCGTCGTCACCTGCCGCGATCAGGCGCTGAAGGTGCTGCGGCGCCAGTTGCCAGAGCTCCGAGGGATCAAGCTCTTTCACGGCGTCGGAGGCGCGGACGTTCCGTGCGCGCAATCTGCGACGTGCAGGGGATTGTGGCGTCTGCGCACTGGCGCTGGGCTCCTCGTCAAGCGAGGCGACGCCCAAGCCGGCGGCGGGATGCTCGTCAAGCGAGGCGACGCCTAAGCCGGCGGCGGGATGCTCTACCTCCAGTGCCCCGGCATCGGCGTCGACCGTAGCCTCGGCTGGTGGAGCGGCACCCACCGCCGCAAGGCCCGACGCGGAAGCCTCCACGACATGACTGTCAGCCACAGCGCCCTCGACCATCTGCGCTTCGGCCTCGACGACGCCCTCGACCATCTGCGATTCGACAGCGACGGCGCCCGGCGCTTCGTCGTCAACCGCGGCGGCCGCGTCAGGGACCAGCGCCGTAGCGTCGGGCTCGCCAGTTGCCTCTGGCGGCGCGACAGATCTCAGCCCAGCATCACCGCCCTCGGACAGCCCCGCCGGGGCCGCGAGATGCGGCAAAAACCGCTCTATGCCGGGCACGTCGAGGTCGTCGGAGAGGCCCTCGAGCGATCCGAACGACCGGGCGCCAGCGGCGCTCGGGCCAGACACGGCCCCCGTGGCAGCCGGCTCGGTGCGAAGCGGCGCCGCCGGCGCTGGCGGAGGGCCGACTGCGGCGACCAGGTGCTCCGCCGCCGCATCCTGAGGGACCTCGGGTGAGGCAGCGGAGTCGCGCTCCTCCACAAACTGCGAGTCCAGCCACCGCTGGTACTCATCGAGACGCATCCACGACCTCCCGGACATCCGTGGGGGGACGGCCCCTCAAAGGATCAGCATGGCGTCGCCGAAGCTGTAGAAGCGAAAGCGCTCGCGGACCGCCATCCGGTAAGCAGCCATCGTCCTCTCGTAGCCCGCGAACGCCGAGACCATCATCAGCAGGGTGGAGCGCGGCAGGTGGAAGTTGGTGAACATCGCCGTGACCACGCGGTACCGGTACCCCGGGGTGATGTAGAGGCGCGTCTCCTCCGCTCCAGCACGCACCCGTCCATCACCGATGGCAGCGCTCTCAAGCGCGCGCACGGTCGTCGTTCCGATCGCCACCACCCGGCCAGTCGTGGCGTTCACTGCGTCTGCGGCCTCCTCCCCCAACTCGTACCACTCGCCGTGCATCGTGTGGTGCTCGGCGTGCTCGCTCTTCACTGGCCGGAATGTGTCCACCCCGACGTGCAGAGTGAGACGTACCAGACCGGCGCCGGCGGCCACCACGCGGTCCAGCATTTCCTCGGTGAAGTGGAGCCCCGCCGTCGGCGCTGCCGCCGACCCACCCTCCCGCGCGTACACGGTCTGGTAGTCGTCCTCGTCCTTCAGCCGCTCGTGAATGTAGGGCGGCACCGGCACGAAGCCGGCCCTGCACATCAGGTCACGCTCGCGCCTGCCCGGGAAGCAGAGAATGCGCGAGCCATCCGGCTCCACGCGTTCGACCCGCGCCACCACTGGCTCGCCATCGGGACCTGCGAGCGTCACCGTGGCCCCGACCCGGAAGGCTCTGCCGGGCCGCACCAACGCCGCCCAAGCATCATCACCAACAGGGCGGATCAGCAACGCCTCGCCGCCGCGCGCCAGCCCGAGCGCTTCGACGCGCCGCGCCGTCACACGTGTGTCGTTCAGCACGACGGTGTCGCCGGGGCGCAGGTAGAGCGGCAGGCAGTCGAAGGTGGTGGCGCTCGGCTCGGCAGCCGAACGGTCGAGCACCATCAGGCGTGCTGAGCCGCGCGGAACCGGATGCTGGGCGATCAGGTCCGGCGGGAGATCGTAGTCGAAGTCATCTGTGCGCATTGTCGCGGGAAGTGTACCGGGGAGAAGCGACCATGTCAAGGACTGGCGCGATAACCTGCACAGAAGGCAGCGGCTGCGTAGATCGTGCGGCTACGTCGGCGACGCGATAGGGAGCGTGAACGAGAAGCGAGTGCCGCGGTTGTGCTCCGACTCGACGGTCACCGTGCCGCCGTGTGCCTCCACGATGCGCTTCACGATGGAGAGCCCGAGACCCGTGCCGCCGCTCTTGCGCGAGCGAGCCTTGTCGACGCGGTAGAACCGCTCAAATATGCGCGGGAGGTGCTCGCGCATGATGCCGATGCCGGTGTCCGTCACGTGGACCTGGACTAAGCCATCCCTCCGCTCGGAGCTTACCCGCACGGTGCCGCCACGGTGCGTGTACTTGATCCCGTTTTCGACGAGGTTCACCAGCACCTGCTGGATCTGATCGAAGCTGGCTACCACCTCCAGGTCTTCGTCCACGCGAGCGGTAAGCTCGATGCCGGCCGCCTCGGCGGACGGTCGCGCGTGGCCGAGGACCTCGCGAACCAGGTCGGCCAGCGCGAACCGTGTCGTCTCCGGCATCCTCGACTCGCTGTCCGAGAGCACCAGGAGATCCTCCGATATGCGCGTCAGTCGCTGCGCCTCGTTGATGATCGTGTCCAGGAAGCGCACCGCTACCTCCGGGTCGGTGAGGGCCCCTGCCTGCAGCGTCTCCGCCATCGCGCGGATCGACGTGAGCGGCGTGCGCAGCTCGTGAGACACGTTGGCCACGAAGTCCCTGCGCACCGTCTCGAGTCGCCGCAGCTCGCTGACATCGTGCGCGACCAGGACGACACGGTGCGAGCCATCCGGCAGCGGACCGATGGGCGCTACCGCCACCTGCAGCCGACGGCCAACCGGATCGGGAAGGCGCACGTCGGCTTGCGTCGGAGCACCGGTCGCGCGTGCGACGTTCACGAGGCGGTGTAGCTCCTCCGATAGTGTGAGCTCGAGGATCGGCCGGCCCTCAATCACCGTCGCTGAAAACCCGAGGAGCCGGCGCGCCGCGGGGTTGGCGCGAAGAAGGAGACCGGCAAGGTCCATCGTCACCACGGCAGCCTGCACGCAGCTCAGAACCTGCTCGTGCTCGCAGTCGCGGGCCTTGAGCGCCGCCCGCAGCCGCTGCTCACGCTGCGAGGCATGCTCCGCTGCCGCAGCGCGCTCCGCTTCGATGCGCCGCACCACGATCCGAGCTCGCGTGCCGCTGTAGGCGAGGCCGAGCGAGAGCATGATCAGTGCCGCGCTGAGGGTCTCGGGAAGCCAGGTCATGGGCTCTGGCTCCGCCGGTCGCGGGGCCGTCTCCGGAGGCAGGCCATGGGGCTATCCGCGCACCAGCTTGTAGCCGAGACCGCGGAGGGTGAGGAGGTGAACAGGACGTGACGGGTCGGCCTCCACCTTTTCGCGCAGCCAGCGAACATGGACATCGACCGTGCGGTCTCCGACGTAGGCGTCTGCGCCCCACACGCGGTCAAGGAGCACCTGGCGCGTGAATGCCTGGTCAGGGTTGGCTGCGAGGAACGCGAGCAGCTCGAACTCCTTGCGGGAGAGCGCCACCGGCGCCCCGCGGACCTCCACCTCGTGGCGGCCCATGTCTATGACGATGTCTCCGATGACCACCATGTCCGACGGGGAGCTGTGGGGCGTGGGCCCGGTCCGCCGAAGCACGCCCCTCACGCGGGCCATCAACTCGCGCATGCTGAAGGGCTTCGTGACGTAGTCGTCCGCACCGAGCTCCAGACCCACCACGCGGTCCGTCTCATCGGCGCGCGCGGTGAGCATGATGATGGGCACAGCGGAATGCTTGCGGAGCAGGCGGCACACGTCGAAGCCTGAGGCGGTGGGCAACATCACGTCGAGGATCACGAGGTCCGGCTTCTGCACTCGAACCGCGTCCATGCACTGCTCTGCGTCGGTGGCGGTAAGCGCCTCATAACCTTCACGTCGGAGATTGTAGGACACTGCCTCCACGATCGGCAGCTCGTCGTCGACGACCAGGACCTTCATAGGGCGGGCTCTCCCTGCCACGCCGAGAACCGCGCCGACCCGTTCACCATGTCAGGGCTATCCGCCGGGTCTGCATCACAAAGCGGCCATCACGCGGGCCGGCGGTACCGCGGATGGGAACCAGCGCCAACATTCGGTCGCCCGTGCGTCTCTCCACGCCATTGTACCCTCAGGTGCCAGCCCCTGCATGGGGGTCCGTGATGCCCTGCTGTTCGTGTGCCCGATCCAAGCAGTCAAGAAGCTCGGCAACCGAGGACACGCGCATCGCGCCCCGTCGGAGCGCCTCTGCGGCCCGCTCTGCGGCCGCGCCGCCCGTATAGTCGAGCGCTGGCAAGCCCGCGTCGCCAAGAAAGTAGAGGCGCGCCCCGGACCGCTGCGCCTCCAGGGCCACTTCCAGGTTCGCCAGGTTGCCCGAGCCGAAGGGGACCTCGGCAACAACAATGGCCGACGCCTCCTGCATGAGGGCCACGCACGCCAGCCGCGCCTCCGGCCCGACAGCAGAGTACGGCCTTTCCACAACGTGCTCGATGCCAAGGGCCCGCGTCGCGTCCTCGTCGCTGTCAAGCTGGTTCAGGACGCCTGCAGTCACCGCGAAACCACGCCTGTGGAGCGCGGCCAGCACCGCCCGTCCCGAGCCTCCCCCGCACACTACATGCACCCCGAACCGACGCGCCGCCCCCTCCCCCGCGGCCGGCACCGGCAGGACCAGCGGCCGACCCGTTGCGGGGCTTCGTGTGACGCAGACCCTTGCTCCATAGGCTGCGCTAATGCACTCCGGTGTGAGCACGTCGTCAGGTGAACCCTCCGCCATCACGCGCCCTGACGCGAGCAGCACCAGCCTGTGGCAATGCTCAGCCGCCAGGTTCAGCTCGTGGATCGCCGCGACGATGGTGGCACCACGGTCCTCGGCGAGGCGCCGCAGGCCCGTCAACACGGCAGACTGGTGCGCGATGTCAAGATGAGCGGTCGGCTCGTCGAGCATGACGATTGGTGCGCTCTGCGCCAGCGCGCGCGCGATCAGGGTCCGACGGTGTTCTCCGCCGGAGAGCTCGGTCACAGGGCGCTCCGCCAGATGGAGCGTGTCGGTCGCGGCCATCGCGCGCGCCGCGGCATCGTGGTCGGCATCCGTCTCGCCACGCCGCGCGGAGATGTGCGGATGCCTGCCCATCAGGACGACGTCTCGGACGGTGAACTCGAACAGCGTGGGCTCGGACTGGGGAACGAACGCGATGCGCCGCGCGACCTCGCGGGCGGAGAGGCCCGCGAGCGGATGGGCATCGCAGAGCACGCGGCCAGACAGCAACGGGAGCACACCTGTCAGGCCGCGCAGCAGGGTGGACTTGCCGACACCATTGGGCCCGATGAGGCCAAGGACCTCGCCTGGCTCGGCCCGGAGGTCGATCGGGCCGAGGACCCTCCGCCCCCCGTAGCCGACACTCACGCCCTCCGCCACGAGCCGCATGGTGCATTGTAGCACCTCCCCTCCCCGGTCCACCGGCACCTATAGATCGCGGCAGCGAGCGCCGATAATGCCACCGGCGCTTCTGTGGCCTCGGCGGAGCAACGCTGACCGCCACACCTGCTCGACGCGCCCTCCGAGGTATGTCACGATGCTCAACCGAGTGCTCGCGAACCGCGCCTTTCTTGCCGCACAGGGAGCTCTCGACGGGCTGGCAGCGCGCCACGGCGCGATCGCCGACAACATCGCGAACGTGAACACCCCTGGCTACAAGCGCAAGGTGGTCCACTTCGAGGATGCGCTGCAGCGGGCGGTTGCCTCGGTCGTGTCGCCCGCCACGGGCTCGCCAGTGACAACCGCTCTTCCCTTTCGGCCCGCCACCGTGCACGACACTGCCACCGTGGCCCGCGCGGACGGAAACAACGTGGACGTGGAGCGCGAGATGGTGCTGATGGCTGCCAACACCATCCGCTACCAAGCGCTATCGGACTACGTCCATCGCTTCTTCTCGGGTCTCAGGTCAGCCATCAACGCCGGACGCTAGCGCCGTCCCCAGGGGTCGGAGCAAGCGGGAGAACCCGCATGGGCATCGTCTCTTCATTCGAGGTCAGCGCGTCGGGGCTGACCGCTGAACGCGTCCGGATGGACGTCATCAGCAACAACCTGGCGAACATCAACACGACCCGCACGGCAACGGGAGAACCATTCCGGCGCCGACATGTGGTCTTCGCGTCCGGCGAACAGGAAATGGGCTTCGCAGGTCGTCTGCGTGCCGCGCTGGGTCGCCATGACGCCAGCGTGACCGGGGTTCGCGTGGTTCAGATCGCCGAGGACACAGGGCCTCTCAAGCGGGTCCACAACCCGGGTCACCCGGAGGCCGATCCTGCGACGGGCTTCGTACTGCTCCCCAACGTCGAACCGGTGATGGAGATGGTCGACCTCATCGCCGCCACGCGAGCCTACGACGCAGGTGTGAGCGCGATCGGCGCCGCCAAGCAGATGCAGCAGCGCGCGCTGGAGATTGGAAGGGGCTAACCACAGATGCCCATCGAGGCCATCGGCGCAGCACCCCTCGCGCCACAGCGAACCGTTGGGGGACAGGGCCCGGCGTTGCCCGTGCCTGGGACCGACGGCGAGGCATCGGTCACGTTCGGACAGTTCCTTGGAGAGGCCCTGAGATCCGTGAGCGCCGCGCAGTCCAACGCAGGCGCCACCGTGGAGCGGTTCGCCGCGGGAGAGCAGATCGACATCCACCGCCTGATCATCGAGCTTGAGAAGGCCAGCACAGCGATGGCGCTGACCGTCCAGGTCCGCAACAGGCTCATGGAGGCCTACCAGGAGATCATGCGAACCGCAGTTTAGTCCGTCGAAGAGGCCACCCACGAGCGCGCACGCCGGCTGACCGGCAAGGCGCAGCAGAGACTCAGTTCACACCCCTGCGTTGAAGGGAAGCACCGCCATGCGCGATCGCTTCGAACGACTGCGCGAGACCTGGGGAGCGATGCCCCAGGTCAATCGCATCCTCCTGGCCGCCTCAACGCTGGCGGCCGTCGTGGTCGGCATCGGCTTCGCGTTCTGGGCGGCCACCCCGGAGTACGAGACCCTCGTTCAGGACGCGTCCGCCGCGGACGCCAAGGGCATCCTCACGCTCCTTGACGAGCGCAATGTCGCGTATCGCGTGGGGCAGGATGGCCGGAGCATCAAGGTGCCCGCCAGTCGGCGCCCCGAGATGCAGATGGCGCTGGCTGCAGAGGGGCTCCTGAACTCAGGATCGCCAGGCTACACACTCCTTGACAGGCCGATGTTCGGAGTCACGGAGAAGATGGAGTCGCAGGTGATTCGGAGGTCGATCGAAGGCCACGTCGAGCAGTCGATCTCGCAGTTGTCGCCGGTCAGCGCAGCCCGAGTCATCTACGCAGCCGGCGCCGACAGCCCGTTCATTAGTGAGCGGCAGGAACCCACCGCCAGCGTGATCCTGCGCATGAAGCCGGGACAGGAGCTCGACAGGAAGCAGACGATGGCCGTCGTCAGCCTGGTGGCTCACAGCTTCCCGGGTCTGACGCCCGCCAACATCAGCGTGGCCGACGGCCACGGCAACCCCCTATGGGACGGAGCCGCCTCCTCCGCCGGAGACAAGACGGATGAGCGGTTCCAGGCCGAGCGCACCTATCGGGAAGCCCTGGCGCGCGACCTAAAGGCCCACGTCGAGCGCATCGCCGGTCCTGGGAAGGCTGACGTGGTGGTGCGCGCGAGCCTCAATATGGACGCAGAGACCGAGAAGGTCCATGAGGTGACGCCCGGTGTGCGCACGTCGCGCCAGACGACTGAGGAGACGCTGTCCGGCGCCGGCAACATTGGGGCAGCCCGCCGGCCGGTCGGCATGGCGAGCAACACGGCAGGGGCCCCCAATCCGCCCACCTATATGGGCGCGTCGATCGACCACTCGAGCGGCAGCTACACCGCAACTACGGTGAACGAGACCACGCAGCCGGGCTCCAAGACCGTCGAGACGGCCAGGGCACCGGGCCGCGTCGAGTCGGTCTCGGTGCTGGTGGCGCTCGACGAGTCCGTGGAGCCGGCAACCGTCGAGGCCATACGCCGACAGGTGGAGGCCCTCGTGCCGACCGGAACGGCGATCGCGCCCATCGACCGCCAGATCTCGGTCGAGCGGGTGCCGTTCGACACGGTCGGCCCGGCTGAGCGGCGTAAGGAGGAAGCTAGCGCTGCCGCAGCCGAGCGCACTGCCCGTCTGCTGAGCTACGGCGTGCCGCTGGCCGTCATGTTGCTGATGCTTTTCATACTGGCGCGCAGCCTGAGGCGACCTGTTGGTCGCGAATTGGCGGGGGCGTCGCCCCAGCTCGCGCTAGCGGGGGCCACCGCGGGCGCCGCCGGCGCCGGCCTCGATCTCCGAGTGGGAGGCCAGTCCGACGACATGGTCGAGTTGCCTGAGCAGGAGGGAGCGGGCGTCGTTGGGCGCCCAGTCCAGCAGGGCGAGCGGTCCTTCGACATCATCGAACAGGCCTTCGATTCAAACCTCGAGAGCATTGTGCACCTCGCGCAATCGAAGCCGGAGACGGTCGCAATGCTTCTGCGAGGCTGGCTCCTCGACGATCGATAGCGTCGCGGCATATGGCGGGACGACCCGCGCTCCGCCATCCGCATCTGTCCTGGCTGTAGAGGGAGAACGGCGTGGCACGTAATCAGACACCGACCAGGCGCAAGGCTGCCGTGCTTCTGATGGCCATCGGCCCCGAGGCAGCCGGGCGCGTCTACCAGCACCTGAGTCCCGAAGAGGTTGAGGGTCTCAGCATCGAGCTGGCCCGCATCGGTCGCGTGAACCACACCGAGCGCAGCGCGGTCGTGTCGGAGTTCAAGGAGATGTGCCTGGCTCAGGAGTTCATCGCCGAGGGCGGCATCGGGCATGCCCGCATGGTCCTTGAGGCGGCCTACGGCCCGGAGCGAGCAGGTGAGGTGCTGGGCCGTGTGTCCGAGTCCCTTCAGGTGCTGCCCTTCGACTTCGTGAAGAAGGCCGAGCCCGCGCAGATTCTGTCGTACATCAACAACGAGCATCCGCAGACGATTGCCCTCATCCTGGCGCACCTACAGAGCAAGCAGGCGGCGCAGGTTCTGTCCGGGCTGCCCGGAGACGTGCAGGCGGACGTTGCACGACGCATCGCCCTCATGGACCGCACTCCGCCGGAGGTTGTGCGCGAGATCGAGCGCGTCCTGGAGCGAAAGCTCTCCACGGTGGTCTCGCAGAACCTGACGGCCGTCGGTGGAGTGCGGGCGCTCGTCGAGGTGCTCAACTCGGTGGACCGACAGACGGAGAAGATGATCACCGAGGCGCTCTCCGAGAACAACCCCGAGCTCGCCGATGAGGTCAAGAAGCTGATGTTCGTGTTCGAGGACATCGTGCTTCTCGATGACCCGTCCATACAGAAGGTCCTGCGCGAGGTTGATGCCAAGGAGCTCGCGATGGCCCTGAAGGGCGTTAGTGACGACGTCCAGGGACGCATCTTCAAGAACATGTCGGAGCGCGCGGCGTCCATGCTCCGCGAGGAGATGGAGTTCATGGGGCCAGTGCGCTTGCGGAGCGTTGAGGAGGCGCAGCAGCGCATCGTGGGCATCATACGTCGCCTGGAGGAGACCGGCGAGATCGTGGTGGCCCGCGGCGGTGGAGAGGAAATCGTTGTCTAGGATCGTGCGTGGCCACGGCCACGTGGCTCGGCTCGAGCTGCCAGACCTCGTTGCGGTCGCGGCGCAGATGCGACTGCGCGAGTCGCCTCGGCCGCACCATGAGGGGGATGGCCGGGCCGACCACGCGTCCCGCGAGGACCTGCTCGAAGCCGCACAGCGCACACTCCTGGAGGCGGAGCGTCGAGCGGCCGCGATCGTCGCCGAGGCGGAGACTGGTGCGGACCGCATCCGCGAAGAGGCCCGGGCAGCCGGCCACGCGGCAGGTTACGCGGACGGCCATGCCGCAGCCACGGAGGCCGTGCAGGCGGCCGCTGAAGCGGAGCGCGCCCAGTACCGGGCCGACATCGAGGCGTTTCTCGGCCTCATAGAACGGGAGCGGCAGCGCATCTGGGCGCAGGCCGAGCCGTCCATCGTGCGGCTCGTCCTGGAGACGGCGCAGAAGGTCGTCAAGGACGACGCCCAGGTCAACCGGGAGGTGGCGCTCTCCGTCATCCGCAACGCCCTCCGCCGCGTCACCGAGACCGATCGCATACGGATCCGGGTGAACGTCGACGACCTCGCCACGGTCCGCTCCACTCGGGACGACCTGGCCGCCCTCGTGGATGGGATACGCCATCTGGAGATCGTCGAGGACCGCCGTGTCGGAGCCGGCGGCGCCGTGGTGGAGACTTCGTCCGGCGCCATCGACGCCCGCATTGCCACACAGTTTGCCGAGATCGAGACCGCGTTTGAGCACGTCGCGCGCGAGGCCGCATAGCCTGTCGGGTCGCGCACGGAGAGGTGCTTGCCATGCTGTTGAAGCCACGCGACTTGGAGCCGCCAGCCGTCGACCTCGAGCGCTACCGGGCACATCTCGAGCGGTTCGACCCCGTCAAGGTGAACGGGCGTGTCGCACAGGTGGTCGGCCTGGTCATCGAGGCCCTGGGCCCGAACACTATGGTCGGCGAGATATGCGAGATACGGCCGGACCGGATGGCCCCGCCCGTGCCGGCAGAAGTCGTCGGCTTCCGCGACAACCGTGTCCTCCTCATGCCTCTCGGCGACATGGAGCGCATCCGGCCGGGAAGTGAAGTCGTGGCCACGCGCTCGACCCACGAGGTCGGGGTCGGTCCGGCGCTCCTCGGCCGCGTTCTCGACGGCCTCGGGCGGCCGATGGACGACCTGGGACCAGTGGACCCCTCAGCGAGCTACGCGGTGAACGCGGCCGCGCCCAACTCGCTGCGCCGCACGCGCATCTCGCGTCCCCTCCCGCTCGGCGTTCGGGCCGTCGACGGCTTTCTAACGGTCGGCCAAGGCCAGCGCCTGGGCATCTTCGCGGGCTCCGGCGTGGGCAAAAGCACGCTCCTAGGGATGATCGCCAGGAACACGGCAGCCGATGTGAACGTGATCGCGCTGACGGGAGAGCGCGGTCGCGAGGTGCGCGACTTCATCGAGGAGTCGCTCGGCGAGGAGGGGCTCCGACGGTCCGTGGTGGTCGTCGCCACCTCCGATCAACCCGCGCTCATACGCATCAAGGCGGCGCTGATCGCCACGGCGATCGCCGAGTTCTTCCGCGACCAGGGCAGTCAGGTGCTGCTGATGATGGACTCGGTTACGCGCCTCGCCATGGCGCAGCGGGAGGTCGGCCTCGCCATCGGCGAGCCGCCCACGACCCGAGGCTATACGCCATCAGTGTTCGCCCTGCTGCCGCGCCTCCTGGAGCGCGCGGGTACTTCCGACCGCGGCAGCATCACGGGCCTCTACACGGTCCTCGTCGAGGGCGACGACATGAACGAGCCTGTCGCCGACGCCGTGCGCTCGATTCTCGACGGGCACGTCGTGCTGTCGCGCGCCCTGGCTCACCAGAACCACTACCCGGCCATCGACGTGCTGCAGAGCGTGTCAAGGGTGATGCCGGCGGTAACGACCGCGTCCCACCGAGCGTCCGCCGGCGACCTGCGCTCGCTGCTCGCAACCTACCGCGATGCCGAGGACCTCATCAACATCGGCGCCTATGTGGACGGGAGCAACATGCAGATCGACCGCGCCCGACGCCACATCGCTGCCATTCGCGCTTTTCTTCGCCAAGACACCGACGACGCATGCGGATATGAGGCCACGGTCGATCGAATCCTCGCGCTTCACGCGGCGGCGTCCTCCGGCGCGGCGCCTGAGCCATGAGGCGCTTCCGCTTCAAGCTCCAAGCCGTGCTTCAGCAGCGCGAGGCCGCCGAGCGAAACCGTCTCCTGGCCCTCGCGGGCTTCCAGCAGGAGATGCGAGCCTGTGAGGAGCGCATCGAGGCTATCGTCTGCGAACGAGCCCGGGTGCTGGCAGACTGGCCAAGGAACGTCGACCTCCAGGACTATGCGTTGCGAGAAGCCTATCTGGACGGCCTCGATGCCAAAGCGCAGCGCGAGACCGAGCTGCGGGAGACAATCGCGGATCGGCTGGAGCGGGCGAGGGATGCGCTTGTGGAGGCGCGTAGGGCAAGAGAGAGCATCACTCGGCTCAAGGAGCACGCCTACGAGCAGTACGTGGCCGAGGCGCGGCGCGAGGAACAGGCGACACTGGATGACCTCGCCGTGCTCCGGCACCGCCGGTCGCACGCGACCATCGCATGAGAGCAGAGGACAGACGATGAGTTTGGACGCCAGTCTGGCGAGGGTGGCGCAGATCGAGGCGCGCCTCCGAGCCCTGTCGACGCCGATCGCGCCCACAGCCCTTGCGCCGTCCCACCTCCCTGACGGCGCTTCCGGCGTGAGCGCCTCGGCGGCCCTCTCGCCCACGGTGCGGCCGTTCGACGTCGCGCTGGCACAGGCATCCGGCCAGGCGTCTATCCGTCCGAAGGCCGAGCTGCTGGCGCCCGAAGTGGAGGCCGCCATCGCCCGCCACTCAGCCGCGCATGGAGTCGACCCATCGCTCGTGCGAGCTGTCATCCGCGCCGAGAGCTCGGGCGACCCTCGCGCCGTCTCCCCCAAGAACGCGATGGGCCTGATGCAGCTCATGCCGGCGGTGGCACGCGGCTACGGCATCCGCGACCCCTTCAACGTGGACGAGAACGTGGCAGGCGGCGTGCGCCATCTCGCCAGCAAGCTGCGCGCGTTCAACGGCGACGTGCGGCTGGCCCTTGCAGCCTACAACGCTGGCACGGGCGCCGTCCGCCGTCACGGCGGGATCCCGCCTTTCACCGAAACGCAGAACTACGTCCGCAAGGTCCTCGGCGAGATAGGCGGGCAGTGACCGGCGGCCGCGAGCGATGGGGAGGCACGGACGCGTGAAGAAGGCAGTGGTTCTCTTGCTGGTGGTTGCGCTGGCCGGAAGCGCCACGTACGGCCTCGCCAGGGTCGGTGTGATCCGCATTCCGGGTATCACACCGGGGCAGCCTGCCGCCACGGCAGCCCAGCAGGCCAGTCCGCCGCCAGTGGAGGAGCCGCCACTGGTGGAGGAGCCGCCGACAGCCAGCGCGCCGCACACCTCCGGCCAACCACTCGCAAGCGCGGACTCGGCCTGGCCTCCGACGCCGCCCTCGCCCGCGCCGCAACGAGCCCGGCAGCCAGCCGCGGCGCCGTCGCCTGAGGACAGGGCCGAGCAGGAGAGGCGCCTGCTCCGCCTGGCTTCGGTCTACGACCAGATGCCGGTGGACGAGGCCTCGAAGGTCTTTGAGCGCCTACCTGACCCGCTCGTCGAGCAGTTGCTCCTGAAGATGGACGAGCGACAGGTGGCCAGGCTGTTGGCCAAGCTTCCCCCGGACCGCGCGGCACTCCTCACACGTTCCCTGGCACGGTGACGGCGGTACGACCTACAGCCCCTCGCCCCACTCACCGATAATCGCGATGGACCACTCCCAGGTAAGGAGGCCCTTCGTGTGAGTGCCGCAGTAATGCTGGACGCGCGCACTGCCCTGACGCCGCAGGACCGCGCCCCGTCCTCCATGTCGGAGGAGCCGGCCGCCTTCGGCAATGTGCTGAGCGAGGCCATGACAGGCCCCGCGACACCACCGCCGGGGCACGCCGGCCTCTGGGCCGCCGGATCGACCGAAGCGCCCACGCCGCTTACCGCGGATGTCGGCGACCCCGGAGCTGCCACGCAGTCCCCGGGAGCGGTCGGCGCGGCGACGAGCACCGGAACCTGCGTGCCCAGCGCACAGGTCCTGCTCGCCGCGACAGGGCCGCCAGGACCGCCTCCGCTCGGCGCCCACACCTCGACGGGGCCGCCGGGCGAAAGCCCGCAGGGGGCTCCAGTCGAGGGACACCTCCCGGTGGACGCCGCGTCAAAGGGGACCGGCGAGCCGGACAAAGCGAAGAACCCAGTTACCACATGCGGGACGCCGGCGGTACAGGCCGAACGGCAGCCCGGCGTCATGCTCGTTGCGCCCTCGCCCGTCGCAGGAGTCGGGTCGTCCTCGAGCGGTTCCGCATCGCCTGCGAGCGCGCCGTCCGCGGGCGGCGGGCCACTCTTGGACAGTCGCGGTGAGCACGCGGCCAACCTCTCTCCGCCAGATGACGGCGTGGAGTCGCCGAGCACGCCGGTGGGCCGCGTCTCCACC
This sequence comes from Chthonomonadales bacterium, assembly GCA_035477595.1. Classification (GTDB taxonomy): domain Bacteria; phylum Armatimonadota; class Chthonomonadetes; order Chthonomonadales; family CAJBBX01; genus DATIKM01. The sequence continues at coordinate 17,466 of DATIKM010000103.1, forward strand.
ACGGGGCATGTGCTTCCACGGACAGGCGAGTCCTCTGCCGTGTACCCCAGCCCCGACCTCGCCACGCGCAGCGTCGTCCTGTCGGATGCGGACGCCCCGACCGATGGGACGCGGTCGGACGGCGTAGCAGCCCTCGCCGGCCGCCTGCAGGCGCAGCGGGAGAAGGCCAAGCCCCTGCGGCAAGGCGCTCTGCCAGAAGCGGCGGCCACCCAGCCAGCAAGGCCCGACCGGGCGCTGCTCGTGGCCATGGACCCCATGGTAGCGTCCGGATCGGCTGCGCTGCTCCGGGACCTCATCCTGCGGGCCGCAGTCGTGCGCGCCGCGGCAGAGCAGCTCCCCATGCAGGCCGCCCTCGGCCCGCCTGCGGTGCACGTGTCGACGGAAACCCCAGCAGACGCCGAGGCCCCGCCTGCGCCTGGTGCGGCATCGAGCCAAGGCTTGGCTGCCACGCAGACCGCCTCAGGCCAGACGAGTACGGCCACACTGCGACCCTCGGACGTCGCAACCCGCCTGGATACCACGGCGTC
>DATIKM010000104.1:0-15274 GCA_035477595.1 Chthonomonadales bacterium
AGCGCAATGTCCTCCACGTAGGGCGGCGACTCCAGGGTCGCAACGCCGCCGGAGTGCCTCAGCACGCTCCGGGCGGCGGCCCGGCCGGCCTTGGTGTCGAACCACTCCACGTCGTAGGAGCCGGCGGGCAGGTTCAGCCCCAGCGACACGCGGGTCCCTCCCCGAACGTAGGCGGCAAGCTGCCTCCCCGGCTCCGCCAGCACGCGGACTGTGCCGCCCTGCGGGGCTCCCGACACCACGAGCTCGTCGTGCGGCGCCATCCGCAGGAACTCGAACCGCTCGATGAACCGCCTGAGCGCGGCGATCTGCGCGCGTAGCGTCGGGCCGCCCCCGCCCGGCGTCGGCTCGGTCACCACGTGCGTGCCGTCCGGTCGCGCCACCGTGAACGAGTAGTCGAGGTTGTTGTAGAGCGCGCCGCCCGCCATCATGAAGTCCCAGCCATCGGCCCGGTAGGGCAGGTCGGCATTGCCCCTGAAGCCCGTCTCGTCGAAGCCGATCGCCCTGCGGTGGTGCCGGTTCAGCCGCACGGCGTCCGGCGGGCTCGCGTAGTGGAAGTTGAACAGACCCACCGCGGGGTGCGGGTCTTCGACGACCGCGCTCCCGTTGGCGATGTTCTGCGCGATGAGATGCTTGTGCGGCAGCGCGGCCTGCGTCTCCACGATCACGTCGGCGATGCGGCGTTGCCACGCCATGGTGACGCCGCCGAAGTACGGCTCATTGCATATCTCGAAGAAGACGTTGTCGAACCCGTTGAGCTCCCGCACGATCTTCCGCGTCATCTCTTCCTGCACGCGCTGAAGATCGGCGTGGCGAAGCGTGTAGACCTCCCCGCGGCCGACGCGGCCCACCCCGTTCACGTTGTTCGCCGCATTCATGGGGCTCAGGCGCCACATCGATTCCTCGTAGAACGGGCAGAAAAGGGTCACCTCGACCACGATGCCCCGCCTACCGGCATCGGAGCAGAAGCGCCTCAGCCGCTCGAAGTAGGCAGGGTCCCACCGCGACAGGTCGAACCGGTTGCCGCCGCCGGCGTACCCCGGCTGGTCGGAGCGCGCCCAGGGGGTGATCAGCCGCCCCGGCGCGGGCGCCAGTGTGTTCTCCCGGATGTTGAAGTCGGACGGGCCCTCGACGTAGGCGCCTGTGAAGATGCGGGTGTAGTTGAGCCCATCGCGCCGCAGCGTGTCCAGGTACCGTACGGTGTCGAAGTCCAGGTTGACCACGGCGCCGTAGTGCTCCGCGGAGGTCACCAGCACGGTGGGCTTCCCGCGCCACAGGAAGTAGCTCGGGTTGGCCGGATGGAGCCGGATGGGCGTCGCGGCATCAGCCGGCAGAGCGGCGGACAGCGTGAGCCCCAGCAGCAGCGCGACGCCGAGACTCAGAACGGCGGATGTGTCGTTGTTCATCGGTTCGGTCACTCCTCGAGACGCCCGCGAAGCGGTGCGCGCCGCCGGCTCGCGGAACGCTCCCGGGGGCCTCCCGCGCCAGCGCCGCGAGCGCCGTTCAGGAGCCGGCCCAGCGCCGGCCCGCCCTGGTGAAGCGGCAAACGCTCCTCCGCGCTCTCTCTGCGCCATGCGGCAGCCGGTCTCCTCCTCTATGAGCGCCCGCCAGCCGCTGGTCACGCTAAGCGGGGCCGCGCCGCCCGTCGGCGGTACGGCCCCGCGTGCCGCACGGCAGGGCGAGCCGGGCTCTACGGCCGCCGCTCCCCCTCGCGGAAGAACACCCGGATGTCGCCACGCGCCACCACGCCCGCGAAGTCCAGCTTGCGGTCGCTCCGGATCGGGTCGAACCGCACGGCGATTGTGTCTTCCGCGCCGGACGCCGCGTCGGCGCCGCGGTTGTCGGCCACGCGCACGAACACGCGCCCCTGCACCCTCTCGACGCCGCGGCCCCCCCGGGTCACCAGCACGCCCGGCCCGGCGAACTGAGCCGCCCTGGCCTGCCGGTCAACCTCGAGCCGCTGCACGTCCTGCATCCGAAGCTCCACGCCGAAGCGCTCGCGCGGATGGGCGAGCGCGAACCGAAAGTGCCCCTGGAGGCGCACGTCGCGCCCGGGCCGGCCCGGCGCCACCACGCGCCGCACCTCGAAGCCGAACTCCGCCGCACGCCCCTCCTCGCCGCGTGCCACGCCGCGCCCGACCGCGCCCTCGGCCAGCCACTGCGCAATCGCCGGTGTCACCAGCGCCATACCGAGCGCAACAACGCCCAGCCACCGCACACGCCTCATCGCTCCGTCCTCCGTGCGGCGCGAATCTGTGTGGGGGACGCGCCACGCCTGCCATCTCTGACGCAGGCCGGTGTCGATGGTTCAACAGCCCGGCAGAGCGCAGGAGAACGCTGGCGCGCGCGCGAAGTGCAGTCCAGACCGCGCGAAAGGCAGGTGTCGTTTCCCGACGCAGTTGGGCGCGGCAAGGAGGGCCTGCATGGGCACGACCAACGACAATCTGAAGGAGGCGTTCGCCGGCGAGAGCCAGGCGAACCGCAAGTACTCGGCGTTCGCGACCAAGGCGGAGCAGGAGGGGTTCGCGACGGTGGCGCGCCTCTTCCGCGCGGCGGCCGAGGCCGAGGCCATCCACGCCCTCGGGCATCTGCGGGCGCTCGGCGGCGTGGGCACGACCGCCGAGAACCTGAAGGCGGCGGTCGATGGCGAGACCTACGAGTTCACCGTCATGTATCCGCCCATGATCGAGCTGGCCAACGCCGAGAACCACAAGGCGAAGCGCATGTTTGGCTTCGCCACCCGTGCCGAGGCCGTGCACGCGAAGCTCTACGCGATGGCGCTCGAGGCCGTGGCGACAGGGAAGGACCTCGAGGGGGTCGACTTCTACCTGTGCCCGGTCTGTGGCAACATCGAGATGGGCTCGCCACCGGACGCCTGCGGCATCTGCGGGGTCAACGGGGACCGCTTCGTACGCATGTAGTCGCCCGGCCCGCCCCGCGCGCTGCGCCTTGCTCGCCGTGCCGACCGCCGCTCCGGTGTCCCAGTCGCCCGAGACGCTGCGACGCGATGTGTCGCGGACCTCGCACACGCCGAGCCCCGGGCGGGGGCGGTGTCACACCTCAGTCCGCCGCCCCGGGTCCGCTCACGCGACAGCGTGGGAAGCGCTCGCCAGTACCCAGGCGCCGGCGTGCCAGCAGGAGGCGCCGCGCCCCCTCACCCGCACGTAGCGTCAGGGCCGGCCAGCCCGCCCACGCAGATGACGGGCTACTCGGCGACCGGAGCGGCTGTGTCGGCATGGCCGGGCGCGGCCGGCCGGGGGCCATCCGCCGTCGGTTGCGTGGTTACGTCCACCCGCACGGCGCCCGACGGCGCCTCGGAGGCTGGGACCACCAATGGATCGGGCCGGTCGCAGCCCGTGAGGAAGCTGGCCGCCCCCAGCAGGGCGGCCAGCGAGAGCCAGCGTCGTGAACGAACCATCGCTCTGGTCTCCTCTCTTGTCTGACCCCGGGCCAAAGGGGCCTGCCTTACAGACGCAGCGCAGGCCCCCTCCGCGCATCGCTCCCGCTACTGAATGGTCGGACCGTAGGCCCAGTACCACTGGCAGCCGGGCTCAGCGTTGAGCCACGCGCGGGTGGGCAAGCCATTGGCATCGACCTCAGCCCACGGCGACAGGGCGCTCGGGTTTCGCACCCACCTTGCGTGCCCGTCCATGTACACGTAGTTGCTGCCTTCGCCGTGCACCCACCAGGATCGATCCAGGTTGTACGACATGTGACATGTGCCGGTGCAACCGTCGCCGCTGGCCCGGAACCTCCATACCGCCTCCGCCGCCCCGCCCTGCGTCCAGCCGCAGGCGTTGCCGAACGAGGCGAGTGGGAATGCGTTGCCGATGCCGGGCATCGACTGCCTGCCCATGCCCTCCGAGAACATGATGACGCGGGCAGGAGCCGGCGAGAAGGCCTCGGACCACTGGTTCAGGTAGCCGTTCAGCAGCAAGCCGATGACCACGCCGCTCGCCGTCCCCATGCCCCAGAAGTCCCGAATCTCGTGGTCGGGACAGGTGTAGACGCCCCAGTTCCTGACGTAGGGCTGTATGGAGTTCGACCAGTAGCTGAAGCGCCGCGCCATGGCGGCGGGGGTCGTGGCAGTGATGTCGGCGGGCGTCACGAACGCCGCGCGCCGGCCACCCGGCACGGTGAGAGGGAACAGCCCGTCGTAGTCCACCACGTACATCAGGACGCCCATAGACATCTGCTTGGAGTTCGACAGACAGGCGCTCTGGCGCGCTCTGGCTCGGGCCTGCGCGAACACTGGGAAGAGAATTGCTGCGAGTATCGCGATAATCGCGATTACGACTAGCAGCTCAATGAGTGTGAATGCTCGACGACGCATGACGCTACTCTCCTTCGGGTACCCCCTGCTCTCTTGCGCGGTAATGACCTCGGCCCTTAGGGTCCCTGGCGCCCCCAAACCACGGACCACTCCGTCCCGCGGTTGCGGCTCAGACTGATACCGGTGCTGGCCCCATCACCTCCTCCCCGGTCTGGTCGAACGTTCCCTGCCCCGCGGGTCCGGACGACGCTCGCACGAGCAACCGCGCGGGCAGCTCCGCGCTCTGCTGAGGTCGTTCGGGATCCTTGAGCCTGTTCGCCATGAACTCCCAGGCGATCCGGCACATCTCGTCCACCGGGTGGACGATCGTCGACAACGGCGTTGGCAGGTACTCGCCGTCTTCGATGCCGTCGCACCCAACGATGGCAACGTCCTCCGGGACGCGAAGCCCTGCGTCCAGAGCTCCGCGGTAGACCGCTATGGCAACTTCGTCGTTCTGGCAGAAGAAAGCGCCGGGGCATCCACGCTCGCGGATGTAGGAGGTCACCAGAGCGCGATTGGTTCGCCGCGTCTCGTCGGGGATGAACACCACTTCCGGCTGCCTGCCTGCCGAAGCCATCACCTCCCTGTAGGCATTGGTCCTGGGGTCGTCCTCGCGGTACAGCCAGCCAACCGTGCGCCCGGTTCTCGTCTCCACCAGGTGCTGTACGGCCTCGGTTGCGCCGAGCTTCAGGTCAACGCGGACGTGGTCAACGGTCTCCACGCACAGGGCGCCGAGCGAGACGATGGGCTTGGGCAGGCGCGGAAACGCGTCAATACAGCGCAGCAGAGGATCGCGCACGTCGAGGGCCAGGATGCCGTCGGCGAGGCTGTCGGGCGCCTGCCAGGCCGCAGCACCCTCGGCCGGAGTATGGAAACCGCGGATCACGGGGTGATAGCCTCTGCGCACCGACTCCGCATAGAGGTGCCCGCCTACCATCGCGTAGTAGGCTGTGTAGGGGTCGTTGATCCACAGACTGACGAGCTGCGAGCTCCCTGTAACGAGGGCCCGGCCCCGCATATCGGGCACGTACCCCAAGCTGAGCGCTGCCTCCTGTACCCTCTGACGTGTGCGCGCCGAGACGAACGGGCTCTCAGGATCATGCAGTGCGCGGGACACCGTCGCCGGAGAGAGGTGGAGCATGCTTGAGATGTCGCGTATGGTAGCCATTTCAGACCCCGATGCTCCCACGAATGCGTCGGACCACGAAAGCTAACGCTTTCTAGAAACCGATTGCTATACTGTAGCCGGGGTCAGTCCGGTTGTCAAGTGCGAAGCGATGGGTGCTTTGTGACTGCTCGGGGAAGACGTCCGGCGTAGTTGCTCAGTGAGGATGCCCGCATGCTGGCGGGTATGGGGGCTGTCACGTGGAGCGAGAAGCGGCAGCGCCGGGCGCCGGTGTTGGCGAGGCTGTGCGGTTGAGGTAAGGTGCGCCAGGGAAGTCGATCATCTCGGAGCGCTTCCGGCGCGCCTGGGCGGGAACGAGCGGTGTTGACCAATGCTTGAGCGGCCGCTGCGGCTGATTGCGGGCATCACCGGCTTCGGCGCGCCCGGCGTTGATGTGGTCCTCCCCCAGCGCGCGAGCCCCCGCGGGTCGCTCCTCTCTGGCGTCGTCGTGCTCCGCGGCGGGATCGTGCCCATGCGCGTGTACTCCATCCGAGCGCAGCTCGATGCGTACGACCACGAGCGCGACCGAATGCGCCGCAGCACGATCGCCGAGACCACGCTGGGCGGCGGCATCACCCTTATGCCCCGCGAGCGGCGCGAGTTCCCGCTGGATCTCCGCATCCCCGACGATGCTCGCCTGACCCACGACGCCAGCCTGCTCGATGCGCTGCTGGGCGATGGACCTGGCGCTCGCACCGCCACGGCCAATCCGCAACTCCGGCCATCTGGCGGACGCCCATCGCCTGGAGGATCTGGCTGCCTCCTCGAGGCGTGGCTCGACATAGGGTGGTGGGCTGCTCGGCGGAGCGACCTCTCGGTGCTGAATATCGTGGAGCACCGCGAGGTGGTCGCGATCGGCGAGGTGATCGAAGCGCTCGGCTTCCAGCGGGCCAGGCGCCTGAGGCTCAAGCCGCCAGATGAGCGGGTCTACGTGAGGGACTACGACCCGCCGCGCCACGTCGCGGACCGGCTCGGGGCGCTGTCGCTCACGCTCCGCATCGAGGGCTCGGATGCCACCTGCACGCTGGACCTCAACCGCCCGAACCGCGGCCTCATTGAGAGGCTCCGCGCGCTCATCGGGGCCGACCGCGCGCGCACCACGTTGCGCTTCGCCAGGGAGACGCTGCTGACCGAGGACGGCGAACCAGACGGCCGCGCGGCGAGGCCGGTCGTCGAGGAGGCCCTCTCAGCTGTGCTGGCTGTACTAACGGAGGCCGGCGATCCCCGCTGGACGCTCCTACGACCCGCCGGAGCGCCCACCGATGGCGTCGAGACGCTGCTCCGCCCCGCTGCGGCCGCGCACCGCCAGGACGATGGGACCCTCCTCCGCCCCGCCGGCCCGCGGGCCGACAGTGCGCATGCGCCGGCTTCCGACCATGCCGGCAACGAAGGGGCGAAACCGGACAAGGACCCGCGCGCGTCTACGGGAGAAGACCCCGGCCGCTGATCGTCAGCCATCACCGAGAGGACCCGTCACCCGGCATGCGAACGCTGTGGCGCGCACTGCGTTACCTCGCTCCCTACTGGCCGCTTCAGGTAGCGGCCCTCCTCTGCGCACTCGTCGTCACAGCCACCAGCTTCGTGTGGCCATACGTCAGCAAGCAGCTCATCGACCATGTCTTCTGGCCGGAGGCAGGATCGCCGGAGCAGCGCCTGGCCTCACTGCGCGCCGTGATGGCCGTCATTGCCGGGGCGGCAGTGGGCGGCATCGTCTTCGGTGTGGTGCGCTCCTACCTCTTCGCGCGGGTTGGCGAGCGCGCCGCGGCCGACATGCGCCGCGACTTGTTCCGCCATCTCCACAACCTTCCGCAGAAGTACTTCGACCGGCGCGCCACCGGCAACACGATGTCCGTGGTGCAGAACGACGTCGAGGCGCTTCAGGTCCTCTACACGTCTACGCTCGTGGACTTCACCACGAACATCCTCACCGCGACGGTGGCGGTCGGCCTGCTGGTATGGCAGAGCCCCAACCTCGCGGCGATCGCGATTCCCATTCCCATCCTGTTCGCCGTCGTGCTCGTCATGTTCGGCAGACCGCTTCATCGGGGCGGGAGACGTGTGCGGGACGAGACCGGCCGCGTGCAGGAGGTGCTGCAGGAGAGCATTTCGGGCGTCCGAGAGGTGAAGGCCTTCGCGAGGGCCCCACGGGAGTGCGCGCGCTACATGGATCGCGTGTGGGCTCTGGCCCGGGCGCGCGTGGGCATGGCGATGCTCGGAGCGGGCAATGGCGCCGCCTCGCAGGTCGTTATCATCGGCGGCATCGGGCTTATCGTCTTCCTCGGCGCGGGCAACGTGATCCGTGGGGAGATGTCGGCGGGCGAGCTCGTCATGTTCCTCGACGTGATGCGCATGCTCTTCGGGCCCGCCGCCTCGTTCGTGGCGCTCTTCACGCAGGTGGCCGGCGCCCTCGGCGCTGCCGACCGTGCGTTCGAGCTAGCGGACGCGCCCGCCGAGGCCGACGCGCCCGCCGGGGCAGCCGTGTTGACGCCGCCGAGGGGAGACGTGCGCTTTGACGGCGTCCGGTTCCGCTACGACGAGGACGGCCAGGACGTGCTGACCGGCATCGACCTCACCGTTGAGGCCGGTGAGAAGGTGGCGCTCGTGGGGCCGAGCGGATCCGGCAAGACGACCCTCGTGTCGCTCCTGGCGCGGCTCTACGAGCCGACGGAGGGCGCCGTCTTGCTCGACGGGCGCGACGTGCGCTCGTTCCGCCTGCGCGACCTGCGCGGCTGGATGGCCTACGTGCCGCAGGAGCCGTTCCTCTTCGCGGCGACCGTGCGCGAGAACATCGCCTTCGGCCGCGAAGGAGCCGAGCCGGATGCCATTGAGGCGGCAGCGGCAGTCGCCAATGCGAAGGGCTTCATCGAGGCGCTGCCGGAAGGCTACGAGACCGTGCTCGGGGAGCGAGGCGCCCGGCTCTCGGTGGGCCAGAAGCAGCGGATCGCCATCGCCCGGGCGATCCTCCGGGACCCGCGCGTGCTGGTGCTCGACGAGGCCACCTCGGCGCAGGACTCCGAGTCGGAGGCGCTCGTGCAGGAGGCCGTCGGCCGTCTCGTGCAAGGGCGCACCTGCTTCATCATCGCGCACCGCCTCGCCACCGTGCAGACGGCCGACCGGATCGTGGTGATGGAATCCGGCCGGATCGTGGAGTGCGGCCGGCATTCCGACCTGGTAGCCGGCGGCGGTCTGTACGCGCGCCTCCACGCACTCCAGTCGCTCAACGGCGCACCCGTCCCGGAGGCCTTCGCGGACGCCTGAGCGCGCCGGCGCCGCCCTGCACCGCCTGCGCCGCCTGCAGTGCGAGCGCGCCCGCCTCGGTAGCCCGACGTCGGGCACGTTCGCGTGTCTCTCGTCGCGGCAGGTGCGGAGCGGTAAGCCGCCGAAGCAGGAGCCAGGCGCGCGGTGCCACAGACGGCCCGACTGCGCCGCACGTACGGGAGGCTGTAATGGCGCGACGGAGCGGAGCGGGAGCTTGGGAGCCGGCGGCCAGCGGGTTGCGCCAACGTTGCTGCCCGAGCGCCCTCGCGAGCGGCGAGGCGGCCGACTTTTGGCAGGCTGCTCCGGTCCAAGCGGTGGCCGGGCACCACGCCACCGCGGGGTTCCACCCACAGCCGCTCAGAGAGAAAGAGATGCTGCCAGATCGATTCCTGGTTCGCTTCCGGGTGTCTACGCTCCAGGGCATAGGGCAGGTACACCGCGCCGTAGCCCCCGGCCAGGTTCTGCTGGTCTAAGCGTTTGACTTGCTGGAGATGCTCCTGAAGCAGGGCAATGAGACTGTCGCGGAGCATCGTCACTCCGTCCTGCTCCCACTTGACGTGGCGGAGGATGATGGAGCGTTGAGCAAGGTCAATGCCCTTCACGCGCAGCCGCAGGCATTCCATCAGCCGCATGCCGGAGCCGCAGAGGAGTTGGGCCATCGGTTGGCGGGCCCTCGACAGGTGGTCAAGGATGCGGCGCACTTCCTCTTTGATCAGCACCGCGGGCAGGCGTTTGGGTCTCCTGGCGCGCAGAGCGTCAATGGGTCCCAGGTCTTTGTGGAGCACCTCACGGTAGAGGAAGCGCAATGGGCTGAGGGCCTACTTCTGCGTAGAGGCGGCGACATTTTCGTTCGCCGCCAGATAGGTGTAGACAGCTTCGACTTCGGGTGTGCCCATCTCATTCAGATGGCACTTGCTGTGGAAGACGGTACAACGGCGGATCCAGGCTACGTAGGCGTTTGCAGTGCGGATGGGATATTGTTTGAGGCGGATGGCATCCCTAGCCGGGTCGAGCAGTCTTTCCCCCCTGGTTCAATCTGGCCCTCTCCCTGTTGGCAGGTTGTGATGTTCATGCTATGATGTCGCCAGGGCAGGCGATCATGGGCAGGGGGGCCCGGGGTGTGCAGGGATTACCCGACAGGATGATTCCCGCCAATGCAACCTCTCAGGTGACTTAGGCGGAATCCGCCTAAGACAGCGACATGACAGGAAAAGGCGGATTCCGTATACACAATAGTTGGGCGGATGCTCTCCAGGAAGGCGATGGACATCCCTGCGACGCTGAAGAAGCTCCGAGAAGCCTCCCATTTCTACGACAGGCTTGCTCCCCTCGCCCTGGCCCTTCCCTCCCAGGCGGAGGAGTATGACTTCCTACTGAGCGCATTCCTCTCCGCCGCCAGATCCGTCACTTTCGCGCTTCAAGTTGAGCAGAAGTCTCCCTACGATGCATGGTTTCCTGCGTGGAGATCGCAGCTCCCCCAGGAAGACCAAGACCTCCTGGCGCGCATGGTTGATCTGCGGAACCAAGCCCTCAAGCGAGGAGAGTCGCCCTCCGTCGAAGTGCAAGTCTTCATCGCGATAACACGCCTTCCTCCAGAACATCGGGCGAAGGCTTGCGGAGTCTCGTGGTTCGGACCACCGGGGAGCCCGCCTCCCGAGATTGGCTTCGTCAGACACATGCTCGACCTGGGGGAATCGGTTCAGGAAGCATCGGCGCTTTGTCGCCGGTACCTCGAACTGCTCAACCGCCTCGTAACAGACTTCAAGGATGCCCATCCGTAACTGCGCATCCGCCTAACACTGCGCTCCGGCCGACCGAGTACAGCGGGCTTTGCCCGCTTCCGCCGTCGGCTGAGCTTCGACGCTAGACGGCAGAAAGAAGACGCGCGTGAGACCAACGAGAGCATCAAGTACCATGACCGACTGAGGAGGCAAAGCGACGTTGAGGCAACTTCGCGCGATGCAACTGCAGGAACGCAGTCGCGATCTCAGGGAATGGGTCCCGGAGGAGTTGCGGTCGCTGAAGGACCCACAGACCGCGCTTCCGGCAATCGCCAAGGATTCACGGCTGCTAAGCCTCATCGACAACGCCGTCCGTTCGCTCTCGACAACCCACGACCTGTTCCTCAAAGATGCGCGGACGCTCGGCGATCTGAAGCCGAAATCGGTTCATCTCGTCTTGACCTCGCCGCCCTACTGGACCTTGAAGGAATACCGTCACTGCGACGGTCAACTTGGGCACGTGTCGGATTACGATCAGTTTCTGTCGGAACTCGATCGGGTGTGGACGCACTGCTTTGACGCACTGGTCCCCGGGGGGCGCCTGATCTGCGTCGTCGGCGATGTCTGTCTATCTCGGCGCAAGAACGACGGCCGGCACACCGTGGTGCCGCTTCACGCCTCCATCCAAGAGCGCTGCCGGCGCATCGGCTATGACAACCTCGCGCCCATCATCTGGCACAAGATCGCCAACGCCGCCTACGAGGTCGAGAACGGCGGAGCCGGTTTCCTTGGAAAGCCGTACGAACCAAATGCCGTGATCAAGAACGACATCGAGTTCATTCTGATGGAGAGGAAGCCGGGCGGCTATCGGAAGCCTTCGCTCGCTGAGCGGGTCCTGAGCGTCATTTCGGCGGAGGACTACCAGCGGTGGTTCCAGCAGATCTGGAGCGGACTTACAGGGGCATCCACCCGGGAGCACCCAGCACCCTATCCGACTGAACTGGCGGAGCGCTTGATTCGGATGTTGGACGGACGGGAGAAAAGTCAGGACTGTCTGGTAGGATAGGACCACCATGAAAGGCTTCGTTCCGACACCTCATGAAACCGCCGACGCGATGGTCGAGCTATTGTTCCGGGGGCGGCCCCCCCGACCGGACGATAGCGTGCTTGACCCGGGCTGTGGGACGGGTGAGTTCATCGACGGCATCATCCGTTGGTGTGCGCGGCAACCCCTTGCGCTTCCGCGCATTACTGGAGTCGAGTCCGATCCGCGCCACTTACCTGGGTTGCGCGCAAAGTACGGACGACTGCCCACCGTCCATATCCAGCACGCCGACTTTCTGACGGACGACCGCACGACGTATGACTTCATAATTGGCAACCCTCCATACGTCGCGATTACGGGGCTATCCAAGAGCGAGAAGGCGCGATATCGTGCGCGTTACGCCACCGCGCGCGGCCGGTTCGATCTCTACTTGCTCTTCTTCGAGCAGGCCCTGCGAAACCTCGCTCCCGGCGGTCGGCTCGTTTTCATCACGCCGGAGAAGTACCTGTATGTGGAAACCGCAGGACCGCTGCGCGATCTGCTCGCGCGCCATCATCTTGAAGAGATCCGCCTTGTTTCCGAGGATACCTTCGGTGAACTCGTGACCTATCCCACGATCACTGTGGTCCGCAACGCGCCGCCAGGGAAGACGCAAGTCAGGCGCCGCGATGGCTCCCTGGTGACAGTCGGCCTGCCGTCAGGGCGGGCCCCCTGGCTGCCCTTGCTTGCACACTGTGCACCGCAGCAAGATGCCGTGACGCTCGGGGATATATGCTTGCGGATTAGTTGCGGTGTCGCAACGGGCGCGGACGGCGTCTTCGTGCGACTCGCAGACGGTCTCGACCCGGAACTTCGGCGTTTCGCTCGCCCGACGATAGCAGGCCGCCAGCTCACGCCGGAAACGGCTGAGCTTCCGCGGCGCTTCGTGATGCTGATCCCTTACGATGCGCATGGCCGGTTGCTTCCGTTGGAGCATCTAGGAGCATTGGGCCGCTACCTGATACGCGACGACATCCGTGAGCGGTTACTGGGACGCACGTGTGTCACACGCAAGCCGTGGTACGCATTTCACGAGACGCCGGCACTTCGGGAGATCCTGCGGCCGAAGATCCTGTGCAAGGACATCTGCGAGACACCGAACTTCTGGGCGGATCGGTCCGGGCAGATTGTGCCACGGCACTCCGTCTATTACCTCGTGCCGCGGGATCCGGCCGCCATCGACGTTGTCCTTGCTTACCTGAGATCGCCCTCAGCACATCAGTGGCTCGATCAAAACTGCCAACGTGCTTCTAAGGGGTTCTTACGCCTTCAGAGTCGTGTCCTGCAACGGTTGCCCCTAGCAGATGACGTGGTCCACAGGGTTGGCGGTGACCGCCCCGTTCCACATACGGGTTTGGCGCCACGACAGACGGAACTGGCCTTCATGAGATGAGCGCGGAATGAGTACAGCATTTGAGGACGTCATCGACGAGATCAGGACGCGAGGTTTCCACAACCACCGGCTTGAGGATCACTCCGCAGCGATGAGCCGCGGAATCTTGCGTGACTTGCGTGCCATGTGCGAGCCGTTCGAGCGCGATTTTTCGGAGGGCCGCATCCGCGAGTGGCTCGACTTCCCATCGCCCGCCGGGCGGGCGCGCAAGTTGGACCTCGTCGTGGCTGAGCCAGCCGGTGAAACGGGCGAGCCAAACCTCACACGCCTGCGCCTCTGCGTGGAGAACAAGTCCGTTGTTACCGCGCACCGTAACCGTACGAACCGCTACGACGACTTGAGTGACCTAGTCGGAGTGCTCCATCGAAACAGGCCCGACGCCATTCTGGTGGCAACCGTGCTCATCGGACTTGCCGAAAACGTTCTCAACGTGCCCGATCGCGTGAAACCGTTCCTATCTCCCGAGGAATTCACGGGACGCGTCCTGCCCCGACTGTCCAGTGGCGACGGTTCGCTGTGGAACGAGTTTCCGCAGGCTGTGAGCCGCAACCGTCCCGCGGATCCTGAGCGCACCGCAAAGAAGTTCCGCGAGCTGCCGACCCGCCCGCCCGGAAGAACCGATCTTGTTGCCTACGACTATGTCCTCCTCGTACCGGTCCTGATCGACAACGTCCATCCGCCCCGCCGCGCACGGGACAACGTGCTCGGTATCGACGTCCATGAAGAGTACCGGACCATGCTCGACCGAATCTGCAAAGCATATACGGCGAGGTGGCACTTGTAGAACCATGCTTGCTTGCCGTCCAACGGGAGCGTTCAGCTTTGTCGGTGACACGGTGCTCGACCCGTTCATGGGAGCAGGCACAACCAGCGTCGCGGCGGCTCGTTGTGGTCGGCACAGCATCGGCTGTGAGGTGGATCCGCACTACTTCGATATGGCCGAGCGGCGGATACGAGGCGAGACCACGGGTCTTTTCTCCTCTGTCGAGATCCGCGCGCACAAGGAGTAGGCGGGGCGCCATGGCGAGGAACCGTCGGGACCTTGAAAAGGGAGTCCGAGACGCGGTCTGTCACTTCTGGCGTACCCGGGCGCGGCAGGCGAAGGCTCAAGGGGCAAAGTCCGGCGGTCGGGATCGCGGCGCTCGAAGTGCGGTGACGGGCGGTGCCCATCTCGACGGCTTTGGTGACCTGATCCGAAAGCTGATCGTGGAGGCAGGCGTAAGCGATACGGCTGTCCATCGACGCAGCCGGGTGGAATTGCCGGGCTACTATCGCGCGGAGAAGAAATGGGACCTGGTCGTGGTGGTCGACGGCCGTCTCTTCGCCACCATCGAATTCAAGGCCCAAGTCGGCCCATCCTTCGGAAACAACTACAACAACATCGCGCAGAAGAAGCGCTTGGAAACGCCACGGACTACTGGGCCGCCTATCGAGAAGGTGCCTTCCGGGGATCGCCCAAGCCTTGGCTGGGATACCTGATGCTCTTGGAAGACGCTGCCGGGTCTACCCGACCGGTTTCGGTGTCCGAGCCGCACTTTCCAGTGTTCGATGAATTCCGAGACGCTTCCTACGCGAAGCGGTACGAGATCCTCCTGACGAAGATGGTACGCGAGCGGCTGTACGATGCGGCTTGCCTAATCCTGTCGCCGAGCGATGCTGGGCGAAGCGGCGCGTTCTCCGAGCCGTGCGCAGAGCTGGCATTCATGAATCTAGCGGAGAGCCTTGTCGCCCGCGCCATCGCATACTCGAGGACTCAGAAATGAACCGTCGCGACATCAGAAGCATGCCGTCTAGAAACCAGTTGCAGCGGACGGTCAGCTGCGCGGCCCGCCGCTGAACCGGAGCGTTAGGCTGCGCGTCCTCGAGCAGCCGACCGTCGAGCATGAAAGGAGGTGTCATGTGGGTGTCTTCTCGTCGGAGCGTGGCCATTGCGGCGGCAGAGACCATTCGACGAGCGATTGCCCGCACTGAGCTTCCGGCCGGTGCTCTAGGACAGGCGCAGCCCAATGAGCCGCTGCAGCCGACTTGCGCGCGAGCCGAGGGGTTCTCGTCGCGCCGAGCGGACCAGGCATCCTCCGCCTTGGCGGGCCAGTCGGGAGGACCGCCTCGGTGGGCGAAGTGGTGGACGGCCGGTGGCGCGAGTACGAGCGCGCGACGATGCCCGTCGCCGGGCTGCGGCTCGACGACGCCATGGGGCGCTCGCTCGTGCTCGTTGGCCCGCGGCAGAATCTCGCCCGCCTCGGCGCCCAGGTGGTGCGGCGATGGTGACGCACACTGAACCGCCGCCGTTCTGACGGGCGACACTGAGCGCCCTCTCCGTCGTCATCTTGGCCCTCTGGAG
>DATIKM010000105.1:0-1875 GCA_035477595.1 Chthonomonadales bacterium
GGGGCCATAGCGCCACCGCTCGAGGCGCCATCCGCGCAAAGACACAGCCACTGACTGAAGCGCGGGCGGCAGACGATGGTAGAGCGCCAGCCAGCCGTCACTCACCTGTCACCAGCCTCGGCTGCCCGGCGGAGCAGCGCAGCGCACTGCTCAGTATCAGTGCGGTCGGCCTGTACTGCAGGCTCAGGCCCTGCTGGAGCATGAACATCGCCAAGGTGAAATGCGAGTGGGCATACCCGGTCAGCACTTCCGGGCGGTGCCTGTTCAGCGCGTCCACATAGGCTCCTGCAGCAGCGGGTGAGAGGTGGTACGCCGACATGTAGATCTGGCGTTCGGCCCAGTTAACCCGGTGGTACGGCGGCTGCGACATGGCGCGCGGCACCACCATGCGCCCGCCTATCATCGAGCGTGGCGCTCGGACGCTGGCGCCTGCCCAGCCGAACGACCTGGCTTCCCGTGCAGCGATGAAGCGCCGATGGTCGTCGGCGGTGCAGTAAGCCGTCACCGGACTGCCCGTGCTCCCGCTGGTGAGATACCGCCTCAACCTGCCCTGGCGCGACGCCGGACGGGCGAGCATCTCGCGAGGCGAAGCGCGGAAGTGCTCCTTGGGTGTGTAAGGAGTGGCGGGGAGATCGCCAAGCCGAAGCCAGTAAGGTCGCTGCGGGTAAGCCCCGCGGCCCGCCACCGATGGCGGTGGTTGGGGACCGCGTCGAAGCACAGGCAGAGAATCCGCCCCAACTGAGAGGCGACATGCGCGCCCATGGCGTCCGGCGACCATCGGTCTCACTCACGGAACTCGCTGGCGTACTGGGAGAACCGGACACCGAGCCGCGCATGTCGCCACAGGGACCCATATGCCGAGACGACGGCATTCTGGAGCCAGACGGGCGTCAGACGGTATCCACGATCCAGTACGCTTGCCAAGATGGTAGCCTAAGGTTGATGGGCCGCAGGGCCGGGCAGTAGGCTGGCGCTGCTGTCCATCCTCAGTGGAGACTCCAGCACAACGGCTGAGCTCGATGGTGGAGGCATGCCGTCGTCGGATGCCGCGGAGCCAACGTTCATGCGCAGATGCCTCGCGGGAGGCTCTGCGGCAACGCATCCCCCTGGTACTCCGCCACTCGTGAAGGCCATGGGATCATCCCGCTGCGTGTCCGCGACCAAGGCGAGCCACTCGCGCGTCTGGAAGATGGTGCGGTCCGGGTATGCGTCGAGAGCGCCCCAGGCCACCTCGTCGAGCGGAATGCGGTGGAGGGTGGTCACGCGCCGCTCGGCGGGGCCACTTCGCCGCGATCCGGGCGCTGCTCTGGCGGGATATCGCAGACCACCAGGCGCAGCTTACCGTTCGCACCCCTCGGGATAGCGCTCATCGGCTCGAGGCTGACGCGGACGTCGCCGAGCCGCTCCCTGACGCGGCGTCGCAGAACACCGGCGGTGCGCTCCGTGAACTCCGGTGCGGGCACGTAGCGGACGTGTATGCTGCCCAGCTCCCGCTGCACGAACTGGGCCTCGACGACGGGCGTATCGAGCCCCAACACGCCTTCGATCGACCCCATCAAACGCGCGCGTCCGTCCGCGTGATAGACGTAGTCGTCGCACCGGCCCTCGACACGGAGGAGGATGGGGAGCGTCCGACCGCAGGGGCATCGGTGCGACGGCGGCGCCAGGGCGCCACGGTCTCCGACCCGGTACCTTATCAGCGGCATATCGGTCTTGATCAGGCTCGTGCACACCAGGTCGCCTGTCTGGCCCGCGGCCACCTGGTCGGTCCCCTCCATCACCTCGACTACTCCTGCCTCAGGCCACAGATGGAGCGCGCCGTACTCACACTCGCTGGCGGCAGCCGCCATCTCGCTCATCCCGTAGGTCTCCCTC
>DATIKM010000106.1:0-7451 GCA_035477595.1 Chthonomonadales bacterium
TGCTGATCAGGCGCACGGGGCCGCGCGATGCCGCCCCGACGCCCACGGCGTGCTGCAGGTTGCGTTCCCTAAGGCGCCTGCTGGCCCTGCGGGGCCTGCTGGCCTCCCGCGCTGCCCTGACCAGTGCCCGGGCCGACGCCCGGAAGCTGGCCTGCATCGTGCATCCGCTCCAGTTGAGCCTCCTGTTCGGCGGTCATGCCCTGGCGCGGCCCCGTACCCCGGATGATGAAGAACCCGGCAATGGCTACGACCAGCACGATGATCAGCACGGCGACGACAGGTGAAACACTCGGCCCGGCCTTCATAGGCCACCTCCATCATGGGTAGACGCCGGCTCCGTCTCCGCCGGCGCTCTTCCTTCGGATCGGCGATGCGCCCGCCGACTGCCCCCCAGCCAACGGGCCGCCAACCCCATTGACATTGGCTCCGCCTGCGGTTGGGTCCTTGCCGCACTCTACGCCCGCACCGTGACCTTGTCAACAATTTTTCTCCGCCTCTCGACGTCAGCGGCGGAATCCGCAGT
Organism: Chthonomonadales bacterium; assembly: GCA_035477595.1. Classification (GTDB taxonomy): domain Bacteria; phylum Armatimonadota; class Chthonomonadetes; order Chthonomonadales; family CAJBBX01; genus DATIKM01. Next base: position 524 of record DATIKM010000106.1, read on the forward strand.
ACCCGATGCCGCGTACTCGACTTGGTGCGCGCTTCGCATCGGGGAGGATAAGCGAGCAGCGCGTCGAACAGGGGAAGCGAAGCGGGCGTGCTCAGCGCGCCTGCCCATCCGGGAGGACCCAGAGCGATGCCTGAAGGGCGAACGGTAAGCCGCAGAGCGTTTGTGGGCAAGGCGGCCGGCGTCATGGCGCTTCCGACCATCATCCCGAGCTGCGTCCTCGCACGGCCTGGCCGGCAGGGGGCGAACGACCGCATCGTCACTGCCAACATCGGCGTCGGGGGTATGGGACAGCACCATGTCGCCGCTGACGCGGCAGCCCTCTGCGATGTGGACGACAACCACCTGGCCAACGCCGCGCGCCGCGTGACGCAGGGCACGCCATTCCTCACCAAGGACTACCGCCGCATCCTCGACCGGCGAGACATAGACGCCGTCATTGTGGCGACGCCCGATCACTGGCACGCGATGGTCACGGTTCACGCTTGCCAGGCGGGCAAGCACGTCATGAGTGAGAAGCCGACGTGCAAGACGCTGGGAGAGGGACGGGCCATGGTGGATGCCGCCAGGCGCCACAGGCGGGTCGTCCAGATCCATGCACAGGGGCGCTCCAATCCGGTGGCGCACAAGGCCTGCGAGTTCGTCCGCAACGGCAACCTCGGCAGGGTGAACCGCGTGGAGATATGGCACCCCGTGAACCATACCACGGATAGCTGGGGCGCCCCGCAGCCCGTCCCGTCTACTCTCGACTGGAATATGTGGCTGGGTCCGGCTCGGTGGGCCGAGTACCACCCACAGCGGTGCCACTTCTTCTTTCGCTGGCACATGGACTACGGCGGTGGCTTCATACGCGACCGTGGCAACCACGCGCTCAGCATTGTCTCGTGGCTGATGAACCACGACAACTACAGGGGCCTGGTGACGTGCGAGGCGACCGGCACTCCGATGCTGGGCGGCTTCTACGACGTCCCCGCTACCATGGAGGTCACCTGGCGGTTCCAGAACCCAGATTGGACGCTCACGTGGAGCCAGCCCGGCAGGCCGAACCCTCGCTTCCCCGGTGAGTGGGGCGCCACGTACCACGGCGACCGCGACAGCCTTGTGGTGGTGGGCGGAGATGGTCACTGCGACACCGAGGAGAAGGCGAAGCAGTACGAGCCACCCAGCGGCGGCGTCCGGGTCTTCAGGAGCCCAGGGCACCGCGAGAACTGGCTTGACTGCATTAGGTCGGGCGAGCGGCCCGTGATGGACGTAGAGATCGGCTACCGGGTCATCACGCTGTGCATCCTCGGTAACATCGCGTACACGCTCGGGCGCAGGGTGACCTACGACTGCGCGCGCGAGCGGTTCGTGGGCGACGAGGTCGCCGACCGGTTCATCCACGAACCCTACCGGTCGCCGTGGCGCCTTGCGTGAGTTGCGCGGAGAGCGAGCAGAAGGAGGGGAGCCATGCCGAACGCGATGCGCCCGATCGTAGAACCCACCGTACAGAGTCTGCTGGCGGACATCCGGAACGGGGATCCGGCAGTGCGGGCGCGCGCGGTCGAGCAGGCGCCCCTGGTAGGCGCTCGGTCAATCGGCGCGCTCGGGGAGGTGTACGGAGCCGGTGACCCCGCCGCTGCCAAGGCGGCCGCGGAGGCGCTGCGGCGCGTCGCGCACCATGCGGCACGTCCAGGCGCTGCCGTAGAGCGGAGAGCCGCCGTCAGAGAGATTGCCTCACTCATCGGCTCACGGCAGCCGCATCCGCTGCGCGTGGACGCCGCCTACCTCCTCGGGTTCATCGGCGGCGCCGACGCCGTGCCGGCCCTGGCAGCCCAGCTCGCCGACCCCGCTCTCCGCGACCATGCGCGCCTGGCCCTGGAGCGCATCACGGATCGGTCCGCGGATGGAGCGCTGACGAGAGCCCAGGACACGGCCGCCGCGGACTTCAGGCCGGCCATCGCGCAGTCCATCGCGGTGCGACGAGCAAGAGCGCGCCGGTAGGACGCGCAACTCCCGACCGACACGACGGCCGGCGCACCATGCGCCGGCCGTCCCCACACGGTCCTCGCCTCAGCGCCAGCCATTCAAACGCCCCCGGCGCCGGTCCTCGCGCGTCCGGGCAGGAGGCCGGCTGGGCTGCGCCTCGTGTAGTCGGTCGCATCGTCGTCTGCGCTGGAGCGCTGGCGAGGCATCACCGGTACGCCGGCTTCTCCGTGACGCGAGACCGCGTCGAGCGCTCCGCCGCCTCAAGAATGGCGATGATGCGGCGCGCCTCTTCGGGTTTGACGTCGAGCTCAGCGCCGTCCCGAAGGTGCGACGCGATGTTGGCGTAGTACGCCTGCCAGTCCGTCTTCTGGTAGGGCACCTGCAGGACCGCCCTATACCCCTCGTGATCGGTGTATACGGTGAACGGCTCCTTCCAGTCATCCACGATGGCTCCCCTGGTCCCGAGGATGCGCCAGCGTGGCGCCGGGGCGCGGTTCAGGGAGCTGACCTGCAGCTCTGCCACGCACCCGTTCTCGAACGAGACGATCACCTGGGCGTGGTCCTCGTTCGTCACGTCCGTCCACACGCGCTTCTGGGCGAACCCCGTCACCCCGCGCACGGTGGAATGCACGAAGTGCAGGATCCAGTCAAGGAAGTGCGCCCCCCAGTCGTAGAGGGCTCCACCGGACACCTTCTTGTCGGAGCGCCACCAATGGCCGGGATGACCATGTCCGCCGATACTGGCCTCGATGAGAAAGACGTCGCCGATGATGCCGCGGCGGATGACGTCGTGGATAGCCTTGAAGTCGCCATCGTGCCGCCGGTTGTGGAAGACGGACAGCATCACGCCGTGTTCGCGGGCTGCGGCGATCATGGCGTCGGCCTCGGCCACAGATATGCACATCGGCTTCTCGACAACCACGTGGCGGCCGGCTTCCGCACACGCGACGGCGACCTCAGCGTGGAGGTTGTGGGGCAGAATCACCACGCAGAGGCCCACTTCCTCATCGTCCAGCAGGTCGGCAACCGCCTCGTAGGTTCGGACGCCCGAGAGGTCCTCCTCGGCTTGGCGTAGGCGCGCCGGGTCCACGTCGCACACGGCAATGGTCGGGATGCCGGCTGCCGCCAGCCAGCCAGCGTGTGACTTGCCCATGTGGAACGCCCCGCCATAGCCGATTACGGCGGCCTTGAGCGAAGCGTGCTTGCGGCGGGATCTGGTCATCGATGATGCGCTCTTTCTGCAGCTCGGTGATGTAGCCGCACGTTTGCCATGGCGGAGCGCTGTCGTCGGCGGGCCGCGCGAAGCGCGCCCGCGAGCTCGTGCGCCGGCTGATGTAGGGAGGCGGTCATTCCGGGGCCTCGCTTGGGCGGCTCGGTTCGCCGTCCCCAGCGGGCGGGTGTACCCGGAAGCACACGAACGTCTCGCGGTTCGCGCCCATCCGGAGCGCGGGCTCAGTGCCGCGGACAGACAGCCCGAGCTCGTCGCGGCCGTGCTTGATCACCTTCAGTGTGGCAGCGCGCCGGGCCTCCGGGTCGCGCACGACGCCGCGCGAATCGACCGCGCCCCGACCCGCCTCGAACTCCGGCTTCACCAAGGCAACGAGATGCCCTCCGGGCCGTACAAGCGGCGCGACTGCTGGCAGCACCAGGGTCAGCGAGATGAAGGACACATCGATCACCGCAAGATCGAAGGGCATCTCGAACTGCTGGCCCTGCAAGTGACGCGCGTTGGCGCGCTCGCGAAGCTCGACGCGGGGATCGTCCCGCAGGCGCGGATGCATCTGGCCGTGCCCCACCTCGATCGCCACGACCTTGCGAGCCCCGCGCTGGAGAAGGCAGTCGGTGAAGCCGCCGGTGGAGGCGCCCACATCCAGACACAGCGCGCCCTGCACGTTCAAGCGAAAGCGCTTGAGGGCTGACTCGAGCTTCAGGCCCCCTCTGCCCACATAGGGAAGCGCTTCGCCGGTGATCTCGATGACCGCGCTCGCTTGGACCGGCTGGCTTGGACGCTCGGCGATCTGGCCGTCCACCCGAACGAGCCCCGCGCGGATGAGCATCTGGGCGCGTTCGCGGCTCGGCGCCAGACCGCGCGCGGCGATGGCGCGATCAAGACGGTCCGGCCCTGCGGGCGCGCCGACGTCAGAGGTTGCTGCCATCGCCCACCGAGCGCTGGCGAGCATCCACGCTTAGGCCGGTCGTGTGAAGCCACGAAATGGCACGCTGCACTTCCTCCAGGGCGCCCTCGATCTCGATCTCGACGAAGCCCGATTCCTCTGAGATACGAGCGCGCCGGACGTTGTACACCACGTGGAAGTCCTTGCCGAGCCGGTAGAGAATGGGCTCTCGAACCTGCTCCGGCGTGCGCGTGCTGACGTGTACAGTGATGACCGCCATGGTCGGTTCCACTCCTCGCGGCCGACGCGGATGCCGGGCCGCGATCCAGCCATCGATCATATACGACGCGCCTGGGCGGCGCTCCTGCGGGCGCCGCTCAAAGCTCTGCCGCGTTTGACGGTGCGAGAGGCGTGTGCTAGAATCCGCACGCTGCGAATCACCGCGCAACGCGTTATAGGGAAGGCGGTCGGGGCGATGTCAGGGCACTCGAAGTGGCACAACATCCGCCTGCGGAAGGGCAGACAGGACGCGGAGCGGGGGGCGCTGTTCACCAAACTCGCGAGAGAGATCATCATCGCTGCCAAGCAGGGCGGCGGCAACCCCGACGGCAATGCCCGCCTGCGCCTCGCAATGCAGAAGGCGCGTGACAGCTCGATGCCGCAGGACCGCATTCAGAACGCTGTTCGGAAGGGAACGGGCGAGCTCGAGGGCGCAGTCTATGAGGAGCTGACTTACGAAGGCTACGGCCCGGGCGGCGTGGCCGTGATCGTTCAGTGCGCCACCGACAACCGGAACCGCACCGTTGCCGACGTCCGCAAGGTCTTCTCCAAAAGTGGCGGCCGGCTGGGCGAGAACGGCTCGGTCGCCTGGATGTTCAGCGCGCCTGTAGGCCTGATTTCGGTGTCGAGCGCCTCGGCCGACGAGGACAGCATCATGGCAGTCGCCCTCGATGCCGGTGCGACCGACATGCGGACTGGTGACGGCTGCTTCGAGGTGACCACTCAGCCCGGCGATCTCGCGCGGGTCACGGAGGCACTTCAGGAGGCCGGCGCCAAAGTGGAGAGCGCCGAAGTGACCATCCTCCCGAACCAGACTGTGCACGTGGATGGCAAGGAAGCACAACAGGTGCTACGCCTCATGGAGCTGCTGGAGGACCTTGACGACGTCCAGCGCGTTCACGCCAACTTCGACATTCCCGAGGAGGTGCTGGAGGCAGCCGCACGTTGATTCTGGCTATCCGCCGGCCGAGCGATGTCACATCGCGTCCGTGCGGACCAGCGTGCGACAGCCCGCCTCGCCATGCTGATCCCCTACGCCAGCGACCGGGTCGTTGAGCGCGCTCCTGCGTGCGTCGCCGCGCTCGTGCTCGCGCACTTCGCGGTGTACCTCGTCCTCGGCGGTGCGCTCGCGCTGGGCGCCGCGGACCGCGCCGTGGCGTGGTTCGCCCACCTGGGTCTCACGCCGGCCTCCATCCGCTGGTACTCCCCGCTCACCTACTTCCTCCTGCATGAGCACGTCGCGCACCTGGCGTCTAACATGCTCCTGCTTTGGGTGTTCGGCGCTCCCCTCGAGGCCGCGATAGGCTGGCGGCGGCTGCTGGCGTTCTATGTCGCGGCGGCAGTGGCGACCGGCCTCGCGCAGGCAGGTCTCGCCGCGCTGCAGGGGGACGAGGCGGCGATGACGCCCATCGTGGGCGCCTCCGGGGCGGTTGCAGCGGTGGCAGGCGTGTTCGTGGTCCGGTACTACCGCTCCCGCATCCGCTTCGTCGGGCTGCCGTGGTCGGTACCTGCCCTCGGGCTCGTCGGAGGCGCGGCGGTGGCAGAGATCGCCGGCGCGCTCTGGGAGCTGACGCGCTCCGACGACGGGTCCGTCGCCCTGACGGCCCGATGGGCGCACCTGGGCGGCTTTGCTCTGGGCATGCTGTGGGCTCAGCACCAACGTCTCCACCGTCATGGCAGAGATGAGTATGCGGTTGCCGACGCCGCCCGGAGCGCGCCAATCGCCGCGGCGGAACGGCTCGCGGCGGAGTGCGCAGCACGCCCGGGAGACGGCGCCGCCTGGGCCGAGCTGGCTCGTGCGTGGCTCGCCGCCGGCGACGCCGACCATGCAGCGGACGCCTACCGCGGAGGGGTCGCCATGCTGCTGCGCGCTGGCCGGAAGCCCGAGGCCCTGTCCCTCTGGGCCGAAATGCAGTCCGCCGTGCCCGGCGCGGTCCTGCTGGCGGAGGACCAGCTCACGGCGGCGCGCGCGCTGGAGGAGTCTGGCGACCACACCGGCTCTGCGGCCGCCTATGCGGCGCTGATCGAGCACTGGCCCGGGCTTCGCGAGGCCGACGCAGCGGCGGTGCGCCTGGGTGAGTTGCTCCTGCGCCGGCTCGGACGGCGTGAGGAGGCCATCGAGGTGCTGGAGCGCTTCATCGCCGACAGGCCGCCGGGCGACGGGCACGCCTATGCTGAGCGGCTCCTGGCCGAGGCACGAGACCCCGCCTGACCCCCCGCCTGCTAGAGACTCTGAGCGACGCGAGCAGGTCGTGCAGGCCCTCCCGCGGGGGGCCGCGTTTCGGCTGAGGCGCGAATGGCCGCCGACACCACCTCGATGCGCGACGCTCTCCTGCAGGGCACACCCATCGTGCAGGCTTCGTCGCGGATCGCAGCATTGGAGTCCATCGCGCGATTCGGCGGGTCGTAGTCGGGCAACAACCGGCGTGCGCGCTCCCGGCGGAATGCCTCGGTCTGAACCTGGTTCCACGTCGGGCAGGGCGACAGGACGTCGAAGAGGGCGAGATCTGGTATGGCAGAGCGCGTCCGCCAGCGTGGCCGTGAGGCCTGGCCGGTCACAGTAGAAGCCA
>DATIKM010000107.1:0-24186 GCA_035477595.1 Chthonomonadales bacterium
GATGCCCTCGAAGAGCTGGCGCCGGCGGGATTGAGGTCCACCCAGGAGGCGGCCGTTCCGCTCCAGAGGGAGGCGCGCTCCGAACCTGCGACAATCGCAACCCCTACCTGCTGCCCGGCCGCGACGCCAAGTGCCCACGAACGGCTGGCCCCGGCGGGATGGAGGTCCACCCACGAGCCCGCCGTTCCGCTCCAGAGGGAGGCGCGGTCCGAACCTCCAACCTCCGCATACCCTACCTGCTGCCCGCCCGAGACGCCCCATGCCCTCGAACGGGTGGCCCCGGCGGGCGTGAGGTCCACCCACGAGCCCGCCGTTCCGCTCCAGAGGGAGGCACGCTCCGAACCTCCGACAAAGGCAAACCCTAACTGCTGCCCGCCCGCGACGCCAAACGCCTCCGAACGAATGGCCCCGGCGGGATGGAGGTCCACCCGGGAGGCGGCCGTTCCGCTCCAGAGGGAGGCACGCGACGAAACTCCGACGATGGCATACCCTACCTGCTGCCCGCCCGCGACGCCAGATGCCTCCGAACGGGTGGCCCCGGCGCGAGGAATGCGGCCTCCAGCCGGGCCGACGGCAGGAGGCCGAGGTTGCCCGGCGGTGTCTCGCCCCGGTGGCGCAGCGCCTCCGCGAAGCCGAAGGGGTAGAGGGGCACCTGCCATGCCCGGCCTCGGAGCGCCGTCGCGATCTCGCGGGACAGCAGCGCTGCCCAGGAGCCGGTCACAATGACCTCAGCGTCGCCGCGGTCCGGCAGACGCCGGACGAACCGCTCCCGGCCGGGCGCCAACGGCGCCGGCCCTATCCACAGCAGCGCCCGGAGTTGGCCGTCCCCTCTCTCACCGTACCCCACGACGTAGGTGCGTCCGCTGCCAGTCCAGACGCCGCGAGCATCGCTGTTCACGAACTCGCCCGGCAGTAGGGAGTGGAGGTCCACCCAGGAGGCGGCCGTTCCGCTCCAGAGGGAGGCACGCCACGAACCTCCGACCATGGCATACCCCACCTGCTGCCCGCCCGCGACGCCAGATGCCCTCGAAGAGCTGGCGCCGGCGGGATTGAGGTCCACCCAGGAGGCGGCCGTTCCGCTCCAGAGGGAGGCGCGCTCCGAACCTCCGACAACGGCAGACCCGACCTGCTGCCCGCCCGCGACGCCAGATGCCCACGAAGCGGTGGCCCCGGCGGGATGCAGGTCCACCCAGGAGGCGGCCGTTCCGCGCCAGAGGGAGGCGCGGGACGAACCTCCGACCTCCGCAGACCCTACCTGCTGCCCGCCCGAGATGCAATATGCCTGCGAGGTAGAGGCCCCGGCGGGATGGAGGTCCACCCAGGAGGCGGCCGTTCCGCGCCAGAGGGAGGCGCGCCGCGTGCCTCCGACCTCCGCATGCCCTACCTGCTGCTCGCCCGCGACGCCCATTGCCCACGAATCGCTGGCCCCGGCGGGAGTGAGGTCCACCCAGGAGGCGGCCGTTCCGTTCCAGAGGGAGGCACGCGTCGAACCTCCGACCGCCGCCGACCCTACCTGCTGCCCGCCCGAGACGCCCCATGCATCCGAGTTGCTGGCCCCGGCGGGATTGAGGTCCACCCAGGAGGCGGCCGTTCCGCGCCAGAGGGAGGCACGCGACTCACCTGCGACATTGGCACGCCCTACCTGCTGCCCGCCCGCGACGCCATTGGCAAACGAAGAGCTGGCCCCAGCGGGATGGAGGTCCACCCAGGAGGCGGCTGTTCCGCGCCAGAGGGAGGCGCGGAACGAACCTGCGACCTCGGCAACGCCTACCTGCTGCCCGCCCGAGATCTCAGATGCTCGCGAACGGGTGGCCCCGGCGGGATGGAGGTCCACCCAGGAGGCGGCCGTTCCGCGCCAGAGAGAGGCGCGTGTCGAACCTCTCACAACGGCAACGCCTACCTGCTGCCCGCCCGAGATGTCAAATGCCAACGATCGGCTGGCCCCGGAGGGAGTGAGGTCCACCCAGGAGGCGGCCGTTCCGCGCCAGAGGGAGGCGCGGCGCCGACCTCCGACGTCCGCATACCCTACCTGCTGCCCGCCCGAGACGTACAGCGCCATCGAACGGGTAGCCCCGGCGGGATGGAGGTCCACGACGGTCCAGCCGCCGACACCTCCGCCTCCTCCAACGCCCTGGCCGGCCGTTGAGGCCAACACGCCGAACGCGCCGGCGACCAGCAGATGAGCGCGCATGTCGGGTGTCCTCCCTGCCCCTCGACGCCTATCCTGCAAGTGTAGCGGACTTCGGCTCCTGATGGGTCTGGTCGCGCCGTGTGCGCAGTGCGGCCGCCTGTCGGGGCGGGGCGCGCTGCTGGGTTCGCGGCAGGAGAGCTACCCTCCTCCCGCCATGGCCGGTGTGCGACCCACACGCGCACACTCACTCCCGGCAACAGCTCACGATGTGTGAGCCTGAGGAAAGTGGCAGAGATGGCCTAGAACACGGAGCGATCCGAGTAGTGCGGGCTTGCTCGGGGCTCCATGGGCCCGTCGGAGCTCCTGACTACCGGGCGGTTGCGCGAGCTGGCGGTGCATCCGCGGCATCGGAGGGGGGAGTTGCTGTCCCTCGTGGAGATGCAGCGGGCGCGCATCCGGCAGTTGGATGAGGAGGTTGCCCGCCGGGTAGGGGCGGCGATCCACCGTCGTCCGCCCGTCAAGTGGAGCGGCCGCTCGCTCACGCTGCCCCGCCGTTCGTGAGGCCGAGCCCTCCGGAGCGTCCCAAGAGGGAACGCAGACCTAGTCCTCACGGCCATGCCCGCCGTCGGGAGGCGCCGAGCGCGATGGTGGAGCACGCTCCGGGGAGTTGCTCGGAGTGTGGCGGGAAGCTCTCCGGCGGATTGGCGCATGCCAGCCGTCAGGCCATCGGCATCGCTTGGGTCCCGTACGAGGTGATCGAGCACCGCTCCTGCTGCGCACAGGAATCGCGCATCGGCGCGGCGAAGTGCTGCGTCATCCGGCGGGCTCGCCCCGCCCCGTCAGGAGCCCCCGGCCCATGCAGAACCGCGGACGCCTGCTCGTCGGCTGCGCCGACCAGCCAGGCATCGTGGCGGCGATCGCCCGCTTCCTCTTCGAGAGCGGCGCCAACATCGTCGACTCGGACCAGCACAGCACCGACCCGTGGGGCGGCACCTTCTTCCTGCGGACCGACTTCGAGGCGCCGGACCTGCAGGCGCGCGCGCCCGAACTGCGGCAAGCGTTCCAGGAGCGTGTCGCCGACCATCTGGGTATGCGGTGGCGGCTCTCGCTCGCGGCGCGGCGCAAGCGCCTGGCGGTGTTCGTGTCGCGCGAGGACCACTGCCTGCAGGAGCTGCTCTGGCAGCAGCGCTCCGGCGACCTGGCCGCCGACATCGCGGTGGTCGTGAGCAACCACGCGCGCCTCAAACCCGTCGCCGAGCGGTGGGGCGCTCCCTACGCGCACATCCCGCTTACGCCCGAGACCCGCGCCGACGCCGAGATCCGGCAGCGCGAGCTGCTCGAAGGGCGCGTGGACGCCATCGTGCTGGCGCGCTACATGCAGATTCTCTCCCCGGAGTTCGTCGCCGCCTGGCGCGAGCGCATCATCAACATTCACCACAGCTTCCTGCCGGCGTTCGTGGGCGCCAGACCCTACCAGCAGGCGCACGACCGCGGGGTGAAGCTGATCGGCGCCACCGCGCACTACGTGACGGAGCAGCTCGACCAGGGCCCGATCATCGAGCAGGATGTGGAGCGCGTGGACCACCGCTGCAGCGTGGACGACCTGAAGCGCATCGGGCGCCAGATCGAGCGCGTGGTGCTCGCGCGCGCCGTCCGCTGGCACGTGGAGGATCGCGTGCTGGTGCACGGCAACAAGACGGTCGTCTTCGCCTGAGGCCGGCGAGCGCCGCTCAGCTACGGCGCAGCAGATCGAGCAGGGCGCGGTCGAGCTTGCGCCCGCGCCAATCTTCGTACGTCACGTCCGCTCGGCCGCTGTCGACCACGCCGAAGCTCCCGCGCAGGTTCCACATCGCCCAGCCCCAGCCGGCCTCGTTCCAGAGCGACAGGCAGTCGGTGAGCCAGGCCATCACCACACGATGGGGCGTCCGGTTGTACGCTCCGAACTCGCCCACCATGACCCCCACACCGCGCTCCTCGAGTCTCCTCCAGGGCTCGATCTGCCGCGTGCGAAGCGTCTCGCGGTTCCAGACGAAGTCGCCCTCCGGAAGCGGGTAGACGGGCTCCGCCCACGTGTCGCTGCCATACACCCAGCTCGCCTTCCAGTGGCTGATGCGCGTGGGCTGGTAGCCGCGGGTGGCCGCTGCCACACCCAGTCCCACGAGCTCTTCCGGAGGCGCGTTGCCCCACATGCGGCCGTCGCACATGATGAGCCGCCCGGGGTCCTGCTCGCGGATGGCGCCCGCCACGCGCTCCACGACGCGCCGGTGGACCTCTGGCGCGATGACCATCGGCTCGTTGAAGAGGTTGAAGCTCAGGTGGCTGTTCGGGATGCCCTTGTAGCGCCGGGCGAAGGTGGACCAGTGGAGGCAGCAGACCTCCAGCGCCTCGGCGTCGGTCCAGACAGACTTCGCCTCGGGGGGCTGGGCCACCGTGTGGCCTGGTGCGCGGTGGAAGTTGATGCAGATGTGCACGCCGTGCCGTTCGCCGTACGCGACGGCCGCGTCAATCTCCTTGAGCGTTGGCTCGCGGAAGCGGCGCCAGTCGCCACCCTCGATCCAGCAGCGGTAGTCCATGGGCAGGCGCGCATAGTTCATGCCCCATTCGCGGATCCAGGCGAAGTCCTCTTCGACGAAGGGCCTGTTGTCGTGGACCATGAACTTCTCGAGGAGGTTGAAGCCCCGCCACGGCGGCAGGTTGGCTGCGGTTGGCTCGGGCAGCCGTCGCTGCGCTTCGGCCTCCTGCGTTCCTGCCGCCACGATCCCCGCCACCACTCCCGCTGTCGCCGCCAGCACCGTGCGTCGTGTCATCCGTGTTTCTCCCTACGCCAGGTCGAGCGTCTGCTGAGCGCAGTCGAACAGCTTGCGGAGCCTGAGCTTTTCCATCAGCGCCTCGGCCGTCTCAGAAGGCGGCCGTGCCACAAGCGCACGGGCGTCGGCGAGCGACCGAAGCGTCCGGCGCTCGCCCGTCGTGCGGCAGCGGTGTCGCACATCCAGCGCACTAAGTGTAACGCTGATGCAGCCATCAGTCAATTCCTACCGCTCCTCGCTCCCTTGGAGCGGTAGGCAGGACGGGACCGGCTGTCCGTCGCCGCCTACCCGAACACCGCGCGCATGCGGTCGCAGTAGTAGCGCACCAGGTCCCACTCGGCGTCCGGCGGGATGCGATGGTCCAGGCAGGGGATGTAGCCGCCCAGATCGACGAGCGGGCGCAGGCGCTCGACCTCCGCGTCCACCGCCGCGGGGTCCTGCGCAAAGACGCGCTTGTCCGTGCCACCCACGCCCCGCAGGTCGCGACCGTACTTCTCGCGCCACGGCGCGATACTCGCGTTCCACGTTCCCACCTCGATGGGGAACATGGTGTTGGCGCCGTTCTTCAGCCAGATTGGCACCAACTGGTCGATGCAACCGTCGCAGTCGAGCGACACGATGTCGAGCCCGTGGCGGTTCACCAGCTCCGTGATGCGCTTGTAGTGCGGGCCCACGAGCCGCTCGAAGACCGAAGGCTTGATGAGGGGGCCGTTCTTGAAGCAGATGTCCTCCCAGAAGTGGGCGAAGTCGAACTTCGCGCCCGAAGAGAGAGCCAGCTCGACGCACCGATAGCACAGGTCCCCGACCGTGTCGATTATCTCCCGGAAGAGGTCGGGGTCGTCCGCGTAGAGGTAGGCGGAGCCCTCCACACCGAGCCAGTTGCGGATCTGGCCGTAGAGGCTTCCGCAATGCAGGCCGATCGGGTCCTGGCGTCCGCAGTCGTCGCGCAGCGCCTCCAGCGCCTGCAGGTTCACGCGGTCCGGCCTGAACTCCAGGCGGTGGCGGTAGTGCTCCTCCCAGCCCGCGCGGCCCTTGAGGAGGTGGTCGATCTCCGCAGGGATGGACCCCGCTTCGTCCTTCTGTAGCACGATGGCCCCGTCGCCGTTCAGCACCGCACGCGACCCATCAGGGTAGGTCTCCACCACGCGACTCTCGAAGGCGGGCGCCAGGCCAGTCGCCGGGTAGTACATGCTCTGCCAGTTCATGTCGAAGCCCAGCTTGGCGGCGATCGCGCGGTCTGCCGGGGTGCCGTCGCCGTACGCCCGCACCTCCTCCAAGGTCAGGTGTCCCTGCGCCGCCCACTTCTGCAGCGTCTCGTGCCAGTAGCCAAAGTGGACGATGGGCAGGCGGTCATACGGCTGGTAGCGCAGCGCTGAAAGCGCCGCCTCACGGTTCGTCATCGCATCGCACCTCCTCCGTGCCTTTGAGTGGTTGCCCCGCCGAAGCGGCCAAGTGCGCGGAGCAACCGGTCGCGATCCTCCGGCCGGCCGACGAGCGCCAACCCGTTGGCTACCGGCGCCACCACTCATGCGCCCGCCATCGGTCCGCCAAGGTCACCCCGCCGGCCCGGTCGAGCAGGGCGGCGCACAGGAACCCGAGGCGCGCCTCTCTGTGGCCGATCCGCCCGGCGCGACGCCTCGCGTGCGCGGCCTGGACAGCCGCCAGCCCTGCCAGGGTGGCGGCCAACAGCATGGGCGTTCCCCGTGCGGCGAAGTGCGTGCCTATTCGGCGCGCGACGCGCAAAGCCTGCCGGTCGCGCGCGGCCGTTGCGGGCAGGAGGCACCGATATGCGGAGCGAACAAGCGCACGGAGCGCGCCCCGCAGCATGCCATCCCCTCGCCGGAGGCCGCCTCACGCTCTCTGTCCGGCTGGTCTTCCGCGCGAGAGCGCCGAGCTGTTCACTACTGACCGCGTAGGGAGTGCTTACATGGCGTTCATCCGGCTGGCCATCATCGGGTGTGGCGCGGTGAGCCACGAGTACGGCGCCATCGCCAGGGAGCTCGCTGAGGATGGTCTGGCTCGCGTGACGGTGACCTGCGACACGATCGCGGAGCGCGCGGAGGAGACCGGCGCGTGGCTCGACGCGCCTGCTCGGCTGACGGACTACCGCGACGCGGTCGCGCGCGACGACGTGGACGCGGTGGTGGTCCTCACCTCGATGCAGCAGCACGCCCACATCGCGCACGCCGCTCTGGAGGCGGGCAAGAGCGTGCTCGTCGAGAAGCCTATGGCTGGCTCCGTTGACGAGGCTGTGCGCCTCGCCGAGGCCGCGCGATTGAGTGCCGGCACGCTGGTCTGCGCGCCGCACGTCGTGCTGAGCCCCACGTTCCGCGCTATGCTCCGGCTCATCCGGGCGGGCGCCATCGGGAAGCCCCTGAGCGCGCGCGCGAGGTACGGCTGGAGCGGCCCGGACTGGGGACGGCACTTCTACGAGAAGGGCGGCGGCGTGTTGGCCGACCTGGGCGTCTACAACCTGACCACGCTGACGGGGCTGATCGGGCCAGCCCATCGCGTGGCCGCGATGACCGGCATCGCCATTCCGGAGCGCGTCGTGAATGACGAGCCGATGCGCGTCGAGGCCGAGGACACCGCGCACGTCCTGCTGGACTTTGGCGACAGCGTGTTTGCGCAGGTGCTGACCGGGTTCACCATGCAGCAGTACCGGAGCCCGGCTGTCGAGGTGTACGGCTCTGAGGGGACCATCCAGATGCTCGGCGACGATTGGGCGCCCGCAGGCTACGAGATGTGGCGCAACGATGCCGAGCGCTGGGAGGTCTACCCCGATCCGGACGCCGACTGGCCGTGGACGGACGGGCTGCGGCATCTGGTCGAGTGCATGCTGGAGGAGCGGCCGACCTCCTCGCCGCCGGAGCACGCGTGCCACGTGCTGGAGATCATGGACGCTGCAAAGCGCTCGAGCAAGACGGGCGCGGCAGTGTCCCTCGCCACCACGTTTGACGCGGCAGCCCTCGCCATCTGAGCGGAGCTAGAGGTCGGCCATGGCGCGCGCCACGGCCTGCAGAAGCGCGCGCGGCGTGAAGGGCTTCGCGAGCAGAGGCCCCGGCGGCGCCTCGCCCTCGGCCCGGCCCGAGATGTAGAGCACGGGCATGTTTGCGCCTCCCGCGATCCGCGCGACGGTCTCGACGCCCGAGCCGTCCGGCAGCACGAGGTCCACGATGGCGAGGTCTATGCTGCAGCGCTTGCGCTCGGCCACGGCTCGCGCCTCCGCGGCGCTGGCCGCTGGCAGCACGCGGAAGCCGGCCGCCTGCAGCGATTCCTCTGCCACGCTCCGGACCAGGTCGTCGTCCTCGATCAGCAGAACGGTGCCCGCCACGCCTCCGCCGGGCACGATGCGGAACTCCGGCGCGTGCGCCTCGCCGCCACCGGCCACCGGGAGTAGGAGCGTCACTTCGGTTCCCTCGCCCGGCGCGCTGCTGATCGCGACAGCGCCTCCGGCCTGCGCGACGATGCCGTGGCAGGTGGAGAGCCCCAGCCCCGGCCCGCGGCCGACCTCCTTCGTGCTGAAGAAGGGATCGAACGCACGCGAGAGCACATGGTGTGGCATCCCCACGCCGGTGTCACGCACCCGGATGCGCACGTAGCGTCCTGGAGCGACGCACGCTGCCCGCGCCGCAGCCGGCTCCTCCAGGTCGGCGTTCTCAGCTTCCACCGACAGCTCGCCGCCCATCGGCATCGCGTCCCGCGCGTTGACGGCCAGGTTGAGGAGTGCCTGCTCCAGCCCGCTGGGGTCGATGCGAATCGGCCAGAGCCCCGCATCCAGCCGGCACATAAGGCGCACGTCGGCGCCCAGCATGCGCGCCATGGGCGGCTCCAGCGAGCGGAGCGCCGCGTCCAGGTCGACCGTTGACGGCGTGACCGCCTGGCGCCGCGCGACCGCTAGCATCTGGGCGGTGATGCCCGCCGCGCGCTGGGCTGCGCGCCGTATCTGCTCAATGTGCATCCAGTTGGGGTCGTCCGGATGCATCGACTCCTGCGTCAACTCCGCGTAGCCGAGGACGCCGGTCAGCAGGTTGTTGAAGTCGTGCGCGACGCCTCCGGCGAGGCGGGCCATGCTCTCCAGCTTGTGCGCGTGGAGGACGCGCTGCGCGAGATGCTCTCTCGCCGTCGTCACCTCGATCCACAGGATGACGCCGGCTATCTGGTCGTGCGCGTCGGTCCACGGCCAGCACTCCCATCGCACGTGGTCGACCGATCCGTCGGCACGCACGAGGACGTCGTCATCGGCCCGCTCAGCAGCGCCCGACAGGCAGCGGGCGAAGACAGTGACCCACCGGTCGCCCTCGAAGGGGAAGACCTCCCGGTAGCTCCGTCCGACGACGTCGGCCTCGGCGAGGCGCTGATCGGCGAGGTACTGGTCGCTGACGGCAAGGAAGCGGAGCTCGCGGTCGAGCACCGCGATGCCGATGGGGCTGTGCTGCACGATGCGGCTGTGGAGGAGCGTGCTCGAGCGCAGCTCGCCCTCGATCGCGCGCTGGTCCGAGACGTCACGGATAACGCCGCGAGCGCCGGCATACTTCCCGTCCACACCGTAGAGGACGCGCTCGAGGACCTCGTAGCTGCGCCCGCGCCCATCCACCGATCTGAGGGCCTCGAAGCGGACCGTGGGCTCCATCCGTCCAACGGCTTCGGAGTACGCCCTGGCAAGCCGCTCGACGCCTTCCGGCGCGACGCCTACCTTAACGGCGAGGCTCCTGAGGGTGCCGCCGATGCACTCAGCGGGGAGGAGCCCGAACATGCGTTCCACGGCGGCGTTCGCGAAGCGGATGCGGCTCCGCGCGTCCGCGATGTAGACCACGTCCTCGAGATCGTCCAGCGCGGCGACGACCTCCTCCTTAGGAAGGGTCTCTCCAGAACCATCAGGGTGGCAGTCGGCCTGCGTCGAAGCGTCGTCGCTCAAGGCATTGGCTCCGCAGCGCGTGTGGGCCGCGAGGGGAACAGGGACCACCTGGTACGTGATCGGCCCCGGGGGGGCATTCGGATGACGACGCCATGGCGCGCAGAGTTCCAGCGCCCGGCGCAGCCGCACCCTCAAGTGTGCCGCGATGCGTGCGATCTATGTCAGCCAGCTCCGCCGTCTGAGCGTCTGGAGCCAGAGGCCGTAGGCGTCGTCGAAGCGCGCCGCGAGCGCGCGGTCGGGGCTCACCGGCTCGCCCGCGCCAGCCATCGCGGCGGTCGCCTGGCCCAGGTCCGCAAACAGCGTGCGCGACGCCGCGACGATCGCGGAGCCGAGCGCGGCGCAGGCGCCGGGCGCACGGCAGAGCGAGCGCCCGAGGACGCTCGCGCGAATGCGCGTCCAGACATCGCTCGACGACCCGCCGCCCGTGCTGTAGATCGGCTCGCGCACGGGTGCGCCCAGTCCCTCGACCACCTCGTACGCCAGGCGCTCCGTGTAGGCGATGCCCTCCAGATAGGCGGCGTACCGCGCCGGCTCGCCCGGGCCGCACGCCTCCTCAAACCCTGCGGCCGCGGCGCACACGAACGGGAAGCGCTCGCCTGGCGAGAGGAGCGGATATACGCGCGCGCCGGTCGGCGCCAGCGCCTCCGCCGCGGCCTCGAGCGCGGCCCGGTCGGCGCCCGCGAACCGCGCGTCCAGCACGCGGGCTCCTGCGTTGCTGGCGCCGCCCGGCATCCAGAGGCCCATCGGGTGCCGGTGGCAGTAGACCCGCCCGAGCGGGTCGCGCAGCAGGTCGAGCGTCATGCCCTTCAGCACCAGCGTCGAGCCGAGCACCGTGTTCCAGTCGCCTTCGCGGCTCGCGCCCGAGGAGACCTGATCCGCGCACCCGTCCGTCATACCGGCGGCGATGGGCGTGCCCGCCGGCAGTCCGGTCTGCCGAGCTGCCTGCTCCGTTACGCGACCGATGACGTCGCCGGAGAGCGCGATGCGGGGGAGGCGCCGCTCCTCGATGCCCAGCACGCTCACGATGAAGTCGGGCCAGGTCAGACTTCGCAGGTCGCAGCCTGTCTTGAGGGCGTTGGACTGGTCGGTGACGCCTGGCTCGCCGCCGAGTCGGGCGACGACCCAGTCGGCAGCGTGCATCACGAGCGCCGCACGGTCCCAGGCGGCGGGCTCGTTCCGACGCAGCCACAGCAGGCGCGGGAGCGCGAACGAGGAGTTGAACCGGCAGCCGGCCTCGTCCAGCCATTCGCCCGCGGCGGCGTTCGCCTCGTCCGCCTCGGCTGAGGCCCGGCGGTCGTTGTACATGACCGCCGGCCGGATCGGGCGGCCGGCCGCGTCGGCGAGGACGACAGTGCCTGAGGTGGAGTCCACGGCGACGCCGGCCGCCATCCATCCGCCAGGGAGGGCGCGGTCCAGCGCTCCGCGCACCTCGGTCAGGCAGGTTCGCACGCCCTGCCACCACGTCTCGGGCTCCTGCTCGAACCACCCCTCGGGCAGGTTCGGCAACGCCACGGACGAGAAGCGACGCGATGCGTGCGCAACGACCTCGCCAGCGGCCGTGGCGGCGAGGCAGCGCACGCCCTGCGTGCCCACGTCGATGCCGACCGCCACCGCGGTAGTGGGGCGTGCGCTCACCCGATCGCCTCCCTGGGTCGGGCCCTGCCAACCGCGGCGCTAGATGCGCCCTGCCAACTGCGGCGCCGCGCGTACGAAGGCGTCCTTGACTCGCTGGAGCGCCTCGGGGGTCCGGCCCTCGAAGCGCAGGGTGATGGCCGCCTCCGTCACCGAGGCGCGCACCAGCCCCCAGCCGTCCGCGAACCTGGCCCGGACCCCGTCGATCTCGGTGACCTCCGCCTCGGACGCCAGGCGCTCGGAGACGGCGAGCAGGATCGCTTCCGCCTCGGCGCGCCCGACGGGCAGGCGTATGTCGGGCGTGGTGGCGTAGCGAGGCACGCCGGCGACCAGTTCAGACATCTTGCGGCCGGAGCGCTGGAGGAGCGCCGCCATGCGGAGAGAAGCGATGAGCGCGTCATCGCCACCGATCTCGCCGAAGAAGTGGTGCCCGCTCAGCTCGCCTGCATAGGCCGCCCCGGAGCGCAGGAGCGCCGCCTTGATGAAGGTGTAGCCGGACTTCTCCAAGCGGGGGTAGCCGCCGGCCTTGATGATCTCCTCGCGAACCACGTCGGAGCACTTCTGGTCGTAGACGATGCGTCCGCGGGGCGATCGAGAGAGCGCGTCCCGTGCGAACAGCACGATGGCGCGGTCGTTGTCGACCGGCGCCCCGGTCTCGTCCACAAAACCTGCACGGTCGCCGTCGCCATCGTACGCGATGCCCAGGTCGCACCCATGCTCGCGCACGAGCGCTGAGAGGTCCCGCAGGTTGTCGAACACCGCAGGGTTCGGCAGGTGGTTGGGGTACGTGCCGTCGACAGTCGTGTAGAGCTCCAGCACGTCGAAGCCCAAGTCGCGGAAGACCCCCGGCGCCACGGGGCCCAGCATCCCGTTCGAGGCGTCGATGGCCACGCGCAGGGCGCCGTCCACCGCACAGACGGTGCGGATGTGCTGGCGGTACTCGGGCATGATGTCGTAGCGCGTGTGGGCGCCGGGCCGCGGACGGGCGCTGTGGATGTCGGCTTCCATCAGCGCGCGGATGCCGTGGAGCTCTGCCTCGGTGATGGGCATATCGCCGAGGGTAAGCTTGAACCCGTTGTCACCCGGCGGGTTGTGCGAGGCCGTCACCATCACGCCGACCTTGATGCCCAGCCGGCGTCGTGCGTGGTAGAACGCCGGCGTGGGGACCTCGCCCAGGTCGGTGACGCGGACGCCGCACTCGACGAATGCGGCGATCAGGGCGGCGCGCAGCGCGGGGGTGGAGGCGCGGCCGTCGCCGCCCACGAGGACCACAGACGGGTCCTGCCGGAACGCGATGGCGTGGGCCAGCAGCCTCGCGTGCTCGACGGTCAGCTCGGTGCCGAACGGTCCACGGATGTCGCAAGCCTTGAAAATGCCCAAACTGCGCTCCCCGAGCTGCCTGCCCCGGCACGACCAGCGGGCGCCGGAGCCGGCGCCTATTTTGGACGCAGAGGGCCGGCATTCCTGCGGGGGCTGGGCGAGGCGCTTCGGGTGCAGGATTCGGGGCGCGCACCGGCCAACCACGGGCGCGCGGAGGTGGGGGCATGGGCTTCGGCATGGGGGAGACGGACCGGCAGGTAGTGCGCGCTCTGGCGGAGCGCGTCGCGGAGATCGCGGCGACCACCGCGATGGAGCGGCGCCGTCAGGAATGGCGCCGCCACAACGCCCTGCGGGGAGAGCGGCCCATGCTGCTCGTGTACCCGGAGGGATCGTGGAGCGAGATCCTGCCCGACGGCGCGCTCGAGTGCCGGGAGGAGCGAGCCCGGAGCATCGAGCGCGACCTGCGCATGCGCATCATCACGGCGGAGCGGTTCGCCACGGACAACGTCATCGATGCCGACTGGGTGGTCGGGATGGCCCTGCAGTTCACAGGATGGGGCCTCGAGCCGCGCTATCGCCCGAGCACGGATGCGCGCGGCGCCTGGGCGTTCGACCCCGTCCTCCACTGCCGCGACGACCTGCGCAAGCTGCGCCATCCTGAAGTCCACCATGACGAGCGCGCCACCGAGCGCGCCATCGAGGAGGCGCAGGCGCTGCTCGGCGACCTCCTGACGGTTCGCCGGGTGGGCATCGCCCACATCTCGTTTCACCTGATGGCGGTCTACACGCGGCTCCGTGGCTTGGAGGAGACGATGGTGGACATGCACGAGCAGCCCGCCATGCTCCACGAGGCGATGGAGTTCCTTACGCAGGGCCACGAGCGCCTGATCCGGCGCTACCGGGAACTGAACGCACTCAGCCTTAACAACGACGGCACGTACCACTCGTCCGGCGGGATCGGGTACACAGACGAGCTTCCCGCCCCAGGCTTCGACCCGGGGCGCGTCCGGCCGAGCGACCTGTGGGCGTCCGCCGAGGCGCAGGAGCTCGCGCAGGTGTCGCCGCGCATGCACGCGGAGTTCGCCCTGCGCTATGAGCGCCGGCTGCTCGAGCCGTTCGGGCTCAACGGCTACGGGTGCTGCGAGGACCTGACGAGGAAGCTGGACGACGTGCTCGAGCTGCCGCGCTTGCGGCGGGTGTCGATCGCGCCGACGGCGGACCTGGCGGCCTGCGCGGCGCGCATCGGCCGGCGCTGCATCGTCTCATGGAAGCCGGACCCCTCCTACCTGGTTGGCGCGTTCGACGCCGAGAAGGTGCGGGCCTACGTGCGGTCGGGAGTCCGGGCCGCGCGCGGCTGCGCGCTCGAGATCATCCTGAAGGACACCCACACTTGCGAGGGGCGCCCTGAGCGGTTCGACGTGTGGGCGCGCGTGGCCCGAGAGGTGGTCGAGGAGGAGACCGCCGCCTGACGCGGCGCGGGCAGGCCTTAGGCCGGATCGGCGGGCGCCGGCTTCGGCGGCTCGGAGGCGGAAGGCGCCTTCGCTGCCGCGTCAAGGCGTGCAAGCTCGAGCGGGTGGTCGCGCTCCATCTGCTCGCGCGTCTTGGTGCCCGTAAACCACACCGGGTTCATCGGGAAGTGGTCCGGGTTGAAGTGAGCGTTGTAGAAGTGCCAGATGAGGACGGCGAGCATGGCCAGGATCGACTCGTGCGAGTGCGCGATCTGGGCCGCCACCAGGCCGGTCTCTGGGAGCAGCGTGGACGCGTAGACCGGGAACCAGAGCACCAGCCCCGTCAGGACCATGATGGGCGTGCCCCAGCAGACCGCGAAGTAGTGGAACTTGCCCCGGAACTCGTACCGGTCGTGCTTCGGACCTTCCTTGGCGAGGCCCAGGTAGAAGCGACACGCCCAGTAGAAGTCGGCGAAGTCCTTCCGGTTCGGGAACATGCTCCAGGAGCGGAAGGTCCATCCAGCTTTGCGCCAGCGGACCAGAAGGTCGACGGTGTGCCACACCCAGGTCACGATCATGATGACCCCGGCGATGCGGTGGATGAGGCGCGCCCCGTCGATGCCCCCGAACGCTGCGTAGAGCGGGTGCAGCCACTCTATGTGCGCGAACTTCAGCGGCAGGCCCGTGAGGACGAGCAGCGTGAAGCTGATGGCGAGGGTCGCGTGTTGCCATCGCTGCCCCGCGGTGAACCGCTGAATGAGCTCACCGCTGGTGCTCGCGGGCTTGCGCGGCCTTGCCAGGACGGCCACGACCGCGAGCCCCAGCACCATTAGCGCGGCAACCCCGCTCCACATCCCCCTCTCGTGGCCGAAGTACGCGGCGGCGAGCGCCGCGACCAGCAGCATGAAGCTGATCGAGATGAGCGCGGCGGCCAACCTGCCAGATGCGGGCCCTGGGCCCCGCGCGAAGACCTTGGTGCGCAGGTCACACCCGACGCCGGCCATCAGCAGCAGGATGGTGCCGAGCGTGAGGTAGTGGAAGAACTGCGACTGGATCTGCAGCGACCGCGACGCCTGCACCATGAGTCCGGGATGGGCCATACCGGACATCGCGAAGGTCGCGTTCGCGTCCGGATGGCAGCCGGGCTGGGCGCACGTCGCCACCACGTTATCGTCGTGAGTGGAGGCCGCAGGGTCAGTGGACGGGAGCACGTCGTGGTGGCGGTGGCAGTCGATGCAGGTCGCCGCCTCGTCCATGCCGAAGCGCAGCAGAGCCTTCCCGTGGAAGCTGTCCTCGTAGGTGGGCGTGGCATCCGGGTTAACCCCGTAGCGCGCCATGCGATCCTCGTCGCGGTGGCAGCCGGCGCAGAGAGCGGTCTGCACACGCCGGTCTTCGCGCTCCGGCCACACGATGGCGTGCGGGTCCGCACCCGTCGCGTGGCAGGAGATGCAGGTGGGGTGGTCACCGGCGACGATGTCGACCCGGGAGTGGGGGCTGCGGCGATACGCCTCGGCGGCGTCGCCGTGGCAGGGGCTGCACGTCGCCTTCGTCGCCATCATCTCGGCGGTGTGCGGCACCGCGGTGATGGTGCTGTGGCAGCTCTGGCACGACAGAGGGCGATGCGGGCCGCCCGCGAGCGCTTGCGCGTCTACCGCGCGGCGCCCCGAGATATCGTGCTGGTGGCAGGAGAGGCAGTACGCCGACCCGGGCTCTTCGACCGCCGGGGGAAGCACGGGGTCCTGAGCGCCGGCTGCCAACAGAAGCAGCACAACAGACGCCAGGGTGGCGCCTGACGCGGCTAGGCCGAGACGGATGCGGGAGTAGGTCATGGCGAGCTTGGGCCCGTAGGCGCCGCGGCGGCGACGCGCGGGCCCGGAGCCGATCGCTACCGGCGCGGCGCGGCCGGCCTGGCCGGCCTGGCAGGCCTCATCCGCCGATCGTTCGGGCTGGAGTCGCCTCGGAGCTCAGCGAGGTTGTTCACGCCATCCCTATCGGAGTCCAGCCGCTCAATCCTCCTCAGGACCGCAGGGGTCATAGTTGTCGTCTTGAGGGCGCGCATGGCCCTCTGCATGTCCATGCCGTACGGTCCCAGCCTCACGTTGTCCGGCAAGTGGCAGACCAGGCAGGGCAGCTTGCCGAGCCTCGAATCCGGTTTGATGTTGTAGTGTCTGTGGAACGGGACAACCATCTCGGGCCCAGCCATGGCGGCGGCGCCAAGGACGGCCAGCGTACCTGCGGCGGCGAGGACGACCAGCTTCACGTGCAACCTCCTCCGGTACACGGGGCATTGCCACGGACAGCCCCGCAACGGGACGAGCGACGCAACCGAGCCTTCTCCGGTGCTACGCGCTGTCCAGCCAGCTGAACCCCGACGGGCGCCCACAAGCACGGCACCCACACTGTAATTACCCGACCTTCCCCTGTGGCGTCAACGAGGAACATAGAACCGAGTTGCGGTACCGGGGTCACACAGGGCCGCTGGCCGGGTCGCAGCTAGGTCCCGTCACGGGAGCCCTTGCCGATGGCGTAGAGGGCGATCTGCGTGCGGTCGTTGAGCCCGAGCTTCTCCAGGATGTTGCTCACGTAGTTCTTCACCGTGGAGTACCCGAGCTGCAGCTCTCGCGCGATCTCCTTGTTGGACCGGCCGTGGCTGATGAGGGAGACGACCTGGCGCTCCCGCTGGGTGAGGGCGAGGCCGGATTCGGCTGCCGCGCGCCGGGTGGGCCGGAGCGTGAGGAGGTACTGCTGCGCCAGACGCGTGGCGGTCGCGATCTCCATCCAGCACTGGCCGCCATGCACCGCGCGGATGGCCTCCACGACGTCGGCGAACGCGCAGCTCTTGCGCACCACGCCGTGAGCTCCCAGTTTGAGGGCGGTCTGCAGGCAGTCGTCGGGGCCCGAGAACGAGGCGGAAGGCATTCTGGAGGCGCGGTCCCGCGCGCCGGCAACCTGCGCACTGAGCACCGTGCAGCGCTCCTCCGGGCAGTCCACCATGACAATGACCCGCGAGGATGGACAGGCCGAGGGGAGCGCCTTCAGCACGGCGAAGCTGGCACGCTCGGGGAGCTTCACGTCGACGAGCAGCACGTCGGCTGCCGCACGCGGCGCCTCGCCGAGGAGCGCCTCTGCCGTGGCCCAGGCGCCGGCCAATTGCAGGCTGGGCGTCGCCGTGACGAGGGCTATCAGCCCTTCGCGCAGCAACTGGTTCGGCTCCAGCATCCCGACGCGGACGATGGACCCCGCACGCCGCCCACCAACGCCGTTGCGCCGGGCGCTGTCGGCACGCTGCGCGTCGATTGCCGATCGGTACATCCGCTCCCTCGGCATCAGTGATGGGTATCGGCGGAAGCAAGGCATCGGATACCGCGTGCACCGAGCTCTCCTCGCCGCGCCGCCTCCGGCCCCATTATAGATTATGGCGCGCGTTGTTCGGACGACCGCGGCGAGGAGAACTCGCGGCGCGTGCGGAACGGAGCGCGGGCAAGACCTGCCAGATGCTGACTGCGAGAGGGTGGACGTGACGCGCGAGCTCACTGACTACGGCCAGGTGCGGCGGACGTGCGGCGGGGGTACGAGGGCGTGAGCGCGGTGGACGGCGCGCTCGCGTCCTTCCGCCGGTGCCCCTCCTGTGGCTCCGACGAGGGCAGCGCGACGAGCGCCAAGCGCTGGGCGTGCCGGGCGTGCGGGTTCGAGTTCTTCCAGAACGCGGCCGCCGCGGTCATCGCCATCGTGCGCCGACCGGATGGCGCCGTGCTCTTCACGCGCCGCGCCCGCCCGCCCGCCGAAGGCAAGCTGGACCTTCCGGGCGGGTTCGTCGACCCCGGCGAGGCCGCCGAGGGCGCACTACGCCGGGAGGTGCTGGAGGAGGTCGGCCTGCAGATCGAGGAGGCGCGCTTCCTCGCCTCGTTCCCCAACCGCTACCTCTACGCGGGCGTGCTCTACCACACGCTGGACCTCGTGTTCGACTGCCACGTTATCGACCCTCGTGCAGCGGCCGCAAGCGATGAGGTGACCGCGACGGAGTGGCGCGACCCGTGCGGCGTGGCTCCGGAGGAGCTGAGCTTCGACTCGGTGCGCGCCGCGGTGCGCCTGCTCATCTGATCGCCCGCCGCCGGCGTTCACCTGGTGCGGCGGTCCTCCTCACCAACTCGCCCCATACGCCGGACGCGCGCTGCGAGCGGATCGCCGAGCCGGATCGGGGCGGCGGCAGGGGAGGGCTGATCGCTCGGGGCCGGAGGCGCTGCGGCCGATGCCGGGGGCGCTGCGGCTGCCGCAGGGGGCGCTGCGGCTGCCGCAGGGGGCGCTGGCGCTCGTTCTGGCGCTGCCCCACCACGCGAGCCCGCCGCGCGCTCGGCAAGCTCAGCGGCGCGCCGCCGCACCTCTCGGTCGAACGCCGAGCGCCGCGTACGGCGCCGCTCCACATCGGGAGTGGGCAGCGCAAGCTCTGGTTCGGGCACGGGGTAGTCGCAGGGCGGCGCGGGGTCGATGGCGTGGCGGACCATCGGCTCGCGCATCCGCTCCAGCCGTCGCGTGAGCGCCTGCTCCGTGCGGACGGCGCCACCCTCCCCGGTATTGACCGGCGTCCGCGCGTCGGGCTCGACGAGGTTCCCCACCAGCAGGCCTTCGAGGATCGCGACGGCTGCGCGGCGGCTCGGCAAGGAACCCTCACCGCGCTCCACATTCCATGTGGTGAACTGGCGAAGGGGCTTGCCCACGCAGCAGGGACACCCATCGCGGCACGGGCAGGCGCGGATGTGCTCCAGCACGGCGGGCAGGATCTCGTGCAGCCGCTCGTAGCCCCTCTCCGTGAAGCCGAGGCCGTGCTGGCTCCGCTCGTAGACGAACACCGCGCTCCATGGAGCGTTCACCGCGCCCACGGTGTGCGAGAAGTCGGCCGTGTCGCAGGTCACGTAGAGCGGCAGCATGGACCGCGTGGCGTAGCCGATGCCGCGCAGGCCGGCGAAGGGGTCCATGCCCGCCTTGCGGATGTTGCTCAGCAGCCCCTCGGGGGCGACTATCCAGAACGCCATCGTCTCGAGGAGCAGCTCGGGGAGCTCCACCCCGTGCCATGAGACGGCGTCCAGTGTGTAGAAGTGGATCTTCTCGTAGCCCACGGTGCGGAAGTACGCGGTCACCTCGCCCCAATGCGCGCGGCCTGCGCCGAAGGGCTTCTCGCGCAGGCAGCGGTCGACGTGATGAACGTCCGATCCGCCGCTGGGCTGGGTGTAGTAGTCCACCTCCTCGCGGCGCACGACGGCGCGGTTGCGCTCCATGTCGAGAGAGAGGGTGACGTACGTGTCGCCCTGGTGCATGTAGACCGCGCCGGGGTGCACGATCGGCTCCGCGTCGTAGCGGTCGAGTTGGCCCACGATGGCGCCGGTGTCGGCGTCCTCGATCATCACCGTGCCGTCGGAGTAGTCACGGAGCGCCACCTCGTGCTGCGGCGTCTCCGCGGCCGCGTGGTACCAGGCACCGCGGATGCGCCGGACCTTGCCGTTGCGCTCCAGCACGCGCAGCACCACCAGGGCGTGCGGGCCGAAGCTCGGCTCCTCGCCATCCGCAATGGGCGCCTCGTGAGCGGCGCAGCGGAGCTGGCCCAGGAGCACGAAGGGGCTGTCAGGGTCGACAACCACCTGCTCGACCGGCCGGCCGAACAGGCACTCGGGCCGGCGCAGCACGAACTGGTTGGTGGGGGTGTCGAGGCCTACGAGGATCGCGAGGGAGTCGCGCTGCCCACGCCCCGCCCGCCCGGCCTGCTGGAAGAAGGACGCGAGCTTGCCGGGGTAGCCAACGATGACGGAGGCATCGAGCCCGCCGACGTCGATGCCCAGCTCGAGCGCGGGCGTCGTGCTCACGCCCACCAGCTCGCCGCTGAACAGCCGCCGCTCGATGTCGCGGCGCTCCTCGGGAAGGTAGCCGCCCCGGTACGAGGTGACGCGCGGCGCCAGGTGCGGCGCGCTCCGTTGCAGCGTCTCGGCGAGGTAGCGCCGGATCATCTCGGCCGTCATCTTCGCCTTGCTGAAGACGATGGTGGGCGCGCCGTGCTCGATTAGCCGTGCCGCCAGCTCATGGGCCTCGACGTTGGCGCTCCGGCGCGAGCGGCGGGCGGTCGAACGCACCCGGGGCGGGTTCCAGAGCACCCAGGCGCGCCGGCCGCGCGGGCTGCCATCTTCGCCGATGAGTACGGGGCGGCGGCGGAGCACGCGCTCGGACAGCTCGCCCGGGTTGCCGACAGTCGCGGAGCAGGCGGTGACGCGCGGTAGGGCGCCGTAGTGGGCCGTCAGTCGCCAGAGCCGGCGGAAGAGGTTGCCTGCATGCGAGCCGAACATGCCGTGATACGCGTGCAGCTCGTCCACCACGACGAGCCGGAGCCGGGAGAGGAAGCCGGCCCAGCGCGCGTGCTGCGGCAGCAGCGCGGCATGCAGCATGTCGGGGTTGGTGAAGAGGACGGAGGCATGGTCGCGTAGGCGCCGGCGCAGGGCGGGAGGTGTGTCGCCGTCATAGACCCCCGCGAGGCGGTCGCCCAGGCCAGCGTCCTCGAGCAGCGCTCCGAGCGAGCGGAACTGGTCCTGGCACAGCGCCTTCGTGGGGAAGAGCAACAACGCGGTAGCGTCTCGCCTGTCCAGCAGCCCCTCGATCAGCGGGACGGTGTAGCAGAGCGACTTGCCAGAGGCCGGCCCGGTGACGACCAGGGTGTCGTCACCGGAGCGCGCGCGGTCGATCGCCTCGGCCTGGTGCGCCCAGAGCCTGCCGACCCCGCGCGCCGACAGCGCGCGCTCGACACCCGGGTGAAGAGGCGCCGTGGGCTCGCCGAAGCGCGCGGCGCGCGCCGGGTCAATGTGGGAGTGCACGATCTGGCCCGTGTAACCGGGCGCGGAGCGCAGCAGCTCGACGAGTTCGCCGGCATCCATGCCGGACCCCCTACGCGCGGAGTAGCCCGCGTCCTATGGGACCGGGTCCTCGTCCTCGCCGTTCTCGTCGCCGGGGAGCGACCAGTGGAGCGTCCCGGGCTCGGCCCGGTCGATGAAGAGCACGCCGTCGAGGTGGTCCATCTCATGCTGGATGACCCGTGCCTCGAGGTCGGTGGCGCGCCGGCGGAGAGGCCGGCCCGCGAGATCAACGCCCTTCACGACGATCTCCTGGGCGCGCTTCACGTCGCCGTGGAGCATGGGGAGCGAGAGGCAGCCCTCTAGCCCGATCTGCTCGCCCTTGCGCGAGACGATCTTGGGATTGACGATGGTGCGGACCTGGGAGTTCTCATCCAGGAGCCGGTAGACGATGACGCGCTCCGACACCCCGATCTGGGGCGCGGAGAGGCCGATGCCGTTGGCGCGGACCATCGCCGCCTTCATGCGCTCGGCCAGCGCCCGAGTCTCGCGGCATGGCCGACCGTTCGGCTTCGCCGGCTTGCGCAGCCTGGGGTCGGGATACTTCAGCACGGCGGGCTCGGTCTCCGCCCACAGCGCCAGCACGTCGGCAGGCACCTCCACGTCAACCGGCGCGGGCGCTCCTCTCTCTCGGACCATGGTCATCGGCTTCTCGCTCCTGTCGCCGGCTCAGCGGCAAGCGGTGCCGCACTCATGGGCTCTGTACGGGATCGGCGGTCGTCGCGATCCTTACCCGACCGTTCAGACGGTCGCACCGATCTGCTGCGCGTAGCCGATGACGCGCTCCCACTCCGCCATCGCTTCCGCGAGCTCGGCCTGGGAGCGCTCGTAGTCATGTGAGAGGCGCACCATGTCGTCGCCCGGCATGGGCGCGGACAGCGCCTCCTCGATCCGGCGCACCCAGTCCTCGGCCTCCGCGACGCGCTTCTCGCTGAGGCCCACGCTCTTCGCGGCCCTCCGGCGTTCCCTGGAGAGCTGGTGTGAGTTCATTCCCGCAGTAGCGGGGTTGCCCTCGGTCGCGCGGCGCGGCGCGGGTTGTGCCTGCCCGGCGGCATGACCCGCGCGCGCCTGCCGGTAGGCGCTGTAGGGGCCATCGTAGAGCATCGCCTTGCCGTCCGCGATCTCGAGCGTGCTTGTCGTCACGGCGTCCAGCAGGTAGCGGTCGTGGGAGACGAGGACTATGGTGCCGTCGTAGCGGCGCAGCATCGACGTGAGCGCATCGCGCGAGTCCAGGTCGAGGTGGTTGGTCGGCTCGTCCAGGATGAGCAGGTTGGGCTTGAGGTAGGTGAGCTGCGCCAGCGCGAGCTTGTTCTTCTCGCCGCCGGAGAGCGTGCTCACAGGGCGGAAGACGTCGTCGCCCGAGAAGAGGAAGCGCCCGAGGTAGGTGCGGGCTTCCTCTGGCCGCATCTCCGCGACCCCCATCATGTTCTCGATAACGCTCGCCTCGAGATCGAGGTCGGATGCCTCCTGCACGAAGGAGCCGACCGCCACGTTGGCGCCGAACCGGGTGCTGCCCTCCGTGGGCCGGTCCCGGCCCAGCACGATGCTGAGGAAGGTGGACTTTCCGGCGCCGTTCGGCCCCACGACGCCGAGCCGGTCTCCGCGCCGCAGCAGGAAGGAGAGCCCCGCGAATAGGGTGCGCTCGCCGTAGCGCTTGCACAGGTTGTCGACGATCAGCGTCTCGTCGCCGCTCCGCGTCGATGCTCGGAACGCGGCCTTCATGGAGCGTTCAGGCCCCGCCGGTCGCTCCGTCGCGCCTGCCCGGATGCGCTCCGCCCAGCGCAGGCGCATGAAGGCCTGCGAGCGCTTCGTGGGCGTGTTCTTCCACTTCTCGTAGAACTCGGTGAGCCGCGCGATCTCGCGCTGCTCGCGATCGTAGACCACCGCCTGCCGCTCGAGCCGCTCCTGCTTCTGGCGCCAGTAGGCGGTGAAATCGCCGTGGTACGTCGTCAGGCGCCCGCTCTCCAGCTCGGCGACCGCGGTAACCACCCTGTCCAGGAACACGCGGTCGTGCGACACCAGCAACACGGCGCCGCCGAAGTCGTGCAGGAACCCCTCGAGCCACTCCGTGGCGTCCAGATCGAGGTGGTTCGTGGGTTCGTCGAGCAGCAGGACGTCGGGCCCGGAGAGCAGCAGCTTGGCGAGCGCGAGCCGGGTCTTCTCGCCGCCGGACAGCCGGGAGGTGGGCTTGTCGAGGTCCGCCTCGCTGAACCCCAGACGGCGCAGCACCTGCGGGATGTCACGCAGGCTCTCGTAGCCGCCCATGGCGTCGAACCGGTCGTGGAGGAGGCCGTACTCCTCCAGCACGCTCTCGAGTGCCTGACCGTGCGCAGCGGCCATCTGGGCCTCGAGGTCGCGCAGGCGGCGCTCCATCTCGAGGACTGGCGCGAAGGCGTCTTCGGCCTCCTGCCGCACCGTTAACCCGTGCTCGACCACCTGCACCTGACGCAGGTAGCCGGACCGCACGCCGCGTGTGAAGCGGACCGCGCCTCGGTCCTGCTCGACCTGGCCGGCGATGATGCGGAGGAGCGTGGTCTTGCCGGTTCCGTTGCGCCCGACGAGCCCCACTTTCTGCTGCCAGGCGAGACGGAAACAGACGTCGGAGAGAAGGATCTCCGCGCCGAAGGCCTTCTCGACGCCGCTGACCGAGAGGAGCATGGTGGCTGCCGTGGGCGGCGACCCGCGTGAGACCACGGGGACGCAGCGCGCTTCGGCGGGGCGACGCCTCGCGTTCCGAGCGCGCCTCGCCTGACGCCCACATTGTACCCGCGCGCCCCGCGGGCGTTCGGGCCGACCAGCATCGTGTATACTACCCATGGCCCGCCCGTCGGCGGAGAAGGAGCCCCGATTGCCAAGCTCGAAGCCCGCGCGCCCTGGCCGGTTGTGGTTGCGCATCCTGCGTTATGTCCTCATCGCGGTGGTCGTGGGGGTGGTCCTGTTCGGGTTCCAGGCCGCGCGGCTCTACACGGACTGGCTGTGGTTCCGCGAACTGCAGCAGCCGGGCGTCTTCTCCACCATCGTGCTGAGCCGCGTCATGCTCTTC
>DATIKM010000108.1:0-119362 GCA_035477595.1 Chthonomonadales bacterium
CCAGCCTCTCTCCACGTGAGCCCGTGCAGAAGGCACCCGAGCACCGCGCGCTGGTAGGGCTTCAGCCCGCTGGCGAACTCCTCCATCCAGGCGCGCTCGAAGCCCGTCGGGCGGTCGTCGGCGCGCTCCTCGATCCCAGCCGACTCCAGGGAGGCGCAGCGCCGAACGCGCGCGCGGCGCACCGCATCCAGCAGGCGCCAGCGCGCCCGCTTCACGAGATGCTGGCCCGGCGCACCGACCGCCAGGTCGAGGTCTGGCAGGGCCTCCAGAAGGCCCAGCCACGCCTCCTGCAACAGGTCGTCGGCGTCCTCGCCGGTCCGCCGCGCATAGTAGGCCGCCATCCGCGCGACGCGTGGACGCAGGCTCTCCACCAGCGCTATCGTGGCGCTGGCGTCTCCGTCGATGGCTTGCGCAAGACAGGGGTGCATCGCTCGGATCGCTCCTCGTGGGCAGACGTTCGCATGGGTGTTCGTGCAACCCCTGATGCGGGCGTCGCCGCGGAGGACCCGTGGGGGCGCGCTGGTTGGCCGCGCACCGAACCGCAGGCCACTGGGCCTGGGACGCCTTCGTGGCGCCGTTCATCGCGCCGGCACACGCTTCGCCGGCGGCCGATGGGCGGGCAGGAACGAGGGCGGGTGTCAGTCCCGGGGGACGGGAGTCAGGGGCAGGGCGGACGCGCGGAGGCGCGCGTTCACCGACAGCATGCAGATGCGCACGTCAACCTGCCTCCTCTCGTGGACGTGACTGCCGTATTGTACCGAAGCATCGCCGGCCAGCACAACGCTCGCTTGCTCTGTCGCGCGAGCGGGGCGCGCTGCTAAGGGCGCGGGAGCGGAATCCGGGAGACGGGCCTCTGGCCGGCTGGCGCGGGGGGCGAGGCGCCAGCGTGCGGTCGGCGCTGCGAGACGCGAGCGGGGACGTCGAGTGCGACAGGCGCCACGAACCGACGCCCCCGCAGCGCCTCAGGATGCCGGAGTGAGGTAGTGGTCGATCGATGCGCAGGCGAAGTCTGCGCCCGCGCGCCGGGCCTCCAGCGCCATCAGCAGCGCCCGCGCGGTGTCGAGCGACGTGAGGCAGGGCAGGCCAACCTCCACCGAGGCTCGCCGTATCTGCAGCGCCTCCCGCTCCGTGCGCTTGTCCGTCGAGAGCGTGTTGATCAGTAGGACCACCGTGCCGCTCCGGATCAGGTCCAGGAGGTTGGGCGAGCCTTCGTGGATCTTCAGCACGGGTGTTGCAGCGATGCCGCGCTCCTGCAGGAACGCGGCGGTGCCCTGCGTGGCGTGCACCTCGTAGCCGAGATCCGCGAACTCCTGCACCACAGGGACCGCCTCCTCCTTGTCGTGATCAGCCAGGGTGACGATCATCTTGCCCGATGCCGGCACGTTGACGCCCGAGGCTATCATCGCCTTGTAGAGCGCCCTGCTGTAGTCCGTGTCGACGCCCATTACCTCGCCGGTCGACTTCATCTCGGGGCCGAGGCTCACATCGACGCCGGGGAGCTTGAGGAAGCTGAAGACGGGCGCCTTCACGGCGATCATCGGCGGCTCCGGGTACAGCCCGCCCTTGTAGCCCTGCTCGGCGAGCGTCTTGCCGACCATGATGTTCGTTGCGACCTGGACCATCGGGATGCCGGTGATCTTGGAGAGGTAGGGGACGGTGCGGCTCCCGCGCGGGTTCGCCTCCAGCACCTGAGCCGTCTCGCCCTCCACGACGAACTGGACGTTCATCATGCCGCGGACCTCGAGCCGGTGCGCGAGCGCGGTCGCGGCGCTGACGATCTGATCGACGACCGACTGGCTTAGGGTCTGAGGCGGATAGACCGCCATGGAGTCGCCGGAGTGCACGCCTGCGCGCTCAATGTGCTCCATGATGCCGGGGAGCAGGCAGTCCACGCCGTCCGCGATGACGTCGACCTCCACCTCCTTGCCGAGCACGTACTTGTCGATCAGGATGGGCGCCTTGGGGGAGACGTCGACGACGTAGGTCATGTAGGAGAGCAGGTCCTGCTCGCTGAAGAGGATCTCCATGGCACGGCCGCCCAGCACGTAGGAAGGCCTCACGAGCACCGGGTAGCCGATCTCCGCGGCGACCTCGCGCGCGGCGCCGACGCTGGTTACCGCACGGCCCGGAGGCTTCGGGATGCCCAGCTCGTGGAGCACGCGCTCGAAGCGGTCGCGATCCTCGGCCAGGTCGATGGAGTCGAAGCTCGAGCCCAGGATGCGCACGCCCGCCTCGTGGAGTGGACGCGCCAGGTTGATGGCCGTCTGGCCGCCAAACTGGACGATGACGCCGTAGGGCTGCTCACGATCGATGACGTTCAGCACATCCTCGGGCGTGAGGGGATCGAAGTAGAGCCGGTCCGACGTGTCGAAGTCGGTGCTCACGGTCTCCGGGTTATTGTTGATGATGATGGCGTCGTACCCGGCCTGCCGGAGAGCCCAGACGCAGTGCACCGAGCAGTAGTCGAACTCGATGCCCTGACCGATCCGAATGGGGCCGGACCCCAGAACGACGACCTTCTTCCTGTCTTCCGTCGGACTCATGGTTGACGCCACCGCATCCCTTCCCTTTCGCCGTCCACGTTCATTGCCGCAGCACTGGCTTGCGCCCGAGCACCTGCGTCATGCGCGCCATGCCGAACATCACCGTGTCGTCGCGCGCCAGCCCGTCCATCTCCGTGATGAGCAGTTCCACCTCGGGCCGATCAGCCAGTCCCGCTGCCTCCAGCGCGTCGATGCACTCCTCCAGCGTCCATTGCGGAAGCCGCTTCGGCAGTCCGCGCACGAACACCGGCTGTGCGATGGCGACCTCGATCTGCTCGAGCCCCGCCGCGAGGCACATACGGTAGAGCTTCGGCCCGATGCGGAAGTCCAGGCCTCGGGTCTCACCGAGCGCACGATAGAGCTCGAAGACGCGGTCGAACCCGTAGGTGGGGGGCTCGCAGAACGGCTCGGAGAAGTCCCCATCCTCGACCACCAGCACACCGCCTGGACGCACCAGCGAGGCCATCTCCTCGAGCGCGGCCTGTGGGCGCTGCACGTGCATTAGCACGAACCTGCTGAAGACGAGATCGAACGATTGGCGTGGAAGGCCCGTGTCGTGCGCGCCTGCCACCGCGAACCGAACGTTGCCCAGCCGCCGCCGTGCCGCCATGTGGCGCGCCTGCTCCACCTGGCCCTCACTGATGTCGATCGCCGTGACCGATCCCGTCGGCCCGACGCGCCGCGCCATCGAGCACGCCACCAAACCGCAACCGCAGCCTATGTCCGCCACGTGCATCCCGCTGCGCAGCCCCGCCCGCCGCAGGAGGCGCGCGGAGTCCGCTCCGTGGACGTCGTTCACCGCGCGCAGCCGCTCGACCGCCGCCCGGCCCGTGGCGAGGACGTAGGGTGGCCGCTCGGCCCGAGCGCCACTCATCGCTCGTCCTCGGTGTCGTAGCAGGAGTAGAAGTACGGCGTGGCAGCCTCGAACTCGGCGGCGCACGTGTCCACAATCTTGTAGGTGGGCACGATGCCGAACGCGCGCCGCAGGCTGCGCACGACCTTCTCCGGCAGGCCCACCAGGTCCGCGATCTGGCGATCCGAGAAACCGGCGCGCTTGGCCTCGGCGAGGAGGGCAGCCTCTTCGGAGTCCGCGTCGAGCGTGTCCGCGAGGGCCGCCAGCGCTCGCCCGTGCACCTTCAGCCGCGTCTCAAGCTGCACGAGGTGGTGCAGCTTGTGCAGGAACCACGGGTCGACATGGGAGAGCGCCTGCACCTCCTCGACCATCATTCCGCGCCGAAACGCCTCGGCAATGGCGAACAGCCGCTCGTCAGTCGCCACTGCGAGCTTGTCCTCGAGCTGCACGTCGGAGAGGGAGTGCACGGACTTGGCGCTCAACCCGAAGACGCCGATCTCAAGGCCGCGGATGGCCTTCATCAGCGCCGGCTCGAATGCCCGGTCGATTGCCATAACCTCGCCCGTGGCCTTCATCTGCGTGGTGATGCGCCGGTCGGCTAGCGTGAACTTGTCGAAGGGCCAGCGCGGGATCTTCACCACGCAGTAGTCCAGGGCGGGCTCGAAACAGGCCAGCGTCCTGCGCGTGACGGCGTTCTCGATCTCGTCCAGCCGGAGCCCGATCGCGATCTTGGCTGCGACGCGGGCAATCGGGTAGCCGGTCGCCTTGGAGGCAAGCGCCGACGAGCGCGAGACGCGCGGGTTCACCTCGATGACGTAGTACCGGAAGCTGTGCGGGTCGAGCGTAAGCTGGACGTTGCAGCCCCCTTCGATCCCGAGGCTGCGAATGATGTTGAGCGACGCTGTCCGGAGCATCTGATACTCCTTGTCGGACAGCGTCTGAGAGGGGGCGACGACGATGGAGTCGCCGGTGTGGACCCCCATCGGGTCGAAGTTCTCCATGTTGCAGACCGTGATGCAGGTGTCGTTGGAGTCCCGCATCACCTCGTACTCGACCTCTTTCCAGCCGAGAAGCGAGACTTCGACCATGACCTGATGCCGCATGGAGAGCATGAGACCGCGGGCGCCGATCTCCAACAACTCCTCAAAGGAGCGCGCGATCCCGCCGCCGGTGCCCCCAAGAGTGTAGGCTGGGCGCACTATGAGCGGCCAGGAGTCGTGCGACTTGAACTGCAGCAGATCATCCTGGGACTCGATGATCCAGCTCTCGGGCACGGGCTCACCGATGCGGCGCATGAGGGCCCGGAACTCCTGACGGTCCTCCGCCATGGCGATGGAGTTCAGTGGCGTTCCGAGAAGCCGCACGCCGTACCGATCCAGGATGCCGCAATCCGCAAGCTGGGTGGCCAGGTTGAGCCCGGTCTGGCCGCCGAGCGTGGGGAGAAGCCCATCCGGGCGCTCCTGCTCGATGAGGCGCGAGGCGTACTCCACATTGAGGGGCTCGATGTAGACGCGGTCCGCCATCTCGAGGTCGGTCATGATGGTGGCCGGGTTCGAGTTGATGAGCACGACCTCCACGCCCTCTTCGCGGAGTGCGCGGCAGGCTTGGGTGCCCGCGTAGTCGAACTCGGCCGCCTGCCCGATCACGATGGGGCCGGAGCCGATCACCATCACCTTGCGGATCTTGGGGTCTCTGGGCATGTTCTCTCCGTTCGGGTCAGCCGGCGCAGTATCTCGACGGCCTCGAGCCTTCGGCGGCTTCCTTGTCGTAGGGCCAGTTCGGGCTCACCGGGTAGATGCCGATGGGCCACCGGACGACCCACGCGTAGAGCAGCCGTCGCTCGGGGGCCACCAGTTCCGGGTAGTGCTCCATCCAGTAAGGGCCCTTCCAGCGCCCGTCCAGCGTGGCGATGTACCTGGGCCGTCCGGCCCACCGCTCTACCGGCGAGCGGTAGTTGCACAGGCCCTCTATAACGTTCACCGCCTGGATGCGATTGTCCATGCAGAGGCCGGGCGCCACGTCGCCGATCAGCACCGCGTCGGGCGGCAATATCCGTCCCAGGCGCTGCGAGGTCTCCCACTGCGTGAACCGGATGCTCAGGCCCCAGTCCGCCATCCAGTAGGCGTTCGCCACCGCCCACAGCGCCACGCAGGCCGCCACCGGGCTCCCTCTCCGTAACGGCCAGGCCAGGCCGCCCGTCCACAGCGCGGCGGCAGCGGCTGCCACACTGGGCATGCCGTACAGGCAAAGCATCGTCGGCAACGGCGGCAGCACTCCCTGCCGATGCACGAACGTCTGCACCGCGTGGTACACAAGAAACCATGCGAGCGCGCCACGCGCCAGGCGCTGCGCTGGCGCACCACCCGTCAACAGCGCGCGCAGATCGTCCCATCGAGCAGCCGCCAGCGCCGCAATCGTCGCCAGCGCCGGATACGTCGACACGTAGTACCGACTCGGCGAGTAGCTGATGACCGCCAGCAGCGCCCATCCAAGCACGAGCCACGCCAGCATGTAGGCAGTGACCCCGATCCGCAGCTCGTCCTTCCGCGGATGATCGTTGGTGGCGTCAGGACGCGTCAGTCTCCTCCACCCTCCAAGGGGCAGCGCGACCAGGCATACCACCGCCAGTCCGAACGCCACCGGCGTGTGCCGGAACAGGTAGGGCGAGAAGCCCCGGAAGTCGCCGAGCGCCGCATGATACATGTTCCTGGCCAGGTGCTCGAGCGACCTCGGCTGGATCTGCTCCGTCCGGTAGTACCGGTTCATCCGCACGATCTCGGCGCGGTTGGGCGCAAACCAGAGCCACGCGTATAGCGCACCGACGATCGCCACTCCCGCAAGCGTCGCCACCGCCGGGACGCGCCACGCTCGGCGTGCTCCCCCGGACCGGCTCAGCCACCACATCGCCGCGAAGGGAGCGGGCAGAAGGTAGACGCACAACGAGCGCGCCACTACCGTGATGCCGATCGCCAGCCCGCATGCCAGAGCCCACCTCACCCGCCGCGCGCCAGGCTCCGAGGCTGCCGCCCGGCCAAACGCCCAGAGGGCCACCGCGGCGCCCAGCGTTGCGGGCGTGTCCATCAGGCCCATCCGGTTGTACAGCAGGTTCACGTGATCGAACGCCAGGAAACCTGCGGCCAGCACCGCCGGCGTCCTGCCGAGG
Organism: Chthonomonadales bacterium; assembly: GCA_035477595.1. Lineage (GTDB taxonomy): Bacteria > Armatimonadota > Chthonomonadetes > Chthonomonadales > CAJBBX01 > DATIKM01. The sequence goes on from DATIKM010000108.1 coordinate 6,560, forward strand.
GCGGGCCTCAGCGTTGCCCAGACCAGTGCGATCGTCGCCAGACCGCACACCACCGAGATGGCGCGCGTCTGCACCGAACCCACGCCCACCACGCTGAAGACGCCCATCTGCAGGAAGTGCAGCACGGGCGACACCAGCATGTTGTTGAACTCGTCCAGCCGCGCCTCGCCGAACAGGATGGCGTTGCGCGCATTGTGCATGTAGAAGCCTTCATCCGTCAGGAGCCCGGCGCTCCAGTCCAGACGCGTGTACGAGTCGGAGCGCAGCGCCACCGTCCGGAGAGCGACCGCGGCCGCCGCGAACAGCAACGGCCCCGCGATCACGGCGATGCGCGCGGCGCGGCTACCTGCCACCCGCTTCCTCGCGGGCCGCACGACGCACGTTCGGCCCATCCGCGCCCTCGTTGTACAGGACGCGGACGAACCTCCCCAGCACATCCGGGCGCTTCAGCGGGCCCCAGAACCTGCTGTCATCGCTCTGGCCGCGGTTGTCACCGAGCACGTAGATCTCGCCCGGCCCGAGCTGCACGGGTCGGATCACGCCGTAGAAGGCCCCCAACGATCCCGCAGGATCGCTTCTGACCTGCCACCAGGGCTGCTGGACCTGCCCGTTCACGTAGACGTCGGACCCGACGATCTGCACCACGTCCCCCTCGAGTGCCACGACGCGCTTGATCAGCACCTCGGTGCCGGGTGGCTCGCGGAACAGGAGCAGCCTGCGCTGCCCGCCGCCCGTGTCATCCGCCTCCGGCGCTTGGTGGGCGGGCTCGGTGCGCCGCAGGAACACGACCACGTCTCCCACCGCCGGCATGCGGCCGCCAGGGTATGCCAGCCAGGAGCGCATCGTCAGCACGTGGTCGCCGGGCCTCAGGTTCGGCAGCATCGACCCCGTCGGGATGAAGTTCGTAGTAAACGCATAGACCAGGAACACGAGCATCAGCAGGAAAGGAAGGATGACGCGCAGGCGCCGTTGTGCGGCGCGCCGGCGCTTCTCCCGTCCGGCGATCGCATGCTGCTCGATGGCGGCAGGCGCAGTGCTGGGTGTGTCCATGTCCTTCCGTGCGGGCTCGCTTAAGACCCGCCGCGCTCCATCAGCGCCACGAAGCGCGTGAAGAAGTAGCCGCTGTCCCTCGGCCCCGGCGAGGCCTCGGGATGGTACTGGATCGAGAAGACCGGCAGTTCGCGGTGTCGCAGTCCCTCCACGGTGCCGTCGTTCAGGTTGATGTGCGCGACCTCCATGCCGCCCTGAAGGCCGGCAGGGTCCACCGCGTAGCCATGGTTCTGCGACGTGATGTAGACGCGGTCCGTCTCGGTGTCCCGCACGGGGTGGTTGCTGCCGCGATGGCCGAACCGCAGCTTGAAGCAGCGGCAACCGAACGCGTAGCCAAGGAGCTGGGTGCCCAGGCACACCCCCATCATCGGCGCCTTGCCGACGAGCGCCCGGACCGTCTCGACGACGTACCCCAGGTGCGAGGGGTCGCCGGGGCCTGGCGACAGCATGATACCGTCCGGCTTGCGCTCCAGGATCGATTCCGGCGGTGCCGTGCAGGGGAACACCGTCGTGCGGCACCCGAGTGTTGCCAGGCAGCGCATGATGTTGAACTTCACACCGCAGTCGATGAGGGCGACATGGAACCGCTCCTCACCGTCTGCCTTCCACTCGTAGGGCTCCGCCGTCGTGACCTTCCGCGCGAAGTCAAAACCGGAGTAGCTCGGGAGCGCGCGCACCCTCTCTAGCAGCTCCTCTGCGGTGTCCTCGGTGGAGATCGCGCCCATCATCACACCACGGGCACGAAGGGCGCGGGTCAGTGCGCGCGTGTCGACCTCCTCAATCCCCACGATGCCGCGCTCGCGCAGGAACTCGTGCAAGGTGCCGGCGTTCCGCCAGTTGCTCGGATGGCGCGCCGCCTCGCGGACCACGAAGCCCTCGACCTGCACGCGGCGCGACTCAAAGTCGTCCTCATTGATGCCGTAGTTGCCGACGATCGGGTAGGTGAGGCACACGATCTGGCCGGCGTAGGACGGGTCGGTCAAGATCTCCTGGTAGCCCGTCATGCCGGTGTTGAACACGACCTCGCCAGAGGTGCGTCCTGTCGCTCCGAAGGACTTGCCTACCAGCGTCGTGCCATCTTCAAGGACGAGGGTCGCTCTCATACTTCCTCCGGCCGGCGGCGCTGATGCGTCGCCGGCTCCGTTGCCGCGCTCTTGGGCGCGGAGACATAGTCCACGATGGCCACCTCTGGCGGCGCGAGGAAGCGGAACGGCCGCATCGTGAGGCCGATGCCTCGCGACACGTACACGCTCTCGCTCCCGCGCACGCACCATCCCCAGGCGCAGCCAGACGTCGGTTGCATCATCGCGTGGCGGCCCGGAACGCGCACTTGCTCACGCAAGGGCCTCCTCTCCCCACACCCACTCGCCGCCGAGCATGGTGGCGGCGACGCGCAGGTCGCTCGCACCGGAGTCGCCCAGGTCGCCATCGAGCACCACGAGGTCGGCGCGCATGCCGCGAGCCACCCGGCCGGTGTGCGCCTCGTCACCGACCGCTCTGGCGCCTGCGTGCGTGTACGCGTGCAGCGCGGCGGTGAGCCCGACCCGCTGGCTTGGCCCGAGCGTCCGCCCGCTGATCGTAGTGCGGCGCAGGGCGGCGCGGACACCATCGAGCGGGTCACCTGGCACCACCGGGCAGTCCGAGCTGAACGCGACTTCGATCCCTGCCTGCAGCAAGTCCGCCACCGGCGCCAGCCGCTCGGCGCGCTCTGAGCCCAGCGCAACCAGGTACCCGTCGCCCAGCAGCGAGATGAACTCCGGCTGCATGACCAGCGTCACGCCCAGAGCCCTCACGCGGCTCACCAGATCACCGTCCATCACCATCGCGTGCTCGATCCGGTCACGCGCCTCGTGCGGAGGTTGCGGCGCTGCCTCTATCGCGTCGAGGACTGCCTCTATAGCCCGGTCGCCGATGGCGTGGACGGCCACGCCCCAGCCCCCTCGATGGGCAGCGCGCACCCAGTCGGCCAGTTCGTCCCGTTCCAGCAGTAGCATGCCGCTGCCGGACCCATCGGCGTAGGGCATGCGAAGCGCGGCAGTGCGCGCCGTCAGGGCTCCATCGGCGAACAGCTTCAGCGCGCCAAGCCGCACGGGAGCGTCACCCGCGGCAAGGCCGGCAGCCCTCGCGAAGTCGGCGCGGTCAGGAAGCGCGCCGGGCCCTCCAAAGCGCGCTGCTCCCGGGCAGAGCGTCACCCGAACCCCCGGGCGGGACGCAGCGGCATCGCGGTAGGCGGAGAGCTCGTCCTCGATGTCGTACCACCCGGTGAGCATGTCGCAGGCAGACGTGACCCCGCGGCGCAGCAAAACCTCGTGCGCGTACCCGAGTGCCGCTGCCATCTCCGCTCGCGTCGGGCGCGGGATGTGCCGGGTGACCAGTGCAGTGGCGGACTCCAGCAGCACACCCGTCGGCTCGCCGGCCTCGTCACGCACGATGTGGCCACCCTCCGGGTCCGGCGTGTTGCGGGTGACGCCCGCGAGCCGGAGTGCGGCCGTGTTTGCGCAGCCTGCATGCGCGCTCGTCTGCAGCGCGAACGCCGGGCGCGTCGGTGCGGCGCGATCGAGATCGTGCCGGCTGGGGTGCCGGCCCCCCGGAAACACGTTCTGGTCGTAGCGGTTCCCGAGCGCCCATGGACTCGCAGGATGCCGATCCACCCATGCGCGCAGCGCTGTCGCGAGGCCCTCGGGGCTGGTTACGCCAGCCTCGGCAGAGAGGTCGGCCTGGCTCGCCCATACGCCGAAAGGCAGGACATGCATGTGCGCGTCATGGAAGCCCGGAGCCACCGCACGGCCCGCAAGGTCAAAGACGCGCGTGGCGGGACTTGTCAGCGCTTGCGCGTCCGCCTGCGCGACGACCGCCGAGATGCGTCCCTCGGCGATGGCGATGGCGCGGTCGCGCCGGAACCCGTCACCGGGCTCCAGCACCGTCGCGCGATTCAGCAGGGCGTCCACCTTCACTCCGTCTGAGCTCCCTTGCGGCTACCGACCCGACACGCGCCGGGTCTCCTCCTCCAGCCCATGGTGCACGAGCAGCCAGTGGTACAGGCTCGCATAGCGCACCGTCCACGCCGCGCGTCCGCTATCGCTGCCTCGCACCACGAACACGTCCTCCTCACCGGGTCGCGCGACCATCGGCGATCCCGCGTCGTCCGTCCCGATCCGCACAAACGCCTCCGCCTCGCGCGTGCCGGCGCCGAAGGACAGCACGTCGGCGTGCGGCATGCGCCACTCCGCCGCGCGGGCGCCGTCGATCCGGAGCGCACCGCCGAGTACATCCACGGCGGCTGCCTGGGCCACCAGCGCGCGCAAGCCGGGCGCCAGCCGCGCCAGCTCTGCCCCAGATGGCGGCCCGCCCGATGGGCGCCACACTCGCGGCTCCCGAAGCAGGGGTTCAGCAGCGCACCTTGCCTCCTCCAGAGACATCCGCCCCACGCGCTCCATCACACGCGCGATCGCCTCCTGGCGGGCGCGCTCCCGCGCACTCCCGCCGCGGTCGCGCAGGTAGGTGACCTCGCCGCGACCGCCGGACGCCTTGTTGCGCGGCGCGCTTTCCTCGCGCCGGGGCCCTCGCAGTCTCTTGGCGTGGTGCCACGCGTAGAGGCCTGCGACGCCGAGCAGAACGGCGAGAGCGACGCCCTGGTCCATCATCCGCACGATCCCCGACCCGTCCTACCCATCGATAACGCGACCTCCGAGCACGGTGAACACGGCCCGGCCTGCAAACTCGGAGCCCGCGTACGGGGTGTTCCGCGACCTGGACCGAAGGCTCTCCGGATCGAGCCTCCAGGCGGCGCCCAGGTCCAGTACCGCGACGTCGGCAGGAGAGCCGGCGCACAGGGATCCGCCGGGCAGGCCGAGGCAGTGCGCCGGTCCGGCTGTGAGGAGCCAGATCGCGCGATCGAGCGACAGAGCGTCGGTCCGCACGAGGTGCGTGTGTATGACGGCGAATGCGGTCTCCAGGCCCAGAATGCCGAACGGCGCGCGGTCGAACTCCTGCTCCTTCTCGTAGGCGGCGTGTGGAGCGTGGTCGGTCGCGATGGCATCGATCGTCCCGTCGGCCACCGCCGCCCGCAGAGCAGCCACATCGGCATCGGTGCGCAGCGGGGGGTTCATCTTGGCGTTCGTGCGGAAGCCCTCACAAGCAGCGTCCGTGAGCGTGAGGTAGTGCGGGCACGTCTCGCCGGTGACGGGCAGGCCGTCCGCCTTCGCGCGACGCAGCAATTCGGCGGTCCCGGCGGTGGATATGTGCAGCAGGTGCAGGCGGCACCCGGTGAGTCCCGCGAGCACGATGTTGCGCGCGGCTACGATGTCCTCGGCCACGGCAGGGATGCCCGGCATGCCCATGACGGTGGCGGTGTAGCCTTCATTCATGGCGCCGCCGGCCGTCAGGGACTGGTCCTCGTTGTGGGTCATCACCACGGTTCCGAGCTGTGCGCAGTACTCCATGGCGCGCCGCATCGTCTCGGCGTTCTGCAGCGGGAACGCGTCATCGGAGACCGCCACGGCGCCCGCTGATCGCAGGTCGGCGACCTCGGTGAGCTGGTCGCCTGCCATGTCGCGCGTGAGGGCCGCCACCGGGTACACGCGCGCACTCCCCACCGCGGCGGCGCGCTCGGCAATCTGGCGCACAACGGCGGCCGTGTCGATCGCGGGGCGCGTGTTCGGCATGCAGCACACGGCGGTGAAGCCACCGGCCGCCGCGGCGCGCGTGCCGCTCTCGATATCCTCCTTGTACTCGAAGCCCGGCTCGCGGAGGTGCACGTGGAGGTCGATGAAGCCTGGCGTCACAAGTAAGCCCCGGCAGTCACGCACCTCATCGCCCGAAGCGGCGCCAGCCTCGGCGATCCCGGAGATCAGGCCGCTCTCGATGACCAGGTCGCCTTCGCGGTCGACGCCGTTCGCCGGGTCGAGGATGCGCCCGCCCTTAAGGACCAGCCTCATTGCGTCACCTCCAAGGCGAGCGCGGCGTGGACGGCGTTGAGCGCACGGCGCGGCGTGTCTTGCTCGATGCCCCACCGGTTGGTCAGGAACACGAAGACCAGATCGAAGCCGGGATCAATCCAGAGCAGCGTCCCCGTGGCGCCGCCGTGCCCGTACGCCGATGTTGAGCATGTCACGTCGTCCGCGACGGATGGCTTGCACCAGCCCAGGGCGTAGTCGAACGCGGGCGCTCCCGGGGCCAGCGGCGGGATGCCGGCCGTCTGGAGCGTGGTCATCGACCGGACCGCGGCCTGGCCTAGGATGGCGCCCGGCTCACCTCGGCCCGCGCGCAGGAACGCCTGGCCGAAGCGCACCAGGTCAGCCGCCGTGCTCCAGAGGCCCCCTCCGGCAATCCGGCGCCTTGTGAAGACCTCGAGCGCAGCATCGCCGCCGAAGTCATGCACGGGCATCGCGCGCGACGGATCGGCTGGCCGGAAGTCCGTGTCTGCCATGCCGGCCGGCTGGAGGACAGCCGCATTAAGGTGCGCAACGTAGGGCTCGCCCGCGAGGCGCTCGACCACCCCGGCGACTGCCGCGAAAGAGAGCGAGCAGTACTCGCAGCGCGTGCCCGCCGCGAAGCGCAGGTGCGCCGAGCAGGCCATACCCAAGCAGGTCGGCCCGCCGGCCCCGCCGTTCATCCTGTCCTCGATCCACGCCGACTCGTCGATGCCGCTAGTGTGCGTGAGCAGGTGGCGGGTGGTTGCCCATGCCTTGCCATTGGCGGCGAACTCCTCCACGACGGATGCGACCGGCGCGTTCAGCAGGAGCCGGCCCCGCTCCACCATCTGCAGGGCGGCGGTGGCCATGATCGGCTTGGTGATGGACGCCAGCAGGAAGATGCTGTCCTGCGCCGGCCGGTCGGCGCCGGCAACGACGTGCGACCAGAAGATGCCGTCGGCTCCGGCGGCCGCCAGCACCGCGCAGGGGTGCGAGCCGCTCTCCACGGCGCGATCGGCAACCGCGGCCGCGTGCCGCAGCGCCTTAGGGCGTACCACGCGTGCCACGCCGCGCCTACCCTTCCACCGCGGCCGCGACGCCGCGCGCGCCTATCAGCAGGTAGAGTGCCGCCATGCGCACGGCCACGCCGTTGGTCACCTGACGCTCGATGCCTGCCCGGATGCCGCCCACGCCGTCCGCAACATCGGCTGAGATCTCCACGCCGCGGTTGATGGGCCCGGGGTGCATGACCAGGACGTCCGGTCTGGCGCACCGCAGCGCCCGGTGGTCAACGCCCCACAGGCGCGCGTACTCCCGCAGGCTCGGCAGCAGGCCTTTCTCCATGCGCTCCCGTTGGAGCCGGAGCACCATGACGACGTCGGCGCCGTCCAGCGCCTCCGCGAGGCATGTGTGAACGCTGACGGGCAGGTCCGAGGCGCAGGCTGGGACCAGCGTGCGAGGCCCGCACCAGCGCACGCTGGCGCCCAGCCGGCTCAGCCCCCAGACATTGGACCGTGCCACGCGGCTGTGGGCGAGGTCGCCCACGATCGCCACCGTGAGGCCCGACAGGTCGAAGGCGCGATTGGTGGCGAGCGCCGCTGGGTAGGTGTCGTCCTGGCGTCCGACGACCTTGTACTGCCAGATGGTGAGGATATCGAGGAGGCCCTGTGTGGGGTGCTCGTGCCTTCCGTCGCCGGCGTTTATCACGGGCACGTCGGCAAACTGCGCCGCGAGGTGTGCCGCACCGGAGGAGCCGTGCCGGATGACGATGCAGTCCGCCGTCAGCGACTGCAGAGTCCGGAGCGTGTCCTTGAGGGACTCGCCCTTGGTGACCGCGGAATGCGCGACCGAGATGTTGACGGCATCGGCGCTCATATACTTGGCGGCGAGCTCGAATGACGTGCGCGTTCGGGTGGAGGCCTCGTAGAAGAGGGTCACGACCGTCCTGCCCCGTAGCGTCGGCACCTTCTTCACGGGGCGCTCCAGGATCTCTCCGAACGCGGCGGCGGTCTGCAGCAGCATTCGCAGGTCGTCGGCGTCGGTCTCACGCAGGCTGATCAGGTCGCGCACGCTCTGTCTCGCTTTCGGCCGGTGGGGTCAGGCGCCCTTGCGGATGTAGACGCTGTCCTCGCCGTCCATTTCAACCAGCCGGACCTCGACATACTCCGAGCGCGAGGTGGGGAGGTTCTTGCCGACGTAGTCCGGCCTGATGGGCAGCTCGCGATGTCCGCGGTCGATCAGCACGGCGAGCTGGACGGAGGCAGGGCGCCCGAGGTCCACAAGGGCGGCGATCGCGGCGCGCACAGTGCGTCCGGTGAAGAAGACCTCGTCGACTAGGATGACGTCGCGGTCTGTCACGCCAAACGGCACTTCCGACACGCCGACGGAGGGCTTCCGCTCCGGGTAGTCATCGCGGTAGAGGGCGATGTCGAGCCGCCCAACCGGCGCCCGGACACCCTCGATCTGCTCGATGGCATCGGCGAGCCGGTCGGCGATGGGCGCTCCGCGACGAAGGATGCCGACGATGGCGAGCGTGGCGGCGCCGCGGTTGCGCTCGACGATCTCGTGCGCGACCCGCGTGACGGCCCTGCGCATCTCGTCCGCATCCATCACCCTGCGTGAGGCTGCGTCGCTGGTTGCACCCATGCCAAAACGCCTTCCCGCGGGTATCGCACCCGGGGAAGGCGTCGCTCAAGGAGGTGATGCGATCAGGCGGGACAACGCTGCCGGTTCCCCGGCGCGCGCGGCGCTCCGACCACCTCGCCCTTTGTCGGCCTCTCCGGGCACGCATTTAAAAGGGGCAAGCCGCGTTCGTATTGGGTCGATGATACCCCGCCGCAGGCGGGCGGGTCAAGGTGTGCAGGCGCGGCATCTCCAGGCGGGGCCGCTACATGCTGTCGTCGCCGTAGAGGGTCTGGATGTAGCCGATCTGGCCGACGTGGTACACCATGTTCCAGTAGAACACGTCGGCCGCCTCCGCCCAGCTCTGGGGCTGCTTCGTGAACGGGTTGGTCGTCATGGCTGCCCACTGGGCCTCCGGGAAAGCGGCCACAGCGGCGGTGAGCGCCGTCGTCGCCTTCATCAGCCACTCCGCCGCCTCATCGACCGTCGTCCGCCGAGCGGTCTCGCTGCGGTAGTGCTCGGAGTCGAATGCCGGGGCGGCCCGGTCGCGGAAGAGCGGCACGGCCCACTCGTTGACGTAGGCGCACTCGAGCACCTGGTTGAGCGCGGAGCGCCCGGGGTGGCCGGCTGCATCCGGTTGCCAGTCCGCCCTGTCGGCGGGCATCTCCTGTATCGCCTTCACCAACTGATCGGCTGCCGACCGCAGCCGGCTCGCCAGCATCTGGGACACGTTGACTTCCGGCATGGTCGTCCTCCGATAGGATGTCGCCGGCCGGACCGCTCACCCGCCAGCCGCCGTCACGGTACCGTACGCAGGGCGCCCGGCCATCGGTTGCGGGTACCCTGAACCGGCGGCCCCGGCCTGACGAGCCCCCGGCCGAGGCCCGAGCCATTGGCAGCCCACGGGAGCATGCAACTCTCCATGATACGAACTGCCCGTCGCGGCCTCGCGGTCGCCCTCTTGTTGCTGCTGGCCGCAAGCGCCGGCGCGCAGTTCCCCGGCGCCCGGCCAGCACCCGCCGCCTGGCGCGCGGGTTTGGAGTCCATCACGGAGGCCGACGCCCGGGGGCTGGTGACGTTTCTCGCCGGGCCGGACTTTCGCGGCCGGTCGGCTGTGCTCGCTGACTACGCGGCGGCGGCAGGCTTCGCCGCAGGGCTCTTCCGTGAGGCCGGCCTGAAGCCCGCCGCCCAGGGCGGCTCCTACTTCCAGCGGTTCGCGCTCGCGCGCTACGAGTGCCTGCAGGACCAGTGCGCGATCGATTCGGCGGACGGGCGCGTTCGTCTAGCGGGAGGGGTGGACTTCGCGATCACGCGGTCGCCTGTCTCCTCGCGGGATGTTCGCGGCGAGCTGGTCTTCGCGCGTCTGGCGGGCGATGGCGCTCCGCTCGACGCCCGTCAGATCGCCGGTAAGGTGCTCATAGTTCGCAACGACACGAGCGACCCGCTGCGTGTCGAGGCCCTGCGCACTGACGCACCGGCGCTGATCCTCACCGTCAGCGGCGACCTGCGAGGCGCCGCCGAGGCCGCGGCGTCGGCGCCCCTGACTGTCGTGCCGATGGGCCGCGCGCCCGAGGAAGCCGGTGCTCCTGTCGGCCGCATCCGTCGCACCGTGGCCGAGTCGCTCGCTCGCACCCTTGGTGCGCAGGCGTTCCTCAGCCCGTCGACCGAGCGCAGCTCGCTCGAGCCGTCGGGCCTGCGCGTCACGGTCTCGCTGACGGTCCGCGAGGTCGACCGCATGGACCAGATGAACGTGGCCGCGCTGCTCCCCGGCACGGATCCCGCGCTTGCCGGCGAGTTCGTGGTGGTAGGCGGCCACCTCGACCACCTGGGCTTGCAGCCGGGTGGCGTGGTCTTCCCTGGTGCTGACGACAACGCCTCGGGGGCCGCCGGCACGCTCCTCGTTGCGAGGGCGATGGCCCTGAACCCGCGCAAGCCACGGCGCTCCGTGCTCTTCGTGTTGTGGGCCGCCGAGGAGCGGGGGCTTCTGGGGTCGACGCTCTACATGGAGGAGCCGCTGGCACCGGTCGAGCGCACGGTGGCGTATCTGAATATGGACATGATCGGGCGCCATGCTGGCGACGAGCCAGAGAACGCCCGCGCGATCGCTCTGCTGGGCAGCGAGGCGACGTCGCCCGATCTGCACCGACTCATGCTCTCGCTCAACCAGCACATCGGTTTCGAGATCAAGCCGGCAAGCCTGGACGCCACCGACCTCAGCGACTGCAAGCCGTTCAAAGACCGCGGGGTGCCGGTGGCATTCGCTTTCACAGACCTGCACCCGGACTACCACACTGCGGGCGACACGCCAGACAAGGTAGATGCGAGGAAGGTCGCGAACGCCGCAAAGTGGGTCCTTCTGGCGGCTTCCGAGCTGGCGTCTCGCCCGGATCGCCCGCGCTTCAGGAGACCCTGACGCCGCCTCAACCAGGATGGAGGTCGCATGACCGCGCCGCTCATCCCGCGCGAGACGTTGTTCGGGAACCCCGAGCGCCTCTCGGTGCGCCTCTCACCGGACGGACAGCGCCTGGCCTACATCGCGCCCCATGAAGGCGTGCTCAACGTCTGGGTTCGCACGCTGGGCGGCGATGACGACCGCTGTGTAACGCGTGACAGACGAAGAGGCATTCGCACCTGTTTCTGGGTGTTCGACGGCAAGCGCATCTGCTACCTGCAGGATGCAGATGGTGACGAGAACTGGCACCTTTGGTGCGTCGAGGTGGAGGCAGGCGTCATCCGCGACATGACCCCATTCCTCGGCGCGCAGGCGCAGGTTGTTGCCCTCGACCCGGAGCGCCCGAGCGAGGCTCTCGTCGCCCTCAACGTGCGGTCCCCACGAGCGCACGACGTCTACCGCATCGACCTCGTGACCGGTGCGGCGACCGTGGTGGTGACGAACCCGGGCGATGTGGTCGGGTGGCTTGCCGACGCCTCCATGGAGGTGCGCGCCGCGACGGCCGCCATGCCGGACGGTGGCTTCGCGTTGCGCGTCCGGGAGACGGGAAGCGACGACTGGCGGACTGTACTCACCTGGGGACCAGACGACGAAGGCCAGGCGCACGCCTTCTCGTCGAACGGCCGGGAGCTGTTCCTGTGCGGCAATGTGGGCGCCGACACGCAGGAGCTGCAGGCGCTCGACCTCTCAACGGGTGCGCTGCGGACGCTAGCCGCGCATCCTGAGGTGGACATGAGCGCCGTGTTCGACCACCCGAGGGGCCACGCGGTCCGCGCGGCGCGGTTCGTCGTGGACCGGGCCGAGTGGCGCGCCGTGGACCCCGCTGTCTCCAGGGACCTGGAGCGACTGACCGATCCAAAACGGGGCGACCTGTCCTTCGCAAGTATGGACCTGAGCGACCGGCGCTGGATCGTGCAGTACAGCGCCGACCGCGCGCCGGCCTCGTACCACCTCTACGACCGCAAACAGGGGACGCTGGAGTTCCTGTTCTCGGCGCGTCCCGCGCTCGATTCGTGCGTGCTAGCCGAGATGCAGCCAGTGCGCATCCGCTCGCGCGACGGTCTGACCCTCCACGCCTACCTCACCGTGCCGCCGTGGCCGTCCGATGGACCGGCGCCGCTCGTGCTGAATGTCCACGGCGGGCCCTGGGCACGCGACTCGTGGGGTTACGACCCCGAGGCGCAGTGGCTGGCCAACAGGGGCTACGCATGCCTGCAGGTGAACTACCGCGGCTCGGCCGGCTTCGGTAAGCGGTTCCTTCACGCGGGCGACCGCGAGTGGGGCGCAAAGATGCACGATGACCTTCTCGACGCGGTCGACTGGGCCGTGGGAGAGGGGATTGCGGACCCGAAGCGGGTGGCGATCTACGGGAGCTCGTACGGGGGCTACGCGGCGCTAGTTGGCGCGGCGTTCACGCCCGATGTGTTCGCATGCGCCGTCGACATCGTGGGCCCGAGCAGTCTTCGAACGCTCATCGGGTCGATACCGCCGTATTGGGAGCCGCTGCGACGCGTGCTCTACCATCGGATCGGCAACCTGGAGACCGAGCCGGAGTTCCTCGACGATCGGTCTCCGCTATTCCGTGCAGCCGACATCCGCTGCCCGCTTCTTATCGCGCAGGGAGCGAACGACCCGCGGGTGAAACAACAGGAGAGCGAGCAGATGGTGGAGGCCGTCCGCGCACGCGGCGGCGAGGTCGAGTACATCGTTTTCGAGGATGAGGGGCACGGGTTCGCGCGTCCCGAGAACCGGCTGCGCTTCTACGCTGCGGCGGAGCGATTTCTAGCCCGGCATCTCGGGGGCAGGGCAGAGGAGTAGGAACGGGACTGGCGTCAGGCGCGGGGCGACCGCAAGGAGGAAGGCATGTCAGCGTGGCTATTGCTCGCCATCGGGCTGCTGGCGGTGTTAGCGGAAGCGGCTCCGGCCCAGGCCGCTCCCCGATGGAAGGCCATCGTTTCGCCGGCAGGCAGTGTCCGGATCGAGCGAGATGGCCAGATCTTCGGCACGATGGACCCCGGCCTCTTTGAGTTCGAATGGCGGGGGGTAGGCATGGGCCCCGGCACGGTCGGAGCGGCCCCGCCCGCCCCCGGGCAGCCGCGCGCGGGCCGCATCACGGCGCCCGGCGGCGCGATTGTCGATGTCGAGACGCGGGTAGAGCCTGCGCCGGGCGGCGTGCGATTTCACTACCGCATGACGCCGCGCGCCGCCCTTCGTCTGAACAGCCTGCACGTCAGCCTGTCCATGCCGGCGATGGTGCTCGCCGGGGGCGCCTATAGAGCGGACGGCAGCTCGGGAACGGTTCCACGGCAGTTCCGCGAGACGGGGGTGTTCTCGGCGCCGATCCGCCAACTGGAGCTGGTTGGCACGGCCGACAGGCGCCTCGCCTTCGCGTTCGCCGCCGAGACGCCCGTGCTCCTGCAGGACGACCGCCAGTGGGGTCCCAGCTTCTCGCTGCGCATGGGGCCACAGCCCGGCGGTGAGGAATGGCCAGCAGGCCGTGCCCTCGTGATAGACTTCACTCTTACCGCCCCGGGAGGCATTGCGTTGGAGCACGACGGACCGGTCACGATCGAGGCGGGGCCCGACTGGCTGCCTCTCGACGTGGAACTCGACATCGTTCCGAACAGCGCCCTCGACCTGGGCTCCGTGATCCCGTGGCATAGCCCCGCCGGCTCGCTCGGGCGGGTAGTGGCCACCCCGGCGGGCTTCGCCTTCGCCAGCAGGCCAGACCAGCCGGTGCGCTTCTACGGGGTGAACCTCTGCTTCAGCGCCCACTTCATCACCCACGAGCAGTCGGACCGGCTTGCGGAGCGCCTGTGGCGCCTGGGCTACAACACGGTCCGCTTCCACCACCATGAGGGGGGACTCGTAGACCGCTCGGGCGGCGACAGCACGCGACTTGCGCCGCAAGCGCTCGACCAGCTCGACTACCTGTTCTACGCCCTGAAGCGACGCGGCATCTACATCGCCACCGACCTCTACGTGTCTCGACCGGTCTTCCGGCACGAGGTATGGGAGGGTGAGCAGGGCAACGTCGGTATGGACGAGTTCAAGATGGCCGTCCCGGTCAACGAGCGCGCGTTCGCCAACTTCGTCGCTTTCACGCGCAACCTGCTCAACCATCGTAACCCGCACACGGGCCTGCGCTGGGCGGAAGATCCCGCTCTCGCCTGGATCAACCTGATCAACGAGGGGAACCCGGGCAACTTCTTCGGCAACCTGTCTCCTTCGCTGCGCCGCGACTACGAGCGCGCCTGGAACGCCTGGCTCGCGAGGCGTTACCGTACGGCGGAGGAGCTGCGCGCCGCGATCGGGGATCTGAGCGGCGGCAGGGCGCCGGACGCGGGCGACATCCCGCTCCCAGCGGGGGTCAACGACACACCCGCTGGCCTGGCGCTCAGCGTCTTTCTGGCGGAGAACCAGCGCGACTTCACCCGCCGCATGAGGCAGATACTCCGTGATGAGCTCGGGAGTCAGGCGCTGATCTCCAACCTGAACGCGTGGACCAATCCGATCCAGATGCACACGGTGCGCCGGGAGTTCGACTTCGTCGACGACCACTACTACATCGACCACCCGGAGTTCCTCGAGCGGCCCTGGAGCCTGCCTTCGCGCTCACCCAACACGAGCCCAGTAGCCGCCGGCGCGCCCGGCGGCCGTGGGGTCACGTTCCTGCGGCTCCTTGACCGTCCCTTCACGATCACGGAGTTCAACTACTCCGCCCCTGGTCGCTTTCGCGGCGTTGGGGGCATCCTGACAGGCGCGCTCGGCGCCATCCAGGACTGGTCGGGCATCTGGCGGTTTGCCTACAGCCACAACCGCGACAACCTCTTCACTCCCGCCCCGATGGGGTACTTCGACTTGGGCACCGACCCACTGAACCAGGCTGCGGACCGCGCGAGCATCACACTGTACCGGCGCGGCGACATGTCGCCCGCGCGTACCACCATCGCGGTCGCGATGACGGAGCAGGAAACGATGGAGGCTCCGAGGCGCGCGCACAGCGTCATCGTGCCATGGCACGAGCTCGCCCTGGTGTCCCGGGTGGGCACCGTCGTCACCGACCGGCCCGCCGCGCCAGCGGGCGCCGATCTGGTTCTGCCGCTTGGCTGGCGCCATCCCGCCACAGATTGGGGAGCCAACGCCGTGCCGCTGGACCCCTACGCTACCGACACTGGCGGCCGCCTGCTTGGTGTGCTGCGCGAGCGCGGTCTACTTCCGCGCCGCAACGTGACCAACCTGGCCGGGCCGCGCCTTCAGAGCGACAACGGGCAGCTCACCGTGGACGGTCCGGCCGATGTGCTTACCCTGAACACGCCGCGAACAGCAGGAGGCTACGCGCAGGCGGGCCGGCGTATCCGCACAGCCGCGGTCGACGTTCACATAGAGGGCACCGATGCCACGGTCTGGGTGAGCAGCGTAGACGCTCAGCCGATCTCTAGCAGCCGCCGGCTGATCATCACGCACCTGACAGACCTCCAGAACACCGGCATCCGGTACGCTGACCGGGCGCGCACCGTCTTGCTCGCCTGGGGCGGCACGCCCCACCTGGTCCGGCGAGGCAGGGCGACCGTCACGGTGCGCATGGCGAACGCTGCGCGCGCACGCGTGTGGGGCCTCTCCACCTCCGGGAGGCGGCTGGCGCCCGTCGCCGCGCGCGTGCAGGGCAATGCGCTGGTGGTGCCGCTCGACGTGGACGCCGGTGGCCGCGCGCGCATGCTCTACGAGATCGAGGTGCCGCAGTGACAGTGCGCGGGCGCCAGACGATGCTATGACCGAGCGAGTGCGCCGTCTGCGCCAACGCAGCCTGGCCGCTGAGCCCGAGATCACCGCGGAGCGCGCCCTGCTGGTGACCCGCTTCTACCGCGAGAACGAGGGCAGGCACTCCGAGCCGATGATGCGCGCCCTGTGCTTCCAGGCCCTGTGCGAGCACAAGACGGTCTGGATCGGCGAGGACGAGTTGATCGTCGGCGAGCGCGGACCGGCGCCGAAGCTCACGCCTACGTTCCCGGAGCTGACCTGTCACTCCCTCGAGGACCTGCGTGTTCTCGGTGAGCGCGAGAAGACGCGGTACCGTGCGCCGCCCGACGTAGTGCGCGACTACGAGGCGGAGGTGATACCCTACTGGCGCGGCCGCACCATGCGGGACCGCATCTTCGCGCACATGACAGGTGAGTGGAAGCGCGCGTACGAGGCGGGCGTCTTCACCGAGTTCATGGAGCAGCGAGCGCCCGGCCATACGACGCTCGACGGAAAGGTGTACCGGCGCGGCTTCCGCGCATTCCAGGACGACATCGACCGAGCGCTCTCCGAGCTCGACTGGTTCGGCGACCCGGAGGCGCTCACCAAGTCGGAGCAGCTCCGGGCGATGCGCGTCGCTGCCGATGCAGCAATCCGCCTCTCGGAGCGCCACGCCGAGCGGGCGCGCGCAGTGGCAGGCCAATGCGCCGACCCGGTGCGTCGCGGCGAGCTCGTGCGGATCGCCGCCGTGTGCGAGCGAGTCCCCGCCAATGCGCCTCGCGACCTGTGGGAAGCGCTGCAGATGTACTGGTGGTGCCACCTCGGCGTCATCACGGAGCTCAACGGCTGGGACTCCTTCAACCCCGGCCGCCTCGATGTCCACCTGCGTCCCTTCTACGAGCAGGGCACTGCAAGCGGCGAGCTCGACCGCGAGAGCGCGCGCGAGCTGCTCGAGTGCTTCTGGGTAAAGTTCAACAACCACCCGGCGCCGCCTAAGGTCGGCGTCACTGCCGCCGAGAGCGGCACCTACACGGACTTCGCCAACGTCAACCTGGGCGGGCTCCTGCCGGATGGGGGTAGCGCCGTATGTGACTTCTCCTACCTGGTCCTCGAGGTCATCGAGGAGATGCACCTCCTCCAGCCCAGCAACAACGTACAGATCTCACGCGAGACGCCGGACGCGTTCCTTGACGCGGCGTGCCGCGTCATCCGGCGGGGATACGGCTTCCCGTCCGTGTTCAACGCGGACGCCATCGTGCAGGAGCTGGTTCGCCAGGGGAAGTCCCTGGAGGACGCCAGGGCAGGCGGGGCCAGTGGGTGCGTAGAGGCTGGCGCCTTCGGCAAGGAGGCGTACATCCTCACCGGATACCTGAACCTGCCCAGGATCCTGGAGATCGCGCTCTGCCGCGGGGTCGACCCGAGCACGGGTCTCCGACTTGGACCCGATACCGGCGATCCGCGTGCGTGGGGCTCGATTGAAGACGCGCTTGCGGCCTGGGAGAGGCAACTCCGCCATTTCGTCGACGTGAAGGTGCGTGGGAACCAGGTGATCGAGCGCCTGTACGCGCGACACGCGCCGGCGCCCTTCCTGTCTCTGCTCATCGACGACTGCATCGCGCGGGGACGCGACTACAACGACGGCGGCGCGCGCTACAACACCGCCTACATTCAGGGGGTCGGCATCGGCACGCTTGCCGACTCGCTGGCCGCGCTCGAGCAGTGCGTCTTCCAGGAGCGCGCGGTGACGATGGATCGCCTGCTCGCCGCCCTGGCCAGCGACTTCGCAGGAGAGGAGGCGCTGAGGGTGGCGCTTGCGTCCCGCGCCCCCAAGTACGGGAACGACGACGACGCGGCGGATGGCCCGATGCGCCACTGCTTCGACGCCTTCTGCGCCGCCGTCGACGGGAGACCGAACACGCGCGGCGGGACGTACCACATCGACATGCTCCCGACCACGTGCCACATCCACTTCGGCTCCCTGACCGGGGCGCTGCCGGACGGGCGACGCGCCGGGATGCCGCTCTCCGAGGGTATCTCGCCGGTGCAGGGCGCCGACCGCCGGGGGCCGACAGCCGTGATGCGCTCAGCCGCCAAGATGGACCATCTGCGCACTGGCGGCACGCTGCTCAACCAAAAACTCCTGCCGGCGGTTGTCGATGGCGAGAACGGCATCCGGAAGATGCGCGACCTCATCCGTGGGTACTTCGCGCTCGGGGGGCACCACGTGCAGTTCAACGTGGTGGACGGCGCCACGCTGCGCGAGGCGCAGGAGAAGCCGGAGGAGCACCGCGACCTGATCGTCCGCGTGGCGGGGTACAGCGACTACTTCGCCGACCTTCCGCGCGTCCTGCAGGATGAAATAATCTCGCGGACCGAGCACGCATCGCTCTAAGCGCGCTGCCCACATGCGACAGATGCAGTGACGGGCGGGCGCAGCGCTCGCGCAGGCCGGCGCGCTATGCGGCCGGGATCGCGTAGAGCCACCTGGCGGCGGCGGTTGCCGTCACCTCCACGATGAGCGCGTCACCCTCGCGGCGCGATTCCAGGGGCTCGCCGCGGCTGCCAGGCCGAGCCCCCTCCGCCACCATCTGCAGGATCCCCGGCAGGTGTGCCGCCGGAAGACGGATCGTGCCGCCTCCGGTAGGCGCCCTCGCTATCATCACCGCGCCGCCGGGCACCCGCCGCTCCTCAGGCACCGGCGCGAAGCCGAACTGCCCGCCGATCTCTTCGTCGGCAAAGACCCACTCCTTGCGGTCGATGCGGATGGCTCGGCAGTGCGCCCCCGCGAACGCGATGAGCCGCTTCCTGTCGTCGACCCGGAAACACACCCCGGACCTCCCGCTGAAGTCCACGGCGTGCCCATTGACGCGGAAGGCCCTGAGCGTGATCTCGTCGGACGGGAGCGGGCGGGTCCTCATGTGCTCGGCATCCTGTCGGGCATCCCGCACGAAGCCGCCGGGCCATCCCTCCTCGACGCTCGTGAGGTGCGGCGCGATGGCCACTGCTCCGTTCGGGAACCGGCAGACGAGATGCCTCGTGGTGCGCGAGAGCCGCTCGGTGTTGTCGCTCGCGAACCTGCCGGGCCCGCTGCCCGCGTAGGCGCCCAGCGCACTGAGCGCCTCGAACCACGTGCGGGTCTCGTAGCCGAGGCTCGCGGATTGGTCGTCCCTCGGCCGGAAGCCCAGGAATGTAGCAGTCCCGCCTCCGGCCAGTGCGCGCACGGTGCCCACCACGCCGCCCTTCGTGCGCGCGGCCACCGTGACGCCATCGGCCGGTTCGACGGGGTAGATGCGGTCCGGTAGCAGGTCCGTGAGGATCGTCTGGGCAGGAACGCCGCGCAGAGGTCCCTCGAAGGTCACCACGCGCCCGGGCGCAAGCAGGCCCTGCGCTGGCGCAAGCGTCCTCCTCACGCCGAACAGCGAGCGCCAGGCAGCGCCCGCGGGCTCGCCCTCGGCTGTCAGCACCGGCGGTGGGCCGGACCAGATCAGCCGGCCCCCGCCATCCACGAAGCGCTGCATCAGGTTGAGCAGCCTGCGCGAAGGGAACGGCTCGAACGAGGCAACGAGCGTGGTGAAGCGCCGGCCGCCGAGAACGATGGCGCCCCCCTCCAGCGCGCCCATCTCGAGGAGCTTCGCCTGGGTAACCATGTTCCAGTAGCCGTACTGCGTCATCCAGCTCCCGAACCGCTCCTCCACGCTCACCAGATCGAGCGGGTAGAGCATGAGCACGGAGACGTCGCGGGGCTGCATGCCCTGGACGATGCCCCAGAGCGGTGAGCCGCCCGCACCGTAGGTGCTGGAGAGCATTGTGCGCCGCTCGTTCACCTCGGCAGGCATCCCCCAGTGCGCGCAATAGGCGTAGGGAACTTCGTTCAGGACGCCGATGGAACAGGCGAGCGCGAGGCCCCAGTAGTCGCGGTCCAGCCACCCGCACTCCGGATGGTCGGTGCCGTTCCCGGTGAGGAAGTCGCCCCAGCGGAAGTAGTCGTGGCAGGCCGACGCGGCCTGATGGACCGTGTTCGACCACACGAAGTCGCTGGTGTACTCGTAGGCTCGCTGGTACATGGGCTCGGAGCCCGAGCGCCAGAAGTCGATGGTGGGGCTCTCCGCCCAGGTGGCGTGCGCCCGCGCCTCGAGGCGGTGACCCATCCGCTCCTCGGCGTGGCGCCGTGCGGCCGCGAAGAGCTCCACGACGCCGTCCTGCAGCAGGCGGTAGTACCGCGAGCGGAACAGGGCGGTGCGCTGGATGTCCTCCTCGCTCTCGCCGAACGTGTGCATGACGCCCAGCTTGCCGTCCAGGCCGCGTGAGACGCTGTCCTCCTGCCCGTAACAGAAGTAGACCATGTATGGCGCCAGGTCGCCGTACTCCGCCCCGTAGAGGTCCGCGAACCGCCTCACCAGCCCCGGCGAAACGTACCGCACCGCGAACTCGCCGTTGTCGTGGAGGTTCCCGTACGACCAGTCCTGCTGGATGTGCATCTCATCCGAGTAGAGCCCGTTGAGCCTGACGCCCGCGTCGGCATACTGGTCCACGAGACCGGTCAGGAACGGTAGCGCCCGCTCGCTGAAGTAGTCCATCTCCGGAGTGCGGTAGAGCTGCACCGCAAGAACGCGATCGAGCGGACCCAAGCTCGTGCGCCCGCTCCCAAAGACCCGTACCTGCTGCATGGGCGGACGCCCGGTCGGGCCCGTGATGACCTCCACTCCCGCCGTGTCCGTGATCTCGACGATAGCGGCCGGATCGACTGCCCGGAAGGCCGTCCCGGTCACTCCCTGTTCGCGGAAGGCAAACACCCGCACGCCGGCATCCTCCAGCCGGATGGGGCCCTTGTTGTTCACCCACTCGAGTTGCTGCCAGAGGTGCACGCTGTAGGCGCCGCTCTCCGGGTTCCGCACACCCTTGCGGTAGTGCATCCAGATGCCGCTCTCGCCGGTATGCCGCTCGTATGCCGTACCGATCTCGAGTGGCGACAGCAGGCTCAGCTCGAGTCCCAGCCCGTGGGCCTGGGCGAACCTGCCCACGGTGGCCATTCGCTCGATGTACTCCGGCATGTCCGGCATCAGGCGCCGCGGCGTGGCCTGGCCAGGCCGGTACTGCCCCCAGAAGTGGTCGAAGGCGATCACGAGCGTGCGCTGGCCCGCCGCCTGCGCCTCCTCGCAAATCCGCCGCAAGCTGGTCTCACGCTTCTCATGCGTCAGCGACAGGTCGACGACGGCATCCGGGTCGCTGGAGATCGCCTCCAACTGCTGGTCGCTCACCAGGATGATGTGGGCGCGGTCGAGCAGGAACGCCCAGGGGCCTGGATATGACACCAGCTCGCCACGGTAAGGGTTCTCGGGGACGTCATGCTTGGGCACGGCTGCGTTCTCCCTACTCCGCTATGGGGCCGACGATCGTACCGCCGTCACGGTCAGCGCGACGCACGCTCCGAGCACCTCCGCGACGGCGAGGAGGTCGTACCGCGCGCACGCTGCGGCCAGAGACGCTGGCCTTCCCGAAGGTTGCCGGCGGCGCCTACTCGCCCTCGTTGTAGAACACGTAGAGCCCATCCTTGCCGGGTGCCACGATGTCCAGCCGGCCCGTTCCTCGCAGATCGGCCACCGCGAAGTGGATGCCGCAGCCCTTGCCGACGCGCGCGGGCCCGTAGTCGACGATCTGCTTGGCGAACCCCTCGCCGGTCCACTTGAAGTAGTAGGTGCCGACGTCGTCGAACTCGCCAGGGTCGTGGCCGCAGTGCGCTCGGTAGCGCTTGCCAGTGACCAGCTCGCACGCCCCATCGCCGTCGATGTCAACCCACATCAGGTCGTGGTACTGGGAGTTGTACGGGTCGATGGGGTGCCTGACCCAGGTGCGTGTCCCGTCGGCGGCGCGCCGCTGCTCGACCCAGTCAAGCCCGTACCCGTGTGCCTGGCCAACAATGAGGTCGTTGACCCCGTCGCCGTTCACGTCTGCCACGACGATGGGGACGCTGGCGCCTCCCAGGTCGAACTCGGGGCGCCAGACCCACAAGCCGCCGTAGGTGTCGGCCGGGGCCTCCAGCCAGCCTCCGGCGAGTACGACGTCCATGCGGCCGTTGCCGGCGATGTCGCCGGCGCCGAGCCCGTGCCCTTGCGGCCCATCCCACACACGGTGAGCCACGAAACGGCCCCGGCCTCGGCCTCCCCCATCGGTGACAAGCTTGTAGATGACGAGCGGCCCGCCGGGCGTGTTGGGCACGATCTCCGGTATGCCGTCGCCGTCCATGTCCCAGGCTCGTGTGGTCTCCACACTGCCGGTCTCGCCTATGACGTGCTCGGGCCATGTCTTCCCGGGGTCGCCCGGGTTCTCGCGCCAGCGGATGTCGCCGCCCCACCACCCACCGGTGATGAAGTCTGTGCGGCCGTCGCCGTTGACATCCATCGGGATCGTGGAGAAGTCGTCGAAGTACTCGCCCTCGGCGCGCACTTCCCCCACGAAGTGCGCCTTCCTGAAGTCCGGTCCCTCGTACCACCACGCGCCAGAGACGATGTCCAGCGCGCCGTCGCCATTCACGTCGAAAACGCCGGCGGACTCATAGCGCTCGTCGGCGATGAGCACCTTGCGGAACTTGACGGGCATGGCGGGATCCTCCTGGTCTCGATGCGGCGCGATGCGCGCCGGAGCGCCTGTTCGCCCGCGCATCGCCGGTGTCCTGCGCCGCGCTGCTGCCTGTCGCGGGCGAGACCACCGCCGGCAAGGAGTTGGCGGGCGGCTCGGCGAAAGCAACACCACACTCCGGCCTGACCTCGGATGCCGCAGGCGGGGCCGGTGCGCAAGGAGGCGATCATGCTGGCACTCCACCATAGCTCCGCGGAGGTCTACGCACCCGACGGTCTGGACGCGACCGAGGCCCTGAGGCGCACCACTCATCTGGCAATCGGCGCTCACCAGGACGACCTGGAGATCATGGCGCTCGACGGCATCCTCGCATGCTTCGGCGAGGCCGAGCGCTGGTTTGCGGGTGTCGTGGTGACCAATGGGGCCGGTAGTCCGCGCGACGGCCTCTACGCTCGCTATACCGACGAGCAGATGCGCGCGGTGCGGCGGGTCGAGCAGCGGAAGGCTGCTGTGGTCGGCGAGTACGGGTCGGTGACGTTCCTCGACCACACGAGCACCGACGTGAAGAACGCCGCGAACGCCGCGCCCGTGGCGGACATCGCCGCGCTGCTGGATGCCGCAAGGCCGGAGGTCGTCTACACGCACAACCTGGCCGACAAGCACCCTACCCACGTCGCCGTGGCTCTCCGCACCATCGCGGCAGCGCGCGCCCTCCCGCCGGACGCGCGTCCTGCAAGGCTGATAGCCTGCGAAGTATGGCGCGACCTGGACTGGCTGGCGGACGACGCGAAGGTCGTCTTCCGACTCGACGCGCACGAGAGCCTGGCCCTGGCGCTGGTGGGGGTCTACGACTCCCAGGTGATCGGCGGCAAGCGGTACGACCTTGCCACCATGGGCCGCCGCCGGGCGCACGCCACGTACCTCGAGAGCCATGCCGTGGACGTAGCCCAGATGGTGAACTTCGGCATGGACCTCACGCCTCTGCTGGAAGATGAGGCGATCGACCCGGCAAGCTTCGTCCAGGACCACATCGAGGCATTCGCGCAGGCGGTGCGCAGGCAGATCGACGCGGTGCGCTGACGCTACGGACCGGCAGTCGGGGCTGGCTCCTCGGGTGCCCGGTCCTCGGCGGCGATGGCGGGCGCACCGTGCTCCGTCAGCAGCTCCGCGATGGCGCGCATGATGGCGCGCACGATGTCGGCGCGCGGCGTGTCGGGAGTGATGTAGATCGGCCGGCCGAGGATCACCGTGAGGCGCGCCGGCCTGGGGAACCGCGAGCTCCGCGGCAGCATCCGCTCGGGCCCGATGACCGCCGCCGGCAGCACGGGCGCGCCGGACTGGCGCACGAACAGCGCGATGCCCGACTCTCCGGGCCCCAGCTGCCCATTGCTGCTGCGCGTGCCCTCGGGGAACATCACCACGATGTAGCCCTGCTCGAGGAAGCGCAGGGTCTGCCGTACCATGTCGCGCGTTGGCTTGTCGCGGTCCATCGGGTACGCACCGATGCGCGAGATGAAGCCGCCGAACAGCCGGTTGCGGAAGAGCGATGCGCGCGCCATGAATCGGCACTCGCGATGGATCGATGACCCGACCAGCGGCGGATCGAGGTAACTCACATGGTTGCACGCGACGATGAGCGGCCCGCTCTCGGGGACGTTTTCGTGCCCGATGATGCGCACCCTCCCGGTTAGCCGGAAAAGGACGTGCGCTGCGTTCCGGCAGACACGGTAGAGCAACGACGTTCGGGACGGCGCTGGCGCACCGCTCACGCCTCGCGATGCGTGCCCGCTCACCACCGGCATTGCTGTCGCTCCCTGCAGAGCGCGAGGATTCGCGCGACCACTTCGTCGAGGCTCATCCCATCGGAGTTGAGAAGCACCGCGTCCTCGGCTGGCCGCAGAGGTGCGACGTCGCGCGAGCTGTCGCGCGCATCCCGCTCGCGCTGCTCCTGAAGGACCTCCTCCAGTGTCCCGGGGGCGCCAGCCGCCACGCGGTCGGCCAGGCGTCGGCGCGCGCGCTCCTCGTCGGAGGCCGTGAGGAACACCTTCACCTCCGCCATGGGGAAGACGACAGTGCCGATATCCCGACCCTCCATCACCACTCCGCCCGCCCGCCCCAGCTCCTGCTGGCGCGCCGCCAGCTCGACGCGGACGCTTGCGATCGCGGAGACCGGCGACGAGAGTCGCGTCACTTCGGGTGTCCGAATGGCCTCCGTCACATCGCGACCGTCGAGGAGCACTCGCTGCGCGCCGTCCACCCCCGGATCGAACGCGATGCGGGCGCTGCGGGCCAGGTCGGCGATCCGGTCCGGGCAGCCCAGCCCGACCCCATCCTCGAGTGCCCGCAGCGCGACAGCGCGGTACATCGCCCCCGAGTCGATGTACGCGTAGCCGAGCGCGCGTGCCACGGCTTGCGCGGCGGCGCTCTTGCCGGCCCCGGCCGGGCCGTCGATGGCGACCGTCAGGCGACGGGCCGGCGCTTCGGACACCCTCACGCGCGCGCCGTTCCCTGCGCACAGTCGCGCAGCGCGCGGAAGTATCCGGGGAACGTCTTTGCGACACAGGCCGGGTCGCAGATGGTGACACCCGGTGCGCGCAGCCCGGCCACGGCGAAGCTCATCGCCATCCGGTGATCGTCGTAGGTCTTCACCGCGGCGGGCCGGATCGCGGCGGGCGGGTCAATCGTCAGCCCGTCGGGCTGCTCCTCGACTCCTGCGCCAAGCTTGCGCAACTCGGCCGCGAGAGCCGAGACGCGGTCGCTCTCCTTCTGCCGGACATGCGCCACGTTGCGGATGCGCGTCGGGCCGTCCGCGAACAGCGCCACCACAGCGAGCGTCATCGCGGTGTCGGAGATGGCGTTCATGTCGATGTCGAGCCCCCGCAGGCGCTCGGGCCCGCGGACCTCGACCCAGTCCGGCCCGCGCTCGACGTGGCAGCCGGCCTGCTCCAGCACGTCTGCGAACGCGACGTCCCCCTGCAGCGAGGCCGTGCCAATGCCCGGGATGCGCACCCGACCCCCCGTCACCGCTGCGGCGGCCATGAAGTAGGAGGCGGAGGACGCGTCCGGCTCCACACGGTACTCGCGCATCGCTCGGTACCGCTGGCCCGGCGCCACGCAGTAGACGTTGGGCGCTGGCTGGTCGGTGCTGACCCCCCACTGGGCCATCATGCCGGTGGTCATCCGCACGTAGGGCTCCGAGACCAGCTTCCCAACCAGCTCGATGCGCATGCCCTCGCGGGCGTAAGGAGCGACCATCAGCAGCGCGGATAGGTACTGGCTGCTCACACCCGCGTCCAGCATGACGTTTCCGCCCCGCAGCCCGTCGGCGCGCACGTCCACGGGCGGGCAGTCGTCGTTGTTCCGGCAGCGCACATCGACGCCGGCCTGGCGCAGCGCGGACAGAAGGTCGGCTATCGGCCGCTGGCGCATCCGTGTCACACCGTCGAGGCAGAACTCGCCGCGCCCCAGCGCGACGAACGCAGTGAGGAACCGCATGGCGGTCCCCGCATTTCCCACGAACAGGTCGACGGAGCGAGCCGGGAAGACGCCGCCCAGGCCCTGCACACGCATGCTCTCAGCGGCCTCATCGGCATCCACGACGATCCCCAGCGTCGCGAGCGCGGCCGCCATGTAGCGGGTGTCGTCGGAGAAGAGCGCGCAGGTGATCGCAGACTCGCCTTCCGCGAGCGCCGCCATCACGAGGGCGCGGTTTGTGATGCTCTTCGAGCCGGGCAGGCGTACGACGGCGTCGATCGGACGCGCGGCGGGCTCGATGGTGATGCGCTCTATCATGGTTCGCACCGCGGGCGCGCCTCATGCGCGCCCCTCAGCAGACGCTCCAGCCCGTCTCTCTCCCCACGCCGCAGCGCGCCAGCCGCCCCTGCCAGCCAGGCGCCGTAGCGCTCCATCGCGGCGAGCGCGGCGTCACGGTTCTCCAGGAGGATCCCGGCCCAGAGCGCGGGGTCGCTCAGCGCGACGCGGGTTCCGTCGCGGTAGCTCCCCGCCGCGATCTGCACGCCTTCCGTGCCCGCCATCTCATGCGCCGTCGCGGCCAGGGCGTAGGCAGCCACGTGAGGAAGGTGACTGACGGCCGCAACCCACCGATCATGCACCTCCGGCGACAGGACCACCGGCAGTGCACCGACCGCAATGGCAAGCCCGCGAACGGTGTCGATGGCAGCGGGAGCGCTGTCGTCCGTGGGAGTGAGAACCCATGTCGCGCCCTCGTACAGATCCGCGTACGCAGCGGTGATGCCGGACTCCTCCGAGCCTGCCATCGGGTGACCACCCACGAACCGGCCCTGGAGCGCGCCGCTTGCTTCTGCAACGACCCGTGCCTTCACGCTCCCAAGGTCTGTCACCACGCCAGAGGTCGGCATGGCTGCGGCCGCCCGTCGCGCCAGCTCGACGATTCGCTCAACGGGCACGGCCACCACCACAACATCGGCGTCCCGGGCGGCCTCCTCCGGGCTCGCCGCGACGCGGTCCACGGCGCCTGCGGCCAGCGCGCGCCGTCCGGGCTCCTGGCTGCGGTTCCAGCCGACGACCTCGGACGCGGCGCTCCTCGCTCGGAGCGCCATCCCGAGCGACCCGCCCATCAGGCCGAGGCCCAGGATCGCGACGCGGCCTAGGGGCGGCCTATCGCTCGCGCTGCAGGCCATCAGATCGCGCGGCCGGCGGCCGCCGCCATGGGCGACAGAACGCGCATCAGGCCGGCGAACACCGGCAGGTGCGACGAACCCTCGCAATGCCGCGCAATCGGAACCACCCGATCGACGTAGTCGACGGAGAGGAGTTGCTCGCAGAGCCGGGCCTTCGCTTGCTCCAGAACGCCGATGGCGCCGGCAGTCCTCGCCTCGACGTCGCAGGACTCGTGCATGCCACGGGCCCCCGCGCCGAGGGGGCGCCGGAGGTCATCGATGCGCGCCTCGCCGGCGCCATTCCTGAGATGATGGTCACAGCCTTGTGCTCCGACGAGCGTGAGGGCTACCATTATAGCATCGGGCCGGACTGGTGGCAAACGCGACCGTGCCCGGCCGGGGAGGGGAGGGCGCAGTGCTGAGATGGGTGAAGGAAGCCTGGCGCTTCTGCGTCGAGGTGGTCGACGAGTTTTCGCTCCACCGCGGCGGCCTGTTGTCGGCGGCGATCGCCTACTTCACGCTGCTCTCCGTCACCCCTCTCCTCACGATCGGCGTGTCCGTAGTTGGCTGGGTCGCGGGCGGCAGCGGCCAGGCCATGGAGGAGATGCACGACATCGTGGCGCGGAGCTTCCCCGCGCAGAGCCAGTTGGTGTCCGACACCCTGAGCGCCATCGAACGCGACAGGGGGCTCCTCGGCGTGGTCGGCCTGCTGGGATTGGTGCTCACGGGCAGCGGCGTCTTCGCCAGCCTCGAAGCGGCCTTCAACGCCGTCTGGCGTGTGGGCGAGTCGCGGTCCTGGCTGCGACAGCGCCTGATGGCGGCCAGCATCGCGCTTCTGGCGCCGGTGGCGTTGCTCGCGTCGATGGCAGCATCGTGGGCGCTCGCCTACGTCCGGGCGGCGCCGACCCCGATCCTCGGAGTGCGACCAGGCGAGATTCCCCTCATCTGGCAGGTAGCGGGGTTCGTGGCGCCGCTGGGCCTGGTGGTCGCGCTCTTCGTCTTGCTCTACCGCATCATCCCCAACCGTCGGGTGGGCTGGCGATACGCCTTTCTCGCGGCGACCTTCGCGGGCAGCACCTGGGAGATGGCGAAGCACCTCTTCACCTTCTACCTTGCGCATTTCGCCCGCTACTCCTACGTCTATGGGTCCCTGGCCGGCGTGGTGATCCTCGCGGTGTGGATCTACCTTTCGGCGGCGACGCTCCTACTGGGCGCCATCATCGCCGCCACGGTCGAGCGCCGCCGGACGGGCGCTCCTGCTCCTCCGCTCCATTGCCCGTCGGTCGTTCCAGACGCGCCATGAGGTCTCCGTGGGCAGCCTCCAGTCGCCGGACCAGCCGCCTCAGGCGGTCGAGCGCCGGGCGATCGAGCTCGGCGTGCATGATGGGACACAGGTAGGCGGTGCAGCCGAACGGGCGCAGGTCGTCGGGGAACGTACATCCGCCAGGCCCGAGGTACTCGCACGGCTCTGGCGCTGACCCCTCGCCAGCCGGCAGCAACGCCTCCATCCAACCTTCGGCGGCGCGAGCCACGGCGGCGTCAATGCCATCGGGCGGGCGCCATCCGGCACTCGCGGCCAGCAGGATGTCGGCCGGCTGCACGCGCGCAGGCCGCACGCAGCATGGAGTCACGCACGCACTGCAGAAGCGGCGCGTGAACGGGTCGAAGGCGCGGCGGACCTCGCGCTGCGCGCGCCGGTACTCGGCCAGGGGGTTGCGGTTCACGCCTCGCAGTTCGGCGAGGCGCTCGGCGCCACCTCCGCCACGCGGAAAGAGGGCCTGCGAAGACCAGCCCCGCAGGCCGTGCCCAGGAAAAGGAGGTTGTGTGCTTGCGCTCACCGTGCCCGCGGCGTCCAGGACGCCACACCGGGCACAACGGCTTGTTCCATGTTCGCGCGCGGCCCTAACCAACTTTTTTTGGCAGCTTCTGCCGAGTGTGGCCCGGTTCCACGCCTGAGCGCCTGATCGCCCCGAGTTTGCTGCCTTCCGAGTGCGCAGACCCGGCTCTACGGTCGCGCGCCGCGGGCGCGCCCATCGCGCGCCGCGGGCGCTGGTGGAGCGTTGCGCGTGTTGCCGCGCCTCCATCCGCTGGGGTATAACTCCAGCGATGCAGGCGCTAAGACTCCTGCATCGTGGCCAGTCCTGGCGCCGATGCACGCGAACCGCTGCCCGATGGCGATGCGGTTCGCGTTTTGCTACGGATGGTGCGCCGACGGCGGAATGGGGAGCGTCTGATCGATGCTGCTGGGAACGCAGAGGGTCAACGAGCGAGGGCATCTGGAGATCGGCGGCTGCGACGCGGTGAGCCTGGCGGCGGAGTTCGGCACGCCGCTCTACGTGCTCGATGAGGCTGCCGTCCGGCGCGCCTGCCGCGAGTACAGAAGGGCCTTCGAGTCGCGGTACCCGCGCAACGTGATCTGCTATGCCAGCAAGGCTTTCCTGACGTTCGCCATGGCGCGGATCGTGGCGGAGGAGGGCCTCAGCCTCGATGTGGCGGCTCTCGGCGAGCTCTACACAGCTCTTCGGGCGGGCTTCCCGTCGCGGCGCATCAACCTGCACGGCAACAACAAGTCGCGCGAGGAACTGGAGATGGCGGTGCGGCGGCGCGTCGGCCACGTGGTGCTCGATCACCTGGCCGAGATCGACCAGCTTGCCGCCCTCGCGCGGTCGCACCGAAGGCGCGTGGCGGTGCTCGTCCGGTGTGCACCGGGCGTCGACCCCGATACGCACCGCTTCATCCGCACCGGCCAGGCCGACACGAAGTTCGGCCTCAACATCCACGACGGCTCCGCCCTCGAGGGCGTGCGTCGCGTGCTGGCCAGCGCCAACCTTCGCTTCGACGGAATCCACTGCCACATCGGTTCGCAAATACTGGACGCGGCATCGCACACGGAGGCGGTCCAGGAGATGGTGGCGTTCATGGCGAGCATCCGTGAGGCCACGGGAGCCCTCTGCGACATTGTGAACATCGGCGGCGGCCTGGGCGTGAGGTACCGCTCGACGGACCGCCCGCCGGCATTCGATGAGTTTGCGGAATCCATCTGCTCGAGACTCCACGACTCGCTCCGCACCTTTGGATTGCCGCTGCCCATCCTGCAGCAGGAGCCCGGGCGCGCCATTGTGGGAGAGGCCGGTACGACGCTGTACACGGTCGGCGTGGTGAAGACGGTGCCAGTAACCGGCGGCCCGGGGCGGCGCACCTACGTGGCCATCGATGGCGGGCTGTCCGACAATCCGCGGCCCCAGCTCTACGGGGCGGTCTATGAGGTGGTCGCGGCGAACCGTGCCGGCGAGCCGCACGACCGGACGATCTCCGTGGCGGGCAAGCACTGTGAGACCGACGTGCTCGTGCGCGACGCGAAGTGCGCTCCTGTCGAGCCTGGCGACGTGCTGGCCGTGCAGACGACCGGGGCCTACAACCACTCCATGGCAAGCAACTACAACCGTATGCTGCGCCCTGCCGTAGTGCTTGTTAATGACGGGCGCGCGGACCTGATCGTGGAGCGCGAGCGGCTCGAGGACCTGGTGCGTCGCGAGGTCGTGCCCGAACGCCTGCGAGCGCGCGGGCGGGCCCCCGTCGCGGTGTAGCGCCGGGCGCCGAGGCGAGGAGCGGACAGGAAGTGGAATTCAACATTCAGCACATGGTCATCGTGCTCGCCCAGCTCATTCTGGCCGTCACGATCCACGAGTTCGCGCACGCGTACTCGGCGGATCGCCTGGGCGACCCGACCCCGCGGCGTCAGGGCCGCATCTCTCTCTTACCGCCCGATCATCTGGACCCGATCGGCACGGTGATGATGGTGATCACGACCATCACGGGCTTCGGGATCGGCTGGGGCAAACCGGTTATGGTGAACCCCGGCAACTTCCGGAACCCGCGCCGCGACCACGGTATGGTCGCGGCGGCCGGCCCGCTCTCCAACGTGGTGATGGCAGTCCTGTTTGCGCTGACACTGCGGTTCGGCCTTGTGCCCGAGGACTCCATGCTCGGCGCGTTCATCTTGATGGGTGTCGTAGTAAATCTCAGCCTCTTCGTGTTCAACCTGCTGCCCATATCGCCGCTCGATGGCTCCTCGGTCGTGACGGCGCTCCTGCCCTATGATGCGGCGATGCGCTACCGGGCGTGGATGCAGGCCTACGGGCTATTCGTGTTTCTGGGGCTGGTGCTGCTGTTCCCACGGTTCCTCTCGATGATCATTGGGCCGCCCGTCAGCGCGATGATGGGCGTCCTGCTGCCCTGATGGCGACGGTGGCCGCTGCACCGCCGGACTGACAACCACCACGCCGGTGCGGCGCTCCACCGAGCGTGACCGGCTCCCGGAGGCACACCGTGACGCAGAAGCGACTCCTCAGCGGCATGCAGCCAACCGGACGGCTGCATCTCGGCCACCTCGCGGGCGTCCTTGCCAACTGGGTGCGGATGCAGCACGAGTACGAGATGTACTGCTGTGTGGTGGACTGGCACTCGCTGACGACGCTCTACGACCGCACTGAGGAGGTCGCTCAGGCCACGCGCGAGGTGGCGGCGGACTACGTCGCCGCAGGCCTCGACCCCGCGAAGTGCGCGATCTTCGTGCAGTCCCACGTCAAGGAGCACGCCGAGTTGCATCTGCTCCTGTCCATGGTGACGCCAATCGGCTGGCTGGAGCGGGTGCCCACCTACAAGGAGAAGCGGGACAACCTAGGTCTGAACGAGGAGTCGGTCTCCTACGGTCTGCTCGGGTACCCAGTGCTGATGGCGTCGGACATTCTGGTGTACCGAGCCCAAGCGGTGCCAGTCGGCAGGGATCAGCTTCCGCACCTGGAGCTGACGCGGGAGATCGCGCGGCGCTTCAACCGGCTCTACGGCGATGTCTTCCCAGAGCCCGCGCCAGTCATCGACGAGTTTGCCGCCGTGGTGCCGGGCCTCGACGGCCGCAAGATGAGCAAGTCATACGGGAACGCGATCTACCTGGCGGACGAGGCGGACGTGGTGGCCCAGAAGGTGAACCAGTCCTACACCACGCCCACCAAGATGCGCATGACCGACCCCGGCGACCCCGAGAACTGCGTTGTGTGCCAGCTTCGGCGCGCGTACGACCCGATGGGCTATGTGCCCTCGTGGGAGGAAGATCGCCGCGGCTTGCGCGGGTGCGTGCAGAACAAGCGCGAGCTGACGGAGGTCCTGAACGCTCGCCTTGAGCCAATCCGTGCCCGGCGGCGCGAGCTGCTCTCGGACCCGGTCCAGCTCGACAGCATCCTGCGGGACGGAGCCGAGCGCGCCCGATCGGTCGCGAGCGACACCATGTCCATGGTCCGGAGGGCGATGCACCTCGCGTAGGGTGCGCTCAGGGATCGTCTTCAGTACGCGACAGAGAGGTGACGATGAACGAAGGTTGCCACATCGATGTTCGTCCCCGCGTCCCTGCGCCGCTCGACTCGGCGTTCCGTCCCGCTGCGCTCGTGGCGCGAGCGCACGCAGACCTGGTGCGGGCGGAGGGCGGCGGGTCGCCGCTCCGCATTGCGCTCGAGCGTGGCAGTGGGTTCGTGTCTGTCTGGGAGACGCGCGTCCTGCCTCCCGACCATCCTGCCTTCGGGCTCTCGCTGCGCTTGGCCGAGCGCGCTGTCAAGTTCCTCCTCTGGCAGCGAGGGGGCTGGAAGGTCACCGTGGGCGCGTTCGCGGAGGTGGGCTCCCACATCGGCTCGATCTACGCACCGGGCGGCCCGCGCGCGTTCGACGCCAGGTTCATGGGCAACGTCTTTGAGGCCCCGTTCACCATCGTGGTGGTCGACCCGGACAATGTGCCGGAGCCTCGCGAGAGCGCTGCCGCCATCGGCAGGCACCTCGACGGCTGTCGCGTGGGCTTCGATCTGGGGGCCAGCGACCGCAAGGCGAGCGCCGTCATCGACGGCGACGCCGTGTTCAGCGAGGAGGTGCCCTGGGACCCGCGCAACCAGTCCGACCCGACCTACCACTACAACGGTGTGATGGACTCCATCCGACGCGCCGCCTCCCACCTGCCACGCCTGGACGCGGTGGGCGGCAGCGCCGCGGGCATCTACATCGACAACCGCGCCCGTGTGGCGTCCCTGTTCCGCGGCGTGCCGCAGGAGGCGTTCGCCCTCCACATCGCTGACCTCTTCCTACGGATCGGCCACGAGCTCGGCGTGCCCATCGAGGTTGCCAACGACGGTGACGTGACCGCCCTCGCGGGCTCCATGTCGCTCGGCGAGAACCCCGTGCTCGGCCTGGCGTTCGGGTCCAGCCTCGCGGCCGGCTACGTCGACGCGCAGGGCCGGATCACTGGCTGGCTGAACGAGCTGGCCTTCGCCCCCATCGACGACCGCACCGACGCGCCGGTCGACGAGTGGTCCGGGGACGCCGGCTGCGGGGTGCAGTACCTCTCGCAGGTGGGCGCCGTGCGGGTCGCGGAGGGCGCCGGCATTGACCTTGGCGCCGGCCGACCGCTGCCGGAGAAGCTGGAAGCGCTGCAGGCCCGGATGGCGGCCGGCGAGGAACGGGTTCGGCAGGTCTACGAGACGCTCGGCGTGTACCTGGGCTACGCGGTGGCGCACTACGCCAGCTTCTACGAGCTGCGCCACATCCTGGCGCTGGGACGCGTGACGACCGGGCGGGGCGGCGATGTGATGATGGAGGTGGCCAATCGCGTGCTGGCCGCCGACTTCCCGGAGGTCGCGGAGAAGGTGCGGCTCGCCCTGCCGGACGAGAAGAGCCGGCGCGTGGGCCAGAGCATCGCGGCGGCGAGCCTGCCGGCGCTGGCGCGCTGATCCGCCCCCCCGGATGGTATCCGGTTGCGAGCCCCGGAGCGCGGCGCGGCTCCGGGGCTCGTCGCGTCAGAAGCCGGCCATCCGGCGCCGGCGCTTGAGCTGCTCGCGGTACAGGTCCTGGAAGATCGCAAACTTGGCGCGGTGGTATGCGGCGGTCTCGCGCCTGGGGCGCACCGTGGCGCCGGCGCGGCTCATGGCCTGCATGGCGCGGTAGATGCTGGGGTAGGCGCCTGCCGCCGTGGCGGCCAGGACCGCGGAGCCAAGGAGCACGGCCTCCGGCTCATTCGGCAGGACGAATGTGCAGCCCGTGGCGTCTGCGTGCTCCTGAAGCCAGAGCGGGTTGCGCGTGCCTCCGCCGGTCACCAGCACCTTGCGGATGGAGTAGCCGGCGCGGTTCATGGCCGCCACGATGTCGCGCGTCCCGTAGGCCACCGCCTGGATGGTGGCGTAGTACCGGAGCGCCTGCGATGTGATCGAGGTGTCCAGCGAGATGCCGTCAATGGTCGCGCGCGCGTGCGGGTCGGCCTTTGGAGACCGGTTGCCAAGGAAGTCGGGAAGCACGTGGACGGCGCGCGTTACCTCCGGTCCGCATGACTGCTCCGCCTGCAGGCGGGCTACCTCGGCGTTCAGCAACTCGTAGACGGTGCGCCTCCGCCGCTTCGCCTCGGCTGCGAGCCGCGGTGCGTTCGCGTGATCCGCGATGGCATGGTCGATGGCGCTGCCGGCTGTCGACTGGCCGCCCTCCGTGAGCCACATGCCAGGGACCATCGCGCCGTAGTAGGGGCCCCAGACGCCGTCGATGAAGCGCGGCTCGCGCGACACGGCCATGTGGCAGTTGGAGGTGCCGCCGATCAGTGCGACGGCGGTCTCGAGCGCAGCGAGGTCCGTGTCTGCCTTGCCGCTCCACACTGCGCCCATCAGCCCCAGGCCACCAGCGTGCGCGTCGATGATGCCCACGCCTACCGCCGTTGCGGTGGTGAGACCGAGGTCTGCCGCGGCGCGCTCCGTGAGTGGACCGATGCGCTCGCCCATGGGCCGCACGTCGTCGACGACCCTGCCGCCGTCGAAGACGTCGCCAATACCGATGGCGCGGAAGTAGTCGCGGTCCCAACGACCCCGCTCACCCTCGTGGCCGAGGTAGGTCCACTTGCAGACCACGGTACAGAGGCTACGCACGTCGATCCCAGTCGAGCGCCACGTCAGGTAGTCGGCCAAATCGAAGAACCTGGCGACCCATGCCCAGGTCGACGGCAGGTGACGCTTCAGCCAGAGCAGCTTCGGCGTCTCCATCTCGGGCGAGAGCCTTCCGCCCACGTAGCGGAGCACTTCGTAGCCGCCGGCGTTGATCTCGTCGGTCTCGGCAAGGGCTCGGTGGTCCATCCAGACGATGATGTCGCGCTCGGCGACGCCCTCATCATTGACGGCGACCGGTTCTCCGTTAGCGCCGACCGCCACGAGCGAGCAGGTCGCGTCGAACCCTATCCCGACAACTGCTTCGGGCGGCACGTCCGCCCGTTCACGGCTCCCGCGCACCACCTGGCATACCGCGCGCCAGATGTCGGTGGATGACTGCTCCGCGTAGTCAGGCTTGGGCTTCCAGAGCCGGATCGGCTCCGTGGCTGACGCGAGCATCTTGCCGTTCAGATTGAACACGCCTGCGCGCGCGCTGCCCGTGCCCACATCGACCCCGATGACAACCCTGTCCCGGCTCATGCACACCTCCTGCACGCGATGGCGCTCTGTCGCCCCACCGTTCGCGCCCGCCGGTGCCGAGTCCTGCGGGATGCCGGAGGAGCACCCTCACGTCCTGCAACCGGCACCCCACTTGCCACGCTCCAGCGACGCAGGCAGACGGCCGCCGCTCGCCCGAATCGCCGCCCAGATCGCAGACACCGCGTGGTTCAGGGCAACTCGGGCGGGCTGCATCGCGAACGCCGCTCGCCGATGGCTCGGTCGCAGGCCCCGCAGAAGGTGCAGGGGCCCGTGTGACAGTCGCCCGTGGGAGTGCCGGCGACCGCGCGCTTGGCCTCGGCGCGCAGGTAGCCCTTCGAGACGCCGGCATCGATGTGGTCCCACGGGAGGGGCTCGCCGAGGTCGCGCGGCCGGTTGGCGACGAAGTGCGGGTCGACGCCCGCCTCCTCGCACGCCGTCAGCCAGCGGTCGTAGCGGAAGTGCTCCTCCCACGCCTCGAGCACCCCGCCGGCGCGCCACACACGCTCAATGACCTCCGCCACGCGCCGGTCGCCGCGCGACAGGACGGCTTCCACATGAGTCTGGCGCGCGTCGTGACGGCGGATCTCGACTGCACGGTCGCCCACACGCTCTCTGAGCAGGCGTTGCTTGCGATCCACTTCCTCCACGCTGTCCTGCCCGGCCCACTGGAAGGGCGTGTGCGCCTTGGGCACGAGCGTCGAGACGCCCACGCCCACCGCCACGCCGCGGACGCCCATGCGCCGGCCCAGTCGCGCGACCCGCGTGGCCAGGTCTGCGATGGCGGCGACGTCCTCGTCGGTCTCGGTGGGCAGGGAGATCATGAAGTACAGCTTCACGCGCCGCCACCCGCTCGCGAATGCCGACTCCACTGCGCCGAGCAGCGCCTCCTCGGTCACACTCTTGTTGATGGCGTCGCGCAGGCGCTGCGTGCCTGCCTCGGGAGCAAAGGTGAGTCCGCTCTTGCGCACCCTCTGGATCTGCTCGGCGAGCCGGACGCAGTCCCGGTCCGCGCGAAGCGAGGGGAGCGATACGCCTATGCGCCGATCCCCATAGCGATGTACGAGGTGCGACACGAGCGTCTCGACCTGGCTGTGGTCGGAGGTGGAGAGCGACACGAGCGAGATCTCCTCGTGGCCCGTGCCACGGACCTGTTGCTCGCTTAGCTCTAGCAGGCGCTCAGGCGACTTCTCGCGGACCGGGCGCGTGATCATCCCTGCCTGGCAGAAGCGGCACCCGCGCGTGCACCCTCGCATCACCTCCAGCGAGATCCGGTCGTGAACCGTCTCAGTGAAGGGCACAACCGGCGAGGTGGGGTAGGGCAGCGCGTCCACATCCGCGATCCAGCGCCGCACGATGACCGCCGGCAGGCCTGGCTCGACCGGGTGCGTTGCGGCTAGCGGCCTGCGGTCCGCCTCCGCGAAGCGCGCGTCCGCCGGGGTGTACATTGGATCCGTGGCGTTGGCGTACCTGGGCGCGTAGAACCGCGGCACGTAGACGCCCGGTATGTGCGCAAGGCGGCGCAGGAGGTCGGCGCGCGGCGACTCCCGGTGGGCCTTCACCGTCTCCACGATCTCGATCAGCGCCTCTTCGCCCTCGCCGATCACGAAGGCGTCGATGAACGGCGCCATCGGCTCCGGGTTCATGGCGCCGTGCCCTCCGGCTATGACGAGCGGCCACCGACCCGCGTCGCGATCGGCCGCGCGCACGGGCATCTGCGCCAGGTCCAGCATGTTCAACACGGTCGGGTAGCCGAGCTCGAATGCGAGGGAGAAGCCGAGGAGGTCGTAGTCACGAACCGGCGTTCGCGTCTCGAGCGTGGTGAGCGGCAGCCCGCGAGCGCGCATGGCTGCCTCCATGTCCGGCCAGGGGGCGAACACGCGCTCGGCGACGCAGTCGTCCCGCGTGTTCAGCAGGTGGTAGAGGATCTGGATGGCCAGGTTGCTCATCCCGATCTCGTAGCAGTCGGGGAAGGCAAGGGCCACACGGACGTCGCACGCAGCGTGGTTCTTCACCACGGCGTTCAGCTCGCCGCCGACGTACCGGGCGGGCTTTATGACGCCGGGCAGTATCTCCTCGAGAGCCTCGTCGATCGACCTGCGCACCTGCCGCACCCCTGGAACGGTTAGCCTGACGAATGGTGTCAGTATGCCACACCAGGGCGACCCGCCGGTCCCGGGGTCGGATTCCGGCGGGCTCGCGGCGAAATGGCCAGCGGAGCGTCGCCGAGAAGCAGGGAGTCGATGCGGTGCGTGCGCCTGTGCGCATCGCGTGGGCGCCGGCACTCAGGCCGGACGCCGGTGAGGAACGCCGGCTGCCGGTCCGGCCCGGGTAACTGATCGACCTCGGTGAGACGAAGCATGGCTTCCAGCCGCTCGTCCGCTGAGGATGCGCGTGCTGCGACGACGCAGGGCGACGCGGCGCTAGCGGCGCGGAGGCAGGGCGCGAGGGCAACGCGGCCGCAGCGGTTCCTCCGAATGGCGGTTGGCGATCTGGTCGCCTGTCGCGGTGCTACAATGCGTGGCGCATGCCCGGAGGTGCGCCGCGTTCAGCGCTGTTCGCCACCGAGGCGCAGAGCCAATGACGGGTTGGTCGGAGTTGTAGGGCGCCTCGCTCTTCGACCGGCCGCACCGTGCAGGGTCACACTCCATGCCGATCTCCAAGCCCGGGAGCGCTCCGTGCCGTGCGCAGCCCGATCCGAGCGGCGGCGACCGGTTCTGCCTGGCCGGCGAGGTGGCCGTGATCGCCACCATGCATGGCAAGGAGCGCGTGATCGCCCCTGTACTCTCGGGGTCGCTCGGCCTTGATTGCCTCGTGCCGCCGGCCTTCGACACCGACAGGTTCGGGACTTTCACCCGCGAGATCGAACGGGCAGGCTCGCCTCTGGACGCCGTGCGCGCCAAGGCTGCTGCAGCCTTCGAGCGTGTTCCGCACGCACGTGTGGCCGTTGCGAGCGAAGGGAGCTTCGGTCCGCACCCGGAGATACCGTTCGCTCCGCTCGGGCGGGAGGTAGTGCTGCTCGTCGACCGACACACGGGGCTGGAGGTTGTGGGGCGGGACGCGACCATGGACACGAACTTCGCCCATTGCATCGTTGACGGGCCTCAAGCGGCCTTCGCGTTTGCCGAGCGCGTCCATTTCCCCGGGCATGGGCTGATTGTGATGGGATGCCGCGGCGACCGGCCGGACCCGCACGTTGCGCTGCAGAAGGGCATCGCGGCTGCCGACGCTCTCGAGCGCGCCGTCCGTGAGGCCGTTGCCCTCTGCGGCGGGGCGTTTGTGGCAACCGACATGCGCGCCCACTTCAGCCCGACCAGAATGCAGGCCATCGAGCGCGCCACCCTCGATCTCGTGCGTCGGTATGGCAGCCGCTGCCCCGTCTGCTCATGCCCTGGGTTCGACGTCACCGCGCGCGTGCCCGGCCTGCCCTGCGCATGGTGCGGCGAGCCAACCCAGGTGACCAGGGCAGAGGTGCTGAGCTGCGCGGCATGCGGGCACCGCAGCGAGCGGTCCGTGGGTGACGGGGCCCTGGTCGATCCAGGCATGTGCGACCACTGCAATCCGTGATGCCGCCGCTACAGGAGTGACTTCGCCCAGGGCCCGACGGCCTTAAGCCCGGTCGCGACCATGCCCGCGCCGTAGAAGATGCCGATGGCGAACTGGCCCACGGCGACGAGCCCCGCCGCGAACTGCGCGAGCGCCAGGGGGGCGGCGATGAACTGCCCGAACCCGCCCACCAGCCCCACGCCGAACTGCGCGATGGTGATGCCGCCGATGGCGAACTGGCCGATAGCGATGACGCCCTTGGCCACGCGCAGGCGGCCCTGCTCGTCGCGGCCGAAGGCCACGTGCACGAGGGGCCACTTGCCGAGGTGGGCCTTCGACTTCCACTCGTAGCCCCAGCCAGACCACTTCGCCCGTGCCGGAAACTGCGCGCCGCAGTGTGGGCAGAAGGCTGCCGCCCTGCTGATCTCGCGCCGGCAGACGCGGCACGGCGTGAGAGCCTCGGCTGCCGCGCTGTGACCGTCATGCGCTGCGGCCGCAGCAGATGCCGCGTGACGCTCCGGAGGGCCGAGGCGCTCGACGACCTCGCGCATAGAAGCGGCATCGTCCGGGCGCAGGTGCGCAACGCCGACCTCCAGCTCGATCAGTGCGGCGACCCGGTCGACAATGGCCTGGCGCTCCGGCAGCGCGAGATGGGCGGCGGACTGGCGGACCCGATCCAGGTACTCCTCCGCGATCTGTCGGGCCATGCCTTGCAGCGCTAGCATCTTCGGGGCGGGCTCCTTCCAGGGCGCGCGCCGGCGCCCGTGTGGCACTACGGCCGCAGGCCCGCTCGGGTTGCGCTGCCGGCCCGCGCCCGACGCGACTGCGGGCCGGGGCGCGTCCCCCGCGCCTCCCTACACGGCCTCGATCAGCAGCGAGCGCACCTGCCAGGGCCGGAAGTTGAGGCGCACTGCGTCGCCCGCGAGCGGCATCGGCCCGATCCGATCCTCGGTAACGCTGACCTCGGTCACCGTCGCACCGGCAGGTAGGCCCGACACCACCGCTTGCCCCGCGCGGCCATGCGACTCGTAGAGCCGCATGACGACCCCCGAGCCCGAGCGGGCGCGCTTGAGGCACGAGACCATCACGTTGCTCGCGCCGGAGACGAGGGGCGCCGGCGGCGCCTGTCCCGCTGCGGCGCGGGCTGCCACGCGCGCCAGGAGCGGCTGGTTGAACACAAGCCCGCCCTGCACGACCCCTGCCTCTCGCCAGGAGCCGGCATGCGGCAGCAGCGCGTAGCGGATCTGGTGGCGCCCCTTGTCCGAGACGGCGTCCGGGTCGTAGGCTGAGCGCAGGAGCGTGAGACGCAGCCGACAGCCGAGCGCATCGCAGCCGTACTTGCTATCATTGAGGACGGCGATGCCGGCGTCGTCGCCGCCTACGTCGGCCCAGCGGAGCGCGGGGACCTCCTGACCGTCGGCGGCCCGTCGGACGGCGGCGAACGGCGTCTCGAACCAGGCCTCGGTTTCCAGGAGACTGGCCGTGAAAGAGGCCTTCAGGCCCGGCACGCCACTCTCCGGGGAGCCGACCTCCTGCCAGTCCGCATCGAGCTCGAAGTCGATGCGGTCTAGGTCGCGGTAGAACGCGATGCGTTGCACCAGTCGCGAGGAGCGCACGGTGTGGCGCACCTGCAGCACGCAGCGGGCCGGGCCGGTCTCGATGACGCTCGTCCTGGCCCCCGAAATCAGGCTGTGCTCCGTGTGCACCTCGTGTAGCTGCCACGCCGACATCCCGTGTGGGCGCTCATCGGTGATCTGCAGCACGTTGAGCGCCAGCTCGGGACGGGCCGTGTCCACGTAGTCGCTGGCGCGACGCATGCCGAATGCGACGAGCTCGCGACCGGTTCGCAGGTCCTGCAGGCCGACGATGACCCCGCAGTCGCGCCGCACGTAGGCCCGGTACGCCGTCGTCTCGACGCGCAGGTAGGGGATGTTGTCCGTTATCGCGTCCAGAGCAGGAGCCAGGCGGCCGTCCGCGGGTGAGAAGGAGGGCGCGACCGTCACGCCCGCAGTCTCGCCGCCGGCCTCGATGCCATAGGACACCGTGCCGAAGGCCGGCACGCGCGCCACGAACCCGAGCCCGCCCTCCACGTACTGAGCGACCGCCGAATGCCCGTGGTCGCCCACCACGCGCACCGGGCCCTGGCCGGTGAGCCCGGGCGCAACGACCCAGTCGATCGCTTCGAAGCCATGCGGGTTGGTGACCGCGACGCGGCCCGGCGCAATGCCGGCCTGCAGGACCTGCAGCGCCGCCTCCGTCGCCGAGCGCGCGAAGTCGCGGGCGCCCTCGAAGTCCTCCCGGTTCTTGGTGTAGACCTCGTGGATGGCTGACCCGTCCAAGATGTCGTGGAACTGGTTGAAGAGCACGGCGCGCCAGGCCTCGCCGAGCTCCTCCGAGCGGTCGACGCCGGCCAGCGCGGTCAGCGTGTCGGCGGTGCAGAGCAGGTTCTCGCCGTGCCGGTTGTAGAGCTTGGTGTCGGCGTGGGTGGTGTAGCACCCCTCGAAGATGGTGCTCGACTCGCCTCGGTGCTCGGGCAGCGCGACGCCGCTCTCGATGAGGGCGCGGCCGAAGGCGCGCAGGGTGCTGCAGGTCGCCGAGGGTAGGCCGGAGGTCGCCTGGAAGCGGCGGAAGGCCTCCAGGTTCTGGCGCGATGGGCCCCCACCGTGGTCGCCGATCCCGTGGAAGTGCAGCGCCACCGGGTGGCCCCACCGGTGCGCGCGGATGGCGGCTTGGGCCAGGTCGCGTGCATGAATCTCGCCGTTGTATGAGGGCGTCGAGATCGCCAGCAGACGCGACCCATCCTGGCCCTGCCACCAGTAGGCAGGCCACTGGTCCTCGCGGCCGGGGTTCGCTCGATGGTGGTAGTAGAACCGAGCCCCGGCCGATACCGCGAGCTGTGGCAGGTTGCCCGCGTGCCCGAATGTGTCGGGGGAGTGGAGCACGTCCGGCGCATAGCCGAGCGCATCGCGCGTGTAGACCACACCCTCGAGGAGCTGCCGGACCAGTCCTTCGCCGGAGGCCATGTTCACGTCGCCCTCGACCCAGGTCATCGAGATCGGCTCCCAGCGCCCGTCGTCGATGTGTTGGAGCACGCGCCCGTACAGGTCCGGTGCGGTGTGGCGCACGACCTCGTAGGTCGCGGGCTGGCTGTGCGAGAAGGTGAGCTCGGGGAACTCGTCCATCAGCGCGAGGACGCTGCGCACGTCGCGCTGAATCACCTCCACGGTGTCCGGCCAGGTCCACAGCCAGTTCATGTCGATGTGGCTGTGGCCCACCAGATGCACCTTGATGGCCGCCGCCTTCACAGCCAGGGGGTCCAGCGCAGCGCCAACTGCCGCCGCAACCTCGGCCAGGCGGGCGGCGTCCTCCGGCAGCGGGTCGGGCACGGCGGCCGCCGCGGCGCGCACCGCGGCACGCTCCTCCGCGGTCGCCGCGAGTGCCTCCGACAGCGCGAGCCGCGCCCAAGCTACGTCGATCAGCTCATACCGAGAGCGGAGCCCAGGCGTCGTAAGGCGCATCTGGAACCACGTAGTCGTCTGGTTGTCCGGCACGCACAGCGTGACCCGCACTGGACCGTTCGCGCCCTCCCGGAGCGCGGGTGACAGCGCGATCAGCGCGGGCCCGGCAGCCACGGGCACGCCGCCGGCGCAAAACACTTCCTTCCCGCCTACGGAGATGTCGGTCCCGTAGAGGCTGAAGAGCACTGCCTCCAGCGTGTCCCCCGCCAGCGGCACACCGGCGACCGACGCGGGCACCTCGACATCCGACTCGAGGACGAGGTTGACGCCAGGCTCGAGCGTGAGACCGTGGAAGGCGCCACTCCCGCTGAGCTCTAGAGCGTCCGGGCCCGCGCCGGCAACCTTCCGCCATCGGGTCGTGGGGAAGCCCGTCCAA
Organism: Chthonomonadales bacterium; assembly: GCA_035477595.1. Taxonomy (GTDB): domain Bacteria; phylum Armatimonadota; class Chthonomonadetes; order Chthonomonadales; family CAJBBX01; genus DATIKM01. The sequence goes on from DATIKM010000108.1 coordinate 49,470, forward strand.
GCCGCGTCAGCTGCGTCTCGTAACCTGCTGAGTACGGCCTGAGTGTCGATTGACATGCTCGTCTCCGAGGGCGTGATGTCCGGTCGCGGGTGCGGCGTACCGGTTGGGCAGGGCAGGCCACTGGCTCCGTCCTCGCCGGGTTCCTGCATGCCGATGTGCAAGGCGGCTCGGTGTGGTTAGCGATGGTAAGGCGCCCTCATGGCTGGTCATCGCCCTCGCCGCGCCGTCTGCGCGGTTCTGCACCTGGCGGGCCAACGGTAGCGGCAAGCGGAGGCGGTTCTGGCGGTCGGGGCCTCCCCTCGCTACGCCAGCTTCCGTCGCGCAGGGAGCCGGTAGGCACGGATGGCGTTGTCGTGGAAGAGCTTGCGCTGGTCCTGCTCCGTCCACCCCGCAACGAGCTCGCGCGCTGCGGTGACCCACTGCCGCAGCGACGCACGAAGTGTGCAGACTGGCCAGTCGCTGCCGAATACGAGCCGGTCGCGGCCGAACACCTCCGCGCAGTGCCGCACGATCGGCGCGAGGTCGTCCGCCGTCCAGCCCTCGCGGGCAGTGGCGACGATCCCACTGATCTTGCAGACGACGTTGGGCCTCCGCGCCACATCCGCCATGTCTCGCCGCCACGGCTCCAGGTCCGGCGTCTGTACGCCAGGGTTGCCGCAGTGGTTGAGCACGAAGCGCGTGTCAGGGCACAGATCGCACAGCTTCGCCGCATCCGGGATCCCCGACGCCGGCACGCAGATGTCGAACGCGAGGTCTAGCTCCCCGAGCAGCCGCATCGACCGGACGAACGGCTCCTGCAGGCAGTAGCCGCGGGGCGTGCCCGCGACGTGGAGCACCTGGCGCACGCCGCGGACGTGGCGGTTGCGCCGAAACCGTCGGATGTAGGCAGCGAAGCCCTCGCTGGCGGGTCGCCCGCCGATCACTGCGCCGACCATCGGGTTGCCTGGTAGGCGGCACAGCTCGAGGACCGTCTCGGCCTCGGCGACGTGGTCGCGCGGGTCGACGTCCACCTCCATGTAGACGGTTCGCTCGATCCCCAGCCCCTCGGCTTCGCGCATGTAACGCTCCATCGTGTGGGGACCCGCCAGCGGACCGGTGGCAGGAAGCCAGGGGGGCCGGATGCGCTCGATGTCCCACAGATGCTGATGCGTGTCGATGATCGGCACCATGCGCGTCGCCCTCTCTCGCCTGCGCGGTTGCTGCACGGCCATGGCGCCGCCAGCGACTACGGCTCCCAGCAACTCGCGTCGTGTCATAGCGGCGTCAGTCACGTCCTGGCTCCTCCCGCATGTCAAGCAGTGACCGGCTCTCGCGAGGAACTCCGGCCTCCGGCCGCGAACAGGTCGCGCGCCCGGAGGTTCCGCGCCCACTGCGCCCATCCCTCCGCGCCCACCCTGGCGATACGGAGGACGCACGCGCCATGCCGACCGATCTGGAGCGGTTCCTGGCCTGCATGCGGTACGAGGCAAGTGACCGCCGCCCGAACCACGAGCTGGGGGTCTGGCCGCAGACCGCGGCGCGCTGGCAGCGCGAGGCGCCGGACGCCGTCGCAAATCTCGCGTGGCGCTGGTTCCACGGCGAGGACGCGCTCGGGCTCGACCGCCGCGAGTATGTGCCCGTCCACTACGGGTTCGACCCGCCCTTCGAGCACCAGGTCCTGGAGGAAACGCCCGAGTACGAGGTCTTCCGGGACGGCCTGGGGATCTTACACCGTGCGCTCAAGGAAGGCACGGTGAGCGGGGGTCGCATGTCGATGGACCAGTACCTGGACCATCCGCTCAAGACCGCGACGGAGTGGCCCGACATAAGGCGCCGGCTCGCGCCCGCGACGGCGCGGCGGTACCCCGCCGACCTGGACGCGCGGACCGAGGCGTGGAGGCGGCGCTCGTGCCCTCTGGTACTCGGAGAGAACTGCGCCGCGAACGGCTTCTACTGGCGCGCACGGGAGTTCATGGGCACCGAGGGGCTATCGATGGCCTGGTACGATCAGCCCGCGCTTCTCCACGAGGTGATGGAGCACTTCTGCGACTTCGTCATCGAGACGAGCCGGCCGGTCCTGGAGCGCGTGCAGGTGGATTACTTCGTGCTGAACGAGGACATGGCCATGAAGTCCGGCCCGCTCCTCAGCCCCGCGACCTACCGGGAGTTCATCCAGCCGCGGCTCCGTCGGATGGTGGAGTTCTTCCGCGCACACGGCTGCCTTCACTTCGCGGTGGACACGGACGGCGACCCAACGCCTCTCATCCCGCTTATGATGGACGCCGGGGTCGATGTGCTGTGGCCCATCGAGCGGGCCTCGAACGTGGACCCCGTGACGCTCCGGCGCCGCTTCGGTCGCGATCTGCGGCTCTGGGGCGGCGTCGACAAGCGCGTTCTGCCGCTGGGACCCGAAGCGATCAGGGCGCACCTGCGCGAGTTCATCCCGCTCATAGAGGAGGGCGGCTTCATCCCCACGGTAGACCACACTGTTCCCCCGGACGTGTCGTGGGACGACTTTCGCCACTACATGGACGCCAAGATGGCCCTGCTCGCCGGCGAGTTTCACCGGCTCGACTAGCTGGTTCTGCCCGGATGCGCGGAGGGCCGGCCAGGCACGCTGCCCTCGCCGGCCCTCCGTACATCCGTGTCGCCCGCTGCGCCTACCTGGGTCTGGGACTGCCGGGCGCGGCGGGTCTGGGGCCTGTGCCCGTCGACGGCCTGGGCTGGCCGGGCGCGGCGGGCCTGGCGCCTGTCGACGGCCTGGGCTTCTCCGCCTCCGCAGGCTGCTCGGCCCTTCGCTTCGCGCGCTCCGCAGCGACCTCAGCGGTCCTGAGGACGGCACGGTCGATCACGGCCTTCACCGCGGAGCCAGGCACCACGAACACGCCCCCCGGCGTGCCGCCCCCTCCACCCATGAGGCGCATCAGCATAGTGAAGCCCATGGCGTCGCCGGCGCCATCGTCCTGGGCGCCTGACACGACGGTCGTCAGCACACCGCAGACCGCGCCCTGAGTGGTGAACACCGGTAGACCGAACTGCGAGATGCCGCCATCGAGGACCCACGCCCTACGGGGCTTGGCGATCTCTCCGCTCACGCGCGATGTCTGGAAGAACGGCGCGTAGTCGTAGCCCTTCGGCAGGCGCGACACCAGCACGATCTGGTCGCCGACGGCAGGGTCGGACGATGCAGAGAAGTCGATGCTGGGCAGCTTGCGGTCCCCGAGTCCCTCGATCTGCACGAACGCCAGATCGAGCACGGGGTCTGTCGCGCCCAGGAAGGCGTCATACTCCTTGTCGTCTCCGGGGAGGGTCACTTTGAAGGATGTCGGCGTGGCCCTCATGTCCATGCCGGCAGGCAACTCCCCGCCCCCCATTAGCTCAAGGATGCGCTTCGGCGAGAACGGCGTGTTGGAGACCATGAGGAGGCCGGTCTCCGTCACCACGGCGCCCTGCAGGGTGACCCGTGACTCCTGTGAGTTGCTCTCGCCGCCACCGCGCATCTCCATCCTCACAACGGCCCGGACCTCCGCAATGCTGGGGCTCACCTTGCCGATCAGCGCCTGCATCTGGGCGCCTGTGTCCTGAGCGCGCGCCGGCGCCGCGACGACGCACGCGGCGAAGACGCACGCCGCGCAGGCCGCCGCCACGGTACTCCATCGGATGCTCACTGGCTACCGCCTTTCCGCCCCGCGCTTCGCGGCGGGGACCGTCGGCCCTGGTCGGGGGCTGCCCGAGTGCGATGGCTCGGGTTCGATGAACACGAAGTGCGATCCCGTCCCACGATAGACGAAGAGCCAGACGACAGCGGGATGCCTGCCACGGACGCCGGCCAGCGCTCGTTCGAATGCGGCGACCGACGTGACCGGCGTGTCGTTCACCGACGCCACCAAGTCCCCGACACCGAGGCCACCCATCTGCGCCAATCCCCCGGAGACCACGTCAACGACCAGGAGGCCCCTCTGGGAGCGTCGGAGCCGGTTGTTCAGCCGGTCCAGGCGCGTCAGTTCCCGTACGGTGAACTCGAACTCCCGGTTGCGCGACCTGCGCGCCCCTTCCCCGGAGGTGGGCGTCGCCTCCAGCGTTACCTCCACTGTCCTGACAGCTTGTCCGCGGAGCAGGCCGATGCGGACCCTCTCGCCGATGCCCAGCGCCTCGATGGTGTGGCGGAGGTCCGCTGCGTCCTGCTCTCGCGACGACTCGAGGGCCTCGTCGTTAAGCGAACGGATCACATCGCCCGCGCGGAGGCCGGCTCGCTGTGCCTCCGTGCCCTCGTAGACCTGCGTGATACGGAAGCCGCCCGCATCCTCAAGACCAATAACACCGGCGACATCCTGCGTCACCACCTGCGTCCTGATGCCCAGCCAGGGCTTGGCGATCTCGCTGTACTCGCTCGGCGCGTCCTCCTGCGGCTTGGCCACCGTGACGAGAGCCTCGTCCTCCCGCCGGATCGCAAGCGACATGTCGCGCCCGCGCCCGGCGGCGACTGCGCGCATGAACGCGGCGAGGTTCGGCGTTGCAGTCCCGTTCACCGCGGTGACTATGTCTCCTGGCTGAACCTGTGGTCGCGCCGCCTCGGACGGGAAGCCTTCGCGCACTCCCGTGACGAGGACGCCGCGGGCCGTGGCAAGTCCGCCCACCAGGTGCATGGGTTCGGTGATCTGCTGAACCGTGACCCCGAGGTCCGGCGCCTCCGCCTCCTTCCCCGCGGACTCCTTCATCAGCGCCACGGTAACGGTGGCGGTACGTGGTCGGCCGGCGCGCAGATAGCGGACCTGCACGTGGGACCCCGGCGCGGCGGCGGCCATCTGCCGATGGAAGTCCGGCACCTGCTCAAAGAAGCGCACCGCGACGGGCCTCGCACCCAGTTGCGTGATGATGTCGCCGGCGCGCAGCCCCGCCTTCTCCGCGGGCGATGACGGCGATATCGATGAGATGAGCGCGCCAGTGGTGCGGCCCAGCCGCGTCACGGGGAGTACGGCGAGACCGAAGTAGCCGCGCCGGATGCGTCCATGGCGCAGCGCTTCACGCAGCACCTGACGCGCGATGGAGCTTGGGATGGCGAAACCCATGCCGGCGCCGCCGAGCTCATTGATGCCCACCACCTCGCCGCGCGTGTTGACGAGGGGTCCGCCCGAGTTCCCTGGCAAGATGCGTGCGTCGTGCTGAATCCACCGCGTCAACAGGCCCGTGCGCTCGCCGGAGTCGAGGGTCATCTCCTCCATGGCCGCGCCCGCGGGGTCGGTGAAGACACGCCGGGGGTTCGACACGATGCCTCGCGTCACGGAGGAGGCCAGCATGAGCGGGTTGCCCATCGCGAAGACGGTCTCACCCACGCGCAGCCGGTCCGAGTCGCCGAGCGTCGCGTAGGGAAGCCGCGCGGCTCGGGAGCGTGGCACGCGCAGCCGCAGCACGCTCAGGTCCGTCAGGGGGTCATGCGTGAGCACGTCGGCCTCGAGCGTCTCTCCGGAGGCGAGGGTGCAGGTTATCCGGGTGGCCTGGCCCGCGACGTGGTAGTTCGTGAGAACGTGCCCCTGGCGATCGACAATCACGCCGGACCCGCCCGTCAGCGTCCGGCGCGCGCGGCCTTCGGCGAAGAACCGGCTCACGGTCTTTATGTTTACCAGGGCGGGATAGACGCGTGCGCGCGCTCGCTCGATCTCCTCACCGGGCGGCTGCGCCGTGGCGGCAGAGGAGGCAGCGCCAGCCAGTACGAGGAGCAACCACAGGCGGCAGAGCAGGCTCATGGAAGGGGCCTTTCCGCTAAGCGGGCGACGACCTCTCGCGGCCCCTCGATGGGCGAGCCTGCGCCGGAATGCGCACACCGGCAGGCTAGCCGGCTATGAGCTGCCGGTAGAGGCTCTTGACGCGGCGAATGTAGTTCTGGGTCTCGCGGAACGGCGGGACACCGCCGAAGCGACGCACGGCGCCTCCGCCCGCGTTGTAGGAGGCCAGCGCGAGCTCGATCTGCCTCCAGGAGAGCATGCCCTCGGGAGTGCCTGGCGTGCGGAACCTCTGCAGCTTCTGCGTGAGCAGGTTCACAGATGTCCGAACGTTCTGCACCGGGTCATATGGGTTGGTGAGCCTGTTCGCGCGCACATTGACCGGCATGAGTTGCCCCAGGCCCATGGCGCCCGCGCGCGAGGTGGCCCGGGGATTGAAGTTGGACTCGGCGATGATCAGGGCGACGACCAGCCGGGGATCGACGCGGTGGCGGCCGGCGAAGTAGAGGATGCTGACGGTGATCTGGTCGACCTCAGTGGCGGTGAGGCGGCGGTTCCAGCCAGCGATGAAGCGTGCGTAGTCGCCGTAGACCGCCTGCGCCGCAGGGGTCAGGTAGCGTCTGGCCAGCGGGGAGACCTCAACCGGAGCGCCCGCAATGGGGCGCGTGGTGAGACCGCGCGAGGGCTGGCGGCCGCGCTGCGCCGCAACCATCGACGCGGCCCGCGCCTGCGCTTCCGCAGCCGCCTGCATGCGGGCGGCTGCCTGTCGCTCACGGGCGCTAACCTCTGCATCGAGCGCCATCGCGACCGGTTCGAAGACGTCGGCGTTGTCCGTGGTTGGCCTGCGGACGCGCGCCAGTATGCGGAGTCTCTCGACGGAGGCATCGAGAGCGAGGGCCGCGTCCGGGTTTCGCGAACGCAGAAAGAGCAGGCGCCCACCCGCCTGTGTGAGCATGAACGAGACATCCGTGCCGTAACGGCTTACCCCGTTCACAGTACCCACCAACTCCACCACACGTCCGGCGTGCTGCCCGGGGTTTGCCTCCGCGTCCATGGCGGTGAGGCGGTGGTCGAACCCGAGGTGTCGGCGCAGTTGCAGGTACTGGTCCACCGGCAAGGCGACACACACGGTGGGCATGAGGAGCGCGAACAGAAGGAGCCACACGCGAACGCACAGGCCGCGGCTCGCGATCCAGCCGGCCGCCATCCGATGCCGTGGGTCGAGGTCTATGAAGCGGAGCATGGCGTCTACAGGTGCACAGGTGGCGGAGAGACCGGGATTCGAACCCGGGGTGAGGGCTATACACCCCCACAACCGCTTAGCAGGCGGCCGCTTTCGACCACTCAGCCATCTCTCCGCGCAGGCGGGATTATAGCATCATTGTCGGTGACGCACAAGCTACCGCTCAGCTGTGGGGGCGTCGTGCTTTCGGGCCGCCACGAGCCGCCAGACGTCGTCGGATCGGACCTCGACGACCTGGAGGCCCGAGGAGGCAAGCGCTGTCTCGACGTCCGGCAGGCGCTCGTCCACGATGCCGCACGCGACGAAGACGCCCGCGGGCCGCAGGGCGTTCGCTGCGAGCGGGGCGATCTCGATGATCGCGTCGGCAACGATGTTCGCGACCACAAGGTCGCAGACAGGGAGCCGCTCGTAGAAGCCCTCGAACTCGTGCACCGTGACGCGTTGGGTCAGACCGTTCTGTGCCACGTTCTCGCGAGCGATGCGACGCGGTAGAGGGTCGATGTCGGTTGCGTGGACCTCCCGCGCTCCGAGCAGCGCCGCGGCTATCGCCAGGATCCCGGAGCCCGTTCCGATGTCAGCCACCACGGCGCCGGGGGTCACGAGGTCATCGATGGCGAGGAGGCACAGGCGCGTGGTGGGGTGCCCTCCGGTTCCGAAGGCCATGCCGGGGTCCATCTTGATGACTACGCGGTCGGGCGCCCCGGCATACGGCTGCCAGGACGGCTGGATCGCGAGGCGACGGCCAATCTCGGTGGGGGCGTAGAACTGGCGCCACGCGGTCGCCCAGTCCGCATCCTCGACAAAGGTGACGGTGAGGTCGCCGGCTGAAGGGAGGCCGCAGGCTGGAAACGCGTCGAGGCGAGCGCGAAGGCCGGCGAGTGCAGCCTCGATGCCATCCGTGACGGGGATGCAGCCTGTCACCGTGACCGGCTCCGAGCCCGTCTCGGCGACGCCGGAGCAGCCGGCGCTCATGAGGGCTGCGGAGGCGGCTTCCGAAGCGGCGGAAGGCAACTCGATGCGGATGGACGCCCAGCGCACGCTGCTCAGGGGTCCGGAGCGGGCATCAGCCGCCACCTCGGAAGAGCCGGCCCAGAATCCCGCGGTCGTCGGCCTCTTCGGCTTCCTCGCCGAGGCTCCGCGCGAGCTCGCGCAGGAGCTGCCGCTGCTCTCCGCTCAGCTTCGTGGGCACCTGCACCTGCACGATGACGTACTGGTGGCCGCGGCCGCGGCCACCGAGGTCCGGCGCTCCGCGGTCGCGCAGGCGGAACGTCGAGCCTGGCTGCGTGCCCGCGGGGATGTCCAGCTCCTCAGTCCCATCGATCCTGGGCACCGTCACCTTGCCACCGAGTGCTGCGCGGGCGAAGGAGATCGGGACCTCGCAGTAGAGGTCGTTGCCGCGCCGCTCGAACACCTCGTGCGGCTGCACGTGCGTGTGCACATACAGGTCGCCCGGCTCGCCGCTGCGGATGCCGGCGTCCCCCTCGCCCTGCAGCCGAACACGGCTGCCGGTGTCGATTCCTGCGGGGATGCGCACCGAGCGCTCGCGCTGTCGGCGCATGCGTCCGCTGCCGCCGCACTGCTGGCAGGGGCTTGGGATGACGCGCCCCTCGCCTCTACAGCGCCCGCACGTAGCAGTGGTCTGGAAAGTGCCGAGGAGCGTGCTCCGCGTGCTCCGAACATGGCCGGCGCCGCGACACACCGGGCACGTTTCGGGGTGGGTGCCGGGCTCCGCGCCAGTGCCGGTGCACACCTCGCAGCGCTCCAGGCGGGCGTACGCAAGGCTCTTCTCGGCGCCGAGGACGGCCTCCTCGAGCGTGAGCTGGATGTCGATCCGGAGGTCGTCGCCGCGCGCGGCGACCGTGGCGCTGCTGGCGCCCTGGCCTCCCTGTCCGAAGAACGCGTCGAAGATATCGGTGAAGCCGCCGAAGCCCGCCGGGCCAAAGCCGAAACCGCCGTCCGCAGCCGCGCCGTTGAGCGCCTCGTGTCCGAACCGATCGTACGCGCGTCGCTTCGCCTCGTCGCTCAGGACCTCATGCGCCTCATTGATCTCGCGGAACCGCGCCTCGGCATTCGACGCCTTGTTAACGTCCGGATGGTATCTGCGCGCGAGGTTGCGGAAGGCCCGCTTGATCTCTTCGGTGCTGGCGTTGCGCGACACGCCCAACACCTCATAGTAGTCGCGCTTCTCTGACATGCTCACGCTCCGGCCACGCGGCCGAACCTACTCCTCGTCGGGCTTGGCGACAGGCGCGCCGTCCGTGTCATCGCCACCGGTGTCAGGGTCGGCTTCCCGATCGGCCTCAACGGCCAGGTTGTCGTCGGCGTCGGCGTCGAGCGCGACGCCCACAGCGAACGGCGCCTCCGGATCGTCCTCACCACTGTCGCCCACCGCCATTACGACGGCCGTCAGCTCGTCCTCCTCGACTGCGACGACTACGATGCCGTCCTCCTCGTCGGCCTCCTCATCGGCGCCGCCCAGAACCTCCACCTCTGCGGTGCGCGGCACCACCTGCTCGTCCTCTCCGTCATCCTCTCCCAGGACAGCCACCGTCAGGGGGCTCTCCTCCTCATCGGCTGCGACGGCCTCGATGTCGTCGCCATCGTCGACCAGTGGCGCGAAGTCGTCGCCGTGGCCGTCGCCCTCCGTGCCGAGCTCGTCGTCGTAGGTGGCGAGCAGGCCGCCCAAGACGGGCGTGGCCGCCAGGCTCGTCGGCAGCGCCTCGGGCTCGCCGATCTGAACCATCGTGATCTGCCCCTGCGCGAGCTCCTCAAGAGCGACTGTGAGCGGGTTGGTGGACTTCGAGTCCACGAGACGCCGCGCGCCGTCTCGCACCTGCTTGGCGCGCTTGGCGGCCACGATCACGAGAGCGTACTTGCTGCCCACCTTGTCGAGCTTGTCTGGCGCCGGGTAGATCATGGATGGTGGGCCTCCTGCGGCCGCAGCGGCTCGGAGCATCGCTCTCGGACATTGAGACGAACACAAACGGCCCCGGCAGGGTCGGCAACCGCGGCCGTGACGCACCTCATGCGACGATCATCGGCTTCTGGGCACGCCGGCATTATGTGCGATGCGAGCCGGGCGAGTCAAGGCAGGTCGATGGTCGGCAACCGCTAGCCGGGCGACAAGCGAGGGCGGTTGGCCCGGCAAGGGGAGGCGTGCTACACTGGCCGCATGGAGGACCGCCTGCTTGCCCTCGTCGCCGCCTCGCCCCCCGCAGTGCGATCAGCCCTGGCGCGCGGCGAGCTTCTGCGCGACCACACGACCCTGCGCGTCGGCGGTCCGGCCGACCTCTTCTGGTGCGCTCGGGATGCCGACCTGCTCGCCAAGACGCTCGCGCTGGCGCAGCGCCTGGGCGCGCCGGTGACCCTTCTTGGGGGTGGCAGCAATGTCTGCGTCAGCGACCGCGGCGTGCGGGGGCTCGTCGTACGCAACCGCTGCGAGCGCGCGACCATCGGCCTCGAGACGCGAAGCGACGCGGGCAAGTCACTCATGCAGCTCTTCGTCGATACCGCGCGCGCCGGACTGAGCGGGCTGGAGTTCGCCGTGGGGATCCCGGGGACGCTCGGCGGCGCGATGGTCTCCAACGCCGGGGCCTACCAGCAGGCCATCGCCGACGTGGTCGACCGTATTGACGTGGTCGAGGGCGGTGAACGCCGCGTCGAGGGCGTCGACTGGATGCGCTTCTCGTACCGTGACAGCCGACTTCGGCGTCCGGGCGCGGAGCCCGCCGCAGTCGTCGGCGTGTGGCTGAAGCTTGGGTCCGCAGGGCGCAAGGCAGTTTTGGATAGGGCGCGGCAGAACCAGCGGAACCGGATCCATCGACAGCCGTGGCAGCCATCCGCCGGCAGCTTCTTCAAGAACGTCTATGATGCATCGCTCGCGGCGGAAGTGCCGGGCGTGCCTGACCTTCTCCGCGCGAAGGGCATTGTTCCCGCGGGCATCCTCAGCGCGGCGTGCGGCTGCAAGGGCCTTGCGGTCGGCGGAGCGCAGATCAGCCTTCGGCATGGCAACTTCGTAGTGAACCGCGGCGGAGCAACAGCCGCCGACATACGGTTGCTGGCCGATCGGGTGAGACGGCGCGTGTTGGACCGGTTCGGCGTGACGCTCGAGGAAGAGGTCCTCTATGTGGGTGACTGGACCTCGTGACGGGTTTAGTGCGCGCGGACGCGCCGCGTCGCGCCGGCGCGCGTTGACGGACGGCCCGCCGGCCGGCGCCCATGGTGCGCGCCTCCTGCGCTACGGGGTGTTGCTCGCGGCGCAGGCGGCGGTCGGCTCGGCCGCTGTCCTGGCGCGGGTGGGCATTGCGGCCGGGGTCGAGCCGCTTCCGCTCGCCGCGTGGAGGATGGCGCTCGCGTGGGGATGCGTGGCGCTCGCTGTCGGATGGCGCAACCCCGGAGCGCCCGTGGGCGCCGCGCGCGCGGCCAAGCTCTGCGCGGCTGGCGTTTGTCTCGGGCTTCACTTCGTGACGTGGTTCGCATCGCTCGAGCACATCAGCGTGGCCCGGTCGGCTCTGCTGGTGTCGACGAGCCCGGTCTGGGTGGGCCTCGGCGTCTGGTTGGTCTGGCGCCTGAGGCCTCCGGCGCGCTTCTGGTGGGGGGTTGCCGTTGCTCTCTGCGGCGTCTGGGCGGTCGCGGCAGGCGGGCCTGCGGGCGGAGGCGCGCCGCGGCCCGATGCCACGAAGGGTGACGCCTTTGCGCTGGCCGGCGCCGTCTTCATCGCGGCCTACTTCCTGCTAACGCAGGCCGAGCAGTCGCGGATGGGCACCTGGCGCGTGGTGCTGTGGACCTACGGGAGCGCCGCCATCTCCCTGTGGGTCGCGGTCGCCGTGCTGGGCGCTGGCGCCGCGCCGCGCGGGGCGGAGGCGTGGAGCTCGGTGATAGCGCTGGCGGCGGTGCCGCAACTGATCGGCCACACGGCGCTCAACTGGTCGCTGAGGCACTTCCCGGCCGGCGTCGTGGGCGCGTCTACACTGCTCGAGCCCGTAGTGGCCGCCGGCCTGGCATGGTGGCTGCTGTCGGAGTCGGTCACCGGCATGCAGGCAGCGGGAGCCGTGGTGCTTCTCACTGGCGTCTGGGCCGCGATCCGGCGCGCCGACTGGGGCGAGCGCAGGTGAGGACGATGAGCACCGGGACGCTGTGATGGCAGGCGACTCCCGTGTGTGCCGGGCTCGGTAGGCAGCGAGCACCACGGAGATGCGCCACGCGGCCCCCTCAACAGCGACCATCGCACGGGCGGCGCAGCGGAGCGTGCGTGTGGAGCATTGGGATGCGCGAGCGGAACCTTCAGGGCGTCGTTCGGTGGATGACCCGATCGGGCGTCGTAGCGGGCTTCCTTCCTCCGGACGTCGCCCTCCCGCTGATCTCCTCCGGCTGGAAGATGGCGACCGCGTGTGCCTGCGCCGTCCTCGACGCGTCTGCGGGCCAGCTCGCGCGGAATGCGGCAATGGGTGCGGTCCCGTGAGCCGCGTCTGGCTGGCCTTGCTGGTGGGTCTGCTCACGGTGTTCCCGGCGGGTGTCGGTGCAGGCGGACCGGCACGCACCGTGGTCGTTCTGGTCGAGGGGATTGGGCGGGAGGACCTCGAGGACCCGCGCTGGCCCGCGCTCCGGAGGCTGGCCTCGGATGGGGCGATAGGTCTGTTGCACACTGCAGCCGGCCCGGGACCGCCGCGCCTCGCTCGCTTCGTGGCCGTCGCCACGGGCTCGCGCGAGCGCTCGGAGCCGTCCGACGCCTGGATCCTGCGGGACACGGAGCAGGCCGAGGGCGCCAGCGCCGGTGTCGTGCTGCAGCGCCGCAGCGGTGTTGACTGGCGGAGGGCGCTGCCCGGCGCCGAAGGCGCCCTGAGCGCCGCGCTGCTCCATCTCGGGATCGGTTCCCTCGCGCGACGGGATCTGCTGTCCCTGACCCCAGCCGCCGCCGCCGGCGCGACCGGCCGGCCCGGCGTCCTGGCGGTGGTTGGCGACGCGCCAATCGGTTCGCCGGCGCGCGCCGGCGCCCTTCTCGCGATGGGCGAGGAAGGCGTGGCGCCAGTAGTCCTGTGGGCCGACCAGGCTGTGGGTCCCGACGAGGACCGCCGGATCGGTCATCGCCTCGGGTACGCGGCGGCGAGCGATCCGCGCAGCGTGGTGGTGGTTGTGGGTGCCGGCCTACCCCGCGAGCGAGCTCTCGCCCGGGTGGACGCTTGCCTGGCAGCCATCGCCTCCCGAAGCGCAGGCAGCGGGCGCGTGCTGCTCGTGTCGGTCTCGCCGCCTCCTGCCGAGCGCCTCGCGGTTGCGGTGCTGGCGAGCGAAGTGGAGCGCGGGCTCCTCACATCCGCGACCACGCGCACGGCCGGTCTCATCACGCTGGTTGACGTGGCGCCATCGGTACGCGAGTGGCTGGGTCTACCGCGTGCGCCACTGCCTGGCGGCCACGCCATGCGCGTGGTCGGCGACAGAGAACCCGCCGTCTCGCTGGCATGGCTCGACCGCAAGGTGGCCTCCAACGCGGGGGCGTTTGTGCCCGGGCTCGCGGTCCTCGGCGCGATCGCGGGGGTCCTTGGGTTCGGAGCGATCTGGCTTCTGCTGCGGGGGCGCACGCCCGGCATGGTGTGGGCGCTGATGCTCGTATGGCTGGTGCAGACCCCGGTCGGGCTGCTGGTTGTAGCGGCGCTGCCCGGTGCTTCGCTGGGCGTCGTGCTGGTGCACACATTCGTGGCAATGACGGTGATGGCGTCGCTTGCCTTTGCTGCGGCGGCGCGCGGGGGTCGCGACGGCGCAGAGATGGTTCGCGCGGCGCTGTGCTGGTCCGCCGCCGCGCTCTTTGTCGTCGCGGTGGCTGATTCGGTCGCCGGGCACCGCCTGATGCCGTTCTCGGTGCTCTCCCCGTACCTTCTTGCGGGCATCCGGTTCTACGGTATAGGCAACGAGTACGCGGCGTGCCTCATCGGCTTCGCGCTCCTCTGGGCGTTCCTGGGCAGGCTTGGCCCATGGCGCGCGGCCGCGCTCTTCGCCGCCGTCGCGCTGCTGATCGGGTGGCCGGCTCTCGGTGCGAACGCCGGCGGCGCGGCGGCTGCCATCGCGGGATTCGTGGCGGGGCTTTGGGCGCTCACTGGACGGCGAGTTGGCCTCCTCACGGCTGCAGCGGCAGCCCTCGCCGGCGTGGCGGCCGCCGTAGGGCTTGCCGTGGCGGACGATGCGCTCGCGGCGGCCGGGGGCAGTGCCACGCACTTGGGCGACGCGGTGCGCCTGTGGCGTGATGGAGGATGGGCGGCGCTAGCGGAGATCGCCTCGCGTAAGGTGGCTATGAACGCGCGCCTCGTTGTTGACCCGGCGGCGCTCGCGGCGTTCGGCTGGTTCGCGGTCGTCGGCGCCGTCGGCGCCAGAGCGGGCCGGCGCGTGCTCAGGCGGCTGTCCGATAGCGAGCGGGGATGGGCTGGCGGCGTGAGGCCGGTTGCTGTGGCGGCGTCGGCGGCCTTCGCGTTCAACGACTCGGGCGTCGTGGCCGCGCTCTTCGTGCTCGGCGCGATGGTCGCGTCGGGCTTGGCCCTCGCGTGCGTTATGGGGCGCGAGGGGGCCTCGACAGCGGCTTCGCCGGAACCCAGCCAGGCGCCGGCATGAGGGCGACCCCGATGCCGGGGAGAGAGCGCCAGCCTCCCCGGGCCGTCGTGTCAGTCGCAGGCCTCGGCGCGAGCGCCGATAGCCCGCATCTGGGCATCCAGGTTTGCGGTCATCTTCTTCTTGATGAGCGCCTTGATCATCGGTCCGATGAGGGGTACGTTGTACTCGTAGTTGACCACGGACTCGAAGAGCGTGCCCCCGTCGCGCTGGGCGAAGCGCCAGAATCCGGACATGCTGTCCATGTCGCCCGTGAGCATGCGGAAGTCGTCGCGGCGAGTGGCGGGGTCCCAGACATCCTCCTGTGTCCACCGGATGGTCATCTTGAACTCGCGAATTGCGCCGACCCACTCGGTGACGGTTCGGTTGCCGTCGTCGCTGCGCTCGAGGACGGTGAGCGACTTCAGGTCCTCCATGAACTCCGGGAAGCGCTCCACGTCGCGGGCGACCGCGTACACGCGCTCCACGGGCGCGCGAACCAACAGACTCTGCTCGATCACCGGCATGTCCACTCCCTGGCGCGCCCCGATCGTGCCAGCGCGGCGCGCGCATAGGGGCATTCCGCGCGGCGCCCGTCGTTCCCTGCATGCGGCGCAGGGCGCCCGATGAGCCGGCCACTGGTCGCCCTCCTCACGGACTTCGGTACGGCCGACACGTTCGTGGGCGCCATGAAGGCAGTGATCCTGGGTATCGCGCCCGATGCCATGCTCGTCGACATCGTGCACGATGTGCCCGCACAGGACGTCGGGTACGGCGCTCTCGCCCTCGAGAGCTGCTACCGCGACTTCCCGTCCGGCACGGTGTTCCTGTGCGTCGTGGACCCCGAAGTGGGCACCGATCGCGGTCTCATCGCCGTGGAGGCCGGGCCGTGGCGGTTCGTCGCGCCTGACAATGGTCTCCTGACCCCCGTGTTGACCGGGGAGCCCGTCGTTCGCTCCGTGCGGATCGAGAGCGCTGCCCACCGGCGGCGCTCAGTGAGCGCCACCTTCCACGGACGCGACATCCTGGCGCCCGCTGCCGCGCATCTGGCCGCCGGCATGCCCGTCGAAGCGCTCGGGCCGCCCGCGACTCCCCGGCTTCTGGCGCCGGACGAGCCCGTGCGGCGGGGCGCCGCTCTGGTGGGGCGCGTCGTGGCGGTGGACCGCTTCGGCAATCTGGTGACCAACGTGCGCGCCCACGCCATCGCGCCCGGGGCAGTGGTCCGCCTGCCGGGCGGCGTCCTGGCGCCGCTGCGGCGCACCTACGCGGACGTTCCTCGCGGCGAGGCAGTCGCCTACGTTGGCAGCACGGGCCGCTTGGAGATCGGTGTGCGCGACGGCAGTGCCGCCGGCGTCTTCGACGTCGCGCGCGGCGCGGAGGTCATGGTCGAGGAGCCGGACTCGCCTGCGGCGTGAGGTGGCGGTCGAAGAACTGCACGACCCGCCGCCGGTACTCCTCGGGCGCCACATAGACCGCCGCGATGTGGCCCGACTCGGGCACTGTCCATAGTTCCACCGGTCCTGAAGCGGCGCGCGCCAGACGGTCCGCCTCCAATGCGTCGCAGTAGCGGTCCTCGGCATTGTGTATGATCAGGACCGGCAGAGGTCCCAGCCGAGCGATGGCGGCCTCCGGGCTCACATGCTCGGCCTGCGCCCCGATGAGGCGCTCGCCGATGCGCTGCACGGGCGCCTGGTATATGACCGCCAGCGGGCCCATTAGGGCTCCGAAGTGGCGGTCTATGGCACGGTCGAGGCGTGAGAAGGCGCTCTCGGCCACGATTGCGCGGACTGCGGGCGTTCCCTCGGAGCCGATGATCGTCGTCGCCGCCCCGAGCGAGACGCCAAGGGCCCCGATCGGCAGCCCACGTGTTGCCGGGTGCTCCTGTAGGAAGCGCACCGCTGCGCGGAAGTCGTGAGGCTCGCGCACGCCGAGGGTCATCCGCGAGCCCCCGCTCGCGCCGCGCGACCGGGAGTCGAAGAGCAGTGCCGCGTAACCGGCATCGACGAGCACGCGCGCCGCAGGAGCCATGCCGAGCCGCGTTCCATCGGCGCCGTGGCACAACACCACAGCGCCACGCGGCGTCCGATCCGGCGGCCCCACGAGCCAGCCCGCGAGGCGGGTGCCGTCGTGTGAGACGAACGTCACGGGATCGCCGAGGAATCCCGCTGCCTCCGGGTCGTCCGGCACGTTGGCCGGCCGCGCGCGCAACGACAGCCAGGCGATGAACAGGCATGCGCATGCGTGAGCCGCACCTCCGGCGGCCACCGCGCCTGCCCAACGCATCCACTTGCGACGGCTGGAGCGAGCCATCGGCACTCCTTTTCAGGGCGGTGGGGCGAGGCATACGCCTCACGGGTATCGTACTGCATCGGTCCAGGGCCCCGCTCTCCGGCGTGGACGAGGCACAGGATTGTGGGACGGGCGCGGCGAAAGACACCCCGTTAGCCCCACATCGTATCTGGCGGAGACATGGACACACACTGGGCCATCGACCTCGGAACCACCAACACCGTAATCGCCCGCTGGCAGGGCACCCACGCGGAGACCGTCGACCTGGAGAGCGTGGCTGAGCACGAGCCCGCATGGCAGACGCCCCTTATACCCTCCCTGGTCTTCTTCGAGGACATGGAGCAGGGCTTCATAGGGAAGGAGGCGATCGCCGCGGACGAGGTGCTGCGCGCCACCTACGCCGGCCGGCTCACGCCCCTCGCCCGCGCGTTCAAGCGCACACTGGGACGCAGCAGCCAGCAGCCCGTGGCCGAGGTGGGTCACCAGCAGGTGTCGGCGCGCGCATGCGCCACGCTCTTCCTGCGGAAGATCCTCGCACTGGTGAACGACCGCGAGCGCGACATCACGTGGAGTGCGGTCCCGAAGTGGCACGTGCTGCGGCGCTTCGTCATGTGGGCGCGGCGCGAGGGGCTCGTAAACGACCTCACGATGACCGTCCCGGTGGACAGCTTCGAGCCCTACCGCATGGAGCTGTACAACATAGCGCGCAGGCTCGGCGTGCAGCGGTTCCGCTGGCTCGATGAGCCGGTGGCCGCCGCGCTGGGGTACGGCGTCGATCTGTCGGACGACCGCAACCTGCTGGTCGCTGACTTCGGCGGCGGAACGCTCGACATCGCGATCGTGCGCACCAACCTGGCGCAGGCCGCCGGGGCGCCCGGGCCGGCCGCCGGGCGGCGGCGCGCCGAAGTCATCAGCGCCCGGGGGCTGTCGCTCGGCGGCGAGACGGTGGACGAGTGGGTCACCGATGCGGCGTGCGCCAAGCTGGCCGCCCACGCCGAGACGTTCCGTCCCATCATCCGGGCGCAGGCCGAACGGGTGAAGCGCGAGCTCTCGGGCAAGGTCCTGACCACCGAAGGCACGGTCTTTCGGCTGCCGGGCTCCGCCGAGCCTCTGGAGTTGACGCGCCGTGAGTTCCTGGACACGCTCGAGGCCCGCCGCTTGCTCGAGATGGTGGGCCAGTGTACGGACGCGGTCCTTGAGGACGCAGCGCACCGGTGCTCCATCGTCGACCTCGACGCCGTGCTGCTGGTCGGAGGCTCCACGATGCTCCCCGGCATCCGAGAGCTTTTCGAGCGGAAGTTCGGCGCGAGCCGCGTGCACTACTGGGAGCCCTTCGAGGCGGTCGTGAAGGGCGCAGCGATCTACGGCGCCGGTTACTACGTGGACCAGATCATCCATCACGACTACGCCATTCGCGTCTTCAACGAGCAGGCGCAGCGCGCGGAGTACGAGCTGCTGATCAAGCGCGGCACCCCGTACCCCACGCAGACGGGGTTCCAGACGCGGTACTACTCGGCAGCGACACGGCAGCAGTTCTTCAGCCTGCCGGTCTGCGAGGTAGGGTACGCCGGACGCCTGGCGATCGGATGGCAGCGGCGCGGGAACGGCAACGACTACTGGCAGCCGGACCAGACGGAGGAGGGGGAGTGCGTCGTCACGCTGAACGAGGCTGACGCGGTGAGGCTGTCTCCGCCGGGCGCCGATTCACGCACGCGGCTGCGCATCGACTTCCACATCGACGAGCAGCGGTGGCTCTGCGCCACGATGCACGACCTTCTGCGAGGGCGCGACGTCCGCACCGACGATCGCGTCGTCCGTCTCCGCTGACGGCTGTTCAAGCCACCTTGCGCACGACTGGGGCCGGGCCGACGCGGGCAGCGCCCGAGGAGCGCGGCGCGGGCGGGCGCAAGGCCGATAGCCGCCAGCGCAGCATCCGCGCGAGCGGCACGCGCGGGCGGTCCAGCGCGTAGACTCCGGCGCGCCTGGCCTCGAACTCGATGACCGGCCCGTCGGTGCGGCATACCTCCTCCTTGCCGAACATCACGCGCGCCTGCTCCGCCCACGGGTTCGCAATGCGGCAGGTCCCGCCGGAGTAGCTATGCACGGCCGCCCAGAGCACCACTCCGCCTACGCACTCCGCCATGACGCTCAGCCCGCCCGGGCTCCGGAGGGCGTACGTTCCGTCCCAGCCGGGCGGCAGCGCCGGGAACAGATGGATGGCGCCGCCTCGCTCCTGCAGGCACATCTCGTTCAGCGTGGCGCTGAGCACGCCCAGAGGCGCGCATTCGGGCACAGCGGCCGCGCCGGCCTCCGCTCCGCCGGCCGTGTACAGGCACTGCGGCAGCGTCTGCCCCGTTGCCATGTCGCGCACCAGCAGATGGAGGGCCCAAGCGCCGGCGCCAGACCGCGCGGCCGCGATTGGCGCCATGAGGCGGCCGGTGTCGCGGGGGGCATCAGCGCCGAGGCCCGCTGAGGCGCCGGCCAGCCCTGTCGGCGGCATGTCCTTGCCGAAGAAGACGCCAGCCGGCGTACCGGTGCGCCAGGCCTCGTTGACGATGCAAGCAGCCTCAAGGCGGAGCGCCACCTCGATCCACGTGGGCCGCGTGGCCGCATCGACGCCGAGCTCTTCGGATGCCTCCGCGAGCGCCAGCAGCCCCCAGCGCAGCGCGGCTGCGTCCTCGGGCGCCAGGGCGTTGGCTGGTTCGTCGGTGGCGGGCAGCCTACCAGCCATGCGAGCGTGCTCGTAGCAGAAGCCGATGCAGGAGCGGAGGAACGGGTACGCGCGCGTCCTCAGAAACGCCGGGTCGCGGGCGTGCTGCCAGCACCACCAGAAGGCGAGCGCAGGCGCGATGCATGGGGCGTAGCGGAGGGGCTCGGACGCGCCCGGTGCGTCCAGCGAGCGCCCGTCTGGCGCCATCAGGCTCGTGAAGCACGCACCCGGCAGCGACAGACGCTCCGCCGTGTCGCGCTCGACGACAGGGCGCATGCGCGCATAGGTCTCTGTGAGTGTGTGGACCAGCTCCAGATGGTTGGCGGCAAAAAGCGGCAGGTAGGCCGCCTGCATCTCCAGAGGGGTGTACCCCGCGCCCCGCGGGCGTTCACCCGGCCCGGCAGCCCACAGGGACCCCAGCGCCGGAGGAGCGTAGCGGCCGCGCGACGAGCATGCCATCAAGTAGCGGTGCGTGTACCACAGGCCCTCCATGTGCCGCGCGGAGGCGTCTCCCTCGGCGCGCACGCTGAGAAAGGACTTGCGCCAGAATGAGCGCCAGTGGGCCTTGTGGCCCCTTGCCAGCTCCTCGTGTCCGATCCGGACTGCGCTGTCCAGATGGCTCCTCGCGATGCTGATGGGATCGGCCTCACGCTCCGTGGCTGCGACTGCCACAAAGATGCGCAACGTGCAGCTCCGCGTCAAGGGCAGCTCGGCGCGAGCCGTCCGGGAATCCTTCAAAGTCGCACGGTGCGACAGCCCCGCGATGCGGCAGGCAACCGCGAACCGGCGGTCACCCGCGACCTCGAGGACGCCGAACGTGTCGCCGAGCGCGAACGCCCTTCCCTCGCGCCACGCTGAGAGCTCGACGAAGCGCTCGCGCGGGCGCACCATCACGTCCTGGTACTCGACACACGCCACGCCCGCGGTTGCCGCGACCCACACCCGCGCGCGACAACTGGCCTCCCGTGAGGCAGCCTGCACCGTGCAGGATGCGGAGTAGAGGCTAAGCATCTGGCGGAACGGCTGCGGGTCGCTAAGCGGTGATGGGTCGCTGACCACCCGTAGTACACCCGCCGAGAGAAGCTGGCAGTCGTCGGGCCTTGGCGACGCAGCGTGGGGGTTCATCCACCAAAGGTCGGCCTTGTTGATCTGGATGCGGAGCTCGCCGTCGGGGCACCAGACAAGGAGGCCGAGGTCACCGTCGCCGAGCAGCGCCGCGTCGCGCCCATGGGCGGGCGGCGTGCGGTAGACCACATCATGCTGCGTAACGTAGCTGGCGTAGTCTACGCTCACCGCGCTACCGCTGAACGCGGCAAGGACGGGACCCGCCGTGGTGTTGCCGTTCATCGCTTGTCGCTCGGCCCTCGGTGGCAGGCGTGCACAGGGCGGACGAGGGCCGCCCAGCACGTGCCCCATTATCGGAAGCTGGACGCCGCTTCACCAATCCGGACCGTTGACGCCGCGCCGACGCGGCTGGTAAAGTGTCGGACGATCAGGCGGCCCCGCGGACCGGCGGGGCGTGGCCGGGCCGGCGGTTAGTCGGCAGCAGAGGTGCCGAGCCCTGCGGGACGCGTTGGAGTCTCGCGGGGCTTGTTCATTCTGTGTCGGGGAGGCGTGCGACGGTGCAGTCCGGCGAGCTGGCAGCGGGCGCGCTGGAGAAGCGCCGCGTCGCGCTGACGTCGATGCTGGCCGCGGTGGCGCTAACATCGGCCAAGCTGGTCGTCGGGGTCTACACGGGCAGCCTCGCGCTGCTATCGGAAGCGGTGCACTCGGCCCTCGACCTTGTCTGCTCCATCATCACGTACTTCGCCGTTCGGATCGCGGACAGGCCTGCCGACCGTCACCACCCCTACGGTCACGGCAAGGTGGAGAACCTGTCGGCGCTCATCGAGACAGTCCTTCTGTTGTGCACCTGCGTCTGGATCGTGTGGGAGGCGCTGCACCGGCTCCTGTACCGCGCCGTGAACGTCGACGCGAGCGTATGGGCGTTCGCCGTGGTGATCGTATCCATCATCGTGGACCGCTCCCGTTCGTCTGCTCTGATGCGCACGGCGCGCCGCTACAACAGCCACGCGCTCGAGGCCGACGCCATCAACTTCCGCGCCGATGTCCTCAGCTCGTGCGTGGTGCTCGCCAGCCTGGCGCTCGTGCATGTAGGAGAGGTGTGGGGACGCGCCCCCTGGCTAGAGAAGGCGGACTCCGTGGCGGCGCTGGTTGTGGTAGGCATCGTGGTGCGCGTGAGCCTGGGGATGGGACGTCGGGCCATTGACGTTCTGCTGGATCGCGCGCCGGACGGTCTGGCAGCCGGGGTGGAGGAGGTCGTACGCAGTGTTCCCGGAGTGCTGGGTTGCTCGCGGGTGCGCGTTCGTCCCTCTGGCGGGCGCACCTTCGTCGATCTGGTCATCGACGTGGAGCGTGGCACGGCGGTCGAGCGCAGTCATGCCATCGGTGTCGCTGCTGAGGAGCGGATCCGCGACCGGCTGCCGGGCGCCGACATCATGCTCCACGTGGACCCCGTGAGAGTGGCGGACGCCTCCATCCCGGAGCGCATTCTGGCCATAACCACGGAAATGGGCCGCCCCGTCCACAACATCCGGGTGTACGACGAGTCCGCCGGCGTGTTCGTGGAGCAGGACCTCGAGGTGCCGGAAGACCTCTCACTGGCGCAGGCGCACGAGCTCGCCACGGAGGTGGAGGAACGCATCACGCGCGAGGTGCCGTCGGTCCGTTCGGTGATCACGCGTCTGGAGGCGCGCCGATCCGAGCCCAGGACGCTGTCCGACCTCGATGCGAGCGCGGCGGGATTCGATGCCATCGTGCGGCGCCTTGCCGCCGAGACGGAGGGCATCCGGGGCGTCGAAGAGGCGCGCTTCTACCGGTCCGGCCAGGCGTTGCACCTGCGACTCGTATGTCGGTTCGACCAGGCGCTCACAATGCGCGAGGTCCGCACCATCACGCTGGCCCTGGAGGAGCGTCTGCGGGCTAGCGTCCCGGGCCTCTCGCGGATCACGACACACCCGGAGCCGGCTTGAGCCCGCCGCGCGGCGGCGGCGAGGGATGGAGGCGCGCTGACTCGCGACCCGCGGGGCCACCTGGCCTCCTGCGGCCGGGCGACGACCTGCTGCCTCTACGACGGCGATGCGCCGATGGCAGGTGCCGAGGCGGGCGTGACCTGCGCCGCGGGTGGGCGATCCGCCAGACGCAGCGCGTTGAGCGTTACCAGCAGCGAGACGCCCACGTCGCCGGCGATGGCCAGCCACAAGGGCACGCCGATGGCTATTGCCGCGATCAGCAGCAAGGCCTTGGTGGCGAGCGAGAACGCGACGTTCTGACGCATGATGGACCGCGTGCGCCGGCTCAGCTCGAAGAGGTAGGGCAGGCGGCCGAGCCCGGCCCCGAGCAGCGCGACATCGGAGGTCTCGATCGCAGCATCGGTGGCTGCCGCGCCCGTCGCGATGCCGACGTCCGCGGTGGCGAGCGCCGGTGCGTCGTTGATGCCGTCGCCCACCATCGCGACAGGCCCGAAGCGCTCTCGGCAGGCGCGCACCAGAGCGAGCTTCTGCTCGGGCAGCAGGCCAGCCCGGAACTCGTCGAGCCCGATCCGGCCTGCCACGTCCGCGGCGACGCGCGCATTGTCCCCGGTTAGCATGGCCTGGTAAGCGATACCCAGGTGCCGCAGGCGCTCGACCGCCTCAGCGGCGTCGGCCCTCGTCCTGTCGGCGAGCACCGCCACCCCCAGCGGTCGGGAGCCCTCTGCGACGATCACGGCGGTCTTGCCGGACGCCTCCGCGCGACCAACGGCGTCCGCCGCCTCACCGGGGTCGATGCCCTGGGAGCGCAGGAACGCAGGGCTCCCCACCAGCACGGGGCGGGAGTCGACGAGCGCCCGGGCGCCAAGCCCTGGGTGCGCCTCGAAGCCCTCCACGCGCGCCGGCCTCGATCCATCGTGCTGCGCAGCGGCCCGCGCGATCGCGGAGCCGATGGGGTGCTCGCTACGCGACTCCACCGCCCCGGCCGCACGCAGCACCTCGGCGGCGGTCGCTCCGCTCAGCGGGACGATGTCCTCGAGCGCGAACTCGCCGGTGGTCAGCGTGCCGGTCTTGTCGTAGAGCACGGCGCGCACGTCGGCCAGTCGCTCGAGGAAGACCCCTCCCTTGACGAGCGCACCGTGGCGCGAGGCAGCGCCGATCGCGGTGACGATCGCGACCGGCGTGGAGATCACCAGCGCGCAGGGGCAGGCGATGAGCAGCAGTGCGAGCGCGCGGAGGAGCCACTCCTGCCAGATGCCGTCAGGAGCGGCGGCCCCCTGCAGCCACGGCCCGGCGGACTGCGCCAGTGGCGGTCCGATGGCGACCGCCACCGCAGCCAGCACCACCAGGGGCGTGTAGGTGGCGGCGAAGCGATCGATGAGCTGCTGCGCTGGCGCTCGCTGGGCCTGGGCCTCCTCGACCGCGTGAATGATCCGCGCCAGCATCGTGTCGTGATAGTGCCGCGACACGCGCACGTCGAGGGAGCCGTAATGGTTCACGGAGCCACCGAACACTGCGGCGCCCGGCCGCTTGTCGGCGGGCAGGCTCTCGCCGGTGATCGGCGCTTCGTTCACGCTGGACGAGCCGGCAACCACCGTGCCGTCGAGCGGGATTCGCTCGCCAGGCCGCACGATGACGACGTCGCCGGGGCCGATCTCCTCGACCGGGACACGGGTCTCCATACCGTCTCGGCGCAAGGTGGCGGTCTTGGCGGTCATTCCTATCAGAGCGGCGACCGAGCGGCGAGTGCGCTCCAAGGCGCGCGCCTGGAGCCAGTTGCCCACGGCGAAGAGCGCGACGACGGTTGCGCCTTCGATCCACTCGCCGATCCCGATCGCGCCCGTAACCGCGACCGTCATCAGCGCGTTCATGTCAAGCGACCGTGCGCGCACCGAGTGCCATGCGGCCCTCGCCGTCGGCAGGCCGCCGAGTGCGATGGCGGCGCACGCGAGCCACGCGTAGCCGGGCATGCCGAGCGCGTTGATGGTCGCCGCGGCGGTCGTCAGGGCCACGGTAGCGGCGACGGCGAGCGTCCTCACGCGCCGGCTACGGGATGCGGCGCGAACGTCGTCTTCGTTCGGTGACGCCGACCGCCTCGCTCCCGCAACGGTGCACCGTCTCGCGCCGTAGGCGGTGGCGACGCTGGCGATGTGCTCTGCGTCCGTGACGCCGCGCTCGAGCTCGGCGTGCAGCGTACCACCGGCGAAGGAGACTGCGGCCCACAGCACGCCGCGCTCGCGACGGAGACCCTCCTCTATGGTTCGAGCGCAGTCTGCGCAGTCCATCTCGACTGCCAGGGTGAGATGATCGATCTGCTCCGCGATCTCGGCGCCAGCGCGTCGAGCTTCCGACTCGATGCGCGCCACTGTGACGACCTCGGGGTCAAACTCGACGTGGAAGGCAGTGCGAGCTTCAGTGACCGCTGCCTCCAGCACGCCGCGGATGGCCGCGACCCGGCTCTGCAGGCGCGCGATGCACCGCTCGCATTCCGCCCCCGCCGGGAGCTGCAGATGAAGGGAGAGCGACTGGCGGCGCACTACGGAGCCTCCTCGCGGATGTGCTCGAGCCCTTCGCGGAAGAGCCCCACGATGTGCGCGTCGTCCAGCGCGTAGTAGACCAGCTTGCCTTCCCGCCGATGACGCACCAGGCGCAGCGCTCGCAGCAGCCGAAGCTGATGGGACGTGCAGGAGGCGGAGAGCCCGAGCGCCGTGGAAAGGTCCGTCACGCAGAGCTCGGATGCGGAAAGCGCCTCCACGATGCGTACGCGGGTGGGGTCGGCGAGCGCGGAGAAGAGCTCGGCCAGCCGCTCGACAACCTTCGGCTGGCTGAGCGCCTCGCGGACCGCTATGATGCGCTCCGGGTGGACGGCTCGCGGCGCCACGGCTGATGCTTGAGGCACGGCCATATACATCCTCCCCGGCATCCCTGACAGTTGATCAAGCGGTCATACGTTCAATCGGGGCCTCTTGTTCGCAACGCCCGGACTCCACTTGCCGTGGCAACGCCGCTGCACGGAGGAACGTCCTTCGGAGTGAGCGAATGACGCGCGGCAGCACATGGAGGGAACGTGGGATGAGGCGGCTCAGGTGCGGGGGTAGGCGGGCGGCGGTGGGGGGACTGGTGGTTCTGACGGTCGCCGCAGGCCTAGCATCCGTTGCGCTGGCCCAGAGCGGGGCGCGCGAGCTTTTCCGTCGCGAGTCCCAGGAAGGCCCGCAGGCGTTGCGGTGGAGGGGCGAACTGCCAGACGAGACCCGCCTCGCGCTTGCGGTGAGCGGGGCCGCATGGCGTCCCGTTCTCGGCGGCGTCCCCCTGATCGAGCAGGATGGGGCCTCCCTCCATTTTGCACCCGCGGAGCGACGGCGCGACGCGTGGCGGAGCACGCCGGCGTCCGCGGACCCGCGCGCCAGCACGGCGTTCGCCTTCTCGCTCGTCCTGGACCCACCCATGGGCGACGAAGGCGCCTGGCACGCGGCTTTTGGGGCGATGAAACGGTTCGGCCCCGAGTTCGACGAGATGCTCGTCGGGATTCTGGAGGCGCCCGACCGGCTCCCGCTCCTGCGAGCGTACGAGTATGCTGCAGCAGACGTGCTCGTGTGGCGCGCGTCGCCCCGCATGCTCTCCCTGTTGGTCACCTTGGCACGGTCCGGCGACCGCTACCTGCGCAGCCGCGCGGTGGCGGCTCTGGGGATCGTGGCATACCATCAGCAGACGCCGCTCCGGCCTGGCATGCCCGGCCTGCGGCCGCCGCTGCGGGAGACCACGATCAGCGCAGTGCAGACCGGCATGCTGGCGGAGATCTTTCGCGAAGCCAGTGAGGACAGCAACTGGCGGGTGCGCGCGGCGGCGGCGCTCGCGTTCGGGCTGCTGGGAGACGAGCGCGATGTGCCGGTGTTGAGAAGGTTGCTGCGGGATCGCGCCTACCTGAGCTGGCCCGAGGGTGGGCGCGACGTGCGGAGGGTGGCGTTTCCGGTTCGAGCTCAGGCAGCAGCAGCGCTGAGCCGCTTTGGTCAGGAGGCTTCGGACGGCGGAGGCGTGTTCTCCGGACCGGAGCTGAGGCGAGCGCTTCGCGGCGGCAAGGACGTCAGCGGCGACCGCTCCGGCATGCGGAGTGACCGGGCGAGCAACGTGCGCTTCCACGACGGCTTCTGGTAGTCCGTCCTCCGCGGCACGGAGGCGCAAGCGACGCCAGGCTGGCCACCGATGCCCCATCGACCCGCGCTCCGTTCCGCATGCCGAAGGTGTGCGGACGCTGCGAGGCGAGAGCGTCCTCCTGCGCGCGCAGCCCGGCGGGCTTATCGAAGCCGCGCCCATAGGATGCGCGGCACCGGCTGTACGGTCCGCGACAGATGGTGGTGCAGGCCCGGATGTTGCGAGGGCGCGTGGCTTAGGCAGTGCGCGTAGTCGCCCGCGCGCGGAGGTCGTGGTGTTGGTGGCGCCGGACCAGGCGCGGGGAGGCGACGATGGGCGAGATCGTACGGGTCGGACTGATCGGCTCCGGGTTTGTGGCCGACATACACGCGCACGCGATCGCGCACCATGTGCGGAACGCAGAGGTTGTGGCAGTCGCCTCGCCGACGCCTGGCAAGGCGCTCCGGTTTGCCAGGGCGAGGGGCATCCCGCATGCCTTCCAGGACCATCGCGACCTTCTGGCGATGGGCGAGGTGGACCTCGTCGTGGTGGCCGTGCCGAACGACCTTCATTGTCCCATCACGCTGGACGCCGCGGCGGCAGGCAAGCATGTGGTGTGCGAGAAGCCGCTGTGCCTCACGCTCGCCGAGGCGGACCTCATGATCGACGCCTGCCGGAACGCTGGCGTCCTGCTGCTCTACGCCGAGGAGCTGCTGTTTGCGCCCAAGTACGTGCGCGCCCGTCAGTTGGCCGAGGAAGGCGCTCTCGGTGATGTCTTCCTGGTGAAGCAGTGGGAGGAGCACGACGGGCCGCACGAGCCGTGGTTCTGGGACGTCCGGCGGTCCGGTGGTGGCGTTCTGCTGGACATGGGTTGCCACTCCGTGGAGTTCGGTCGGTGGATGCTCGGAAAGCCTCCCGTGCGGAGCGTCTATGCCACGCTCGGAACATACGTACACAAGACACGCACGGAGGGCGAGGACCACTCGATCTGCGTGGTGGAGTACGAGGGCGGCAGGATCGCGGTTGCAGAGAACTCGTGGGCGAAGCCAGGCGGCGTGGACGACCGATGCGAGGTCTACGGGTCGGCGGGCCACACGCGCGCCGATCTGCTACGCGGCAATGCACTGCAGACCTACAGCGGGGTGGGCTACGGCTACGCGGTTGAGAAGGCAGCGAGCACGCGCGGCTGGTCGTTCACCATGTACGAGGAGGTCTGGAACTACGGCTTCCCGCAGGAGATGCAGCACTTCGTCAATTGCGTGCTCGGCCGCGAGAAGCCAGTTGAGACGGGCGAGGACGGGCGGGAGGTGTTGCGGATCCTGCTGGCCGCCTACCAGTCCGCGGGCGAGGGCCGCAAGATCGAGTGGCCGTACGAGCCCGGCCCCTACGAGCGGCCGGTCGACCTCTGGCGAGGCGGGCCCGCTTTCCGGTCCGGTGAGGCCTAAGCGCCCATGCGGCCCGACGAGGCCGGAGGCCCCACCGACGTGCGGTCCGCCGATCAGGCGCGACGGCTGTTGCAGCGTATCGGGGCGCTCCCGGCCGAGATTGGCGAGAAGGATCTCGCGTTCCTCGACGACGCCCTGGCGGCGCTGCAGACCACCAGCAGCGAGTCCGCCTGGCGCGCGACGCGCGCCATAGCCCCCGAGGTGTTGCCGGCCGTGCTCCTCCGGGTGCCGCGAGAGGGTGCGGCGTGGGCGCGCGGGATGCGTCTGCTTGCGGAGGCGGGCACGCGCGACAGCGCGTCCGCGTGGGTCGAGCTCTTCGTGCGCTCGGCCGAGCGCGATCCACGCGACTTCCACGATGCCGCCGTTCCGTTCACCGACGGCGTAGTGAGCGGGAGCACCGAGGCTCTGTTTCCGCGCCTGATCGATGCGATCGCCAGTCCGGACCGCCGCTCGGCGGTCGTGGACATAGCCAACCGTCTCCTGACGCACGGCCTCCTGGCGCGCCACCCGCTGGCGGCCCGGCTCGACGTGCTGGAGGAAATGGTGGCTACCGCCGACCTCGAGGGTGATGCAGACACGTCGGATGCGGTTACGGCATGCTACGCGCTCGCCCGCATCGACGACCCGAGGACGACGCCCATCCTGATGCGTGCGCTCGACTCGGGCGACAGGGACGTGCATCTGGAAGCCGCGTTCGCTCTGGCGTGCCACGGTGACGCGCGCGGCGTGACCGCACTCGTCGATGCCTGCCGCGCGCACGAGACGCTGTCGCGCGCCCAGGAGTACCTCCAGGAGCTGGAGCTCGATCACCTCATTCCCGATGAGGCGCGCTCACCGGAGCGGCAGGCGCTGGCGGAGTTCTCATCGTGGCTTGCCCACCCACACGAGCTCGGAGAGCCGCCAGACGAAGTCAATGTTCTCGACCACCGAACGTTGGGATGGCCGCCCACGAGCGACCGGCGCGAGCTCTGGCTGATCCGCTACACGCTGCGCGGAAAGGGCAAGTCCGGGGAGGCCCAGACGGACGCTGGCGTGGTCGGGAGCATCACGTTCTGCCTGTTCGGTTACGGTCTCGCGCACCGCCCGCCCGAGGACGCCTACGCCATCCACTGCGTGTGGGAGCTGGAGCAGGACGGCCTGATCACCATCGACGAGCCCTACCGCCGCGTGTGCCCGCGCGAGTGGATCGCGCGCTGGCCGGGAAGCCCGCTGGAGGGCGCGCGCCTGCTACAGGTGGCGACGGTGTCCCGTGAGCTGCAGTACGGGGCGATGGAGGTCGCCCTCGTCGCCGCGAACCTGATCGGGGAGCCCGGCTGGGCCGTGATCGAGGGGGCCGCGAGCGCCTGGTACCCGCGACCGGAGATGCCGGAGTCGGCACCCGAGCGCTGCGTGCTGATGCTGCACATCGGCCGCCGGCTTCTCGGGTTCGCGGGCCAGCCGGACCGCGCCAGCTACCTGTAGGCTCCACGCTGGTGCGTGCCACCGACAGGTGTGGAGGCATCGTGCGCACGCGGAGCGCCAGCGGCGTCGGCGTGGGCGCCTGCCCGCCGCTTGCGCCGCCACGTTGGAGAGGAGGCTGCGGTGAAGATTACCCGGCTCGAGACGTTCCTGGTGAGGCCGCGCTCGCTGTTACTGAAGGTGCATACCGACGAAGGGCTGGTGGGCCTGGGCGAGCCTATCCTGGAGGGCAGGGCCCGCACATGCGCTGCTGCCGTAGAGGAGCTGGCCGAGTACCTGGTGGGCAAGGACCCGACCCGTGTCGTCCACCACTGGCAGGCGATGTACCGGCACTCGTTCTACCGGGGCGGCCCGATCCTTACGAGCGCGGTCTCCGGAGTTGAGCAGGCGCTCTGGGACCTGGCGGGGAAGGCGGCGGGCCTGCCCGTCCATCGTCTGCTAGGCGGCCCGGTGCGCGATCGCATCCGCATGTACGCCGGCGCGGGAGGAGCGACGCCCGAGGAGGCAGCGCGATCCGCGGCTGAGCGCAAGGCGCAGGGATTCACCGCGATCAAGACCGGCGTGGCAGGCGGCCGACCAGCCCGCCTGGTGGAGTCGGCCGCGTTCGTGCGGCGGGTGGTGGAGACCTTTGCCGCGATGCGTGGTGCGGTGGGCGACGAGATCGACATCGCCATCGATTTCCACGGCGCCGTGCCACCCGCCACCTCGATGCTGCTCATCAAGGCGCTCGAGCCCTACCAGCCAATGTTTGTGGAGGAGCCGGTGCAGTGTCAGAACGTGGACGTGCTGGCCGACATCGCGCGCAAAACGCATCTGCCCATAGCGACCGGCGAGCGGCTCTATACGAAGTGGGCGTTTCGCGAGGTGCTTGAGAAGGGCGCCGCCGCGGTCCTGCAGCCCGACCTCTCCCACGCGGGTGGCATCTTCGAGTGCCGTCTCATCGCGGGCATGGCGGAGGCGTACTACGCCAGCGTCGCGCCGCACTGCCCTCTTGGGCCGATCGCGCTGGCGGCGAGCCTTCAGCTCGACGCAGCGACGCCGAACTTCCTCATTCAGGAGCATGTCACGCTTGGGGAGGGCATTCTGCGCGAGCCGTTCCGCGTGCGCGATGGCTACGTCGACGTGCCACAGCGACCGGGGCTCGGGATTGAGCTGGACGAGGAGGCGCTGGCCGAGCGCATCTCACACACAGACTGGCGCACGCCTGAGGTGTACGCGCCCGACGACGGGTCCGTGGCGGACTGGTAGCCGCTGCGAGTCGGCGCCGGCCATCCCATCCACACGAAGGCGGGCCCCTCCTCGGCATCGGGGAGGGGCCCGTACTCATGCGGGACGGGCGCACCCGCCAGCAGAGCGGCTGCCTACGGCCAGTCGATCGTGTTCTCGGGGGTCCAGTCCCACCCGCAGGTGTCGATGCGGACCGCCCAGTGCATGTCAACGTCCACGCGGTTCGGATCGCAGACGATCTGGCGATGGCGGCTCATCTGCATGAACTTCACGTGGCCGTCCACGAAGCTGACGTTGTTGGCGGAGCGCTTGTCGACCGTACCGAAGGGGTGGCCGTCGTGGGGAGCGCCGGTTTCCCAGTTCTCAATCAACATCATCTGGTTCACCGGCTGACTATAGGCGGCCAGTCCGCGTCCACAGCGAGAGGCGAGGGCATGCGACAGCTTCCACTCGTAGTCGATGCCGTTGAAACCGAGCTGTCGCAGGAGCGCAGGGGACGCGCCGCCGGACATCCAGTCTTTGAAGGTCCCTTCCCGGGCGCTGGGGCAGCGGTAGAGCTGGACGGACTTCACGTACGGGCTGCAGAGCGCTGCATACCACTGCGCCTGCATGTGGAAGTCGTCGATGCCCTGACCGGGCGCCTGGTTCCAGGAGTCGAACGGGCCGTGGGAGCAGTTGGCCTTACCGGCTGGGAACCGCTCGTCGTAGTCCTGGACGTACATCAGCATCGCGAGGCTGATCTGCTTCAGGTTGCTGACGCAGGCGGTCTTGCGGGCCTGCTCCCTCGCGCGAGCGAAGACCGGGAACAGGATCGCGGCTAGAATAGCGATGATGGCAATAACGACTAGCAGCTCGATCAGCGTGAATGCCATCCTGCGTGGTGCGTGCATCAAGGCACCTCCTCGGGCCTCGCCGCCGGATCGAGCCGGCGGCGTAGCGTGCTGTGCTGCGCTGTGTTGTGCGGCGGGGCGGGGCTGCGTGGCCCCGCAGCCCTACTCGTCGGTCTCGGTGCCCTGGGGGCGGCCCGGGATGAGGGTGCCGGTCTGCCCGGACTCGGTCGCTTCGCCCTCCTCCGCCTCCTGCTCAGCCTGCTCGGGCGCACATCCGGCGATAAGCATCGCCGCCGCTACGGTGAGCAGCAATCGTGACAGGCTCTTCATCGTCCCTCCTCCTCTCGCGGTTGATCTCTGGCACGCCTGCGGCACCGATGGCCGGGCCTGCTCTGCGTGCATCGGTTCGCCTCGGTCGGGTCACGCCTGGGGTCTGCGTGGCGCCGCGCTACGCACGAAGGCACCCACCGTCTCCTCCGTTGCGCCACTGCCTTCTGATGAGGCTCGAGCGCGTCGTTCGCGCCCCACACGCCCCCCCGACATCCGTAAGAACGCGCACCGCATACCGCTGTTGGTGCGATTATACAGGAACTCCTGCTCAGCGCAAGAGCAAATGTGCAACATCCGTGCGCGCGTGGGCCGCCGATCGACACGCGGGGCGTCAGGGCGACGGCGGGCAAGCGCGCCTCGGACCGCGCAGGCGCCTTGCGGTGGGTCGGCGTCGGTGGTGCGGCGCGCGGCCGGCAGCCCGGCGGAGAGTGTGGGCCTGGCGCTGGCGCCGCCGGCAGCGGGTGGAAGGAAGCGCGTCCTACGCGAGCGCCCGGGCCGCCTTGCGGCCCTCGTCCAGCACCACCAGGTAGTTCTCAACGGGCATGTAGTCGGTCAGCGAGTTGCCCGTGCCAAGCGCCCAGTGGCCGTCCGCGAAACAGGCCTCGACCTTGGATCGGGTATAGGCGCGCAGGGCGTCCTCGCTGCTGCGGCAGATGACGTCGACATCGAGGCCGCCAAGAGCCGTACAGCGGGCGCCGTAGCGGGCCTTGAACCGCTCGACCGGCAGGATGACGTCCTCGAACGAGTGCTTCGCGTCGATGCCGCAGCCGTCGATTATGTCATCGTAGACGGCGTCGAGGTTCCCGCACGAGTGAAGGATGAAGGGCTTGCCGTGCGCGTGCGCGGTCTCCGCCAGCTTCGTGTAGATGGGGAAAACAAGTTGTCGCAGGTGCTCGGGCTTGAGGAAGGTTGCCGTCTTGAACCCGAGATCGTCGCCCTGCCGGGTCGCTCCCACGCAGCTCATGGCGGCGATGGTACGGTGCGCGCTGGCGTGCAGATGGCCCAGCCTCTCGAAGACGAGGCCGACGAGCTCGGGGTCATCGTAGATGGCGATCGAGAGCCCGACCACGCCCAGCATGTAGGTCGCCCACTCGTAGGGTCCGGCGCCGACCCCTCCGACGATCTTCGCGCCCTCCGGGAGCAGCTTCGCCACTGCTTCGAAGTGGCGGAAGTCGATCGGCCGGTCATCCGGTGGCCAGGGGTAGCGCTCGTAGTCGTCAACGGAGCGGATGCAGACCCGCGCCTCGCTCTCCATGGAGACTGAGCCCTCCGTGCGGTGGCTCTCCGGGAGCGGGCAGTTCAGCGGGATCTCCATCGGTACGCAGTCGTAGCCCATACCGAGCCAGAAGCTCACGTAGGTCGGCCAGTACGCGGCGTCGTCAGGACCCATCCGGTCGAAGGGCACGCCTGTCCTTCGCGTAATGAACCCGGGGCTGGCGATGTGCTCGTAGAACGGCAGGTGGTCGGGGCGGCCCTGCCTGGTGAGGGCCTTGCGGAACTGCTCGAAGTCGGGCTGGTGGCTCACGATCTCCCTCGCTCCGCTGCCGGTGCGGCGGGCGCCGGAGGCTGATCTCGGGCGAGGTGTCGCTCCTCCCCCCCAAGCCGACGGCGGGCGCGCGGCTCCGCCATGCCGAGATGCGCGCGCTGCTGGCTACCGCCCACCCTGAGCGCGCCAGGGCGGAAGTATACCTCGGCCACCTCGCCCTCACCCCTTCCCAGCAGAGCTGTCGTGGACGCGGCGGCCATCCGTCTGCTCTCAATCCGCCCGCGCACCCCGCCAGCGGAGTGCAAGGCTGCGGCGTCCGCCCCAGCCTCGCGCCGAGCGCCCTGGGCGCGCAGGAAGGCTCGCTCGGCGAAGCGAACCGCCCGTCGGTACCGGCTGACGCGCCCGACTGGCTCGCGGGAACGATGGATCGGCCGCGCGCCGTGGCCCATGCCGCTGTCCACGACGGCCCAACACCAGGCCGGCAGCAGTTCTAGGAGGTGATGGGCCTTCGCGTGGCCGAACGGCAGGCAGACGGCGGCGCACGGAGAGGGTGGGTCTACGGCATGGGCGCCATCGTTCAGCGGCTGGAGGTCTCGCGATGAGAGGTGCACTGATGTGGCTGGCAGCCGGTCTGGCGATGGGCTCCATCGGCGCGGCTGCGCGCGCGGAGACGCCCGTGCGCTCGTGCATCACGGACCCGGCCGGCTGGTACCGCGACCCACCAGAGCGCATCGAGCGGCGCTTCCGCGAGTACCGGCGCCTCGGCGTCGACACCCTCCGGGTGGAGATCGACTGGCGCTCGTGCGAGCCCGAGCGGGGGCAGTGGAGCCCGGAGTACCTGCGCAACTACCTCACGCTGGCGCGCCGACATGGCTTCCGTCTCAAGCTGATCCTCGGCGCGCTGATGGCCCCGCCCGCCTGGTTCCTGCGCGACGAGCCGGAGGCGCGCATCGTCGACCAGAACGGCCAGTGGAGCGCCAACACGATCAGTTTCTGGTACCCCCGTGTTAGGGAGGTCGTGCGCGAGACGACCGAGCGCCTGCTCCGCGACGTGGAGCTGCTCGGGGTATGGGACCTGTGCGACGAGATCATTCCGGCCCTCGGGCCAGCCGGCGAGCCCATCTACCCGGTGCCGTGGACTCTCGGGACGGACGGCCCGCAGACGATGTGGTGCTACGACGCGAACGCCCACAAGGACTTCCGGGCGGCGATGCGCCGGCGGTACGGGTCGGTCGCGGCCGCGAACCGCCGCTGGGGCACGCACTACGGCGCATGGGCGGAGGTCGGCGTCCTGCCGCCCGGTGCGCGGCCCGGCGCCTACTGGGAGGACGTGCTGACCTGGTACCGCGACACCAAGCGCGAGTTCATCGCCTGGTACGTGGAGTGGCTGCGGTGCCGGATCGGGCGAGACCGGAGTGTGCTGATCTACCTGCCGGGCACCGCGCTTTCAGACGCCGACTGGCAGGAGGCGGTGCGTACGGGCCGGGGCAACGACCGCGTGCTGATGATGGCTGACAACTTCCACCTCATCGACCTTGCCGCGGCGACGGGCAGCCGCGTGCAGTTCACTGGCGCCGAGAACGCGCCAGAGGCGGTACGCCTGCGCCGCTACGCCGACGCGCGCGGCTACACACGGCTCGCGATGTGGGCGGAGAACGCGGGCGTGCCGCAGGCGGCCTCGGGCCCTCTCCATCTCGCGCGCGTCGTGATCCAGAACCGCATGGTCGGCCTGGACTACACCCACGCGCACTTCATCTTTGAGCGCGACGGCGTCACGCCGAACCGCACGGCTGAACTGCTGGCCCGCGCCTATGCGCGCATCAAAGCGGAAGCGCGTCCCGACGCGCCCGCTCCCAGGGGGAAACGGTTGCTGGCCATCGGCACCTATACGCAGCGCGGTAGCCTGGGCATCTATCTGGCCGACTTCGACCCCGAGACCGGCCAGGTGGGCATCCCGGACCTCGTCGCGCACACCGAAAGCCCTTCGTTCCTCGCGTTCAGTCCACGCGGCGACCGGCTGTTCGCGGTGAACGAGACCGGCGAGTTCGGCGGCGAGCGGGGAGGAGGGCTCAGCGCCTTCGCCGTCGAGCCGCGGACTGGCGCACTCACGCTGACAGGCGTTCAGCCGACCGGCGGCGCCTACCCCTGCCACCTTGCCGTGGCGCCCGATGGCCGGCATGTGCTCGTGGCGAACTACGGCGGCGGTAGCGTGAGCGTCGTGCCCGTGCTGCCCGATGGCCAGCTCGGACCACGGACCGCGCTGGTGCAGCACTCCGGATCGGGTCCAAACCAGGAGCGCCAGGAGGCACCCCACGCGCACTCCGTGAACCTGTCGCCTGACGGGCGGTTCGCCTACGTGTGCGACCTCGGGCTGGACCGCGTGATGGTCTACCAGTTCGACGGCTCGGCCGGCACGCTTGCGCCCGCGCAGCCGCCCTGGGCCGCGACGGCGCCGGGCGCTGGGCCGCGCCACCTGGCGCTCCACCCCAACGGCCGCATCGCGTACGTCATCAATGAGCTGGACTCGACCATCACGGCGTTCCGCCGCGATCGCCGGACGGGCGCGCTGACCGCACTGCAGACCGTGAGCACGCTGCCCGACGGGTGGCGCGGCCAGAGCACCACTGCCGAAGTGGTCCTGCACCCGAGCGGGCGGTTCGTGTACGGCTCCAATCGCGGGCACGACAGCATCGCGGTGTTCCGGGTGGATGGGCGGACGGGCCGCCTGTCGGTGGCAGGCCACACGCCAACGGGCGGCAGCACGCCGCGCAACTTCGTGGTCGAGCCCGCGGGCGCCTTTCTACTGGCGGCCAACCAGGAATCGGACAGCATCGCGGTGTTCCGAATCGATCCGGCAACGGGCGGGCTTCAGGACACGGGCCATCGCGCCAACGTCCCGGCGCCTGTGTGCCTGCGGTTCCTGCCTGCGGCGCGCTGAGTCGGGGGCTGCTCCTGGCGGCGCTCCAGCCGCGTTCCGACCGTCCGCAAGGGTTGCTGGAGCAGCTCGGCGCCTACGGCGAGCGCGGCATCGAGCGGCTCCTCGTCACACAGGGCGAGGACGGCTGGACGGAGCGCGAACGCTCAGGCGGTCTCCGTGCTGTCAGTCAGCAGGCGCCTGTGCCGCGCAGAGCTCGCGCACGATAGTGGCGTTCTCGGCCACATGGTCGCGGTCTCGGGGGAACACGCCGACGACCATGCCGTCGTGCGGCTTTATACGCTCTATCACGTAGGCGAACGCGGCGCGGGTGGCCTCCTGAGCGTCACCGTGCCGCCCCGCGGCGAGCACCTTGATGATCAGGCAGGGCTTCCCCACGGCGCGCACCGTGGTAAGCATGCGGTCGCGGTCCGCGGGGTCGTAGACCTCGCCGTTGTCGTCGCGCACGCCGGCGACGAGCTGGCTCTCCCGCACGCGGCGGTTCAGGTTGTACGCAGAGCAGACGTAGAAGTCCAGGTCCCATCCGCGCTCTTCGATGTGCTCTATCACCTCCGGGATGTGGGAGGCGAGGCCGGTCGGCAGCCCTGTGTCGCGCATGACAGCCAGCAGGTCGCGCGCTTCGTCCAGCCGATCGGCGTGCCACAGGTTGTCGGTGCGCGATCCGTGGTGGAAGATGGCGGACGCCCCGAGCGACGCCAGATGGCGCACGTGGCCCGGCAGATCGGCCAGCTCAGAGGCGATCTGCGCGATCCAGTGCATCCGGCCTCCGACTGAGCGGTACTCGCGCACCACGCGCTGGATATGCCGGTCTCCGCGCAGCACCATGGCGGTGAGGCCGTTGCGCTCGCAGCGGAGCAGGGCGTCGCGAATGCGCGCAGCGGTGAAGTAGTCCATCATTGCGGCGTCCACCTCGGCCGAGCGGTGCGAGAAGCCGCTGAAGGGGTTGCCGCCGACGATCAAGCGCGAGACGGGGAGGCCGCCCAGATAAATCGTGGGCAGCGCCGATGTGGACATGAGCGATCCTCCGGGCGTGTCACCACTCGAGCTGACGCAGGCGCCGGGCACCTGCCGACAGCGTGACCGCGACGACAGGGGCCGTGGCCCCCACGGCGACCAGCACCCCCGCGAGAGCACCCGCTGGCTCGGTCGCCACTCCCCAGACGGTGAGGGCGAAGCCCAGCGCCGCGGCCGTTGCCAGGACCGCGAGGTAGGCCATCTGCAGCAGGAAGGTGATGATCCGGGCACCTCCCGAGATGGTAAAGCGCGCGCCGTCGGCATTGAAGTCGCAGAAGTAGGCGCTCGTGCCCACCCCGATCCCGCAGAAGCCGACGGTCGCGACGCTCACATGGATCAGGAGGCCCGCCCACTCCGCGCCGCCCATCCCGCCGTGCAGCGCAGCGTACAGCACCGTGGCGCCGACCGAGACCGGGAGCGAGAGGGCACACGCGTACAGCAGCTTGCCGCCGAGGACGGTGACCGGGTCGTTCGGCGCCGACATCATCAGCCACATCGCCCGGTTCTCGGTCACCAGCCCGGACATCGCGATGCGCATGGAGATCATCGCGAGGATCGGATAGATCGTCAGCGCGAGCAGGCCTGCCGGGAGTTCGCCCATCCGCGGGCTCTGCTGGACGTTGATGAGGATGACGACCACCACCGCCAGCGGGATCATGAAGAGCGAGAGCTGACGGATGTCGCGCCCCAGGCAGCGCAGGTCCTTCAGGAGCACCGCGCGCATTGGTGGATGAATGAGGCCCAGCCGTCGCTCCCATGACCCACTTGGCCCAGCCGCTGGCGTCCCGGGGCGTCGAGCCGCCGCCTCCTGCGCCGCGCTCCAGCCCGGCCAGAAGATCCGCTGCGCCGCTGCCGAGGCGACCGCGATGGAGATGGCGGCTAGCGCCCACAGCCCTCCGATGCGCAGCCAGATCGCACCGGCGCCCAGCTCGCCCGCGAACACGTCGCCGGCCCATGCCCAGGGACCTGTCAGCAGGATGGGTGAGGTGAGGACTTCCGCAGCCTGCCCAGACCACTGCCGGATCGCGGCGCTGTCGCCCACGCTCCGCATGCTGAGGGACATCGCGATGTAGGCGAGCGCGAAGACGGCGATGCCCGCTGCGCCCAGGAAGTCGCGGGTGCGGCTGGCCGGAAGGGAGCGCATGAGTACCTGCGTTAGGAGGAGACCGAGACATGTGGGGAGCGCGCAGAACGCGATCAGGATGAGGGCCAGGTACACCACGTACATCTGCGTGATGGACCCGTGCGCGAGCCCGTAGGCCAGCAGAAGGGGCGCACCGATGGTCAGGAAGAGGGTCGCGTTGGCAGCGGTTGCCTCGATGAACTTGGCGGCAAGGATGGCGCGCGGCCTGGCCGGGGAGGCGAGGAGGAGGTTCATCTCGGGGTTCAGATAGAGCACCTGAATGCCCACGGTGATCGCCGAGATCAGCAGCATCCAGAACGCGGAGAAGAAGGCAAACGCGGGCGTCCGGACCAGGACCACCTGCATGGTGTAGTCCGTCCGCGCGAGGAGGACGAACGGCTCGAAGAAGCTGTAGGACAGCAGGCCCAGCGCCAAGACGATGACCGCTGAGACGATGAGCCCTGAGCGGGCGCGGCGCCGCTCACGCGGTTCACCGCGCAGGAGAGTGTTGCGGTACATAAGCAGGCGGGTCTTGAGCAGCGGCGCGATCATGGCGCGCCGCTCCCGCTCCTGCCAGCAGGCGACAGCGCACGGTGGGCGTCGCCGCGCAGGGGGCGGACCCTCAGCCGGATTACGCCGGGCTCGACGCGCATCTGCTCGACGCGAACAGAAGGGTCGAGGCGGCCTTCGGCGAACCGCAGGGCGATGCGCTCCGCCATCCGGCGGGGGCCCTCGAGGGATACCCCGGTGAGCCCGAGCGTGACCCGCTCCACCTCGAATCGCAGCCTCCCTTCGGCGTGAAGCTGCGGCCGGATGTGCGCGGTGGCGCCCACGGGCAGACCCAGCGCCTGACGCTCCGCGGTCAGCTCCACGATGCCTTCGTGGATTCGCACGAACGCGCTGGTTACCCGCGCCTCCGCGAGAGCGTCCCGGGCGCCGCGGTCCGTCGCGATGAAGGAGTTCAGGTCCTGCTCCGTGATGTCGATGGGCACGAGTGCGGCCGGCTCCGGTGACGCGGCAACGCGCTCGACCTCGCGTCGAACGCGCTCGACGCGCTCACGTCCGCGCTCCATCTCGACCGGGGGCGGGAGCGGCGGCGCGGGCGGCGGGCGCATCACCAGCGCCGCCAGGACGACCATGAGGACGCCCGCACCGATGCAGCCCAGGCAGCACCCGAGCGCCCTCCGACGCCAGCCACGCGGGCCGCCGCCGGACGGCGCGGGGCGCCCTGCGGCTCCCGATGGCTCGCGGCGAAACGCTGTGGCGTGGCGGCGGTTCATGGGGCTATACCTCACGCATCTGCGGCCGTCCGGCGATCAGCCGCACCAACCAGGAGCGGGGCAGGTCCGGCGGCAGTCCCCGCGCTGGCATGCCGAAGTCGCGAAGGATGACGTCGGCGGCAAGGCAGCCGCTGCGGGCGGCGCCCTCCATGGTGGACGGCCAGCCCGTGCGCGTCCACTCGCCAGCAATCGCGAGCCCCGGCGCCGGGCCCTCCTGTGGCGGCCTGACCGCCTCGACGCCAACCGCCGGAGTGAACGTCGCCTTGCGCTCCTTCACTACGTGCCAGCGTACCAGACGCGCCTCCTGTGCTCCTGGCAGGCACGCGCGTACTTCGGCGGCGACGGTGCTGGCCACCTCCTCACGCGGGAGGGCTGCAAGCTCGCGGTCCGCGCTGATCACCATGCTCAGGTACTCAGATCCCTCCGTCACGGGCCACTCCGGACCGCGTTTGCGGAAGATCCAGTCGGCCCTCCGGTCGAGGAGCGCGAGCGCATTCGGGCAATCGATAGGTCGGTCGAACCACAGGTGCACCCCCACTATAGGCGACCACTCCATCGAACGCAGGCCGCGCAGCGCCGGCGACCCCTCCACCATGTCGGCGGGCAGGAGCCCTGGCAGGAGATCGAACGGCACGGCGACCACGACGGCGTCTGCCCCGATCGCCTCGCCGCCAACGAGCGTCGCGCCGGCCGCACGGCCGCGATGGTCGAACCGCACGTGGTCGACGGTTGCACGGAGTCGCACGGCGCCGCCGCGCGCCGAGAGGAAGCGCTCGGCAGGCTCGCTGTAGAGCGTCGCAAGCGGCACGTCGGGCACCCCGAACTCGTAGGCGCTCTCGGTGGCCAGGAAGCCGTCCCGGAAGACCTTGAGCGCGTGGGTGCAGGCGATCCGTGGCAGGCTCTCGTTGCAGGCGCTGATGAGCACCGGCCCCACGAACCGGCGGATAGCGCGCTCCGTCACCCCGGCGCTGCGGAACCAGGTGTCGGCGTCTAGCTGCTCGTGCTCGGGTCGCCCGCCCTCGCGCAGGATGCGCATGAGCGCCCTCGCGACCGAGAGCTTGTCACGCCAGCCCAGCGATCGGAAGCAGAGGAACGAGGGCGCGGTGTGCAGGGGCGCCGGGAGCCAGGAGCGGCCGATGGTGGAGCGCGCTCCGTCTGCGTCCAGGAACTGCAACTCGGCGTTGTAGCGAATGCGGTCCGCGACGCCGAGGCGCGCGAGAAGATCGTGGAGGGCGGTGCAGCAGCGCATCGTTCCATGCTGGCAGGCATCGATTCGCTGCCCCGTAACGCGGTCGACGAACGACGACGCGCGTCCGCCGAGGAACCGGCGCTTGTCCACGAGGGTTACCGCCAGACCGCCCTCGGCGAGGCGCACCGATGCTGCGATGCCCGCGACTCCGCCGCCTACCACCACGACGCGGCGCGCGCTCATGGAACCGCCGCCCCTCTCACCCGAGCTCCAACATCGCGACGCCCCGCGCGGGTAGCTCCACGTGGACCGACCCGCTTGCACACGCGCGCCGCAGGCGTTCACCGTTCGGACCGGCGACCAGGGCGCACGACGCCCCCTCCGCAGTCAGCACGTCGACCCCACGCGCGACGCTCGTTGGGTTCACCAACACCTGCGCCTCGCGGCCGTCGCGCGAGCGCCACCGGGTGGAGAGCACCGCGGGGAAGGGGATCGCGCCGCGGTTGTGCGTGAGGGCTAGCGGCGCCTGGCCGCCTCCGCGGACCGGCAGGGGCTTCAGCATCCGGCCGTCGCCCAGGTAGGGCCGCGCTGCGCCGCGCCGCCATGCGTTCAGCAGGCGCAGGAACGCAACGGCCGCAGCCTGGTCTGGCTCCGGTACATCCCAGCCGCACTGCCAGCCCCAGTGGACCTTGCCACCGTCCCTGAGAGTCACCGAGAGAAGGTCGCCGGCCGCGAACGAGTAAGCAATCCGCTGGCAGAGGTTGTCGGGAGAGCGCTCGAAGTCGATGTTGCCTGCCACGCAGCACTGGTTGCCCATGAAGTTAACCGATCGCTCGTGGTAGAGGTAGGCATAGAGCGGGACCGGCGTTCCCACCAGCAGGTTGATCGGGAAGCGGAGGTCGTTCAGCGGCAGGAAGCGCTGGAAGGGCTCGGCCGCGGCGGCCTCGCATCCGATCACCACCGGGCGTCCTGCACGCTCAGTGGCGTCCGCGATCGACTCGTTCAGGCGCACCATCGCTTCGACGAGCCAGCGGCCAGGCGCGGGCCCGTGCCCGTGCCTCCGTCCGTAGCAGAAGTAGGCGGCGCCGCCCAGGTTCTGGTCGAAGAACTGCACGTAGTCGACGCCGCTGCTGGCGATGCGCCGCATCTCCTCCCAGACGATCTGCTCGACGACGGGGTGCGCGGCGCACATGTCGTGGCCCCAGCGCTGCGCTGCGTCACCGTTGCAGATGAGCGAGTGCTCGAGCGCGCCCTCAGGCGAGCGCACCATGACAGCTTCCAGTCTCTCGCGCTCGAACTGCTCCTCGCGGCTGTACGGGACCAGGTTGCTGCGGTTCGTCCACCCGATGCCGCTGCAGTAGACGCCGGCGAGGTGCCCCTGAGCGTGCAGTTCCTCGACGAAGGCGCCGAAGCTCTCCTCACCGCCGAAGGGGGGCCATGAGTAGGGCGGCGCCCACGGAGCGGTGCCCTCCCAGTGCATCAGCAGCGCGAGCAGGCGGCTGTCCAGAGCCTCTGCCAGCCGCTCCAAGGCGGGGAGCGCTGCGGAGTAGGGGAAGTACTCGTTCGGCGTCATGTCGCCCACGTCGTGTGTGCCGCGCACCGGGTACATGACGACGATAGGCGAGTCGCCCATCCATGCGGGCAGGCGCTTGTTTTCCGTGAGCGGGGGCGGGACGAGCATCGACGAGGAGTCGAGCCAGTCGCGGTAGATGGACGCCGCGTCGTGCCAGTCGCCCTCGAAGACGCCGAGCGCCATCTCGTAGCGCATCTCGTAGCGCCCACGTCGCGCGCCGCCCGCGAAGAGCCGGTACTCGAGCCGGATCCCGCCATCGTGGCGGTGGAACTCGATCGCCTTCACGTTGCACAGCGGGTCGTGTGCGGCAAGGTAGAGCCCGCCTTCCGGCCCGTAGCAGGCCATGCACTGGGTCTGGCAAGGGCCCGGGTAGTAGCCCTCCCAGCCGCGGTTGCGGTACTCGACGCCCTCGTACCGGAGCCAGCTCGACTCGCGCAGGCTGGCGTCCTCCACTATGACGCCCTCCATCGCCGGCCAGAGCAGCCGCATGTCGCCGCCGGAACCCACGAGCCGGTCTGGAACCACGACGTCCGGGAAGTCGATCCAGTCGACATAGCCGTCCAGATCGTGCTCGACAGCGACCGACCAGTACGTGAGCGCGCTGCCCCTTGGCGCCCGCACCTGCACGGCAACGGCAACCGGTCCGTCGCCCAGTCCGTCGAAGCGAAGGCGCGCCCCGTCCGCCGTGGGCTCGAGCGCCGTCGAGGCGGCCATCCCCGTGTGGAGGTCGGTCGGGCGTCCCGATGTGTC
The DNA here is from genome assembly GCA_035477595.1 of Chthonomonadales bacterium. Taxonomy (GTDB): domain Bacteria; phylum Armatimonadota; class Chthonomonadetes; order Chthonomonadales; family CAJBBX01; genus DATIKM01. The sequence goes on from DATIKM010000108.1 coordinate 92,780, forward strand.
GCGGAATCGCACGGTGCAAAGCGGACGCTGTCCGCAACCGCGGTGGATGAACTCACGGCGTGTGTTCGACACGGAGACGATGGCGCCGGAGGCGTCGTCCAGCTCGATGCGGCACGGGCCGGTGTCCAGGATCATGCGAGGTCGGTCCTCTCGACGAAGGCGGTTGGCTACACGCGAAGGAGCCTCGCGCATCCCGGGATGCGGCTTGCGAGCCACGCGCGGGCGACGACGGAGGCCTTGTGCGCTGCCGAGAGGCGTACACGCCGGGCAAACAGGTCGCCCGGGCGTCTGTCGATCGCTTCCAGCAGGCCCCGGTAGATCGTGAACATGATGTGGAAGCTTGGGCGCCCGGCCGGTTCGATGAGCGGCATCAGCTCCGCCCCGGATGCGTAGTAGGCTCGGGCGCGCTCAATCTCGAAGCGCACCAGCGCGCGGAAGGCATCCGTGACCGCGCCCTGCTGCAGCTCCTCCTCGGTGTACCCGAAGCGGCGGAGGTCCTCTGCGGGCAGGTAGACGCGCCCGCGCTCGGCGTCCTCTCGGATGTCACGAATGATGTTGGTGAGCTGGAACGCGATCCCGCACGCTTCTGCCCGCTCCAGTGCCTCGGCGCCTCCGCGGAAGCCCCACACGTGCAGGCAGACGATCCCCACCACGCTCGCGGCGCGGTAGCAGTACGGGTATAGGTCGTCGAAGGTCTCGTAGCGCGCCCGGTCGAGGTCCATCTCCATGCCGTCGATGAGCTCGTCGAAGAAGCGCCTCGGGATAGACCGGCGTGTGACGGTGTCGTGGAACGCCGGCAGGATCGGGCTGGCGTGGACGTCCCCCTCGTAGGCGCAGGCTAGCGCTTCGCGCCATGCGGTCAGCCTGGCGCGCCGGTCTCCCGCCGCCATGTCGTCCGACACGTCGTCGGAGTGGCGCATGAAGGCGTAGATGGCGCACATCTGGGCCTTCATATCCGGGGGGAGCACCACGAAGGAGTGGTAGAAGTTGAGCGCCTGCGTGCGGGCTACGCGCGCGCACTCCGCATAGGACCGGGCAACCTCAGGGCTCATGGCGCCTCGCGGCCTGGCACGAGGCCGGCGAGGAGCCGCCGGGCCAGAAGGGCGAGCTGGCGGCGTTTGGGTATCGCTGGGCGGCGGCTCAGCACGTCGTAGTCCTGCGCCTCTATGAGCCGCAGCACTTCGAGCCCGGCGCGCGAGAACATCTCGATGTTGAGGCGCGCTGAGCGTCGCACCATGCCGCAGAGCTGCAGTCCCTGCACAAACAGCGCGCGCGTGCGCTCCACCTCGAAGCGCATGAGCTTGCGGAACCCCGGCGTGCATCGGCGCTCGGCAATATCGGCCTCCCGTACGCCGAAGCGCTCCATGTCCTCGGTTGGGAGGTAGATGCGGCCGATCTCGTAGTCTCTGGCTACGTCCTGCCAGAAGTTGGCGAGCTGAAGCGCGGTGCAGGTTGCGTCCGAGAGCGCCTGGCGCGCCGCGCCGCCTTCACCGTAGAGGTGTAGCACGAGGCGCCCGACCGGGTTGGCGCTCCGCGTGCAGTAGTCGAGGAGCTGACCGTACTCGGCGTAGCGCGTTGTTGTCTGGTCCTGGCGGAAGGCGGACAGCAGGTCGGCGTAGGGCTGGCGGGGGATGCCGAAGCGTGCGTTCGTCTCGGCGAGCGCCACGAACACGGGGTGGCGCGGCTCCCCGCTGTAGCAGGCGTCGAGCTCCTCCTCCCACCACGCCAGCAGCGACAGCGCGCGCTCGGGCCCTCCGGACTCGTCGCCCAGGTCGTCCGCGATGCGGCAGTAGGCGTAGACGCTATAGAAGTGGGGCCGCAGGTCGCGGGGAACAAGCGCCGAGCCCACGAGGAAGTTCTCGTGGTGGGATCGCGCAATGCGGGCGCAGTAGGCCCTCGCCTCCGCGAGACCGATCGACCGGTCGGCGCGGTACGGGGTCGGCGCAGGCGGTTGCGATGGTTGAAGCGGCTCCGTAGTGGTCACTTCCATGGCGGTGCAGTCATCCGACGCGTGTGGCGGGGCCACCGGGGCGGCCTGGCTCGGCGAGGGCATCTGGCGGCCCCGCTGTCGGTCGTGCTATGCATCGGCGCCGCGGCGTGCCTGGAGCGACGAACGAGCCGTGGGGGAGGTCGCGCTACACATCGGCAGAAAGTATAGTCCCGCTGGCAGACCGGCGTCAACGAGTGGCAGCGAGCGAGCAGGACACGCGGCGACCTTAACCTGATCTTAGCGAGCCCTTAACGCGGGGTTAAGCTCTGAGTGGCACCATCGGATCGGTGCGCCGGCTTGCCAGTAGCCCCCGAGCTGCAGGGGCGAGCGGTCGCCGACAATGCGCCGTCCGACCGGCCGGGGACCGACGCCCTGGTCGCACTCTCTCGGCAGGCACTGCCACTACCGACGCCAGCGCCCTTTGGCCGTTCGGCACTCACGCGCAGCAGGAGGCGCCCCGAACATGCAGCACCTCACCCGACGCCAGATACTTGCGACCGGCATCGGCGCCGCGGCAGCCGCCGTGGCGCCCGCCGCGGCGGCTTCCTCAGGCGCTCGGCCCGCGCCGCAGCGGGTCCTGCGGATCGCGCACCTGGCCGACACCCACGTCCAGCCGGAGCGTGGCGCCGCCGAGGGCTTTGAGGCCTGCCTGAACGCAGTCCAGGCGATGCCGGACCGGCCAGACCTAGTGATCACGGGCGGCGACCTCATAATGAGCTCGTTCGCCGCGACGAAGGAGCGGACGAAGACACAGTGGGACCTCTTCACGCGTGTACTGCGCGCCAGCCTCAGCCTTCCCGTGGAGCACACGATCGGGAACCATGACGTCTGGGGTTGGGCGAACCCCGAGCAGTATGCACAGGATCCGCTCTACGGCAAGAAGTGGGCGTGCGAGGTGCTGGGCCTGGAGGGGCCCTACCGGAGCTTGGTCCGCGCGGGCTGGAGGATGATCTTCCTTGACGGCACGTTCCCGCGTCCGGGCCACGCCAGAGCGTACGTGGCGCGCCTGGACGACGCCCAGTTCGCATGGCTGGGTGAGGAGCTCCGGCGAACCCCCGCAGAGCAGCCGGTTCTGATCTCGAGCCACATGCCGATCCTCGCCGCCTGCGCGTTCTTCGATGGGGACAACGAGGTCTCCGGTGACTGGCAGGTTCCCGGCGCCTGGATGCACATCGATGCGCGCCGCATCAAGGACCTCTTCCTGCAGCACCCAAACGTGAAGGTCTGCATCAGCGGCCACATTCACCTAGTGGACAAAGTGGTCTACAACAACGTGACCTACTTCTGTAACGGCGCCGTCTCCGGCGCCTGGTGGCGCGGCAACTATCAGGAGTTCGGGAACGGCTACGGCGTGCTGGACCTCTTCGCAGATGGGAGCTGCGCCAACCGGTACGTAACCTACCCCTGGCAGGTCAGGCCCTAGAGCCGGCGCTCGCACTTAACTGGATCCGGCCTCCTGCTCCGCATACGGTTCAGTCGGCCATGCGGACCGGCTCTGTCGAATCTTCGGGGCGCAACAGGCTAACCGCACGCAGGGGTGGCGCGCGCGTGTGGCGTATCCCTCGGCACGGAGGTGACCGATGGGATCTCTGGACAACCTGCTCGGCGCGCTCGCCCTGCCCACCGCCTGCCGCATCCGGCGCGAGTCGAGCAACGAGCAGCCCAACTGGGACGACGGCAACTTCGACCAGACGCCGCTGCCGCCCGGAGAGACGCTCCGGGTTCCGCTGCTCGAGGGACCGGGCGTCATCCGCCACATCTGGATGACCAGCCACGCGGGCGGCGCCGACGAGCTGAACGCGCTTACGCTCCGCATCTGGTGGGACGGTCGCGAGGAGCCCGCAATCGAGGCGCCTCTCGGGGCGTTCTTTGCGTGCGGCACGCGACCTGGTGCGGTGGAGAGCGTCCCGGTGCAGGTGTCGCCCACCGGCAGCCTCTCCTGCTACTGGGCGATGCCGTTCCGCAAGTCCGCGCGGATCGAGGTTTCGAACGACAACCCGGACCGCTGGGCCGGGCTCTACTGGCAGGTGGACTGGACCCAGGAGCCGGAACTGCCGCCGGAAGTCGCGTACTTCCATGCGCGCTACCGGCAGGAGTACCCCGCTGCTCCGGGCGACTACCTGATCGCGGACATAGAGGGACGCGGTCGCTATGTGGGCACTGTGTTGGAGGTGACGCTCGCCCAGGACGGATGGTTTGGAGAGGGCGACGACTTCTTCTTCGTGGATGGCGAGGATGTGCCGAGCCTGCAAGGGACGGGCACGGAGGACTACTTCAACGACGCCTGGGGATTCAGGCGTCGCACGGGGCTCTGGTTCGGTCAGACGCACTGGCAGGGGTACGAGGCGGGCGACCACGGCGTGGCCTACCGCTGGCATGTGCTTGACCCTATCAGTTTCGACCGCTCGCTCCGGTTCCGTCTCGAGCACAAGGGCAACCTTCCCCTTTCTGAAGACGGCTTCTTCGTGGAGCGGCCGGACTACCTGTCGAGCGTTGCCTTCTGGTACCAGACGGGCCAGCCGAAGCCGTTCGGTCACCTGCCGCCCTGGCCCGAGCGCGTGCCGCCATGGGAGCGCAGGCACCTGCTCCGGTCGTTGCGTAAGGCCAGCGTGACTGGCGGGCCGGCGCCGACGGTCACCGCCGGCGGCCTGTTTGGCGGTCGGCCGGCCCTCGCCTGGCAGCCCACGACGGACGAAGCGGAACTCGCGCTTCCGTTCGAGGTGGGCGAGCCTGGTCGACGTGTCATCCGCCTCGCGGCCTTCGCGGGGCCCGATGGTGGAACGTTTGCCGCGTCCATCGACGGGCAGCCGTGCGAGGTGGCGGACCTGCAAGCGGAGGAAGGCACGATCGTGGACCTGCGCCTGGGTGTGCTGGAGCTGGACGCCGGCGCCCACACGCTGAGACTGCGCCCGCGACCGGGCCGTGTGGGAGCGCTCGTAGTAGAGCAGCTATCGCTTCTGCGCCTTCCTCCTCCGGCCAGCCGCCCGGTGAAGACCCACAACGAGGCCCACTTCGTGCGGCTCGCCATCGGGCGCGCAACCTATGCCTTCCGGCTCGCGTGGGACCGGCTGCCCTCGGGACTTCAGGAGCTCGTGGATGCAGGGCTGCTGGAAGATCGGCACCTGCGCGATGAGAACGGGCGTCCCATGGAGAGCCGTACCGACGGTGTCCGGCTGGTGGTCGAAGCCGCCGAGTGGACCCATTCCTGGCGGGGCACCGACGCGCGCTCATAGCGGGGCAGGAAGGAGCAACGCATGTCGGACATCGCTTGCTGGCTGGAAGACGCTCTCCATCGTGTTTACCCCGGCACGGCGGCATCGCGGCAGAGGGCGCTGGGCCTCCTCGCTGCGCGTGGTGAGCGGGTGGCGTTCCAGGTGTGCGTGCGCAACGAGGGATCGCGCGAAGCCGACGTGAGCGTCTCGGTGGAGGCTCCGCAGCCGGTCGAGGCGCGCGTGCGCCTGGTGGGCTTGGTGCCCATCGCGCATCTGAACACGGAGACGGAGGCCGAGGAGCTCGAGGGAGTTGGGCATGTCCCCGGTCTGGCGCCCGATCCGCTGCTGGACGCGTTCGAGGTGCGCGTGGGTCCGCTCGAGACACGCTCCTTCTGGGTGAGCCTGTGGGCGCCGCCGGACGCGCCCCCCGGACAGTCGCGCGTGCGTGCGACGGTCCGGGGGGGTGAAGCGACGGCTGCCGAGAGGTCCGTCGAACTCAGCGTCTCACCCGTGGTTGGCGGCTTCGCGCAGGACTTCCCGGTGACCCACTGGTTCTATGCCGACGCGCTCTGCGACCGCTACGGGGTCGAGCCCTGGGAGGAGCGGTTCTGGGCGATCCTCCGTCCATACATGCGCAACCTGGCGGAGCACGGTGGAACGTGCCAGTACGTGCCGCTCTTCACGCCGCCCACCGATGGCGTGAAGCGCCCGACACAGCTCTTGCGTGTGGCCGAGGACCGGCCGGGCCACTACCGGTTCGACTTCGCGGACGTGCGGCGCTGGGTGCGGATGGCGACCGAATCGGGAGCGCGGTTCCTCGAGTGGACGCACTTCTACAGCCAGTGGGGAGTTCGTCACGCCATCCGCATCTACCGGGACAATGCGGACGACGGCTCGCTGTTGTGGCCGCCGGAGACGGGCGCCACCGACCCGCTCTACCGGAGGTTCCTGGCACAGTTCCTGCCCGAGTTCCGTGCGTTCCTTGAGGCGGAGGGTGTCCTCGACCGCTCCTTCTTCCACGTCTCGGACGAGCCCCACGAGGAGCACATCCCGGCCTACCGCGCCGCGCGCGATCAGCTGCGCGAGCTGGCGCCGTGGATGCGCGTCATGGATGCTCTGAGCAACCTCCGGTTCGGCAGAGAGGGGCTGACCGACATCCCTGTCCCGAGCATCGCGACCGCGCTACAGTACCGCGAGGCGGGCATCCCGGCTTGGGTCTACTACTGCTGTGGGCCTCGCGGCCGCTTCGTGAACCGGCTGACCGACACGCCGCTGGCGAAGGTTCGCATGAACGGCTGGCTGTTCCACCGCTTCGGCGCGCTCGGCTTCCTGCACTGGGGCTACAACTACTGGCACCGGTCGCAGACGCGTCAGCTCATCGACCCGTTCGTGGAGCAGGCTGGCGGAGCGTGGCCGGGATGGGCCTACGGAGATACCTTTGTGGTCTATCCCGGGCCGGACGGTCCGCTCGATTCCATCCGGTGGGAGGTATTCGCCGACTCGCTGCAGGACCTGGGGCTGCTGCGCACCCTTGGCGTTGGGGCGGAGCACCCCATTCTGGCGCCGCTGGAGTCCTACGAGACCTTCCCCAGGTCGGCCGAGTGGGTCCTCTCCGCGCGGAGCCGGCTGCTGGAGCCGCGCGCCGGTCAGTAGCGCTCGTCGAGGTCGACGCGATTGAGCAGCGGCTCGCCGCGCGCGAAGCGCCCGAGGTTCGCGGCGTACAGGGCCAACAGGCGGCGGCGGTTGTTGGCACTGAAGCCTGAGGTGTGCTGCGTGAGGATTACGTTCGGCGCCGACCAGAGCGGGTCACCCTCTGGCAGGGGTTCCGGGTCGGTGACGTCCAGCCCCGCCCCCGCGAGGCGACCACCTCGCAGCGCCGCGATCAGGGCGTCCCGGTCGATCGAGCGGCCTCGCCCCACGTTGTAGAGGTAGGCCCCGGGCTTCATCGCGGCGAGCTCGTCGCGCCCGAAGGCGCGGTCCGTAGCCGGCGTGAGCGGCAGGCAGAGCGCGACGTGGTCGGCCTCCGCAACCATCTCGAGCCGCCGCTCCCACGGGACGGCCTCGGCGACCCCTGGCGGCGGCGGCAGAGGCCGGCGCCGCACTCCGAGGACCCGCATATCGAGCGCGGCAGCGCGGCGCGCGAGCGCTGAGCCGATGTCGCCGAGCCCGAGGATCGCGAGCGTCTGACCTGCCAGCTCGAACCTGCGGTCGCGAACCTCGCTCGGCGCCCACAGGCCCCGCCGCGTCAGGTCGCACAGGCGCGGCAGACCCATCGCGAACGCGAGCATCAGACCGATGAGGTGCTCGGCGATCGGCGCCCCGTAGGTTCCGCTGCCCGAGGTCAGCGCAATACCGCGCTGGCGCATTGCCTCGATCGGCAGGTGGTCGACGCCCGCCGAGCCGACCTGGACCCAGCGCAGCCGATGGCCCGCCTCGATGAGGGCCGCATCGGGGTGCCCGAAGAGCGCGTCGCAGTCGGCGACGAGACCGGCCCACCGTGCGCGGTCGCCGGCGTCGATCAGCTCGACGCCGGGCGCCGCCGCGGCGAGCAGGGCGCGGTCCTCAGCGGAGTGGCTGAAGGCGAGCAGGGCGCGCACGTACACGGCGCTAGAGGCCGACAAACCGGTAGCCGGTGCTGTCCACGCGGACTCCGGCGAAGACCGTTTCCACCTGGGCGGCGATGCCGCGTGCGTGACCGAGTTCGCGCAGCGGCACCGCCACCTGGACGCTGTGGCTGCCGGCGCGGATGGCGAGGTCCGCGGGCGTGACGCCCGAGGGCGTGCGCACGTTCACCACGTACTGCCCTCCGGCGCTCCCGGTCCCCATGTCCCCGAAAAAGCGCAGGTGGATGCGCATGTGCAGGTTGCGCGGGAGCGGGTCCACGGTCACCACCTGCAGGAAGAGTGTCGTCGCGTCCCGTGCCGCTCCCACGGCCTGGATGTCCGCGCTGCGCTTCAGGTCGCGCGCAACGTTGTCGTTCACCGGCTCCCGCATCCACGCCCATCGGTCGGTCCCCGGCCAGGCGACAGACGGCGGTGCATCCGTGAGCCTGGCTGCCTGCGGGATGGGGATCTCGCCGAAGGACTCCGTGCTACGCGCGAAGGACTTCAGGTAGCGTTCCATCACCGCGGTCTGGGACCGATGCTCTGCGATCGCCACCAGCTTGCGCTCGACCTGACGCGGGGTCAGACTCAGGGAATGCCAGCGCGTGTCCGTCGCGCGCATCGCCGCGGGTGGTGGCAGCGACTTCTCGCGGTGCAGGCTCATGGGGGTCGGCCAGTCGCCGCGGTGCACCACATAGAAGAGCAGCCGTCGATTGGCGTCCGGCATCTCCTGCAGCGCGGCGAGCGTTGCGAACGCACTGGCCGCCGCGTGGTCGGGATGATCGTCCAGCGGATGCGGGACCGCGACGATGGTCGGCTGGAGCTCGCGCACGGCTCTGCGGAGGTCGCCGAGAAGCGCCTCCCCGGCGTATGGTACGGAGCCGCTGCGCGTCCGGAGCGCGCTGGCGGTCATACCCGTCCACGGGGACCGGTACGGGTTGTCGGCCGACCAATGGTCGCGCCAGAGCGGCTCCAGTCCGCCGTCCGGGTAGCCCAGGAACTCGACGTGGCGGCTGTGAAGCCCTAGGCGCTGGAGGCCCGCAAGCGTCTCAGACTGGCGCCGCTCCCCCATACGCAAGTGGTCGCATGCCTCGACGTGAGCCCGGCGGACTGCGGTTGCGGTCGCCAGGCGGAACCCGTCTCCGTTCGTCAGGACCAGCACGCGAACGCGGGCGCCCGCCTCGAGGGCGTGCTGGATAAGCCCGGCGCAAGCGAGGACCTCGTCGTCCGGGTGAGGAGAGACCACCAGTACGCGGTCATCACCGCGAATGGCTTGGAGCGGGAGCACGGGCGCCGCGCGGCTCGGGCTGTTGCCCGCACGGTTCCTGCGGACGAAGTCAGCCGCCTCTGCGCCGAGGTACAGGAACGGCGCAAGGAGGGTGAGGAGGAGCGCCAGGCTGACCAGTCGTAGTCTCACAATGGTGTCGTCTGGTTGTCGGCGCGCGGCGCCCTGGGGTGGCGGAGCGAGTGGGATTCGAACCCACGATCGGCTTTGTGGGCCGATACACGATTTCCAGTCGTGCTCCTTAGGCCAGCTCGGACATCGCTCCGCGATGTGGCTACCGGGCCCCGGCTACTCCGGGACCCGGCGGCGACAAGTATAGCCGATGCCCTCAGCGGCCGTCAACGCGAGCCCGTCTTGTCCCCGGTGGCACCGGCGTAGCGGAACAGCATCTGGCAGACGGCAATGACCGCCGCCGTCTCGGTTCTCAGTACAAACGGTCCGAGGCTGACGACTCGGAAGCCTGCCTCGACCAGTGCGTCGATCTCCTCAGCGGCGAGGCCGCCCTCTGGTCCCACGACCACGATTGCGGTCGGCGGCGGCTCCGGGGGCAGTACGGCGGCGATCGGCTCGCCGCGAGGGTCCGCCGCTAGCGCAAGGGCGTACGTGGACCCGGACCGCGCGACCGCCTCGATCCCCGCAGCGGGCGCGACGTGCGGCGGCCGGGAGCGGCGAGCCTGCTCCGCCGCCCCCTTCACGACCATGCGCCAGCGCGCGCCCTTGCGCTCCGCCTCGTGGTCCGTCAGGCGCACAACGGCGCGCGCGCAGGCCAGGGGTACGAAGGCGGATGCTCCCGCTTCCGTGGCGTGCTCGAGCGCCTCCTCGAAGCGGCCGCCACGCCCGATCGCCTGTGCCACCGTGATGGCGACGGCGGGCTCCGGAGGACAGGCGGCGGGACCGTGGATGCGCGCCGTCAGAGAGGCCCTGGATACGGCGGAGACGTGGGCGCAGAACGCGCTGCCGCGGCCGTCGAGCAGGACCAATGGCTGGCCCGGGCGCACTCGCAGCACGTGGCAGAGGTGATGGTGGTCCTCTCCGTCGATCGTCACCGTGCCGGCGCCGTCGAAGCGATCCGGCTCCACGAAGAGGAAGCGCCCCTCGCCTGAGGCACTGTCAACGCACACTACTGGTTATCCTCCAGGGCCTGGCGGTCATCGCACGGCACACCGCCACCGGGATGCGACGCTCCAGGGCCGCGCGCCAGTGGGCACGCAATCGCGTCGCGCACATCAGGCGCGGAGCGCGCCAGACGTGACGCCCTGCACGAATGAGCGCATGCCGACTGCGAACAGCAGGATGAGCGGAACGCTCCCCAACACATAGCCGGCGAGCGTGGGCCCGTAGTCGAGGTTGAACTCCCCGGAGAAGCGGGTCACGCCGACCGTGAAGGTCTGGAGCGCTGCGTCACTTATGGTTACGAGCGGCCAGATGTAGTCATTGTAGATACCCAACGACGTCATGATGGCCACGGTCGCGATCGTCGGCAGCGAGAGCGGCAGCGCCAGGTGCCGGTACACGCGGAACTCGTCGGCGCCATCCAGTCGCATCGACTCGAAGAGCTCGTCGGGAAGGCTCGCGATGAAGGTGCGGCACAAGATGACGCCCAGCACCTGGCCTCCAGCCACATACGGCAAGATGAGCGCCCATCGCGTGTTGAGCAGGCCTAGCGACTGCACGAGGGCGAACGCGGGAATGAGCGTGAGGACGCCCGGTACCATCAGCAGGCCGAGGATCAGCCCGAATGCAAGGCCCCTGCCACGGAACTCAAGCCTGGCGAGCGCGTAGCCGGCCATCGAGGCCAGCACGATGACCGCGGGAACCACCACGGCGGTGATGATGAACGTGTTGAGAAGGTAGCGCCACAGCGCCGTCGCCGCGTCACGGTAGTGGTCCCAGCGGGGCGGGTTCGGGAGGCCCCAGAAGCTCGTGAATATGTCGGCGTTCGACTTCAGCGACAGGAGTAGCATGATCGCAAAGGGGAGCAGTGAGATGGCGAGCAGCACGAGCAGCGTCGCGAGCGCTGCCACCTCGCCCAAGCGGAGCCTGCGTCGCCTCATCGGGCGTCTCCTTTGCGGCCTGCGGCCTGGTTGAGGGCGGCGAGGCCGAAGATCACGATGAACAGCGCGAACCCGATCGCCGCGGCGTAGCCCATGTGACCGAAGCGGAACGCCTGGAAGTACATGTGAAGCGCGGGCACGTGGGTGGCCAGGCCCGGGCCTCCGGCGGTCAGGACCAGAATGCTGCCGAAGTCCTGAAGGGCGCCGATGATCGTCAGCGTGATGACGAGCCTGACCTGCGGCCTGAGGAGTGGCAGGTCGACGTGGAGAACCCGGCGCCAGCCGGTCGCTCCGTCGAGGGCGCAGGAGTCATATACGTCGGTTGAGATGCTGGTGAGGCCGGCCAGATAGATGAGCAGGGCAAGGCCGCCGCACCAGGGGAACCCGATCCCGATGATCGCCAGGAGCGCCGTACGGTACTCGCCGAGCCAGGCTCTCGTGAGGTGCTCGAGGCCGACGGCCTCAAGCAACTGGTTCAGCAGGCCGATGCTGCCGTCGTAGATGAACGCCCAGAGCAGCATGCTCACCATGCCGGGCACAACCATCGGCAGGATGAACGCGGTGCGCAGTATGTGCTGCCATCGCGGGGAGCGCAGGCTGACGAGCAGCTCCGCCACGAGTAGCGGCATGGTCAGCACCTTCACAACGCTCGCGGCGAGAAGCAGGATCTGGTTGCCGATGCCTATGCGGAGGAACTCGTCGTGCCACATCGCCGCAAAGTTCGCCGCGCCAACCCACACCGGGTCTTCGCCGGTCTCCCACCGCGTAAAGGCGCGCATCAGGCCGATGGTCGCCGGGGTGTAGCTGAAGACGGCGAGGAGCGCCAGAGTTGGCAGAAGCATGACTGCGACCAGATGCCACGGCGCGCGGCGCTTCATCACGCCACCTTCCGGTCGCGCGTCCGCGGATCCATGTCGAGCCCCTGAAGCGCGACCACGCGGGGGACGGCATCCAGCATCAGCCGCTGGTAGCGGGCGAGGAAGGTGCGCAGCGGCACCTGGTCCTCCATGTAGCGCTGGGCCCAGACGGTCCACTCCCAGACCGACTGCTGGTCATCCATCAGACCGCGGAACGACAGGCGCTCGAAGCCGCGACCCTCGAAGGGAGCGAACAGCGCCCGCACGCGCTCCGGCAGCGGGGCGCCCGGTACCAGCATGGGCCCGACGAGGGGGCGCCTATGCCGTACGGCGTGGTCGACCAGGCTGCGCGCCGAGGCAGGACGGGTGAGGAACATGAGGAAGTCGATCGCCCAGCGCTCCTGCTCGCGGTCCTTCCGCACTACCCCGAGGCTCGTGCCGGGACCGCCGACCCCTCGGAACGGCGGTATGCGGAACGCCGACCGCACCATGCGCGGGACCGGGAACACGCCCCACTCGAACCTCGCCCGCTCCGGCAGATCGTCCATGTCGCGCATGATCTGCCCGAGGGCGGACGACGTCTCCAGAAGGACCGCCGCGCGCTGCGTCAGGAAGAGCGTGTAGGCCGTTTGGGTGCTGGCGCCGTGGAAGCCCCGCTGCCAGTGTCGCGAGAACTCCTTCAGCCTGGTGTACAGCTCGGCGAACCGCCCGTCATCGGCCCTGATTGCGCGGTCGCGGACCGCTGCCAGGAGGCGCTCGCCGTTCGTCACGACGTTCGCATCGTTGTAGGGGTCCGCGAGGTTGAGCCGGAAGCCGGCGTTCCGGCGCGCGTCGTAGTCCCAGTCGCCCGGCCGCGAGAGCACCAGCGGAACGTAGTGCCGCGTGTAGGCGTCGGAGAGGAACCGCGCCATCCACCCCACGGCGCCAGACCAGTATGAGTCGGCGTTCCCCGGAATGGCGAACGGCAACACGCCGGCTGCGCGGAGGCGCTGTGCCTGCTCCAGCATCTCCTCCCACGTTCTGGGAGGCCTGCACCCATGCTTCCGGAAGAGGCGCGCGTTGTAGTAGAAGCCGATCTCGATGAAGTCGAGGGGAATGAACGACACATCGCCGCCCACCTTGAACTTCTCAATGAACTGGCGGCTGAGCGTCTCGATCCAGGGCTTGCCCGTGTAGGGGTTCGTGCGCTGGATGTGGGGCGACAGGTTCACCATGAGACCGCGCTCGTACATGCCCCACGCGTAGTTCGCGTTGAACAGGTCGGGAGCGCGGTCGCCACCACTGGATATCTGGGTCCTCAGCCAGGTCTCGTAACCTGTCGCGGGCATGATCTGGATGACGACGTCTACCCCCGGGTGAAGGCGCTCGTACTCGCGGGCCACCGCCTCGAGACCCTCGCGGTAGTTGGCGCTCACGGTCGCCACCATCACGCGGCGGCGGGTCGGCGCCGCTCGGGCTGGCTCGGCGATGACCGCAGCGGCCATGCTCGCCGCGCCGGCCAGCAGCGCGCGACGGGTAGGAGCCGGGCAGCATCCCGTCGCAGCGTCGCTGAGCGGGCCCGGCGCGGGTTCGTGGTGCGCAGTCTGCACGTCCAATCTCCTACACCAGCAGCCCGTCGCTGCCGGTCGTTCCGATGCAGAGGCTGGGGGGGCACGGCTTCGAGGCGCGTTTCTCCGGCGATGCACACTTCCACCCCGCCTGCCCGGTGCCCTGCACGGAGGCGGCGTTGGCTTCCCCCAATTCGAGGATGCCCCTGCCATGCGAGCTATCGTCTTGGCGCTGCTGGCGTCCATGCGTTGACGGGCTGCTCGAGGTGTGGTAGCATCGCCGCGTAGGGCGTCTGCCTGCCTCTGACCAGGTCCCGACGGGAGATCGCCATGGCACCGCAACGCGTCACCAAGCAGATCGTGTGCTCCGATTGCGGGCGACCTATCCACGCCCTCACGCCCACTGCGGCGGACCTGGAACGGACCGCACCCGTCTCCGACGACGACGTCGATGAGCCGGCCGCGGTGGAGTTGAGCCCCCAGGTCGAGGTTGTCGTGGAGATCGGGCCCGTGTGCTCGCGATGCGCCAATTTCCGCTGAGCGCCCGCGCCTTCCTCTAGGCGTATCCGGGCCGCACGCGTGCCGGTTGTGGAGACAGTGAGCGCGATGCTCCGCTTCGTCCGCGCTGCTGTGGGAGCGTTGGCGGGCGCCGCGACGGGTCTTCTGGCGGCCGGCGCCATCGACCTCGTGGCGCCGGCCCTTGCCCGACCGCACGGTGTGTGGGCGGCCCTCGGAGCCGTCGCCGGCTTGGCGGCTGCCGTCCGAGGCGCCAGGCGGGGCCGCGGCTGATCTCGTTCGCCGTCAACGGAGGCGCTGGTTCGGCAGGGACCGCCGGTACGGTGTGCCGCAGCTGGTGCGCTCCTCGCGCGCCCGGCATGGCAGCCCTGGAGGTGGCCGTGCAGATTGAGTTTGGCGCTCCGGACCCGCGAGTCCGCAGCTTCGTGATGCCGTCGCGCATCGTGTGGTCGACCGCAGTCGGCGTGGAGCACGCGGAACGCCTGCTCCAGGAGGACGATACCGTCTGCTCGCTGCGGCCGTCGGCGTCCGGCGAGTGTCCTGCCGTGCTTCTCGATTTCGGGCGGGAGCTGCACGGTGGCGTTCGTCTCGACGTGCCCGCGACCTCCACGGGCAGGGCCGCGCGCATACGGGTCCGGTTCGGGGAGTCGGTCACCGAGGCCATGGCCTCGCCGAGCCAGGACCACGCGATCCACGACCACGCCACACTCGCGCCGTGGTTCGGGCACACCGAGATCGGTAACACCGGGTTCCGATTCGTTCGGATTGACCTGACCGACCCGGAGACAGCCATCGACCTCCGACAGGTTCGGGCTGTATTCCTGCGGCGGCCCGACCCGTGGCTGGGGTCCTTCGAGTGCAGCGACGAGCGGCTCAACGCCATTTGGCGCACCGGCGCCTACACCGTGCACCTCTGCATGCAGGACCATGTGTGGGACGGCATCAAGCGGGACCGTCTGGTCTGGGTCGGAGACCTGCACCCGGAGGCGATGGTCATCGCGACCGTGTTCGGCGCTAACCCCATCGTGCCGGCGAGCCTGGACTACGTGCGGGACCGGACGCCGCTGCCGGGCTGGATGAACGGCATCTCCTCCTACTCGCTGTGGTGGATCCTGCTGCACCGGGATTGGTACCAGTACACGGGCGATCTTGACTACCTGCGGGCGCAGCGCGACTACCTGCTAGGCCTGCTGCGGCTGGTCGAGGAGAGAGTCGGCGACGACGGGCTCGAGCGGCTCGACGGGATGCGGTTCCTGGAGTGGCCAACGAGCGACGACCCCACGGCGATCGACGCCGGCCTTCAGGCGCTCGTGGCGCTGGCGCTCCAGGCAGGGGTGTGGCTCTGCAACGCCGTCGGTGAGCCCCGCGCCGCCGCCCGCGCGTTCGCAGCGCACACACGGGCTGTCGGACGCGTGCGCGCCCCGAGCCTGAGCAAGCAGGCTAACGCGCTGGCCGTGCTGGCGGGTTTGCTGATGCCGGAGGAGACGAACGAGAGACTGTTCGCCGTGAACCCCGACCGCGGCATCTCCACCTTCTACGGGTACTACGTGCTGCAGGCGCGCGCCCTGGCAGGCGACTGGGGTGGCTGCCTGGACCTGATCCGCAGCTACTGGGGAGCGATGCTAGACCGCGGCGCCACCACGTTCTGGGAGGGGTTCGAACTCGACTGGCTGCCCAACGCGGGGCGCATCGACGAGATGACGCCAGCGGGGATGCGGGACCTCCACGCCGACTTCGGCGGCTGGTGCTACAAGGGTCTGCGCCACAGCCTTTGCCACGGCTGGGCCGCGGGCCCTACCGCGTGGCTGACCGAGCACGTCCTCGGCCTGACGCCAGCCTCGCCGGGCTTTGAGCGTCTTCGTGTAGACCCGCATCTGGCGGGGCTGGAATGGGCGCGGGGGGCGCTGCCGACCCCGCGGGGCTTGGTGAGGGTCGAGCACCGACGACGAGCGGACGGTTCCGTGGACGCGCACATCGAGGCGCCAGCCGGCGTCGAGGTAGAGCGCGCCGTGAGCTGAGATGTCTCGCTCCAGCCTCGGGGGCTCAGCCGGGCGCGCGCGTCTTGGGCTCCGCGCGCAGACAGAGCGGCGAGCCCGGCCCTGGCTTGCGCAACAGCTCCGCCAGGGTCGTGGCGCGCAGGCTGGCCTCCATGCGTTCGGCCGCCTCATCCAGCCGGAGATGCAGCGGGCAGAGCCCTGAGTCGTGCTCCGCGAGCCCCAGAGGGCAACGCTTCAGGCGCGGGATAGGCTCGATGGCAGATACCAGGTCGTACACCGAGACATCGTCCGGGGACCGCGCCAGCGCATAGCCGCCGTGCAGGCCGCGTTGCGACCGGACGAGACCAGCGCGCGCGAGCGCCTGCAGTATCTTGGACAGGTAGTGCACTGGAGCGCAGCCCGCTTCGGCGATCTCGCGCACCTTCCACGATCTGTCCGGGTCCGATGCCAGGACCACGCCGGCCCGCAGCGCGTACTCGACGGTCTGGGAGAACACCGCGTCCACCTCCTGGCTCTCTGGCCACGGCCGTCGAGAACGCCGGCCTTGACATGGAGTCTACCGCATGCCATACTTGATAAAAGCGGACTTCCGCATCCACTTATCTACATACGCCACATTATACGCCACATTCGGGTGGCGAGCGACCGGTGCGCAGGGCGCCAACGGGCTGCCCGGCGGCCAACGGAGGTGAAGGGGAGTGTTCTGCTATCAGTGTGAGCAGACGATGCGAGGAACGGCCTGCACGGAGCAGGGAGTGTGCGGGAAGGACGCTACCACCGCTGCCCTCCAGGACCTACTGGTGCACGCCGCGAAGGGCATCGCGATGTACGCGCGGCGCGCCCGCGACCTCGGCGCCATCGACGCGGACGTAGACCGCTTCGTGATCGAGGCGCTCTTCACGACCGTCACCAACGTGAGCTTTCACCCGCCGCGCCTGCAGGAGATGCTGCTACACGCCGCTGGCGTGCGAGACCGTGCCCGCGCACTCTACGAGGACGCCGCGGCGCGCGCCGGGAAGTCGCCCGAAACCGTCGGGGGCCCTGCGGCATGGAAGCCACTGCGCACCATTGACGGGCTCATCCTGCAGGGGCACGGTGTGTCGATCGAGCGCCGCAAGGCGAGGCTCGGGGAGGACATCGCGGCCCTGCAGGAGCTCGTCGCCTACGGCCTCAAGGGAGCCGCCGCCTACTACGATCATGCGCTCCGGCTCGGCAAGTCAGATGACGCGCTCATGGGCGACTACCACGCCGTGCTCGACGCCCTGACACGGGATAACGCGTCCGAGGCAGAACTGCTGAAGCTTGCCCTGCACGTGGGCGACATCAACTATCGGACGATGGAGCTGCTCGATGCCGGGCACGTGGAGGCGTTTGGCCATCCCGAGCCTACCGTCGTGCGCGTCGAGCCCGTGAAGGGCAAGGCGATCGTGGTCTCGGGCCACGATCTGCCGGACCTCCACGCCCTGCTTCAGCAGACCGAGGGCAAGGGCATCAACGTCTACACGCACGGCGAGATGTTGCCCGCGCACGGCTACCCGAAGCTGAAGGCGTTCCCGCATCTCGTGGGCAACTACGGGGGGCCGTGGCAGAACCAGGTCGCCGAGTTCGCCGCCTTGCCCGGCGCCATCCTGATGACGACGAACTGCATCCAGCGCCCGCTCGACGAGACGATGGGACGAATGTTCAGCTCCGGCCTCGTCGCGTGGCCGGGCGTGCGCCACATCGCCGACGGCGACTTCGCGCCCGTCATCGAGGCGGCGCTCGCGGCGCCCGGATTCGAGGAAGACGGGCCCGCGCGCAGCACGATGGTCGGGTTCGGGCGGAACGCGGTCCTCAACGTGGCGGGCCAGGTGATCGAGGCGGTCAAGAGCGGCGCCATCCGCCGGTTCGTGCTTATAGGCGGCTGCGACGGCGCAAAGCCGGGCCGCAACTACTACACGCAGCTCGCCCGGTCGCTCCCGCAGGACTGCGTCATCCTGACCCTGGCCTGCGGCAAATACCGGTTCAACAAGCTGGAATTCGGCACGGTTGCGGGCCTGCCGCGGCTGATGGATGTGGGGCAGTGCAACGACGCATACTCAGCGATCCAGATCGCGCTCGCCCTCGCGAATGCCTTCGACTGCGGGGTCAACGACCTGCCGCTCTCGCTGGTGCTCTCGTGGTACGAGCAGAAGGCGGTGGCCATCTTGCTGACTCTGCTTAACCTGGGCATAAGGGGCATACGGCTGGGTCCGTCGCTGCCGGCCTTCGTCACGCCGACGGTCCTTGACGCTCTCGTGGCGAACTACGGCATCAAGCCGATCTCCGACGTGCAGGCGGACATGGACGCGATTCTAGGCACCGCGTAGGCCGGCGGTGCGTGCCGGACGGGCCTCGTCCGGCACGCACCGGGGCGCCAGCGCGGCGGAGGGCTTGCCGATGCGGTGGCGGGTACCGGCCCTGAGCGGCGTTCCGGCATGGCTGCGGTGGGCGACCGTGGCCTCGACCGGAGCGCTGTTTGGGATGGCCCTCTATGTCGCGCGGATATCGGAGGCCGCCTCCTACCTCTCCGACAATCCGGATACCTGTGTTAACTGCCACGTGATGTTCCCTCAGTACGCATCGTGGCGGCATTCCAGCCACGCAGAGGCCGCCACCTGCAACGACTGCCATGTGCCGCAGCACAATGTGCTGGCAAGATATGGGTTCAAGGCGATGGACGGTCTGCGCCACTCTGCGGTCTTCACGTTGCGGCGCGAGCCCCACGTGTTGCGAGCGATCCCGGCCTCGGCGCGCGTGATCCAGCGGAACTGCGTGCGCTGCCACACACGGGTGGTGGCAGACGTCACCGGTCCCCATGCCGCGACGGACCGCGCGTGCATCGACTGCCACCGCGAGACGCCGCACGGGCGCGTGCACAGTTCGACCTCGACGCCGAACGCGGCCGTACCGCCGCTCTCGCCCCCCGCACCGGAGTGGATGATGCTGGAATCGCGCAGGTAGACCCGCGCCGTTTCTCGCCGGCTGCCCGCAGGATGGAGGATCGCTATGGAGCCATCGGGCCCACGCTCTCGCATGGTACTGCTCGGATGGGCTGTGATGGTGGGCTCGGCCGCTGGGGTGCTCGCGCTTGGCCTGCTCGCGACGACCATCACCGAGCGCCGCGCTGAGCGCCGACTCGCGTCGGTCCAGTTCGTGCAGCCGATTGGTGAGTGGGAGGCCGACAACAGCAAGTGGGGCGTCAGCTTCCCGCGGCAGTTCAGCTCGTGGGAGCTGACGCGCCACATGAGTGATAACACGAGGTACGGCGGCTCCAACGTCCGCGACTACCTGTCCGAGCAGCCTCTGCACGTGGTCTTGTGGGCCGGCTTCACGTTTGCGAAGGACTACAGTCAGGCGCGAGGCCATTTCAACTCCGTGGCCGACGTAACGGCCACGAAGCGCGTCAGCGCGACGACGCCCGCCACCTGCTGGACGTGCAAGAGTCCCGACGCGCCGCGCCTCATGGCGAAGATGGGCGTGGACGGGTTCTACGCCGCGCGCTTCGCGGACCTCAAGGGCGAGGTGAGGAACCCCATCGGGTGTGCTGACTGTCACGACAACAAGACGATGGCGCTGCGCATCTCGCGGCCGGCCCTGATCGAGGCGATGCAGCGCATGGGGAGGGACGTCCAGAAGGCGACCCATCAGGAGATGCGCTCCCTTGTGTGTGCCCAGTGCCACGTGAGCTACTACTTTGCGGACCCAAAGACCAACCGCCTGGTCATCCCGTGGGACAAGGGGCTCGGGGCCGATGACTTCGACCGCTACTACAAGGAGGTGGGCTTCAGCGACTGGACGCATGCCATCAGCGGCGCGCGCATGATTAAGCTGCGCCACGCGGACTACGAGATGTGGAGTCAGGGCGTGCACGCGTTCCGCGGCGTCTCCTGCGCGGACTGCCATCTGCCGTACCGGTCGGAGGGCGGAGTGAAGTACACCGACCACCAGGTACGCAGCCCGCTCTACAATGTGGCGGCCTCATGCCAGGTATGCCATCGCTGGTCGGAGGGCGATATACGTCAGCGGGTCTATGCCATCCAGGACAAGACGCTGGAGCTGCGCCGCATCGCGGAGGCGCAGCTCGCAGCGGCGCACCTCGAGATCGGCGACGCCATGCGGTTGAGGGCGACGGACTTGGAGCTGGCGGAGGTGCGCGACCTGGTGCGCCGAGGCCAGATGTACTGGGACTACGTGGCGGCCACGAACGGCATGGGCTTCCACGCGCCGCAGGAGAGCGCTCGCGTCCTGGCCAAGGCCATCGACCTTGCGCGCGAGTGCCGCCTGCAGGTTAACCGCATCCGTGCGCGCAAGGGAGCGGTCGAGCCGCTCGCGATGCCGGACCTTTCGACACGCGCCAAGGCGGACGCATTCATCAAGCCCTTCGTCGAAGCGCAGAGGAAGGCGGGCGTGGCAAGCAACTCCGCCGCGCGCAGCGGAGCGCCGCTGGCGAGCCCGTCGCCGGAGCGCGCCTCGCGGTAACGCTTGCGTTTGGATCACGTATTGCTGGGCAGAGCGGGCGAGCGCCTCGTGAGCGCGCCCAGCGGAGAACAAGCCGATGGGATGCATTACTCGCAGCGTCCTGACTGGGTGCGCGTTATCGGTTGCGGCTCTGCCGCTCCGCCCCGGGAGCGCGTTCGGCGGACAGGAGAAGGCGCCGACTGCAAGGGCAGCCGCCTTGCTCAGCCACACCGTCGAGAGCATCGACGGTAAGCGCGTTCCTCTCTCGCGCTACCGTGGCAGGGTGCTCCTGATTGTGAACGTGGCCTCGCGCTGTGGCCTGACGGCGCAGTACCGGGGGCTGCAGGCGCTCCACGAGAAGTACCGCCAGCAGGGCCTCGTGGTGCTCGGCTTCCCCGCCAACGACTTCGCGGCTCAGGAGCCTGGCACCAACCAGGAGATACGGCAGTTCTGCACGACGAACTACGGCGTGACGTTCCCGATGTTCGCGAAGATCTCCGTGAAGGGCGAGGGCCAGCATCCCCTCTACCAGCGGCTCACGTCGAAGTATGCCAACCCGCAGTTCGGTGGTGAGATCGAGTGGAACTTCACCAAGTTCCTGATCGGCCGCGACGGCGAGGTCGCGGGGCGTTTCCCGCCGCGGACCGATCCGCTGGACCCGTTGGTCACCAGGGCGATCGAGGCGCTCCTGAAGGCCAGGGCGTGACGTAGCCCGCAGCTCAAGGATCTGTCGTGATCCGGGCGCGCCCGGCCGCATCCGTTGACTCGCCGCGCATGGCGCGGGTATCATTGGTACTGCATGGCGGCGACCACTGATCGCACGCTATCGCGAACCGAGCCAGACGCCCGCACACACGGCTGTGTTGCGGGCAAGCATGAACGCTCTTCGCCCCGCTGCGCCGGCGGGCGACGAGCGTTTTTTGCTGCAGGCAAGCGCGTGCGCGTTCGCACTGCGCCTCGCGCCCACACCTCGACGACCATCCAGGAAGGAGAGCCAGCGACGATGACGCCCCGAGAGGTGATTGACCTCGCCACCGAGCGCGAGGCCAAGATCGTGGATGTGCGGTTTGTTGACGTGCCGGGCGTGTGGCAGCACTTCTCCATGCCCGTCCACGTCTTTACCGAGGAGACGTTCAGCGAGGGGATCGGCTTCGACGGCTCATCGATCCGCGGCTTCCAGAAGATCAACGAGTCGGACATGCTGCTGATCCCGGACCCGAGCACAGCCTTCATGGACCCGTTCACCGACGTCGCGACGCTGAACATCATCTGCGACGTCGAGGACCCGATCACCCGCGAGCGCTACACCCGCGACCCGCGCCAGGTCGCCAAGAAGGCCGAGCTATATCTGCGCGGCACGGGGCTGGCGGACGTCGCCTACTTCGGGCCCGAGGCGGAGTTCTACGTCTTCAACGATGTCCGCTACGACACGACGCCGAACTCCGGCTACTACTTCCTCGACAGCGACGAGGGTATCTGGAACTCCGGCCGCGAGGAGAAGCCCAACCTCGGCTACAAGATCCGCTACAAGGGCGGTTACTTCCCGTGCCCTCCATCCGACACGCTGCAGGACCTCCGCACGGAGATGCTGCTGACCCTCCTGGAGGCGGGCGTTGAGTGCGAGGTGCAGCACCACGAGGTTGGCACCGGGGGGCAGTCCGAGATCGACGTGAAGTACGGTCCGCTGGTGACCACCGCCGACAAGTTGATGAAGTACAAGTACATCATCAAGAACGTGGCCTACCAGAACGGCTACACGGTGACCTTCATGCCCAAGCCGCTGTTTCAGGACAACGGCTCCGGGATGCACTGCCACCAGTCCCTGTGGACGGGCGGCAGGAACTTGTTCTACGACGAGAGGGGCTACGCGGGCCTGTCCGAGACCGCCATCTACTACATCGGCGGCCTGCTCCGGCACGCGGCGGCCATCCTGGCATTCGCGGCCCCGTCCACGAACTCGTACCGTCGGCTAGTGCCGGGCTACGAAGCGCCCATCAACCTGATCTACTCGCAGCGCAACCGGTCGGCGTGTATCCGCATCCCGATGTACTCCAAGAGCGAAAAGGCCAAGCGGATCGAGTTCCGCGCTCCGGATCCCTCGTGCAACCCGTACCTGGCCTTCTCTGCCATGCTCATGGCGGGCCTCGACGGCATCGAGAACCGCATCATGCCGCCCGACCCCATCGACCGCGACCTCTACGAGATGGAGCCGGAGGAGCGGCACGGCATCAAGATGACTCCCGGCTCCCTCGGGGAGTCGCTCGACGCGCTGGAGAGGGACCACGAGTTCCTGTTGAAGGGTGGCGTCTTCACCCCGGACCTCCTCAGCGAGTACCTGTCCTACAAGCGGCTCAACGAGGTCGACGCCGTGGCGTTGCGCCCGCATCCCCACGAGTTCCACCTGTACTACGACGTCTGACGGGCGCCGACGGTCCGTCGCCTACAGGCCCGCGCTCCTGCGCGGGCCTGTGCTCATCATGAGCCACGCGGCGCGGATAGCGCGCAGGAAACCACCAGGCGCCGAGGCGAAGGAGCTACCAGGAGGCGCCGCCATGCTCATGCCCATCCTCTCTGCCGCACCAACCGGTCCGCCTGCCCCCGCGCCGCAGGTCGTGGTCGCGTGGGACTTCAGCAAGGGTGCGCAGGGCTGGGAGGCCCAGCGGACGACGGCGCCGCGCGTGATTGGCGGGCGCCTGACCTTCCGGGTGATGGACGGGGACGCCCTCCTTGTCGGTCCGTCCATCGACCTCAGCACCTCGCCGAACGATGTCCTGGAAGTCCGCCTTCGCGCCCCGGCGGGGGGCTCGTTCCAGTGGTTTTGGCGGTCGGACCGGTCCGGTCCCTTCGGCGGCTTCTCCGCCGAGCGCTCCGCCACGTTCGTCCTCGAGCCGCGTCCTGCCGAGCGGACCGTGCGTGTCCGGCCCGGATGGCATGCGAGCCCGCGCATCGAGGGCATACGGTTCGATGTCCCCGAGGACAGGCCCGGCGACTACGCCATCCGCTCGATCCGCATCCTGCGCGCGCCTCCGGGCGCGCCGGTGAGGCCGGAGTTCGACTTCGCGTCCGGGGCAGCTGGCTGGACCGGCGACGACGGCATGCCGGCGGTTGCCGGCCGGGCAGGCCTCGCCCTGCGGGGCGACGGAGGGCCTGTCCAGTCGCCGGCGCTCGACCTGCCGCCGGAGCGACCCCGGTATGTGGTGATCGACGCCACCGCGCCGACCAGCGCACGGCGCTCCGCACCGGTGATCCTGTCGATGGGGTTACGAGACGCCACGGGCCGCGAAACGGCGCGCGTTGCCGTCCAGCTCAGACCTTCGGCGCGGTCGACTGTCAGCGTCGCCCTTCCGCAACACGGCGCGGCGCCAGCGACGCTCTCCCTCTACGCCGGGAATGCGGGTCAGGCCGTGCTCACCGTGCATGCGTTGCGGTTGGCGATGGAGCCGGCGCCCGGTGATGGTGCCCGCACGCCGACGGGTCTGGAACTGCAGACGCAGCCGTGGAGTCGTGAGTACCGCCTTCCCATCGCTCCGCAGCGGATCGACGTGGCGCGCGAGGCGCCGCCCGCAACGCGGCCGGTGGGCAGCGACTACACCGTGGCCATGTGGTACTTCGCCGCCTGGGAGCCCGAGTACACCTGGGATGGCTGGGGGCAGCTGGCCGAGCGGTCCCCCTGGCGCATCCCGCTCCTGTACGATTCCGCCGACCCTGGTATGGACTACAGCGGGATCCGGTACTACCGCGCCAGCAACCCGCGCGTGGTGGACTGGCACGTACACTGGTTGCGCGAGCACGCAGTTAACCTGATGATCTGGCTCTGGTACCCCCATGTTGGCGCCGATGGGCGCCTCGACCCCGGTTTCTTCGCCAACCGCGCGCTCGAGACCGCGTTCCTCGGCAAGGCGGCTGTGGGCGGCCCGCCCGTCGTGACGAACCGGTTCGCAGACACGATGCCGTTCGCTATCATGTGGACGAACCATCCTCCCGCGCACAGGCTGGGGGAGGGCCTGGTCGAGTACATAGTGGAGCAGTACTTCGTGCAGCCGAACTACTACCGCATCGACGGCAAGCCGTTCCTATCGCTCTGGTCGGCGGGAGACCTGATCTCGGCGGCGGGGGGCGAGGCGCAGGCGCGCGGGCTGCTGGATCGCCTTCGCGCGACAGCACGCGCACGAGGGCACGCGGGGGTCTACATCGCGGCGGTGCATGGCGTGGCGAGCCGTGCGCAGGCGGAGCGCCTGGGCATCGACGGTGTGATGGGATACAACTACCTTGGCTCCGGCGGCGTCCGAGTGGCGACCCGTCTCGTAGGGGAGCGCACGATACGCGATCAGGTCGAGGACTTCGCGAGCCAGACGATACCCGGCCACGAGGCGATGTGGCGCACGCGCTCCAGCGCGTTCGGGAGGGACTACCTGCTGGCGACCACCCCGATGCAGAACTGGGAGCCCGCCCTGCGAGAGGGCTCTCCCGTGATGATTGATCACACGCCGGACATCTACCGCGAGCTGCTGAGGCGGGCCAAAGCAGCGATCGCGGAGCGCGGTCTGCGGCGCTTCGTGACAATACAGGCGTTCAACGAGTGGCTGGAGGGGAGCTACGTGGAGCCGAGCACGCAGTGGGGAATGACCTACCTGGAGGCCATCCGCGATGTGTTCGGGGCGCCCGCGCAAGGTGCGCCTCGATGAAGCGGATCGAGTGCATCATCCGGCCCGTGAAGCTGGACGAGGTGAAGATCGCCCTGGGCGAGATCGGCGTAACAGGGCTCACGGTGACGGACGTCCGCGGGTCGGGCCGCCAGCGCGGCACCCGGGGGAGCTGGCGTGGCGAGGAGTACCAGGTGGACCTTCCGGTGAAGACGAAGATCGAGATGATCGTCCGCGACGAGGATGTCGAGGAGATCATCGAGACGGTGCTCGCCCACGCGCGCACGGGGGAGCAGGGCGACGGCAAGATCTTCGTGCTGCCGATGGAGGAGGCGATCCGCATCCGGACGGATGAGCGCGGCGACGTGGTGCTGTAGGCAGGCGCGGGGCCACCCCCGCCCAGCCTAGTCCGCGAGGTACTCCGCAAGTCGCCGGCGGCTGGCCATGGCGCGAAGGTGCTTGAGCGCCTGCGCCTCGATCTGCCGGACGCGCTCGCGCGAGATTCTTAGCTCGGCGCCGATGTCCCGGAGCACCTGCGGCTCGCCACCGTCCAGGCCGAGCCGGCGCTGCATTACGGTGCGCTCCCGCTCGCTGAGTGCGTTCACGATCTCGTGGAGCTGCCGGGCCATCTCGCTGCGCATGAGCTCATCCTGTGGGTCAAGCGCAGACGGGTCGTTGACCAGGTTCGCCAGGGCCGTGACGTCCTGTTCACCGACCAGCATGTCCAGCGAGATCGGCGACTCGACGGCGCGCAGCAACGCCTGAAGGCGCCGGACCGTCGTGTGAAGGCGCTCCGCGAGGAGCTCGATGGTCGGCTCCTCGCCGTTCTCGCGCAGGCACGCCTCGCGCTCGCGCTCGACCTTGCGCTGCGCCTCCGAGACATGCGCCGGGACCCGGATGGCGCGCGCCTTGTTGTCGAGGGCGCGGCTTATTGCCTGGCGGATCCAGTGCGTGGCATAGGTGCTGAACCGGAACCCTCGGTCGGGGTCGTAGCGGTCGCAGGCGCTCATCAATCCGATCGCGCCCTCCTGCACAAGATCCTCGAATGGCAGCGAGTGGCCGGGATACTGCCTGGCGATGGTGGTAACGAGGCGCATGTTGGCTTCGACAAGGAGGGCCTTTGCAGCCTGGTTGCCTTCTCGAGCCTTACGAGCCAGAAGGACCTCCTCCTGCGAGGACAGCAGACGGTGCGACGTTAGCCGGTGCATGCCTGACGTCGCCTCCCCGGAGCGCGCGGAGCCTTCCGCGGCATCGCGGGCGACAGGTGCCTGGTTGCTCTTCTTCCGTCCCATGCTCCGTAGTCCGTCGACCCGCACACCTGCGTCGCGACGGCCTTTCCCTGGACCTATGGTGCGACTACGCGTCCGACGATGCGCTCTCGCCGTGTGTTCCCCTGCGTG